>JAHYYM010000016.1:0-131286 GCA_019424985.1 Collinsella sp. | reverse complement strand
CGCACATGTACGGATGAATGTGGGAGGTGTTCGGATGAAGTTGCCAATCAAGGGTCCGTGTCTTTCAATCGTTTGCCGCAACGCTTGCGCAACGGAACGCTTGCAGATAAGATAGGAACACGGATGGCACCCGTGACAGCGGGTCTTGCCAACTCCGATACACGTTTTCATCGTGAGAAATGGCCGTCTTCGCTTACGCGGGGACGGCCACTTTGTTTATCCCTATGTCATCTGATTCTAATGCACAAACATGCGCACGAACTTGTGCTTCCAGCTTGCGTAAGGAGCATAGCGGAATGGCACGTCGAGCCAGGTTGCCTTGTTCACGATGCTCTTCTTGTGACTAAACGTATCGAAGCTCTCGCGGCCATGGTACTGCCCCATACCGCTCGCGCCCATGCCGCCAAAGCCCATATGGCTCGTAGCCAGATGCATGATCGTGTCGTTGACGCAGCCGCCGCCAAAGGGCACGTAACGCACAAAGCGTTGCTGAGCCGCATGGTCCTGGCTAAAGATATACAGAGCTAGCGGCGTCGGACGATCCGCAATAAACGTCTCTGCCTCGTCTAGGCTCTCAAACGTCAGCACCGGCAAGATGGGGCCGAAAATCTCCTCCTGCATTACGGCGTCATCGGGGGTCACGCCGTCTAGAATCGTCGGCTCAATCTTGAGCGACGACTCGCGCGCGGTACCTCCAAGCACAACCTTATAGGGATCGATCAGCCCGCGCACGCGCGCAAAATGCTTGGCGTTGACGATATGACCGTAATCCTCGTTGTCGAGCGGATGCTCGCCAAACATGCGACGGGTCTCCTCCCTGATGAGGCCCAACAGCTCATCGTGTACGCGCGTATCGACCAGCAGGTAGTCGGGCGCCACGCAGGTCTGCCCCACGTTGAGCCATTTACCAAAGGCGATGCGCCGTGCCGCGACTTTTAAGTTTGCCGTGGCATCCACAATGCAGGAGCTCTTTCCGCCCAGCTCAAGCGTCACGGGCGTCAGGTTTTTACTTGCGCGCTCCATGACGAGCTTGCCGACCGGAACGCTACCGGTAAAGAAAATCTTGTCCCAGCACTCATCGAGCAGTGCTTCGTTCTCGGCACGGCCGCCTTCTACAACCGTCACCAGGCGCGGATCAAATGCTTCCTCGCAAATCTGCCTGAGCACCGCGCTCGATGCCGGAGCATAGGCACTCGGCTTGATGACCACGGTATTGCCCGCGGCAAGGGCGCCGGCAAGCGGCTCGAGCGTTAGCAAAAACGGGTAGTTCCACGGAGCCATGATGAGTGTGACGCCATAGGGCACGGACTGCGTCTTGCACACACTCACGGCGTTGGCGAGGTCACACGGACGCAGGCGCGAGCGACTCCATCGAGCCACATGCGCAATCTGATAACGAATCTCGGAAAGCGAGGTGCCGATCTCGCACATATACGCCTCGTCATGCGACTTTCCCAAATCGGTCTTGAGCGCATGGGCAATATCGGCCTCGTGGGCCCGCACCGCATCGCGTAAACTCACGAGCGCACGACGTCGAGCATCGACATCAAACGTGGCGTGTGTCTTAAAGTAGGCGCGCTGATCGCCGACGATGCGCGCAATTTCCTCGGTGTTCATGGACCCTCCTAATTCTCGCCCTCAAACATACCACCCGCGACGACCTCGTACATACGCTCGAGCTCCAAACGGTCCATTAGAAGCGGAACGGGGTATAGCGGATTGGCCTCGGCATCGGCATGGGCCGCCATTTGTGGAATATCGGAGCGGCGAATGCCCGTCACATATTTGGGTATGCCCAAGGCGGCGTTCATGCGGTCGACCCAATCGATAAAGGCCTCAGCAGCCACGTTGTCCAGCGCATTAGCCGGCGCAATGCCGGCCATGCGGGCGAGATCGGCGAGCTTGGGAGCAGCAGCTTCGCCATAGGCGCGAAGCATGTGCGGCAGGATGATGGCGTTGGCCAAGCCGTGGGGAATCCCGTAACGCCCGCCCAGGCTGTGCGCGATGGCATGGACGTATCCAACATAAGAGCGCGTAAAGGCAACGCCCGCTTTATACGCCGCCGAAAGCATATTGCGGCGCGCACGCATGTTGCCACCGCACTCATAGGCCTCGAGCAAATTGTCGTGGATGAGCTGCACCGCCTGGCGCGCCATCTTGCGCGTATAGGGCGTGGTGCTGCGCCCGATAAAGGCCTCGACGGCATGCGTCAGGGCGTCCATGCCCGTTTGCCCCGTAATGGAGGCGGGCAGGCCGCGCGTAAACTCGGGGTCGTGCACCGCAAAGCGTGGGATCAGCACAAAGTCGTTAATGGGATACTTGTAGTGCGTCTCGTCGTCGGTAATTACCGCTGCAAGCGTGACCTCGCTTCCCGTGCCCGCCGTGGTGGGAACGGCGATGAGCAGCGGCAGGCGACGATGGATACGCAACAGGCCGCGCATCTTGTTGATGGGCTTCTTTGGCTGCGCGATGCGCGCGCCCACGCCCTTGGCGCAGTCCATGGCCGAACCGCCGCCAAAGCCGATAATGGCCTGGCAGGTGCTCTCTCGATACAGAGATGCCGCTTCCTCCACGTTTGAGACCGTGGGGTTCGCACGTGTTTCGGCATAGACCGCAGCGCTAATTCCCTTGGACGCGAGCGCTGTCTCGAGCGGTGCCGTGAGCCCCAGACGGGCAATGCCGGGATCTGTCACGATAAGAACATGGTGTATTGAACGCTTTTGAAGCACTGCGGGCACTTCCTCAGCGTGCTCTAAAATGCGTGGCTCGGTATAGGGCAGCACCGGCAATGCGATGCGAAAAACCGTTTGATACGTTCGGCACCAGGCGCGGCGGGCTAGATGCATAAAGGAAGCTCCTTCATTTGTTGATTGGTCAACATTTGCTCGACCGATTGTACTCATCGGAGGTCGCACGAGGTCTAGCAATCGTTAATCAATCAACATCTACACATGCTTAAATTGTTTTATTAAAAATCATTCCTAATAGGCTTCACATTCGGTCTCATTTATGGATAATAGAACTCGTCAAGACGCACGTCCGGAGAGGGCCCTTACGGGACCGGACGAGCGCACCATCGCCATCGATCGAAAGGATCGAATCATGAAGTTTGTTTGCCCCGTTTGCGGTTATGTGGAAGAGTTCGACGGCGACCAGCTGCCCGAGGATTTCAAGTGCCCCCAGTGCGGCGTTCCCGGCTCTCGCTTCCTGAAGCAGGAGGAGGGCCAGCTCGAGTGGGCTGCCGAGCACGTCGTGGGCGTCGCCAAGATGGAGGGCGTCTCCGAGGACATCGTTGCCGACCTGCGCGCCAACTTTGAGGGCGAGTGCTCTGAGGTCGGCATGTACCTGGCCATGGCTCGCGTCGCCCATCGCGAGGGCTATCCCGAGATCGGCCTGTACTGGGAGAAGGCTGCCCACGAGGAGGCCGAGCACGCCGCCAAGTTCGCCGAGCTTCTGGGCGAGGTCGTGACCGACTCCACCAAGAAGAACCTCGAGATGCGCGTTGAGGCCGAGAACGGCGCCACCGCCGGCAAGACCGATCTTGCCAAGCGCGCCAAGGCCGCTGGCCTCGATGCCATCCACGACACCGTGCACGAGATGGCTCGCGACGAGGCTCGCCACGGCAAGGCTTTCGCTGGCCTGCTCAAGCGCTACTTTGGCTAAGCCAACTGCCTGAGACATAACCTCTAGCTCGAAGAAGGCCCGGACCGTATTGGTTCGGGCCTTTTTGTGTCTCGAGGACTCGTTAACGCCCTGAAATAGAGCTATCTTCGGCATCGGTTTCTCGTCAAAAACTAAGTGAGTAGACTTTTCGAAACTTGCCGAGCAGACCATCCGTATTGCTTTATAAAGTCGCAGGTAAATGACTTGTTTCAAAACGGCCTGGTCGCCAAAGTGCCAAAAGCCTACTCACTTAGAACCGCAGCCGTCCACGATCGAGCTGTTTTGTGTCTAACGGGCATCTTTCCGTCAATTACTCCCAATTTTGTCCAGTCAACGAATAGTTCAGACCGGAGTAATGTCTCAGCCCTTTGCTCATCTGAGCTTTTATCACGATATTCAGCATCGAGCATCCTGCATACGGCCTTAACGATCGCGTGGAATCTACCCTCATCGGATATCTGTCTGTGTGTCAGGAGAAGTACATCGTAGCCCATGGCCTGAAGGGCCGTCATGCGGTCAGCGTCACGCAAGCCATCCCCTGCGCGTCCGTGCGAGGCCTTTCCCTGACATTCAATGGCCACCTGTCGCCTGCCGTCCGGCGAAGAAAGAAGTAGGTCGATATATACACGGGACTTTCCCACAATCGCTCGAGCACTTGTGCTTAGCATCACTTCAACATTAAGCTCTATGCCGCAAAAACCTTCGCCTCCCAGGGATCGCGGCAGTGCAAGTAGCAAATACGCCTCGACCTCAAAAGGCGACGCGGCGCCCAATGGAACGAGTTGCGATACCGCTATAAATCTATTGCCGTAACGCATCCCGCAAACATCTGAACAAAAACGGTCAAGGTCTCCGCCCAAAACCAAAGCGTCTCGACGCCATAAATTTGAGGCGGTGCCGTCCTCGGACGGGCAGCGCACCCAACCGAACGTTGTCGAAATCGCGCCCGAATCAATTGCACGCGAAAGCTCCGCCTCAAGTGCCGCCGGCAGGGCACACACCGCAAACAAGCCACACATCTCCGCCAATACCAAAAGAAGCTGAAGATCCGTCAGATGCCGCAACATGATGAATGCCGTCAGTAGAGGAGACGTAATCAAAACCCCATGCTCCGTTTCCAGCACGGATTCCCTGGGAAGCTCACCAAGAAACAGCCGCTGCCTAATGCTGGCAGGACAAGTCCGTTTGTTTCTCGACCGAACCAATGTATACAACGGAAAACCGAGCGCGACCGCAGCCGTCGGGTTGCGGGCGAGATCATATCGCTGCCGGTCTTCTTCCGGTCGTGGAAGCGGCGGACACAAAGCGCGGACTTGAGGAGGCAAACGCCAGTACCTAAAAGCTGATATGTCACAAAGTAAATCCTTCATAGGCACAGGAAAACACGAATTTCAACCCAGTCAGTCACGCATTGGCGCGAACGCACCAAAAATGGCGCCGAACGGACTGCCAAGTTTTCAACAGCCCTCCCCAACTGGCCAAAAGCTTGCCGAGAGCTGGACGAAGCCCTGTTGAAAACCCCATTTTTTTCTCATGCAGGAGCTTTGCGCGGCAAGTGAGTAGACTTTTTTGAACATCCCGAGCAGGCCGGTCATCCTGCTTTTCAAAACCGCAGGTAGATAGCTTGTTACAAAACTGCCTGGTCGCCAAAGTGCTAAAAGTCTACTCACTTAGGTTGCAGAATGCCCCCCCATTAGCTGCAATTCCAAGGTAGTTAGTACTTTTGGACTCAGATCGTCATACTGAACAAGAATTTGAGTTGAGTTTTCAGGGACAGATGCGCCATCGGCACACCAAAAACAGTCACCGATATCGATAAAAGGGATGCTCGAGCGCGTGAGGGCCCGTGCAAAAGAGCTTCCGCCCGCGTCACGCTCCACGGCCACGACGCAGTAAAGGCCGGCGTCCGCGTACTCGATCGAGACTTCCCCTGCCGGAAACGCTTTCCGTACAAGCGCCGCCAGGCCATCACGCGCCTCGCGAGCACGAACGCGCACGCGGTTCACATGTCGCTCGTAATCACCCGATTCCAGCAAACGCGCCAAGGCAACCTGATCAACAGAACTTACCGACGAGGCGTAGAAACCAAGGTTGCGTTTAAACCTCTCCATTAGCTCATCGGGCAGCACCATGTACGCCAAACGCAACGCCGATGAAAGGCTCTTCGAAAACGTGTTGGTGTAGATAACCGACTGGGCGGCATCGATCGACGCGAGCGCGGGAATCGGCTTGCCGGCAAGGCGAAACTCACAATCAAAGTCATCTTCGATGAGATACCGACCTGGTCGCTCGGCGGCCCAGCTCAGCAGCGCATAGCGACGCGCAATGCTCGTCACAAGACCGGTCGGATACTGATGAGACGGCATCAGGTGAAGGACATCGGTCCCGGTTTTCTGCAGCGCGCTCAAGTCCACGCCCTCAGCATCCAACGGGACATGCCGCACTTCGCAACCCATGGCCTGATAGATGCGCGTCAAGCGCAAATAGCCTGGATCCTCGACGGCATACACCTTGTCCGCGCCAAGCAACTGAACCAACATGGTATCGAGCAGCTGGGCGCCCGCACCGATAACGATATTGTCGGGATTGACATTCATGCCCCTTGTCCCGCGCAGATGGCGCGCAATCGCACGTCGCAGTCGAGCGGTGCCCTGCGCCGGTGCGGGCGAAAAGATTTCACGTTCGTCTTCGGACGTCAGCGTCGCCCGTAGCGCACTTTGCCAAAGCCGCGCCGCCTCCAAAGCGGAAGGAGAAAGTGCGTCGAATCGCTCTGCCTGCCCCATGGCATCATGCGCGCTGGGACCAACAGGGACAGCATCTCGGTCGATATCCCCCGCAGCCAAAGCCAAAACCGGCGCATCCGGGAGCTCGCACGCGTAGTAGCCACGACGCGGCATTGAGCAAATATAGCCCTCGGCAAGCAACTGGCTATATGCATTCTCGATGGTAATGACACTGATACCCAGATGACTCGCAAAGGCGCGCTTAGACGGCAGATGCTCCCCCGCCGCAATACGGCCAGCAACAATATCATCGCGAATTTGCTGGTAAACATACTCATAAAGCGATGCTTCGCCGCGATTTTCCAAATTGTAGTCAAGCATGGGTCTATCACCTGACCTTATTGAATCATTCAATCTGGCATTAGTCTGACCTTGTTATTATCTCGAAAACTGAGTATTTCGCCATACCCAGCTCCCCGATAGGATGTTCCGTTAAGCAATGCACATGCCAACCAAGGGAGCAACCATGGCAGAACAGACCAGCAAGGCCGATCGCGTCAAACTCAATCGCGAGCTCGCGCAGATGCTCAAGGGCGGCGTCATCATGGACGTCACCACGCCCGAGCAAGCACGCATCGCCGAGGAGGCGGGCGCCTGCGCCGTCATGGCGCTCGAGCGCATCCCGGCCGACATCCGCGCCGCAGGCGGCGTCTCGCGCATGAGTGATCCCAAGATGATCAAGGGCATCCAAAAAGCTGTCTCCATCCCCGTTATGGCCAAGTGCCGCATCGGCCACATTGTCGAGGCGCAGATCCTGCAGGCCATCGAGATCGACTACATCGACGAGTCCGAGGTTCTCTCCCCTGCCGATGACGTCTATCACATCGACAAGACCCAGTTTGACGTGCCCTTTGTCTGCGGTGCCCGTGATCTGGGCGAGGCACTGCGCCGTGTTGCCGAAGGCGCCACGATGATCCGCACCAAGGGCGAGCCGGGCACGGGCGACGTGGTCCAGGCCGTGCGCCATATGCGCAAGATCCAAAAGCAGATCCGCGACGTTGTTGCCCTGCGTAACGACGGGCTCTTTGAGGCAGCCAAGCAACTGCAGGTGCCGGTCGAGCTGGTCCGCGAGGTCCATGCCACGGGCAAGCTCCCCGTCGTGAACTTTGCCGCCGGCGGCGTAGCGACCCCCGCCGACGCCGCGCTGATGATGCAGCTGGGCGCCGAAGGTGTCTTTGTCGGCTCGGGCATCTTTAAGAGCGGCGACCCCGCCAAGCGCGCAGCCGCCATTGTCAAGGCCGTGGCAAACTTCACCGACGCCAAACTCATCGCCGAGCTTTCGGAGGATCTGGGCGAGGCCATGGTCGGCATCAACGCCGACGAGATCGAGATCATCATGGAGGAGCGCGGGCGCTAGTCCAACAGAAAGGATCGCACATGAGCGATTACGCAGACCAGACGGTCGCCGTGCTGGCGGTCCAAGGTGCTTTTGCCGAGCACGAGGCAAGCCTGTCCGAGCTGGGCGCACGTTGTATTGAGCTGAGGCAGGCGGCTGATTTGCAGCAGGACTTTGACCGTCTGGTACTTCCCGGCGGCGAGTCTACCGTTCAAGGGAAGCTGCTTGACGAGTTGGGTATGCTCGAGGAGCTTCGTGCCCGTATCGCCAAAGGCCTGCCCGTCCTGGGCACCTGCGCCGGCCTGATTCTGCTGGCTCACGACCTTGCCGCCCATGACGATAAGGGCACGCCGCGTTTGGCAACCATGGATGTACTTGTCGAGCGCAATGCCTACGGCAGGCAGCTCGGCAGCTTTCGAACCAAGGGGCAGGTAGCCGGCATCAACGGTGAAGTGCCGCTGACGTTTATCCGCGCGCCCCGCATCATCGAGGTCCACGGCGACGCCAAGGCCCTAGCGAAAGTCGATGGTCGCATCGTCGCTGCCCGCCAAGACAACCAGCTCGGCGTAACCTTCCACCCCGAACTCGACGAAGACACCCGCCTCCACGAACTGTTCCTACAAATGTAGGTAGAACAAAAACGAGAGTGGATAATCTCCCACTTTGAGCTTGAATGCAGACTCAAACCGGGAGATTATCCACTCTCATGCTATGTAGTCGTTGGGGACGTTCTTAAACGACTAGTCAAACAAGAACGTCCCCAATGACTACCTGACAAGGAGTGTCCCAAACTACCGGCAGAAAAGGAACGTCCCCAACTGCCACCCCCGGAGCAAGAGAACGCCGCAGGTTGAGCATAAGTCAGCGAAAACGCCCCTAAGCGAGCAAGGTGACGTGAAATGAAAGGGCGCTGACCTTCTGGTCGCGCCCTTGAAATTGAACGTCAGATTGCCGCTTAGGGGCGTTTGCAGCGTCAACTGGTTACGCGGTTCGTAGAACCGCGTAACTAATTAGAAGCGGTTGCCGCGGAAGCCGCCACCGTTGCGGCCGCCGCGATCGCCACCGCGACCGCCGCGGTCGTTACCACGGTTGCCGCCAAAGCCGCCACGGTTGCCACCGCGGTCACCATAACCACCACGGTTGCCGCCGAAGCCGCCGCGACCGCCACGGTCGCCGTCGCCGCCACGGTCACCAAAGCCGCCACGGCCACCGCGATCGCCACCGCGACCGCCGCGGTCACCGCCGCGGCCACCGCGATCGCCAAAGCCGCCGCGACCGCCACGGTCGCCGCCACGGCCACCGCGATCGTCACGGCCGCCGCGAGGACCGCGGTCCTCGTCCAGGCCCATGGCGACGAGCGGAGCGATAACCTTATCGAGAGCGGCCATCAGCTCGGTGGCCTCCTCGTAAGAAAGCTCGGGCAGGAGCTTCTCCTTCTTGTTGGCAAGCTCGACCAGGCCCTCAGCGGCATCCTCGGCAGCGAAGACGACGATCTTGCGCATATCGCCCTCGGCGTCGTCGATGCGGCCGACCAGATCGGCAGCCTCGGCCTCGGCCATCAGGCCATCGAGTTCACGAAGGCGCATGCCCAGCAGGTCGGACATCTCCTTCTGCTCCATCTTGGGCTTGAGGTCAAGCAGCTTGATGGCGCGCTCGATGTTCGCCATACGCTCGGCCTTGGCCTCCTCCTCCTTGGAAATAGCAAAGCGACGGCTACGCAGCAGGCGGGCGGCCTTCTGCATCTTGTCCATCAGCTCTTCGTCATCGTAATCAACGGCGGCCTCGACAACCTCGGCCTCCTCCTCGGCGGAAACCTCGTCAGCAGCCTCAACCTCAGCAGCTTCGGTCTCCACGGTCTCGACTGCCTCGACCTCGGCAGCCATGGTCTCGTTCTCGGTCTCGTTCATGATCTCTTCGTTCTCAGACATGAGACTCCTTCTTGGCCCTCTCGGGCATCATCGCCCCATTCGCGGGGCCCGTCGCGCACTCTTTGCGCTTTATACATTCATGCCTCTCGGCAAAACGTCCATTAGTTTATGGTGTCGCCATCCAATCTAGCTGCAGAATCTATGTGCACACATTAATGCGACATGTGCGACTCGCGGCGAGCGTACACCAGCGACACCGCGAACCCGACAACGGCAATCACGGCCGCCACGCGCACGGCGGCTGCAAATCCTATCGCCTGGGCAACGTCCGACGCAACGCCTGCGGCGCCAGCAGCCACCGCAGAACTCGAAAGCAGGCCGATAAACAGCGACGGACCAAACGACGCGGCAATCATGTTCCACGTGTTAAGCAATGCCGTTCCGTGAGGATGCTCAGCGGCGGGAAGCGTCTCCAAACCGGCGGTCTGCGAGGGGCTCAGTACCAAACCGACGCCGGCATACACCACAACGGTCAGCAGCACGACAACGCCGATGTTCATGCTTGCCGCGGTCATCGAGATTGCCGTCTGCCCCACAGCGATCAGGGCAAAGCCGACCGGCAGCAGCGGCCACGCACCACGGGCATCCATCACGCGTCCGCCCACAATCGAGGTCACGGCGTTGCAGGCGATCGCCGGCAAAATGAGCAAACCCGCGACAAGTGCGGTCATGCCGTATGCGCCCTCAAAATAGAGCGGCAACAAAACGCTCATCGAGAACGTCGTCATCATCGACACCACCACAAGCAGGCATGCAGGCCAAAAACGAACGCTCGCCATGGGACGCACGTTAAGCACCGGATGCTTGAGCTTGAGCTGACGAACCGCAAACAGGCCGAGCACCACAACAGCGGCGAAAAGCGTCGCGATACCGGCCATCACATTGGTCGAGAACTCGCCTACGGAATACACGAACGCCGTAATGCCGGCAGTGAGCAAAACAACCGACAGAATATCAAGCGTGGTGTTCGAGCGCTCTCCGACATTCTGAACAAGCTTTACGCCCGCCGCAGCGACCGCAATGCCGCCCACCAACGGCACTACGAACACCGCTCTCCAGCCAAACAACGTGCACATAAGACCACTGATCACAGGTCCAAACGCCGGCCCCAGCGTAATGCAGGCACCGCCCAGACTCAGATACAGACCGAGCTTCTCGCGCGGAGCGCAAGATAGCACCACATTCATCATGAGCGGAAACAAGATGCCCGATCCCGCAGCCTGCAAAATGCGACTTGGCAGCAAGACGGTAAACGTTGGGGCGACCAGGCACAGGACTTCTCCGGCGACCATGCATCCGCATGCGAAAAACAGCAGCCTGCGCGTCGAGAAACGACCGGAAAGAAAGGCCATGATAGCCGTAAAGATCGACGTCACGATCATGTATCCCGAAACGAGCCACTGCGCCGTGGTAGCGCTCACCGAAAAGGCCGCCATGATGTCGTGCAACGCCACGTTAATAATGTTCTCGTTAAACGCGGCGACAAAGGCTGCAATATACATTACGACGAGAAACGCCGCAGTGGCCGATGGCGCTACTTGAACTTGTTGCTGAGATTTGCTCCCCATGCATTTCCTTCCTCTTGGAACGACAGTCACATCGCCCCAGAGGAACAGTCCAGGGCGAGCATGAGCCCTAGACTTACGTCAGACGCCGCACGCAACGGATCTGACAACATGGTCCAACGTCGAAAGATTGTAACGCTGACGCGCAGCTTTCCTTCCGCGCTATTATTAAAAGTCCACGAAAGCACGAGACATGAGGAGCCCGCCATGATCAAACCCATCATGAAATCCGAGTTCTTTTTACGCCTGCCTTCCGAAGACGCGGGCCCCGATGACGCCGTGACCGGGCAGGACCTCCTGGATACGCTCCATGAGCATGAGCACGAGTGCGTGGGCCTTGCCGCCAACATGATTGGCGTGCGCAAACGCATCATCTGCGTAAAGGACGGCAACAGGGCGCTGCTGATGTACAACCCTCAAATTCTTGAGCAGGTCAATTCCTATCAGACGAGCGAAGAATGCCTCTCGCTTTCCGGCGAGCGCCCCTGTACTCGCTATCGCCGCATTAAGGTTGAGTATTTGGACGAGAATTTCGTCCACCGCATCAAAAACTTCTCGGGCTACACCGCCGAAATCATCCAACACGAAATCGACCACTGTTGCGGAATCGTTATTTAGTTCCGCCGATTCAAGAAAGCTCCCTGCAGCAAAACAACTGCAGGGAGCTTTTCATAGTGCGGAACTTCTATCCCACTAGCTCTGGCGGTAGTGATCGAAGAAGTCGGCGAGGTCTTCGAGGGACTCCTTGAGCACTTCCATGCGCGGCAGGTACACGATACGGAAGTGGTCGGGCTCAGCCCAGTTGAAGCCGCCGCCGCGCGTGATCAGGATCTTCTTCTCGTGCAGCAGGTCAAGGGCGAACTGCTCGTCATCGGTAATGTTGAACTTCTTCACATCCATCTTGGGGAAGATGTAGAACGCCGCACGCGGCTTAACCACCGAGATGCCGTCAATCTTGTTGAGCGCCTCATACACAAAGTTGCGCTGCTCGTAGACACGGCCGCCGGGGCGGATGTAGTCGTTGACGGACTGATGGCCACCGAGCGCCGTCTGAACGATCGACTGAGCCGGCACGTTGGAGCACAGGCGCATGTTGGAGAGCATGTTGATGCCCATGATGAAGTCGCTCATGCAGCGCTGGTTGCCCGAAAGCACCATCCAGCCAATACGATAGCCCGCGATCATGTGCGACTTGGACAGACCGCTAAAGGTGACGCAGGGCAGATCGGGAGCGAGCGAGGCAATCGAGACGTGCTCGTAGCCGTCCATGCACAGGCGGTCGTAGATCTCATCAGCAAAGATCATCAGCTGATGCCTGCGTGCAACCTCGACGATGCCCTCGAGCACCTCGCGCGGATAGACGGAACCCGTGGGGTTGTTGGGGTTGATGATGACGAGGGCTTTGGTCGCGCTCGTGATCTTGGACTCCATATCCTCCAGGTCGGGATACCAATCCGCCTGCTCATCGCACAGATAGTGCACGGGATGACCGCCGGCAAGGGTTGCGCACGCCGTCCAGAGCGGATAGTCGGGGCTGGGGATCAGAATCTCGTCGCCATTGTCGAGCAGCGCGTTCATCGAAAGCTGAATGAGCTCGGACACGCCGTTGCCCGTGTAGATATGCTCCATCTGAACGTTGGGCAGGCCCTTGATCTGCGAATACTGCATGATCGCCTTGCGCGCGGAGAACAGGCCACGCGAGTTGGAATAGCCTTCGCAGTCGGGCAGCTGCTGGCGCATGTCCTTGATGACCTCATCGGGCGTGCGGAAACCGAAGGGCGCCGGGTTGCCGATATTGAGCTTGAGGATGCGCTCGCCCTCGTCCTCCATACGGGCGGCCTCGTCGACGACGGGACCGCGCACGTCATACAGGACGTTATCGAGCTTGGTGGATTTAGAAAAAGTACGCATGGTGGTGCTCCTTGCAATTTGAGCTGAGGGATGGGGTTCGGGCTTGGAATCGTTGCGGGGTGATGATGCCTCGCCTTGATCGGCGTCGCCGGCAAGCAGCCAGGTAACATCGACCTCCAAAATACGGGCGAGCAGCTCAGCCACATCGCGCCGCGGAATCGTCTTGCCGCTCACATATTGGCTCATCTGACTCTTGCCGAGTTTTTTGCCGAGCATCTCCGATGCGCGGATCACGTCCGACTGGCGAACGTCGCGATCGGACATAGCCTGTCGCAGACGATCGCTAAACGTCTCTTGGGCCACTAGAACCTCCTTGCTGGCAAAGTTCAATTTATACAACACGAATTGAACCTGAGTTCAATTTAGGCAGCAGTATAACGCCGTGCTATTTCGAATAGTTCAATTTCAAAAATAAAATGAGCAAGACCTCGAGATTTATCCCAAGGCGATAACGACGTGCACGCATTTAGAGGTATTCGAGGAAACGAGCGGCGGCAAGCGAAACATCGGCCGTTCGATATATGGCGTTGATCTGCCGATGGGGATGCCCCTCGAGCGAACGCACGGCAACATCGAACTGACAGCGACGCAAGATGAGCGCCGGAAGGATGCTCACGCCCAGGCCGTCCTCGACCATAGCCATAATCGCATAGTCATCCCAGGTTGACAGCTTCGAGCGCACCGCCAGGCCCGCCCGACGGAACAGCGGCGTAATCTCGTCATCGGTGCCGCGTTCTAGCAGAATAAACTGCTCGTTGGCTAAATCGGCAAGAGAAACGACCTCCGCCGTGGCAAGCGAGGAGTCCGCTGGCACCACGGCCATCAACTCGTCTTGCACCAACGGTCGCGACGCCATGCCGGTGCCGCGTGGCTCGCGCGGAATAAAGCCCAAGTCGCAGCGGCCTTCCGCCACCCATTGCTCAATCTCGGAGTAATCACCCATCAGCAGCTCGTAATCGACATCCGGATGATCGGCGCGAAAGCGCGCAATCACCGGCGGCAGTACATGGGTCGCCACACTCGAAAACGTACCAATGCAGATCTTGCCGCGCATGAGCCCACGCATCTCGTCCACGTGTCGCTGCAGGCGGCCAAACTCCTCGCAGAGCGCCTCAACCGCCGGCATGATCTGCCGCCCATCGGCAGAAAGCACCACACCCTCGCGGCTGCGGTCGAGCACCTTAAAACCCCAATCGGTCTCAAGGTCGCCCACCATGCGGCTCACGCCCGACTGCGAATAGCTCAGCCGCTCGGCGGCGCGCGTAAAACTGCCGGCCCGCACCGTCTCGAGCAGCACCTGCATCTTTTGAATATTCGTTTCCACGGCACCCCTCCACCTTTACATGAGTTTTTGTCATGTTATCCATGCATTATATTCGCTTTTCTTCTAAAGCCAGTTCACCCATAGTGAACATGCTCGGATATAGAGGGGATGTCAGCACATGAACAACGGATTGTTTACGTACTTAGCAGCATTGCTATTGTTTGGCTCCAACGGCATCATCGCCGCTGCCATCGCGCTGCCGAGCTCCGATATCGTACTGTTGCGCACGTTTTTGGGCGCTCTCACCCTTGCCGCCGTCCTCTTCATAACCAAGCGCCATAACCTGCAGGCTCCGTCTCGCCCCCGCGAGGCCGCAGCGCTCATCGTCTCGGGCGCCGCGCTGGGCGCCAGCTGGATTTTTCTGTTCCGCGCCTACCAGACGATCGGCGTCGGCGTATCCTCGCTGCTGTACTACTGCGGCCCCATCATCGTTATGGCCCTCTCCCCGCTCATTTTTGGCGAAAAGCTGACCGGCAGCAAAATCGCCGGCTTTATCGCCGTCGCCTGCGGTGCTTTTCTCATTGCAGCGCAAGGTCTAGGCGGCAATATGCCCATTGCGGGCATCGTCTGTGGAATCGCCTCGGCCTTCTGCTATGCATTGATGGTCATCGCCAGCAAGGGTGCGCCTCACATCGAGGGCCTCGAGAACTCCGCACTCCAAGTGAGCGCCGCCTTTGTGACCGCACTGGCCCTCACGCTCATCACGCAGGGCGCTCCCTCGTTCCTGTCCGCCGGCGTCGCCGCCAGCATTGATTGGCGCGCCGTCGCTATGCTCGGCGTCGTCAACACCGGCATTGGTTGCCTGCTCTACTTTAGCGCCGTCGCCAAGCTGCCCGTTCAGACCGTCGCCGTCGTCGGCTACCTCGAGCCGCTTTCGGCGGTCGTGTTCTCAGCCGCCCTTTTGGGTGAAGCCATAACACCGGTCCGCCTGATGGGCGCCGCGCTTATCATCGGCGGCGCGATTTTTTGCGAACTCGCCGGCAAACGCGCAAACGCCAAGGCTGGCATCGCCCAGATAGCACGTGCTTAAAAGCCCCTGCTTTGAAATGCTACCTGCGTAGATAAATAATCCCCAGCTGAGGATTATTGTCTAAAATATCCCGATGTGCCAAACTGCTCTTGTATGTATAAAGACGGCATAAAGTTTTTTGTCCTAGACAGATAACCGGATGTCTAAGGGAGTCCTCGTGGCACACAACAAACTGGAGGCAAACCTCCAAGACCAGCGCGGGCAAGGCGGGCACGGAGCCATCCCCCTCTCCGCTGGCATGCTGCTCGTAACGCTCGGCGTCGTCTATGGCGACATCGGCACGAGCCCCATGTACACCATGAAATCAATCGTCGCCAACAACGGCGGCATCGGTACCGTCAGCGAGGACATGATCCTGGGCGCGCTTTCGCTCGTCATCTGGACCATGACGCTCGTGACCACGGTCAAGTACGTGGTAATCGCCATGAAGGCCGACAACCACAACGAAGGCGGCATCTTCGCCCTGTTCAGCCTCGTACGCAAGGTGGCACCATGGCTGATTCTGCCCGCCATGATCGGCGGTGCGGCACTGCTTGCCGACGGCATCCTCACCCCCGCCGTCACGGTCACCACAGCCATCGAGGGTCTGCGCACCATCGAATGGGGCCATGCGCTGCTGGGCGACGGGCAGACCAACGTCATCATCATCACCATCATCATTATCTGCGGCCTATTTGCCATGCAGCGCGCCGGCACCTCGTCAATCGGCAAGCTGTTCGGCCCGCTCATGACGCTGTGGTTCCTGTTCCTGGCAGGCGCCGGTCTGTTCAACATGCTCGGCAACCTGTCCATCTTGCGCGCGCTCAACCCCATCCGCGGCATTATGTTCCTGTTCTCGCCCATCAACCATTCGGGCATTATGGTGCTCGGCTTTGTCTTCCTGTCGACAACCGGTGCCGAGGCACTCTACTCGGACATGGGCCACGTGGGCAAGGCAAACATCTATGCATCCTGGCCATTTGTTAAGGCGGCCCTTATCCTCAACTATCTGGGTCAGGGAGCTTGGCTACTCGCCAATAACTCCAACCCCCAGATGCTCGCGATGGATATCGTCAACCCGTTCTATATGATGCTCCCCGAGCCCCTGCGCCCCTTTGCCATCGTGCTTTCGGCCGTGGCGGCCATCATCGCCTCACAGGCGCTCATCACCGGCTCGTTCTCGCTGGTATCCGAGGCAACGCGCCTCAACCTTATGCCGCACCTGCGCATCCACTACCCCAGCGACACCAAGGGCCAGCTCTATATTCCACTCGTCAATAACATCATGTGGGTCGGCTGCATCTTCATCGTGCTGCTGTTCCAAAACTCCGAGCGCATGGAGAGTGCCTACGGCCTCGCCATTACCGTGACCATGCTTATGACCACCACGCTGCTGACGAGCTATATCGCCGGCATTCTCAAGCACAAGCTGGGCGCCTGCGTCTTCGCCCTGCTCTTCGGCGCCATTGAGCTGTGCTTTTTCGCCTCGTGCCTTACCATGTTCTTTGACGGCGGCTACGTAATGATCTTCTTGGCCTCGCTGCTGTTTGGCCTTATGTACGTGTGGCGCCGCGGCACCGCCATCGAGCGCACGCAGACGATCCTGCTGCCCGTCTCCAAGTACATTGACCAGCTCAACCGCCTGCGCAACGACGAGACCTACCCCGTGCTCGCCGACAATCTGGTGTTCCTCACCAACAGCCCCGACCCGCTCACGCTCGACCGCGACGTGCTCTATTCCATCTTGGATAAGCATCCCAAGCGCGCCAAGGCATACTGGTTCATCAACGTGCACGTTACCGACGAGCCCTATACGCACGAGTATTCCGTCGAGACCTTTGGCACGGACTTTTTGTTCCGCGTGCGCCTGGACCTGGGCTTTAAGGTCAACCAGCGCGTTAATGCCTACCTGCGCCAAATCGTTGGCGACTTGATGGCATCGGGTGAGCTGCCGCCGCAGCATCACACCTACTCCATCTACGAGACGCGCGGCAACGTGGGCGACTTCCGCTTTTGCATGCTGCGCAAGATGCTTGCCCCCGAAACGGACATCAACCGCAACGACCATCGCGTCATGGCCATCAAGTACGCCGTCCGCCGCGCCTGCGGAAGCCCGGCACGCTGGTACGGTCTCGAGAACTCGGCCATCATCATTGAGTACGTACCGCTCTTTGCCCGCATGCGCCCGGCCGTCAAACTTGTGCGCACCCAGGTGCCGCTCGAGGTTCAGATCGAAGAGGCCGAGGAAATGGAGGTCGACATCTTCTCGGACGACTTGGTCAACGGCAACGAGGCCGGCAAGAGCATGAACGTCGATCCCACCGAGCTGCTCGAGAGCGTCGCCGATACGCCCGAACAGCAACTCGACGGACTCGAGAGCACCCAGTTCAACGACGCCAACTTCTAACACGCCACCAGCCATTGACGACAACGGCCTCGCATCTCATAAGAGGTGCGAGGCCGTTTTATGTCGCAACGGACCAGTGAGCTACGAACGACGCGGCTCGGGAACCACGAGCCTATCGGGGCTCGCGCCCTCGGCATCCATCAGGCTCACGTAACGAATCGACGGATCCCCATACATCGCGTAGTAATAATTGCCCGTGCGCGCGCTAAAGCATCCGGTATAGATAGTCTTCTCGAACTTGCCATCGCCCATCCTGGACGCCCCCTCAATCATCACCACGCCCTCGAGTGAACGGAACATGCGGACGACGTTTTCGGTCTCGCTCTCCTTTTGCGGGTAATTGGCATTGAGGTACGCCGCCTTTACAAAACGGCTCGGCGAATAGCAGTCGCCCGGAATGCCGCGCATGCCGGCACCGGCTCCATAGGGCTTAAGCTCGGCGCCACGCCATGTCGCCGTCTGCGGAAAATCGCTTGTGGCGGTGATATAGGTGCGCAGGTTTTCCATGTGCCACGGGAAGGTCGGCTGGTTGGCAAGGGTGTCGACCGGATCGTCGTATACATGCAGGCCGTCAGCCATCATCTCGACCACGATGCTGCGCTGGCTGTCGCCGATAATCCAATGGAGCAGCGACACGCCCAGCCCCTCTCCGGCAGATTTGGCGACAATCACCGTGTCGCGCAGCGCGGCCTCGACCTCATCGACCGTCGAGAACGTCGCTGCCACCCACAGGGGAAACTCATAGGCCGCGATATTGTTCTTGCCGTCGACAGGGCCCTCGGCATACTCGGCATAGCCGGGAAAGTTGAGCCCCGCCACAGCCAGACCCGCATCGTTACCACAGTCGAAAAACATGGGATAGTTCTTGTAATCGATGCACATGCCGATTACCGCGTGTGCCGCCGATGCATCGTCGATAAACGAATACGGAATGTGGAACCCGCGCGGCATCACGCGAACCTGTTGGCCGTAGTCAAAGCTCCAGTCGAGGTTGCGGCCCAGATACATGTGGCCAGAATTATCGGTAAATCGAATGCTCGTGCACATAGCGCCTCCTAGCTTTACGGTCCTGCTAAGGTTATTGTCACCAAACAAAAAGGCGCTAAACACAAAAGCCCGGACATGACAACAATGTCACGCCCGGACCAAAAGAGACGAAGTGCGGTGCTTTGGTCCCCTTAGACCAACTTTCCAAGACAGTGGTCGATCATATGCTGGACCATCTGCGCCTCGAAGCCCACAAAGTCCTGCTTGCGCTCGCGCATCTTGCCATCGACGATCTGGTCAAAGGCAACCTTGCACTTGATATAGCGCGTGGACTTGGTGACCTCCTCGTGCGTCAGGCAGCTCTCCTCCATCTTGCTGGCGCCCAGGCCAAACACCAGACGGGGGTTGTAGAGCACGTGGGGCTCGCCGGCGTCGTCCAGGTAGACGCAGACCTTCTTGGTAACGCCGATCTGGTTGGCGGCCAAGCAGCCGGCATCATCGAGCGACTTGATGGTATCGATCAGGTCCTGAGCAACCGACTCGTCCTCGACGGTCGCAACCTCGCAACGCTGGGACAGGATAGCCTCGTCGTGGCAAAGCTCTTTAATCATACGTTCCTCCATAGGGGTCGTTGTAACCGCTTAAGTATACGGTACCCACACATTTTCATGCGATAAATACCGTCCGTCTGTTACAAAGCGCCGAACATCAACATGCGAGGAACAGCAAGGTTGTAAAGGCGATATAGTAAATGAGTTCGTGTCAATCGGCCTAAACTCGGGGCCGAACAAGGAAAGGGTATGCATGGACGAACTTTTTCACGTCAGTGAGCGCAAGTCCACAATCGGGACCGAACTTCGCGCTGGACTGACAACATTCCTGGCGATGGCCTACATCATCGCCGTCAACCCCGCAGTGCTCTCGGGCGCTGGCATTGATGCGGGAGCGCTCGCCTGCGCCACCTGCCTGGGCGCCGGCATCATGACCATCTGCATGGGCATCTTCGCAAACCGCCCGCTCGCCTGCGCTTCAGGCCTGGGCATCAACGCCATGATCGCGGGCATCACCACCACCATGTGCGGCGGTGACTGGCACGTCGCCATGAGCGTTATCTTCCTCGAGGGTATCGTCATCTTGCTGCTCGTCCTTTGCGGCCTGCGCGAGGCCATCATGGACGCCATCCCCGTGGTCCTGCGCCACGCCATCTCGGTGGGTCTGGGCCTGTTTATCGCCATGATCGGCCTGTGCGACGCCGGCATCATCACCGCTGGCGCCGATACGCTCGTCGGCCTGGGCGACATCGCCTCCCCCACCTTTATCGTCGGCATCATCTCCATCGTCGTGACGGTTGCCCTGGCTTCCCGCAACGTGCCGGGCTCGCTGCTCATCGGCATCATCGTCGCCGTTATCGCCGGAATCCCGCTGGGCGTCACCCATGCGCCCGAGGGCCTCATCGCACCGCTCGACTTCTCGACCTTCGGCGCCCCGTTTGCCAGCACTGCCGACGGCAACCTTGCCATCGTGAAGGTCCTGACCGACCCGATGCTGCTCGTCGTTGCCTTCTCGCTGCTCATGAGCGACTTCTTCGACACCATGGGCACCGCGATGGCCGTCGCCAAGCAGGGCGAGTTCTTGACCGAGGACGGCAATGTCGAGGACATCCGTCCCATCCTGGTCGTCGACTCCGTGGCCGCTGCTGCCGGTGGCTTTATGGGCGTCTCCTCCATCACCACCTTCGTCGAGTCCACCTCTGGCGCTGCCGACGGTGGCCGCACGGGCCTCACCTCCGTCACCACCGGCGTGCTGTTCATTCTCGCCGCGTTCTTCTCCCCCATCGTCACCATCGTTTCCAGCGCCGCCACCTGCGGTGCTCTGGTCTACGTCGGCTACCTCATGATGAGCGAGGCCTCCGAGATCGACTGGTCCGACGTGTCGCAGGGCTTCCCGGCGTTCATGATTGTCGCCGGCGTGCCCTTCACCTACTCCATCTCTGCCGGCATTGGTCTGGGCTTTATCGCCTACGTGGTCGTCGCGCTCTTTAAGGGCGAGGCATCCAAGATCAAGCCGCTCATGTGGATCGCAGCCCTTGCCTTCCTCGTCTACTTCTTTGTAGCGTAGGCGCAAGATTCGCAATACCAAACAGCAAAGCGCGGAGTCGCATCGAGCGGCTCCGCGCTTTGCTTTTAAAGCCAGGCGCCACACGGACGCGCGATGTATTGCTTCGCAAGTTTTGGACGTTTTGCTCTCCAAACGGCACTACCGCCGGCTACATCCTGCAGATATGCTGGGCGTAATCGCATAGGCCCTATGAGGATGGGAGTAACCATGGCCGCCTTGTTCACGACCCCCAAGCGCAATGACAAAACCTCTGGAGCCCATTTTGTCGAGCCCGACGTGCGCCGTCGCACGCTGCTCGCACACGGCAGCTGGCGCCGCGTGACACGCCGCATCGTTGTAGGCGCCGTATGCGCGCTCACGGTAAGTTCGCTGCTCATGCCGAGCGTCTCGCTCGCGGCCGAGTGGGTGGACGTCGGCGGCACCCAATACAACGCCGGCACCGCGGCGGGCGACGCCGCCGGCACCTGGAGCTGGGACGGCGCCGACGACATGAAGCTCAACGGCTATAACGGCGGCGCGATCGAGGCAGCGGGCAAGCTCAACGTGAGCTACGAGGGCAACAACACCGTCACTAACGACAACGGCCGCGGCATCAAGGTTAAGGATGGCGCGAACGAGAACGCCGAGCTTAATATTCAGGGCGACGCGTCCAGCACGCTCAACGTGACATCTTCTCGTGACGCCATCACTTCCGTCGGCAACATCAACATCGACGGCGCTGGCACTGTCAACGCCACGAGCACCGAGCACGATGCCATCGATGCCGGGGGCGATGTCACCATCAAGGGCTCGGGAAACGTTAACGCCACGGGCGATTCGGATGGCATCAGGGCCGACGGCAACATCACGATCGACAACAGCGGAACCGTCACCGCCAAGGCCACCGAGGATCAGGGTATCGATGCTAACGAGAACCTCATCATAAAGGGCGGCGGCAAGGTAGAGGCAAGCTCTACCAAAGACAATGCGATTTGGGCCGACGGCAACATCGAGATCTCGGGTGGCAGCCAGGTCAAGGCAAGCTCCGAGGAAGACGCCGCCATCGACGGTAAAAACAGCCTCACGGTCACGAACGCTTCCCTCAACGCAAGTGGCGTTGGGTATGGCATCTATGTCTACAAGGGCATCACGCTCGATGGCGCGACCGTGACGGTCCGCGCAAGCTCAGATGGCGGGGAAGCCAGCGCACTCTTCACCGATGAGGACAACATCGTCATCAAGAACGGCTCGACTGTGGATGCGCTCGCAGAAGGCAGGTTCTCGGTTGCAATCTCCACCAGTAATTTCTACTCCGACGAAGCGGGTGGCCATATCTACATCAGCGACTCCGTTGTCAAGGCCATAGCCCGCTATGCCGAGACCGGCGGCGACGGCCCCGACCACTACAGTGGAGACCAAAACGACGAAATCATCCCTGAGTCCGAGGGCCTGAACATCGGCATCTTCGCGCAGACCGAGAAGGGCATCACGCCCGCGACCATCTCGATCGTCCGCAGCAAGGTCACGGCCGAGGGAGACACGGCGGCTATCTTCGCCCTTGCCATGAGCGCGGACGGCAAGGCGATCGGCACCATCGAAATCAAGGACGCCATCATCCAGACGCCTGCAGGCGGCAAAGTCATTGACTATCGCAACAAGGAAGAGCTCAGCGACGGCATCGTCTACGAGGCGGGGCAGACCATTGGCACGGGCGATGCCACGATTGACTCCCCCTATGACGCCGCTGTCGCCAAGAGCACGGTCATCGTGCCTCCCGAGGAGACCAAGCCCGAGGAAAAGCACGGCAAGACCAAGCCCGAGGGTTCCAAGTCCGAGGGCACGAAGACAACCAAGACCGTTGCAGTTGCAGCCAAGGGAGCCAAGACCGTCGGCAAGCTCGCGGCAACCGGCGACACCTCGAACGCAGCCATCGTGGCAGCCGCCCTTGCGGGAACAGCCGCCATCGCCGCAGGCGCCCTGGCGAGTCGCAAACGTTCGTAAACACTTTTTCGCACAGGACGGGTGGATCGCAGCCCTTGCCTTCCCCGTCTACTTCTTTGTAGCGTAAGGGCAAGGCTGCAAAAGCTGAACAATAAAGCGCGGAGTCGCCATGCGGCCCCGCGCTTTTCTTTTAGCGTCGGTCCCTGCGCCGGCGTGCGGCCTATTTCTCCCCCATTTTGGCCATTTTGCCCTCCAAACGGCACTACCGCCGGCAACATCCAGCAGATACGCTGAACCTAGCCGTATAGGCCCTATGAGAACGGGAGCAACCATGGCAGCCTTGTTCACGACCCCCAAACGCAATGACACTACCGCCGGAACCCATGTTGCCGAACCCGACGTTCGCCGTCGCATAGGACTCGCGCACGGCAGCTGGCGCCGCGTGACGCGCCGCATCGTCGTAGGCGCCGTGTGCGCGCTCACGGTGAGCTCGCTGCTCATGCCGAGCGTCTCGCTCGCGGCGGAATGGGTCAAGGTCGGCGAAACCAAATACAACGCCGGCACTGCGGCGGGCGACGAGACCGGCACCTGGTCGTGGGACGGCGCCGACGACTTGAAGCTCAACAACTATAACGGCGGCGAGATCCAGGCCGCAGGCAAGCTCAACGTGAATTACTCGGGAAACAACATCGTCACTGCCGACTGGATCGAAGGCATCAAGGCTTCTCATGGCAAGAATGAGAACGCCGAGCTCAATATCCAAGGCGACGCGGGCAGCACGCTCAGCGTGACATCTACTGAGGACGCTATCCTCTCCACGGGTAATATCAACATCGACGGAGCCGGATCCGTCAACGCCACGAGCGCTGGGTTTGATGCCATCGACGCCGAGGGCGATCTCGCTATCAAAGGTTCGGGCAACGTCAACGCCACGGGCGTATCGGATGGCATCAGGGCAAACGGCAATATCACGATTGACGACAGCGGGGCCGTCACCGCCAGGGCTACCAAGGACAAGGGTATCGGAACCGACAAGAACCTCACCATCAAGGGTGGCGGCACAGTCGAGGCAAGCTCAGCCGATGGTGAGGCCATTTGGAGCGGCGGCAACATCAATATCTCGGACGGCAGCCAGGTCAAGGCGAGCTCCGAGAAAGACGCCGCCGTCGAGGCCAAGGGCAGCCTCGCAGCCACAAACGCCTCCCTCAACGCAAACGGTGTTGAATATGGCGTCTATGCCCACAAGGGCATCACACTCGATCATGCAAACGTGACAGTCCGCGCAAGTAAAGGCAGATACGGTGACGCCATTGCCCTCTTCACCTACCAAGACGATATCGTCGTCAAGAACGGCTCCACCGTGGACGCGTTTGCGGAAGGCGAGGTTTCGGCTGCATTCTCCACCAGAAACGATCGACCCAACGAGGAGGGTGGCCACATCTACATCAGCGACTCCGTTGTCAAGGCCATAGCCCGCTATGTCGAGAACGGCGACGGCCCCATCCCCTACAGCGAAAACCAAGATGGTGAGACGAGCCCCGAGCCCCAAGGCGAGAACATCGGCATCATCGCCCAGACCAGCGAGGGCGTCACACCCGCAGTCATCTCGATCATCCGCAGCAAGGTAACGGCCGAAGGAGATACAGCGGCAATCTTTGCCCGTGCCATGAGCGCTGACGGCAAGACAATCGGCACCATCAAGATTGAGAACGCCGCCATCCAGACGCCCGAAGGCGGCAAGGTCATTGACTATCGCAAGCTCCGTGACGGCATCTACGAGGCAGGCCAAGCCATCGGCACGGGCGACGCTGTGATCGACTCCCCCTATAACGAAGCTGTCGCCAAGAGCATGGTCATCGCACCTCCCGAGGTAGCCAAGCCGGAAGACCCCAAGCCCGACGAGACCAAGCCCGCAGAAAGCAAGCCCGCGGAGTCCAAGCAGAACCCCAAGCCTGAGTGCTCAAAGCCGACCAAGGCCGTTGCGGCTTCAATCACGAAAGCCAAGACTACCGGCGTGCTCGCGGCAACCGGCGACACCTCGGGTGCGGCCATCGTGGCAACCGTCCTTGCGGGAACAGCCGCTATCGCCGCAGGCACCATGGCGAGCCGCAAGCGCTCTTAGACGCCTCTGCGCACATGGCAGCTCCCGCGAAGGCCCCGAGTCCCAGCACCGTTTAACAACGCCACCGCCGAGCTCCCCTCCGGCGGTGGCGTTTTCCATATGCGTCCGCAGGGTATGCACGAGATTGTCTTTGGTCTAGCCCAACCTGCATGAGCCGGCGTGCGACAATGGGGGCCGTCGATATCACAACGCCGAGAGAAGCCCGTCATGGAAGCGCATCAAAAGCAGATAACCGTTCATGCACAGCATGCCGAAAGCGCACCAGTCATCTATCTTCCCGTGGTCATGGGCGACGGCACGGAGGTTTATGAACGCTGCCGAGAGCTCAACTGCCCGCCCTTCACGCTTGTCGGCATTGGCAGCCTCAACTGGAATCGCGAGCTGAGCCCCTGGGTATGCGACGGTACCGTGCGCGATGCCGAGCCCTTTGGTGGACAGGCCGCTGGTTTTCTTGACGAGTTGTTGAAGCAGATAATCCCAGAGGCCGAATCATCGCTCCCGCAACCGCCCACCTGGCGCGGCGTTGCCGGCTACTCGTTGGCGGGTCTTTTTGCACTGTGGGCACTTTGGCAAACAGATGTCTTTGAGCGCGCGGCGAGTGCATCGGGGTCGCTGTGGTTCCCCGGCTTTATCGACTACGCGCGCGAGCGCACGATGACAGCTACGCCCGACGCCGTCTATCTGTCACTCGGCAAAAAGGAAACCAAGACGCCCAACCGCATGATGCGGCACGTACTCGACGATACGCGCGCGATGGAAGAGCTGTTTATCGAGCGTGACATTCCAACAACGCTGGAGCTCAACCCCGGCAATCACTTTACCCAAACTGACCTGCGCATGGCACGCGGCATCCACTGGATACTGACGCATTAAAAATGGCATCCACGCGTACATACGCATGGACGCCATTTTTAATTTGGCTGAACGCAGCTGCTATTCAGCAGTCTCCTCAAGCTCGGAAGTATCGAACTCAAAGTCGTTACCGGGCAGGATGGCGTTGAGCACAATGCCCACCAGCGAGCCCACGGCAAGGCCCGAAAGCGAAATCGTCACGCCGCCCAGCTCCAGCACGATGGCACCGGCGGTACTGTAGGCAATGCCGAGCGAAAGCACGAGCACCAGAGCCGCCACCAGCACGTTGCGGTTGTTCTGGAAATCAACCTGGTTCTCGATGAGGTTACGTACACCAACGGCGCTGATCATGCCGTAGAGCACGAGCGACACACCGCCGATAACGCATGCCGGCATGGCGGCAATCACCGCAGCAAACTTGGGGCAGAACGAAAGCACAATGGCGCAGCAGGCGGCAATGCGAATCACACGCGGGTCGAACACACGCGTCAAGGCAAGCACGCCGGTGTTCTCGCCATACGTCGTATTGGCAGGAGCGCCAAAGAGCGATGCCAAGATGGTCGCCAGGCCATCGCCGAGCAGGGTACGGTGCAGGCCGGGATCGGCAATGTAGTTGCGCTCACAAGTCGATCCGATGGCGGAGATATCGCCAATGTGCTCAATCATGGTCGCAAAGGCCAGTGGCATGATGGTGATAATGGCCGTCGTGGCAAGACTGCTATCGAACTGCGGTCCAAAGAGCGCAAACACGGTGTTGTCCCACACGACGGGCAAGCCAACCCAGGGGGCGGCTGCGATGCCAGAGAAGTCGACCTCGCCCAGCGCGGCCGCAACGGCATAGCTCACCACAACGCCCAGCAGAATCGGCACGATCTTGACCATGCCGCGGCCCCAAATGTTGCAGATGATGATCACGGCAACGGCAATAGCAGCAACAAACCAGCTGGTCTGGCAGTTAGCAATGGCAGAGCTTGCCAGGATCAAGCCGATGGAAATGACGATGGGGCCAGTCACCACCGGCAGGAAGAAACGCATGACACGCTTGGCGCCAAAGGCGCGGAACAGGACCGCAAGCACCGGATAGAGCAGGCCGGCACAAGCTACGCCCAGGCAAGCGTAGGGCAAAAGCTCAGCCTCGCCGTTGGGCGCAATGGCGGCATAACCCGCGATAAAGGCAAACGAGGAGCCCAGGAACGCGGGCACCTTACCGCGCGATAGAAAATGAAACAGCAGCGTGCCGATGCCGGCGAACAGAAGCGTCGCCGAAACGGAAAGGCCGGTGAGCACGGGCACGAGCACCGTGGCTCCGAACATCGCAAACATGTGTTGCAAACCCAACACGAACATGCGTGGGCGGCCGAGCGACGATGCATCGTAGATGGCATCGGTGACGGCGGGCGTCGAGGATTGGGACATGGAAGTCCTTTCGAATGGAAGGGCGATCAGGCATATCGGATAACCTGCCCGAACGATACGATCCGAACCATTGTACGCGATATGCAGTACCTCGCACGCGCCGCCACCTGCAAACGCTAGCGCTATTTCCAAACGCGCTCGGCAATACGCCTGACCAGCGCAATCTTTGCCCACTGCTCGTCCTCGGTCAGCTTATTGCCAATCTCGCAGCTGGCAAAGCCACACTGCGGAGACAGATACAGGTTCTCGAGCGGCACGTACTTTGCCGCCTCGCGGATGCGCTCGACGATAACATCCTCGTTCTCGAGCTCTGCCGCCTTGGTGGTCACCAAGCCCAGCACGACCTTCTTGCCGGGAGCAACGTACTTGAGCGGCTCAAAACCACCGGCGCGGGGCGTGTCGAACTCCAGATAGAACGCGTCAACGTCCTCATGCGCAAACAGGTACGGCGCGATGGGGTCGTAGCCGCCCTCAAAAGCGTAGGTGGAGTGGTAGTTGCCGCGGCATACATGCGTGTTGATAACCAGATCGTCGGGCTTGCCCTCGATGGCGGCATTGTTGAGCGCCACGCCCAGCTCGCTTACCTTTTGCAGGTCGACCGGGCTCATGCCGGTTTTGGCAACAAAATCGGTATCGCAGTAGATGCCCCAGGTGCAGTCATCAAACTGGATGTTGCGGCAGCCCGCGGCATACAGGTCAGCAATCACGGTGCGGTATGCTGCGGCAATGGCATCGACGAGTTCTTCGTCGGTCTTGTAGACGGCGTGCAGACTCTCCTGCTGGCCATCGCAGCGGTCGAGTGTGACTTCGGAGAACGTCTGGATCGGCGCCGGAATGGTCTGGCGCGCGACCTGGCCCTCTCCCTCGAGCGACTTGATAAATTTGAAGTGCTCGACGAACGGATGATTCTCACCGCTAATGGGACCGGTTACCACGGCGGTGTCGGCGGTAGTCTCCTCATCGTGGAACATGTAGCCCGTGCGCGAGGCGCGGCGCTCAATGCCGTTGAGGCCCCACATAAAATCGAGGTGCCAGTAGCTGCGGCGGAACTCGCCATCGGTAATCACCTGCAGGCCGGCAGCCTTCTGCTTGGCCACTAAGTCGCGGATGGCCTCGTCCTCGACGGCCTTAAGGCCGGAAGCGTCGAGTTTACCCGCGACATAGGCGGCACGGGCGTCCTTTACAGCCTGCGGACGAAGAAAACTGCCGACGATATCGGCACGAAACGGCGCGTTCGGTTGAATCGAAGTGCTCATAGATATCTCCCTTTGCATTGGTTGCTTTACTGGGACAGAGTATGAGCGCTCATATGGACATCGTAAAATATGCGTTTATAACAGTTTGATATAGATGCTTCCTATATTAGTTGGGACTGCCATAAAGAGATTTGACCCGTGCAGAACGCAGCAGTCTAGATGTGCTGACGAATCGCTTCGATATAGGCCTGCCCGTAGCGCGTAAGTGTCGTGTTCTTGCGCGTGATGATGCCGATCTCCATGTACTCGTCTACATCGAGCGGAATGGAGATAATGCCGGGGCCGTTAAGTTCATGGCTGATCACGCCCGAACACACCGTGTAACCGTTAAGGCCCATAGCTAGGTTGAACAGCGTCGCACGGTCGCGCACGCGGATATTCTTGCGGCGCTCAAAGGTCGAGGTCAGCTCCTCGGAATAGTAAAACGAGTTGTAGCTGCCCTGCTCATAGGACAGGAACGGGTAGTCTTCCAAGTCCTCGAGCGTCACACTCGAGCGACCCGCCAGCGGATGGTCGGAGCACACAAAGACATGCGGCGTAGCGCAGAAGAGTCCTTCGAATACGAGCTCGTTGGCCGCCAGCATGCGCTCGATGACCTCGCGATTGTGCTCCGACAGATACAGGATGCCGAGCTCGCTTTTCATATGCGCGACGTCCTCGATAATCTCGTGGGTCTGCTCCTCGCGCAGGGTAAAGTCGTAGCGCGCGGCATCGAACTCGCGGATCACATCGACAAGTGCATTAACGGCAAAGGAATAATGCTGGCAGCTCACACTAAAGTGCGGCACCTGCTCGGACGTGCCTTTGTACTTGCCCTCGAGCAGGTCGGCCTGGTCGAGCACCTGGCGCGCGTAGCCCAAGAAGGTCTCGCCTTCCTCGGACACAATGACGCCCTTGTTGGTGCGCTCAAAGATGTGTACACCCATCTCGTTTTCGAGATCGCGAATTGACGCGGTAATCGAAGGCTGCGACACAAAGAGCCGGCGCGAGGCCTCGGTGATGCTGCCGCATTCGGCAACTTTGACGACATATCTGAGCTGCTGGAGCTTCATGGCTTTCTCCCTAGACGTTCGTGACGTCGAAACCCGTCGCGTCCATCTGACGCATAAACGACGGCATCTCCCCCGTCGCGGCGCAGGCGGCAATCTGATGCAGAGCCCCGGCAACCGCATCATCTGCCGCAGCGCCGATATGCCAGCGCGCGGCAGCCGTGACGGCCTCGTTGGCATTGGCGACTGCAACGGAATTGGGAACGGCATCGATCATGGGCAAATCGTTATCGGAATCGCCGAATACGGCCACCTCGTCGGGCGTCAGGCCCAAAGCGCGCGCCAGCTCCAGCGCAGCACAGCCCTTGTCCCAGCCGGTCGGAAGAACGTCGAACAGGCGCACGCGGTTGTTGGGAAACACGAGCGAGAGCTCCGGCACCTCGGCGGCAACACGCTCGCGCAGCTCGGCGAGCTCCTCGCGCGAACGGGCACTCCAGATATTCGCCTTGTATACCGGGGCATCGTCAACGACAGGGCGACAGGGAGCCTCTTCGCCCTTGAGCCACGCGTTGCCGCCTGACTCCATGGCGCGACGCACACGCTCGGGATCGCTTGTCACGCAATAGGCGTCGTTGTCCCAAAAGTCATCACCCAGACGGTAGACCTTCAAATAGGTATCGTCGGTCTCTTGCTCCAGGTAGTCGGCCAGGCGCATAAGGGCATCGTTATCAGTTGCGCGCGAGGCAACCGCCTCGCCATCGACAAACATCACCTGGCCGTTGCAAAACGCACCGGTCGAGAAGCACTCGGAGCGATTGCGGAACATCCAGCTCATCGCGGACGGCTGGCGACCCGAAACCGGGCCAAAATGCAGGCCCGCCGCCTGCATGGCATGAATGCCCTCGATGGCGCAGTCGCTGGCGACATCGTGTCCAGCAGGAATCAGCGTATCGTCCATATCGGTCAGCACAAGTTTGATCATAAGGTCCCCTCGGTCATTCTTTATCCCGTCTATTGTAACGACCTGCCAATAAGGGACAGGTTTATCTTGGCAGGTTTTATCTGGGAAAATGCAGCGCCCCTGTTGCCACCTGCCAAAATAAACCTGTCCCATATTGGCAGGTGCGCTAGTATAGGGAACAACAGATTCGATGCGGGAGTGCCGGCGGTGCAAACCACAAGGCTGAGAGGGCATAGGGCCCAATCCTTTGAACCTGTCAGTTAATGCTGGCGTAGGGAGCATGCCGCCTTTACAGGGGCGCTGTCTATGCACAGCGCCCCTTTTCTATGCCAAGGAGGCATGTGCAGTGATTGATTCGGAACAGCTTAAGCAACATATGGTCAAGGCCGTAGAGGAGATTCGAGCCACCAATCCGATGGCCGGCTCCATCACCAACACGGTGACGATCGACTTTGTCGCCAACGCGCAGCTCGCCGTGGGCGGTTCGGCCGCCATGGTCTATCTGCCCGACGAGGGCGAGGCGCTCGTTGCCGGCGGCGCCGCCATCTATCTCAACATGGGCACGCTCTTCCCCATCTACGAGCAGACGATTCCCCGCGCGGCCAAGGCGGCACACGACGCCGGCAAGCCCTGGGTGCTCGATCCGGTGGGTCTGGGCATCGGTAGCCTGCGCACCCAGCTGGTAAACGAACTCAAGCAGTACAAGCCCGCCATCGTGCGCGGCAACGCCTCCGAGATCATCGCGCTCGCCGGCCTGTGGGGTCTTGAGGGTGAGGCGGCCGATCTGAGCCGCGTGCGCGGTGTCGATACCACCGACACGGTAGACGCTGCCCGCGATGCCGCCGTGGCGCTCGCCCGCTACACCGGCGGCGCCGTTGTGGTCTCGGGCGAAGTCGACCTGATTACCGACGGCACAACCGTGGCCAAGTCCCACGGCGGCAGCCCGCTCATGTCCAAGATCACCGGTTGCGGCTGCTCGCAGGGCGGCGTGCTGGCCGTGTATGCCTGCGCCGCCGATCCGTTTACGGCAGCCGTCTGCGGTGCCGCCGTCTACAACGTTGCCGGCACGCGTGCCGCCGCCGTCGCCGATGCCCCGGCAAGCTTTAAGGTCGCCTTTATCGACGAGCTCTACCGCGCGACCGCCCAGGACATTGCCGATAACCGACTCGAGCTCGAGGAGGCATAAGCCATGTCCGAGCCCGCAACCGATGCCGGCATGAACACACTCGTCGCCGTGGCCATCGCCCCATGCGGTACCGGCGATGAGCTGTCCACCGAGGTCGCCGAGGTCGTGCGTGTCATTCGCGAGAGCGGCCTTCCCAACCGCACCACCTCGATGTTCACCGAGATCGAGGGCGACTGGGACGAGGTCATGCAGGTCGTGCGCGACGCGACCTTTGTGTTGGCGAGCAAGGGCATCCGCACCGAAGTCGTGCTCAAAGCCGATATTCGGCCCGGATTTACCGACACCATGACCGGCAAGCTCGAGCGCATGGAAGCACAGATTAAGAAGCAGGAGGAAGCACGATGAGCATCCGCAACAACCTTGATATCTCGGCCTATCTGGTACTCGGCCCCGAAAACACCCTCGGGCGCCCCGTGGGCGATGTGGTGGCCCAGGCACTCAACGCGGGCTTTACCTGCATCCAGGTGCGCTCCAAGGTGGCAAGCGCCCGCGAGATCATTGCGCTGACCGGCGACGCCGCGCAGGCAATCGCACAGGCTGGCAAGACCGGTCAGGTCGCCCTGTTAATCGACGACCGTCTGGACTGCGTGCTCGCCGCACGCGAGCAGGGTATTGCCGTCGACGGCGTGCACGTGGGCCAGAGCGATATTCCCGTCGAGGTCTGCCGCAAGCTGTTGGGCCCCGACGCTATCGTGGGCCTTTCGGCCCGTTGCGAGGAGATGCTCGAGTACGTCAAGACCGCCGACATGAGCCTGGTCGACTACCTGGGCATCGGCCCACTCCACGAGACCGAGACCAAGCGCGACTGCGGACGCGCGGCCGATGGCTCTATCATCACCAAGAGCTTTGAGGACTTGGCCGCCCTCCACGCAGCAAGCCCCGTGCCCATCGTGGTGGGCGGCGGCGTCAAGACGGCCGACCTGCCACAGCTCAAGGCCACCGGCGTCGATGGCTTCTTTGTGGTGAGCGCCGTCTGCAGCGCTGATGATCCCTACGCCGCCGCCAAGGAGCTCGTCGACACCTGGCAGCAGGCATAGACCTATGCCGAGCAGCTGCTCCGCAGCCTTATGTCTTCAATAGCGGAAAGCGCATACCAGTTTGGACATCCATTCTGGTATGCGCTTTCCGCATAGAGGACCAGCGGGAAACCGCATCCCAGTCTGAACGCTGATTACGGGATGCAGTTTCCGGCGTAGTCCCTACCCCGCCAGATACGCTTCCAGCGCGGGCAACGTCGCCTCCGCATCGTGACGGCCGATTCTGTAGATGCGCTCGAGCTCATCGGGCTCGCGACACAGCGACGGCACCTTCACCGATTCGCTCGGCCGCACCACAAAGATCTCGCCGGCAGCCTCGCGACGTGCCAGGTCATCGAGCGTGGCATTGTAGACCTCATGCCGATGCTCAAGCGCTGCGACAAACTCCGGATAGTGACGGAACACGCGACGCAGCATGGGCATCACGCTGTTGGGCTGCTTCACAAAGCCCGCCGGCTGCGTGAGCACCACGATATTGCGGTCATACCCCTGCGCAAACAGCCATGCACTGGGAATAGAATCGGCCACGCCACCATCCAGATACTTATGCCCGTCAATAGCAACGGGACGCGTCGCCACGGGAATCGCCGACGATGCCCGGATCCACTCGATATCCCGCTCGTCGCCATAGGGCAGGTCGTGGTAGACGGCCTTGCCCGTCTCGATATCGGTACACACGCACGTAAACCGCATGGGGCAGGCGCGATACGCCTCCAGGTCGATGGGATCGCGCTCGATGGGCACCTCGTGATAGGCAAAATCGGCATTGAACATATCGCCGGTTCGCAGCCAGCTGGTCACGCTCGCATAGCGTTTGTCGGCGCAATAGGCCTTGTTATAGCGAATGGCGCGGCCGATCTGGCGCGATTTAAAGTTGTAGCCAAATGCCGCGCCCGCCGAGACGCCCACCATATGGTCGCAGGTCAAACCGTGCTCCATCCAAACGTCGAGCACGCCCGCCGTATACATACCGCGGTAGCCGCCTCCCTCGAGCGCCAGCCCCACCGTGCGCGTCATATTTGACTGTGCCATGCGACCATCTCCGTTCCTGCGTTTTAAAACGGAACAAGTATACCCATCAACAAATATCGTCTCAGTCGCATTTTCATCGAACATCGTCGCGTTACCGTTTGGCGAATAATGGCCGCCCGCAACATGGGCACCCCTACATAATTCCATACACTTGTTTATACTACTCAGTAGTTATCAGCCGAGAGCACGAACCGACAAATAAACCCAACGACGCAGCAAGGCGGGGGCTTGGAAACACGCAAGGCGTTGAGCAGCAACGCATGTGCACAACGAGCTCGCCCGACGCAATCCGCCCCGACCTCAGAAAGCCGCTTACAGTATGGATAACGCCAGCAATAATACCGAAACGCTCGAAAAGACCATCCGTGACCTTCTGGAGCGTCAGGACGATCTGATCAGGACCGCCTTTACCGACGAGCTCACCGGACTTGGCAACCGCGGCGGCTTTACCCGTTCCTTAGAGGAACTCTGGGAGCAGGAACTGCCCGTGACCATGGCGTTTATCGACATCGATAACCTTAAGCACTGCAACGACATCTTTGGACATGACGAGGGCAACCGCTATATCTTGCAGGTGAGCCTCTATCTCAAACTGTATATGAAGGTGGACGAGGCGGCATTTCGTCTGGGGGGCGACGAGTTCGCCATCCTATCTACGATTGCGACCGAGGACGACCTTGCCGAACGTCTGGAACACTGCCGAACGGTACTGCTCGAAAACAACGCTTCCAAGATGCCTCACTCGTTTAGCTACGGAGTGGCACACGCCGACCCCGCCCTGGGCGAAGCCCCCAATCGCTTGACGAACGATGCCGACCATCGCATGTACGACTACAAGCTACGTCATGCCGTGCACCTTGATCGACGCAATATCGCACAAGCCCACACCGACGACTTCGAAATAAGCGATCGCATTTTCGACGCCCTTTCGATGCTCAACGAAGGCCGATATTTCTTTATCGAGAACTTGGACAAACATCGAACCCTTTGGTCACAAGGCGCCTTGCGCGATCTTGGTCTTCCTTCGGAGCATATAGACAACTGCCACGATTACTGGAAAACGCGTGTCCATCCCGATGACCTTGAGGCCTATACCAACGACATCGACCAAATCTATGACGGCTCCAAACATCGCCACGTCATGCAGTACCGTGTGCGCAATGCCGCCGGCGATTACATCCTCGGCCGTGCTCGCGGGTTTCGTATCGACGGCGACGGAAATGTCCCCTCGCTCTATGTCGGCGAGCTCGTCAACCACTCGCTTGCCGAGACCGTCGACGCCGCCACGGGTCTCGGAACGCAGCGCACGCTGATCAACGCTATCGATGCCTGCCGTCGCGACCGTTGCGAGACGGGGCTTATAGCAGTGCGCGTTCGCGGCACGGCAAAGCTCAACGAGCTCTACGGGGCCGAGGCCGTCGACAACATGCTCGCCGAATACGCAGGCCGCATGCTGTCGATTACTCGCGGCAGGAGTCGCGTCTTCCGTTCACGCAACGCCCAGTTCGTCGTGCTTAGCAACAATTTGGATCACGAAGCATTCGAGCAACTGATCCAACATCTCAAAGAGGCCGTTTTCGCTCCCGTTCGAATCGCGGGCGACACTATTACCCCCGTCTGTCTTGTCGTTCCGGCCTTTTACGAGCACCTGACCAATCAAACGGCCGCCGTTTTAGGCGAACTCGACCGTCGCATTCGCACGGCCGGCGGGCTTGTTCCCAACGACAGCCTCCCCATACCCGAGGTGGAGCGCAAAAGCGCCATCGCCGAACGCATCGATCCGCTCACGGGTCTCTATCGACCCAGCGAGTTTATGCGCCGCGCCAACGAATTTCTCGAGACAAGGCGCAACGGCGCCTGGTGTATCGCCACCGTCGATATGGGGCACATGCGACTGTTCAACGAATGGCACGGACAGGCCGAGGGCGACCGCGTACTCGCCGATGTGGGCACGGTTCTCAAGGACATCGAGAATGCCGCCATGGGCGTCGCAGGGTACTGGGGCCAAGACGATTTTTGCGTACTCATCCCCTTTGAACACGACACCGTCCATCAGATCTATAGCCGCATTCGCCAGGCCGTGGCCAAGCATGATGACGGCGTGGGCTTCTGGCCGTCCATGGGCGTCTACCCCATCGACTCCAACGAGGAAATCACCATCGATGCGCAGGCCAAGGCCATGTTTACCAATCGGCGCGCAAAAAACGACTTTAAGGAGCGCATTGCCATTTTCCGCCCCGAGGAATACGAACACGAAATCGCGTTCCACCGCACGCTGACCGAATTCCAGTATGCGCTCTCAAACGGCCGCATTACCTACTACTTGCAGCCCCAGGTCGACATGGAAACCGGCGAGATCGTTGGCGCCGAGGCGCTCACACGCTGGATTGACAAGGATGGCTCCCTCATTTCACCTACCACCTTTATCCCCGCTCTCGAGGAAAGCGGTTTTGTGGTGACGCTCGACAAATATGTTTGGCAGGGCGTCGCCTCGTGGCTGCGTGAGTGCATCGATCGAGGGCTGCGCGTAGTTCCGATCTCGCTCAATGTGTCGCGCGTGGATATCCTTGCCTGCGACGTCGCCGAGCATATGGGGGCGCTTGCCGCCCAATACAACCTACCGCCCGAGCTCATGCGCATTGAGATCACCGAGACGGCTTATACGGGAGAGTCCGAGGCCGTGGATAAGCTGACGGCCGACCTACACACTCGCGGTTTCTCGACCTACATGGACGATTTTGGCACCGGCCAGTCTACGCTCGCGATGCTCAAGAACGTCAACGTCGACGTCATCAAGCTTGATCGCACGTTTGTGCCCACCGACCGCGATCAAAGCCGTAGCGCGCAAATCGTTTCATCAATGCTCGAGATGGCGCAATCGCTCCATCTGCCCGTTGTAATCGAAGGCGTCGAGACAAACGAGCAGGCGAACATGCTGCTCCAAATGGGTGCCCACTACGCTCAGGGCTTCCTCTACTACCGCCCCATGCAGGCAAAGGATTTTGAGGCATTGCTCGATGGCGGTAACAAAAACTGATACGCTCGCGCGCAAAACGATACCGCCGAAGGGGCGCTTGTCCCCATTGGCTAACTTATGCCCCCAATCCAAACCGAATTGGGGATATGATGCAAACCACTGTTGTGCCCAAGGAGGTTATCCATCATGAACGAGTCGTATCGCCTGGGCGAGCAATCGATCATTGCCTATCTTCAGCGACTTGCGAACGGGATCTCGACCGCCGAGCTCGATGTTGCCGCGCTGCCCACGGAGCTGTGCGCCATCGGCGAGCAGCTACAGAAGACATTTGCCATCCTGCAGCAAGAACGCGAGCTGCTTGAGCGCGGCGCCTATATCGATTCGCTCACCAATCTTGGCAACCGTGCTGGACTCCACCGTTATGCCGAGCTGCTTTGGCACAAAGGCACCCCCTTCACCTGCGCTTATATCGATATCGATCGCCTTAAGCATTGCAACGATACGTTTGGCCACACCGAGGGCAATCGCTACATCCTGAGCATCTGCCGTGCACTCACCGAGACAATGGAACCCAATGACCTGCTGTTCCGTATCGGTGGAGACGAATTTGTACTCGTATCCCCCACGACAGATGAAGCCGAACTCGAGCAGCGCCTGGAGCGGACGCGCACCGACCTTATCGAGGCAACATCGGGCGGCAAAGCGCCCATGATCGCTAGCTTTAGCTTTGGCTGCTCGCGCGTCGACCCACTCGCTGGCGATACGCGTCGCCAGATGACCATGGACGCCGACCGCAAAATGTATCGCTACAAGCTCATGCACCGTGTGCAGCAGCCGAAGGAAAACGACGCATCCATGCGCCCGATCGCCGATCAGCCTCCCTGCAACGACCGGGTGTTCCAAGCGATCTCCATGAGCTCCGAGACGCGCTATCCGTTTATCCTTAACCTCGATACCGGCGAATCGCAATGGTCGATTAATGCCGTGCGCGATTTTGACCTGCCCTCCCAGCATCCCTATAACTCGCTCGATATGTGGCTCGCCCGCGTTCACCCCGAGGACCGCGACAACGTGCGCAGCGAGCTCGATATGGTGGTAAACGGCGCGTGGCACTTCCATTACATGCAGTATCGCGTCATGAATACCGCTGGTAAATATGCGCTGTGCGAGTGTACGGGCTACCGCTTGGATAGCACCGAAACCGAGCCCAACATGTATGTGGGCATTATCATCAACCGAAGCTTGGCGGATACGACCGATTCCGTGACCGGCCTGGGCGATATCCACGCCCTGGTCAACGCCATTGGCGAAATGCGTCGCGTGGCGCGCAAGGCAGGCCTGGTCGCCATCAAAATCGACGACATCGCCAAGGTCAATGCCCGCTTTGGCTTTGATGCGGGCGACCGCGTTTTGGCAGAAAGTGCCGCCTGCCTCATGGACTGTTCGCGCGGCAAGGGCCGTCTGTTCCGCTCGACCGGACCGATGTTCGTGGCGCTTTTCGATGACCTTGATCCCGAAGAGACCGACGCGATCGCAGAAGAAATCGAGCGGTTCTTGGGGTCGCCCGTACTCTTTGGCTCATTTGAATATCAGCCGCCCATTCGTGTGGCCACACTTCATCTAGATGCCGTCGACCGACAGCCCGTTTCCATTTTGAACGAGCTCAAAGCGCTACTTGAAGAGGCACCACAAGTACCGGGCACCAAGCTGGACTAGCGTTATGGGGCGCGATGTGAAACACAAGCCGTTTCACATCGCGCCCCACGCCATCTACCCTCTCGTGGGATAATCCTCCGCAGAAGTCACCGACAGCAGAGGGAGTTTGTGATGAAGGTTCTTTTGGTCAATGGCAGCCCCAAGGCAAACGGCAACACCGCCCGCGCACTCACCGAGGTCGCAGAGCAACTTAATGCAGAAGGCATTGATACCGAGGTGTTTCAGCTGGGCGCCAAGCCCATTCGCGATTGCATCGGTTGCGGCCAGTGTGGCAAGCTTGGCGGTCGCTGCACCTTTGACGACGACGTGGTCAACGAGCTGATCGCTGCCGCCGAACAGGCCGACGGCTTTGTCTTTGGCTCGCCTGTCTACTACGCGCACCCCAGCGGCCGCATTCTCTCGGCACTCGATCGCGCATTCTATGCCGGTAGCAAAGCTTTTGCACACAAGCCGGGCGCTGCCGTCGCCGTCGCCCGTCGCGGCGGTACGTCGACAACGTTCGATGTACTCAACAAGTACTTCACCATCAACCAGATGCCCGTGGTCGCCTCCACCTACTGGAACAACGTCTTTGGCGCTGCGCCGGGCGAGGCCGATGGAGATGCCGAGGGTCTGGCCACCATGCGAAACATCGGCAAAAACATGGCCTGGCTCCTTCGTTGCATCGAAGCAGGAAAGGCCGCCGGCATCGAAGCCCCCGAAGCCGATCGCGAGCGCACCAACTTCATTCGTTAGAACGGCGGAACATACTATGAACGTGCAAATCTTCGGGACTAAGAAGTCGTTCGATACCAAGAAGGCGCAGCGTTATTTTAAGGAGCGCCGCATTAAGGTGCAGTTTATTGACCTGAAGGAAAAGGAGATGAGCAAGGGCGAGCTCACGAGCGTGATGCAGGCGGTCGGCGGCATCGACAAGCTGCTCAATCCCAAGGCCAAGGACGAGGAGACGCTCGCGCTCATCCAGCACCTCACCCCTAGCCAGCGCTTCGACAAGTTGCTCGAGAACCAGCAGGTTCTAGCCGAGCCCATCGTGCGCAACGGCAAAAAGGCCACCGTCGGTTATTGCCCCGATGTATGGGGAGCCTGGGAGTAGCCTGTGTTATTTGCCGGCGCGTGGGTATAAGAGCAGGCGTTTGGCATAAGATTCAACTGTAAGCCACGTCTAACAAAGGAGGGCACATGCCCAACAAACCCGTGAAGATCATCATGCTTACCGGATACCTCGGTGCCGGCAAGACCACACTGCTCAACCACATCCTCGCTAACGACGGCGGCATCCGCGCCGCCGTGATCGTCAACGATATCGGCGAGATCAACGTCGACGCCAGCCTCATCGCCGACGGCGGCCTTTCCGAGACCGACGACCTCATCCCGCTCACCAACGGCTGCATCTGCTGCACGCTTTCGGACGACCTGGCCAACCAGCTGCAGGGCATCGCCGATTCGGGCAAGTTCGACTACACCATCATCGAGGCCTCGGGCATTTGCGAGCCTATCCCCATCGCCTACACCATCTCGAGCTTCTGCGACGAGGCCAAGGTTGGCGGCGAGCCCAAGCTTGCGCTCGACAACATCGTGGCCGTGGTCGACTGCGCCCGCATGTACGACGAGTTCAACGGCGGTCGCGACCTGCTGGCCGAGGACATTGACGAGGACGACATCGAGAGCCTGCTCATCCAGCAGATCGAGTTTTGCTCCACGCTGATCCTCAACAAGACCGATACCGTCACGCCTGAGCAGATTGCCGAGCTCAAGGCCATCGTGCGCAGTCTGCAGAAGGACGCCGTAATTGTCGAGGCCCAAAACGGCGAGGTCCCCATGGAGGAGCTGCTCGACACCGACCGCTTCGACTTTATGCGCGCCTACAACTCCGCCGCCTGGATCGAGGCCATGGAGCATCCCGAGGAGCACGACGACCCCGAGGTGCTCGAGTACGACATCGAGACCTTTGTGTACTCGCGCCGCAAACCGTTTGACCTGCAGAAGTTCACCGATTTTGTTGAGCAGGAGTGGCCTGACGAGGTCATCCGCGTCAAGGGTCCGCTGTGGCAGACCGGCGATCCGGACATGTGCTACATGTTCGAGCAGGCTGGCCACCAGATGCGCCTGATGGAGAACGGTCTGTTCGTTGACTCCGCGCCCGAGGGCGAGAAGCAGAAGATCATCGACGAGAACCCCGAGATCATGCAGATTTGGGACGACGAGACGGGCGACCGCATGACGAGCCTGTGCATCATCGGCCGTCACATGGACAAGGATGCGCTCATCGCCGACCTCGATGCCTGCCTGACCGACTGGCACCGCGCCTAGGTTTATCGAAGCGGGCATTTTTCCGCCCACGTAACCGCCAAAACCACCACGAAGGTGCCTGTCCCCTTCGTGGTGGTTTTTCGTTCTATGCAGAGGAGATTCATGTTCAATATCGTGCTGTACGCGCCCGAGATTCCGGCCAATACGGGCAACATCGGCCGTACCTGCGTGGTCACCGGCGCCCGCCTGCATCTGGTGGAGCCGTTGGGCTTTTCGCTCGACGACAAGACGGTGCGCCGCGCCGGCCTGGGCTACTGGCAAAACTTGGACGTGACAACGTATGCCGGCTGGGAGGATTTCCTGGCGCGCAACGATCTCTCCCCCGCCGACGAGCGCCTGCATCTGCTGACCAAAAAGGCGCGCCGCACCTATGCACAAAGCACCTACCGCGATGGCGACTTTTTGGTCTTTGGCAGCGAGAGCTCGGGGATTCCCGAAGAGCTGCTCGCTGCGGCGCCTGAGCGCTGCGAGCGCATTCCCATGCTGCGCGATTGCGACTCGCTCGACAACGCCGAGGCCTGGGAAGCCCACGAGGAATCGCTCGGGCATATCGAGGGCAGCCACGAGGCCATCCTTCAGCAGGATATCTGCGGCAACTTCGTCGATCCGAACGACTACCGCATCAGTGCACTCAACCTCTCCAACAGCGCCGCCATCGTCCTCTACGAGGCCCTCCGCCAGACAGGCTTCCCCGGCATGTGACAAAGGGACTGTCCCTTTGTCACATTGATGCAACAAATAACGAGCCGTCGCTTTTAATCAGAATTAACTAGAATAAAATGGAGTTAAACGGCGATGTGAAAGGAGAGCCTTGTGGAATATCTCGAGAACCCGTTTACCCCCAGTTTTGGTGAGGTTCCTGCCCATCTCGCCGGCAGACAACAGATTATTCGGGATTTGGACCGTGCCTTCTTGAGCCAGCGTAGACGCCCGGAATTGACCTCGATCTTCTCAGGCGCGCGTGGAACCGGTAAAACCGCTCTCATGTCGTCGCTCGCAACAAGGGCGGAATCCCACGGCTGGATAGCGGTAAAGACGACCGCGCTCTCGGGAATGCTTGAGGAAATCGAGCTCGGGGCGAAACGTGCTGCAGGCCATCTCATCAACCCGTCTAACAACTTCGAAGTCACCGGTCTCGGAATCGCGCCGCTCGGCAGTATCGAGGTCAATCGCGTTCACGATGCCTCGACTTGGCGTTATCGCATGAGCGACATCATCGACCAGCTCAACGAAATGGGCACCGGTCTACTCGTCACGGTTGATGAGGTCGACCCGACGCTCGACGAGATGATCCAGCTCGCAGCCACGTATCAGCACTTTGTGACCGATGGGAAACGCGTCGCTCTACTCATGGCGGGACTTCCCAACAACGTCTCGACGTTGCTGAACCACAAGACGGTCTCGTTCCTTCGTCGCGCCCAGCAATATCATCTGGGGCGTATCGCCGACTACGATGTACGCGAGGCCTTGATCCGAACGATCCAGGAAAACGACCGTCTGGCGGATGCCGAGGGAATCGATAAGGCCGTTCGCTCGATTTCGGGCTTTCCTTTCCTTTTGCAGCTTGTGGGTTACCGCGCCTGGGATCTCACGAGCAACTCGAGGGAAATATCATCTCGCGACTTTGACCAGGGAATCAAAATCGCACGCGATGAAATGGACGACCGGATCCTCGCAGCGACCTATCGGGAACTCACTGCGGAGGACAAGCGATTTCTCATCGCCATGCTCGACGACGAAGAAGAGTCCACCACCGCTGACCTTGTCGAGCGCCTTAAGCGTTCGCCGCAACAGGTCTCCCGCTACCGACGCCGCATGATAGACGCCGGCATCATTGGAGAACGCGGGCGCGGAATCGTCGCTTTTGAATTACCGTTCTTCCGCGACTATCTCGCCGCTCAATGCGTGAAATAGGCATCGGATGTGACAAAGGGACTGTCCCTTTGTCACATTCTGCTAGAGGTAGCGGCCAGTGACGCTTGCGGAGCAGGCCGCAGTGTCATCCGGCGTGCCGGTGCAGACGATTTGTCCGCCTGCGTCACCGCCGCCCGGGCCCATGTCGATCACGTAATCGGCATTACGGATAAGGTCGAGGTCGTGTTCGATCACGATAACCGTGGCGCCCTTGGCAACGAGGCCGTCAAACACACTCAGCAGCACCTGAACATCGAGCGGATGCAGGCCGATCGTGGGCTCGTCGAATACGAATACGGCATCGTCCTGCACGCGGTCCATCTCGCTCGCAAGCTTAAGCCGCTGCGCCTCGCCGCCCGAGAGCGCCGGCGTGGGCTCGCCCAGTGTCAAGTAGCCCAAACCCAGGTCGTGCAAGGTCTGCAAGCGCGCCTGGACTTTCTTGAGTCCCAACGTGGCGTCAATGGCCTCGTCCACACTCATATCCATGAGCTGCGGCAATGTAAGTAGGCTGCCGTCCTTGCCCTCGCGATGGATATACGAGGCTGCGTCGGCATAACGCGAGCCGCGGCATGCAGGGCAGACGATCTCGACATCGGGCAAAAACTGCACGTCAAGCGATATCGAACCCGTGCCATCGCACGTAGGACAGCGCAAGGTGCCAGTGTTGTAGCTAAAGGCGCCCGCCTTATACCCTGCCTCCTTGGCCTCGGGCGTACGGGCAAAGGCGCGGCGCAGCTCGTCATGGATGTCGGCATAGGTCGCCACCGTCGAGCGCACGTTGGCACCGATGGGCGTGGCGTCAATCAGGTTGGCGCGCGCGATACCCTCGGCATCGACCCAACGCACGTGCCTTGGCAGGCGCTCGCCGGCCGCTTGCGCCTTGAGCGCCGGGATGAGCGTCTCGAGCACCAGTGTCGTCTTGCCCGAACCCGAAACACCCGTCACCGCGACAAGGCGCCCGCGCGGGATATCGACTTCGAGTGGTTTGACGGTATGGATGGCATCGGTCGCCATGCGGATATGGCCTAGGTCGAACATTTCGTCGTCAGCCACCTGCGGGCGCAGACGCTTGGGGTCCGAGCGCAAAAACGGCGCGATGCGGCTACCCTGCGATTGCTCGACCTCACATACCGTACCGGCGGCGATTACATGACCGCCGCCCGCTCCGGCAACGGGGCCCATCTCGACCAGATAGTCGGCTTCCGCCAGTACGCGCGTATCGTGATCGACAACAACCACGGTGTTGCCGTCATCCACCAGATCGCGCATTACGCCCACCAGGCCGTCGACATTGGCAGGATGCAAGCCGATCGAAGGCTCGTCCAGCACATACAGCACACCCGTCGATCGGTTGCGCACCACGCGGGCAAGCTGCACGCGCTGGCGCTCACCCGTAGACAGCGTGGCACCGGCGCGGTCGAGCGAAAGGTAATCGAGGCCCAGGTCGACCAGGCGGCGGGCCGTACTCAAAAACGAATCGCAGATGTCCCCGGCCATGGGCCGCATCTCGGTCGGCAAGGATGCGGGCACCCCGCGCACCCACTCAATCGCCTCGCCCAACGTCATGGCTGCCGCCTGCGCCAGATTGATACCGCGCACCTGGGGCTGGCGCGCGGCGTCGGAAAGACGCGTGCCGCCGCAATCGCGGCACGGTCCCTCGCGCAAAAAGCGCGCAACGCGCTTGAGCCCCTTATCGTCCTTAACCTTGGCGAGTGCATTCTCGACGGTATAGACGGCGTTGTAATAGGTAAAGTCGAGCGGCGTGGCGCCCTCGCCATTTTTGGGAACGTAGAGAATGTGCTTCTTAACTGCCGGGCCATGGAACACGATGTCGCGCTCTTGAGGCGTGAGCTGGCTAAACGGCACGTCGGTGCGCACGCCCATCTCGCCGGCCACCTGCTTCATCAGATCCCACATCAGCGTGCCCCAGGGAAGCACCGCACCCTCGTTGATGGTCTTTGACTCGTCGGGCACCAGGCTCGCCTCGTCCACCTCGCGCATGACGCCGGTGCCTCCGCAGGTAGGACACGCGCCGCCACTGTTAAAGGCAAGGTCCTCGGCCCCCGGCGCATAGAACTCGCGGCCGCATGCGGGGCACGCGAGCGACAGGCCCGCGGCCACGTTAAGGCTCGGCTCCACACGCGCCCCGCAATGCGGGCACACGTGATGGGCGCAGCGGCTAAAGAGCAGACGCAGACTGTTGTTGAGCTCGGTCATGGTGCCAAAAGTCGAGCGCACGCCCGGTACACTGGGGCGCTGATGCAATGCGAGTGCCGCCGGCACGTGCAGCACCTCGTCCACCTGAGCGTGCTCTGCCTGCGTCAGCCGACGGCGGGTATAGGTGCTGAGCGCCTCCAGGTAACGACGCGAGCCCTCGGCATAGAGCACCCCCAACGCCAGCGAGCTCTTGCCCGAGCCCGAGACGCCGGCAATACCCACGAGCTTTCCCAGCGGAATATCGATATCGATGTCTTTGAGGTTATGGACGCGCGCACCGCGCACCTCGATAGCACTTGGTTGTTGCGACACCGTCATCGCTCCCCTTCCTGTTAATCGAATGTGACAAAGGAATGTGACAAAGGGACAGTCCCTTTGTCACATCACTCGTGCCATAAAACACGATCGCGAATGTACTTGCCCAGCATAGGCACGCTAAACCGGACGAGACCGTATCCGGCGGCCTCGATGACGCGCTCGCGAATCAAGCTTGCGCGATATTTACTCGCCCAACTCTGAGTACGGTCGCAACGCTCAATGATGTCCGCCATGCGCGTCGGCTTACCCTCGTCAGCAGCCATGGCCTCGATAAAGAGGCGTTGCGGACTGCGCAATCCATAATACAGGGGCGCGTCGACCGCTTCGTAGAACTCAGAGATGGCATCCGCATGGCCAGCCTCGACATCGCACCTTTCAATGACCTGCGAGTTGCGCCGGACGGCAGAGCGCCACATGTAATAGCCCACCAGCTGAACCATATAGGGATGCCCCATGCTCTTGTGTGCCGCAAGGTCCGCCGTCTCCGCATCGACGCAGAGACCGGTACTCTCGACTGTCTGGATATATGAATCCCGCACCCTGGGCAAAGAAATCGCCCCCAGCGTACGCTGCTGGGCGCGGCGCAGAAACGTTACGCTCGGCTCTTCGAGCAAGTCATCAACCATACTGGGCAAGCCGGCAAAAACCAGCGCAAGACCGCGCTGGTCGCTATCGGGCAAGCCCGTGGCATCTTGATCTCCAAGCACTTGCTGATAGAGAACGGCCAGCGCCGCCAGTTCCTCGATAGACGCAGATTGGGCCTCGTCAATCGCAAACAGTAAGCCCTTTCCCGGCCCGAGCTTCTTGAGGCGCTCGTTGACCAGCCCTCGCAACGTCTCGCCTTTTGCTCGCGCCGCCTCAACCGACATCCGACCAAACGACGGACCGAACTCCATTGACGTCACAACGGGTTTATTCGAGCGAAGCGCCTCGGCCAAGCGGTCGCATAAGCCAAGCGAAGCGGAATCGGAGACAACCGCCCATCCGCGCTCGCTAGCCAAACGTTGCAGCTCCCGCAGGAGAACCGTTTTGCCGCAGCCGCGGTTTCCCGTAATGAGCATGAGCCTGCCCGGCGCTCCGGCGCCGTTATCGAGTCCTTCCTCGAAATCTTCGATGACCGACTCGCGACCGATGAGCATTGGAGGCCGCTTGCCAGCCGTGGGCTTAAAGGGATTTGGATTCATGTCGGCCTCCTCGGATTGGCAAACCCTGGTAATAGTTATACCAACTTATACCGAGTTATACCAACAGGATGCGACAAAGAGACTAACCCTCTATCACCTATGGCCGAAAAACTCGGCGTCCGCCGCTCGCCAGGGGCGGAAGGAGGCGGGATCGATCTTTACGTGCGCTGCGGCGGGCACGTCATACCATTTGACCGTGTAGCCGGCGCCGTGAGAGCAAAAGACCGAATCGGGCGTGTTGGGCAGATCGGCCTCGGGCTCATAGGCGGCCGTCTCGATGACGCGCTCGGCATCATGGCACGCTGCATAACCGGCGAACTCCAGGTACAGATGTCCGCGGCCGCTCGTGTAGGCAGCAACCTCCAGCGCATAATCCTGTACCTCGGATGCCGGCACGCGACCCACAAGCTTCGCCCGGTCGCCCGCCATCGCCGGTGGCTCGTACTCGGCGCCCATGCGCGTGACATCCGAAAGCGCCCCGCCCACGCACTCCCCCGGCACCTCGAGCTCAAAGTGGTACCACGGCTCCAGCAGCACCGCCGCACCCGCCTCGCGCGCCCGCATCAAACCCTGGCGAATCGCGCGATACGTTGCCTGACGAAAATCGCCGCCCTCAGTGTGTTTAGCATGCGCACGGCCGCCCGTGAGCGTAATGCGCACATCGGTAATGGGCGAGCCGGTCAACACGCCCAGGTGATCGCGCTCCATGGCGTTGGTGAGCGCCAGACGCTGCCAGTTCAGATCGAGGTCGTCGGTCGAGGTCACGGTGCCAAATTGCACGCCCGAGCCCGCCGGCAGCGGCTCCAGGCGCAGGTGCACCTCGGCGTAATGACGCAGTGGTTCAAAGTGGCCCACGCCCTCGACCGGCTGCGAAATAGTCTCCTTATAGAGAATGCCGCCGGGCTCAAACTCAATCGAAAGGCCAAAGCGATCTGCCACACCCGCTGCACGACCTCGAGTTGCACAGCGCCCATCAACTGCAAATGAATCTGCTCAAGATGCGTATTCCAGCTTACGCCGAGCATAGGATCTTCGTCCGCCAACTCAGTCAGTGCTTTGAACACCGCATGGACATCGTGTTCGCCCGGAAGCACCGTATAGGTGAGGACTGGCGCAATGACGGGCGCATCGCCCGCGGGCTCCGCGCCCAGGGCGTCCCCTGGGCGAACGTGCGCAAGACCCGTCACGGCGCAAATACCGCCAGCAGCAACTTCTTGGGCAAGCTCATACTTCTCGCCGTTATAGATGCGTACCTGATCGACCTTCTGTTCCCACGCCTCGGCACTGGAACGCCCGCTGACCATCTGTTTTGCGCGCAGCGTGCCGCCGGTCACTTTAACCCAAGCCAAGCGCTCGCCACGATCCCCGCGGCTGACACGATAGACGCGCGCGGCAAACTCCGGGAGCCACGCCTGTTCACGCATCAGCGCGCATATGCCGTCCAGCAGCTCGTCAACGCCTTGGTCCTTGAGCGCCGAGCCGGCAAAGCAGGGAAAGAGCTTGCGCTCGGCAACCATGCGCGACAGCGTTGCGACAGAAAGCTCACCCGCTTCAAGAAACTCCTCGAGCGCCGCCTCGTCCAACGCAGCAGCGTCCTCCTGAACGGCGCCGCCCGCCAGCAGCTCGCTGGCATCCAGGCAGCCCTCGGAAAGACGCTGCCCGAGTTGTGCCAGCAAAACATCGCGGCCGGGATTCTCCAAATCGATCTTGTTGATGAAGATGAACGTCGGGATGTCATAGCGTGCAAGCAGGCGCCACAGGGTTTCAGTGTGCCCCTGCACGCCATCATTGACACCCACCACCAGAATCGCGTAGTCGAGCGCCCGCAATGTGCGCTCCGCCTCGGCCGAAAAATCGACGTGGCCGGGCGCATCCACGAGCATGACGTGGGTATCGCCATGGTCGAACACGGCCTGCGACGAGAAAATCGTGATGCCACGCTCGCGCTCGATCGCGTTAGTGTCCAGATGCGAATCGCCATCGTCCACGCGGCCACGCTTGCGAATGCGACCCGCGTTGAACAGCATGGCCTCGGCCAACGTGGTCTTGCCGGCATCGACATGCGCCAAGATTCCAACGACCGCTTGCTTCGACATGGCCCTCCTCTTATTACAAGCCCATCGCACGCGGCAACGGGCGTTCACGCTCCACACTGGATGATACAATTTACGGGCCGGCGGGCGAAGCGGGCCCTATCCCCCGACCGAGCTCATCGCCCCGCGTTGCCGTGCGGCGATTTTCGTAGGTTCGCGCCTTGCGAAAGCCGGCACCTCCCCTTTTTGTCTGCCCGGGTTCATCTGGGGCAGTAACAACGCGAGCCTCACAACAGCGAGGAGTCACCATGAAGGCATTGCTCAACGAGTTCAAGGAATTCATTAATCGCGGCAACGTGATAGACATGGCCGTCGGCGTGATTATCGGCGGTGCATTCACCGCTATCGTGACCTCGCTTACCGATAACATCATCAACCCGCTTATCTCCGTGATTGCCGGCGGCAGCGCCACCGAGATCTCGGGGTTGGTGGTGCCGGGCACCAATATCGACTTTGGAGCGCTCATTGGCGCGTGCATCAACTTTTTAATTGTCGCTGCCATCGTCTTTGCCATCGTCAAGGCGTTTAACAAGGCGCAGGAGATTGGCGATAAGCTGGCCGGCACCACCGCCGAGGAAGCCGCGCCGGCACCCGTCTGCCCGTATTGTCTGGAAGAGGTGCACGAAGGCGCGACCAAGTGCTGCCACTGCGGAAGTGAGCTGTCCAAGGAATAGTCGCGTAGGCGCAGCACTTTCAACCACACGGCAAGCACCCCAGACGCCGCAATCAACTAAATTTGGCCCCGTTTGGGGCCATTTTTCGTTCGAATGAATTGTTGCCGTGAGGCCCGGCTTTTACACCTCGCGCAGCCAATCGAACGCAACACGCGCCGTGCCGTCTGACACATACACGACGCCGGCGCGCTCGAACCCCGCCTTCATGCTCGCGCCCTGCATGGGCAGGTTGTCCGCATGCGTATCGATACGCAGGTGGTCAGCGCGCTCCTTGGCAAAGGCAAACATCGCTGCCGCGATACCGTGCACGGTGCCGTCGGATGCCACGCGATGCAGCACGGCATACGGAGTGTCGCTGCGCCATTGACCGTCCTCGATGACGTCATAGCACTCGTCCGGACCCGGTAAAAAGGCAAACGTCGCCACCACGCGGCCGTCGACTTCGCACACGTAACTGCCACCAGCGGCAATATCGGCAGCCAGCTGCTCGGCCGAAGGCGTGCCCTCGGGCCACTGCGTGGCGTTGCCATGTGCGCGCATATAGGCGCGGGCCGCGTCATAGATAGCCATGACGGCGGGAATGTCGGTATCGAGGGTTTTTCTGATCATCACGCGGCGACCTCACGTTTATTGGTATCACTTTGATTGAGCAATAATACCAACGTTTGGAGAGGGTGCGAAGCAGATGGGGAGCAAAAAGCGAGCCGCCTGGTCAAAAGCCAAAAGCGAGTTTTTGGGCGCTGCCACCGGCGGCGATATGAGCGACCTGTTTGCACGCGAAGATGAGCGCTGCGACGAACTAGACGCCGAGCGCGATGAAGCCTGGCGCTACAAGTCGTGCGAGCGTAAAAACCGTTACGACACGCGAGCCGAGGCCGAGGCCGTTATGGCCGACTGCGAAAACCGCGGACGGCGCGGCCTGGCCTGCTACAAATGCGAATACTGCGGCGGATGGCATCTGACGTCGCACCCTTGGAAATAGGCTCCGCATCGGCGCGACGCCGACGCAGCGGCACGGCACCGACACATCGCCGGCCATCGCGCGCAGGCTACGGACGCGGCGGCACCAAAACATCGTAGCGGACGGCCTTGCCCGCAAGCTGATAGCTCGGCTTAACGCCGGCAAGCAGCGGCCCCTTCACCGGCCGCTTGATAACGACCTTGCGCGGGCGCGGCACAAGCGCGGCCTCGACCAGCGTCTCCTCGTCGGCGCACGGCTGCTCCAAATGGTGCAAGAGCTGGAACTTCTTTTTAACCGCCGCGCTCTTGGTGCGCTCGGGAAACATGGGATCCAGATACACCACATCGGGAGCCGCGAGCTCACCACGCTCGACCAGCTCAGCCGCATGGCGAAGGCCGGCAACACTGTCCTCGCCCGCATGTAAGCGCATGCGCGCCACGGCAGCCGCAAGCGCCGGATCATCTGCCGCGCGATCCAGGGCATCCTGAAGGAGCGCCGCGATCACGCAGTCCTGTTCATACAAATCGACGGTAAAGCCCACAGCGGCCAACAGCAGCGAATCCTCGCCAAAACCTGCCGTGGCGTCAATCGCCCAGGGGTTCTCGATACCTTTTGTGCGCGCAGCCTTTACCAACAGCTCTTGCTGCAGACGACCCTGCTTGAGCCGTGGAAGCATGCGGCCAAAATCGGCACGCAACTCCATCGTGCCGTCGGTGAGCGTAAGGCCCTCGGACGTCCGCACGAGCTCGAGCCCAGCAGCCCGAGCAACAGAAAAGGGATCGACGACGCCCATGGACACTCCTTAGCAAGCAAAACGAATACGTGAGCGCCACCTCAGTTGGCACCCAACCGTCCGTTATTGTCCCACATGCGACATGGTCCACAGCATCCCAATGCAAAGCACAGCCATCAATACCGTGCACACGGCAGCGATCACAGAATCACTCATGCGCCTTCCCAGTGACCGCGGCTCATCCACTTGCTTGACTCCGTACATCATGGCTCCTCCTTCGGTCCAGCTCTTACCATGGCCTCATCATCGCAGCGCCGCGCATGCGCTGCCATCGATTTGACTTACGTCCAGCTTTCCTTTTTGAAAGGTTGAACCGTGCAGGCAAGAGACGCTTTCAGGCGCATGCATCGCCGCGTTGAACTACAATGTGCTTCACCATATGTGCAGCACATAGGGTGCGCCAGGTTGGCGTACTCGTATCGAAAGGACCAGCCATGAGCTTCACTCGCAAGACTCTCAAAATCCTTGCCCTGATTTATTTTGTTCTGGGCATCGCCAGTCTCGTCATTGGAATCGCCGGCATCGCGACCGGCAAGTTCGAGTCCACCTACGGATCGAACGCCATGCTCGCCGCGGCCGTGATTATCGCCAAGGGCCTCATCGATCTTGCCGCGGGCGTTGCGGGCATCAAGGGTGCCAACAAGCCTTCGCAGGTTGACGGCGCGTTTAAGCTCGGTATCGTTGCTGCAGTCGCCACGCTTGCCCAGGCGGTGCTCACGCTTCCCGCGTTTGGCGGCGACGCCATCAACTTTGGCGCCTTTGTCATCGTGGTGTACGACCTGTTCTTTGTTCAGCAGGCGCACGCCATCAAGGCCGAGAACAAGGACCGCCTGTAAGCGTTCGCTTCTCATAACCTCTGCAGCCAAGCAACTAAAAAGGGCCGATCGCGCAGCAACGCGGTCGGCCCTTTACGTTTGCCCAGATAAAACCGGGACTGCGGACGATTTCTTGGACCGCTACGCGGCCCTTCCCAGCGCGGCGCGGAACTCGGCCGGCGTGCGGCCGCCGAGCGCATCGCTGCGCCTCTCCGTATTGTAGCGGCCGATCCAGGCCCCGAGCTCCTCGATGAAGCGGGCGGGGGCCCAGCCCGACCAGTCCCTGCCGTGCCAGAACTCCCTCTTGAGCAGGCCGAAGAAGCCCTCCATCGCGGCGTTATCCGGGCTGCAGCCCTTGGCGGACATGCTCCTGGTGAGGTCATTGTCCTCGCAGATCGAGATCCAGCCGGGCCAGCGGTAGTGGCCGCCGCGGTCGGAGTGGATGACGGGGCGCTCGCCGGGCGCCAGCCGGGCGCAGGCGTCCTCGAGCGTCGAGTTGGCGAGCGCGGCGTCCGGTCTCTCGCCGGCCCTCCACGCCACGACCGAGGAGTCGAAGCAGTCCCTGATGGCCGACAGGTAGACCTTCCTGCCGGAGGGCAGCCTGAACTCGGTGATGTCGGTGAGCCACAGGAAGTTCGGCAGGGCCGAGCGGAAGTCGCGGCGCACGAGGTTCGGCGGGGCCGGCGTCGGCTCGCCCGCATAGGAGCTGTAGGGCCTCCTCTTCCTCCTCATCCACCTGGGGACCAGGCCCTCCTCGCGCATGATGCGGAGGACGACCTTCTCCGAGGCGCGCACGGGCTCGTCGAGCTCGCGCAGGCGCGCCGTCACGAAGCGGTACCCCCGCGCCCCCTCGCCGTCCTCGGTGAAGATCCTGCGCACGAGCGCGCGCAGGGGCGCGAGCCGGTCGGGCCTCGCGATCGCGCGGCGCTGGTACTCATAGGAGCTCTTTGATATCCCCAAGGAACTCGTGAGTTCTCTCAAGGACCACTTCCCGCACGGCCTCAGGCGGTCTATCACCAGGGTCTTCTCCCTGTTCGACATCCCGTCGAGGCTCGCGGCTTTTAAAACGTCATTCACCGCCCTGAGGACGGCGTTCTCCAGGACGAGGCGCTCTATCAGGGCGTCCTTGTCGTCCGGGTCGATGTCGGGGTACACCGGACCGTCCCCGACGACCTTCGGCAGATCCATCTTCGCGACCGCCCTCCCGACGGTTCCGCCCGCGGCCCCGGCCCTCGTCCAGCGCGCGACGGCGCTCTTGCTCGGCCCGTCGAGCTCCCGGGCTATCTCCCTGCACGAGAGCCCGGAGCGGCGTAGCTCCCCGGCCCTTTCCACTACGGCTCTACTGTATGTCATGCGGACTCCAAACCGGACCTGATGGTCCAACTTTTTGTCCGCAGCCCCACCTGCCAAAATAAACCTGTCCCTTTTTGGTAGGTTAGTGGCGGTATTCGGCGATGATGAAGTCGATGTCGGTCTGAAGGGTATCGAGGTTTGCCAGGCGCTCTTTGTCGGCGGGGCGCGTGCGGTAGTAGTAAGGCGTCATCTGGAACACCGCCTCGATGTCGGCCTGGGTCTGGAGCGTAATGTTCGCAGACACCCGCTGCGTTCCGACCAACTCGAGCTCGGTAGTCTTCGGCAGCTTCTCGTCGTTAAGGTATGGCGTGTCGTAGAGCACCTCCTTGAGCCCAAACAGATGACGGGCACCCGGCACCACGGTATAGAGCGAGCCCTCTGGCGCCAGCACGCGGGCAAATTCGCGCTCGTTAAAGGGAGCGAAGAGCTCGGTCACCATATCGAAGGCGCCATCGGCCACGGGGATGTCCTTCATATTGGCCACAAAGTAGGTCGCATCGCCGCGCTTGGCGGCCAGGCGCACCATCTCCTTGCCCAGGTCGAAACCGTAAGCATCCACGTCCGGCACCGCACCCATGGCGCTGGTGTAGTAGCCCTCGCCGCAGCAAATATCGAGCAAGGTCATGGGGCCGTTCGTAGACGCGGCACGTTCAGACACCCGCTCGCGCACCAGCTCGACCATCGCATCGCGTAACGGCGCATAGTATCCGCGGTTCAGAAAGTCACGACGGCTGCGCGCCTGCGACTTGGGATCGCCCATGGAGTCGCCGCTCTTGGACGAGCGCAGCAGATACAGATAGCCCTCGCGCGCACGGTCAAATCGGTGTCCGCCCGCGCATGCAGCACCGCGCTCGTCGTCCACCAACGGCTCATGGCAAACGGGACACAACAACATGGCAACTCCTTAGCGCGGACAACACAACGCCCACCATTGTCGCACGCCTTCCCCACCTAGTCATTGGGGACGTTCTTGAAGGACTAGTCGTTTAAGAACGTCCCCAATGACTAGTCGATTAGGAGTATCATCGTCTGCGCAAATAAGCACGAAAGAGCATATTAGAGATTGAGAGCGTATGGCAGACACCGCATCTAAGCACATTGACATGACCACCGGCTCGCTGTGGCGCAATATTCCCCTGTTCGCCTTCCCCGTAGCCGCCACGAGCATCTTGGAGCAGCTGTCGAACCTCATCGCCACCGTCATCATCGGTAACTTCTCGGGCGACCAGGGAACCCTCGCCATGGCAGCGGTCGGCTCCAACGTTCCGCTTACCAGTCTTATGCTCAACCTGTTTATCGGCATGTCGCTTGGCTCCAACGTGGTCATCGCCAACGCTATCGGCCGCAACGATCAGAACATGGTCAACCGCGCCGTCCACACCTCGATTCTCATGGCGCTTGTGGGCTTTGTCGTCATCGCGCTGGGCGAGATCTTTGCCGAGCCCATGCTCGCCGCGCTCAACGTTCCCGCCGAAACCATGCCGCTCGCCTCGCTCTACCTGCGCGTCTTTTTGCTCAGCATGCCCTCGATCTTGCTCTACAACTTTGAGGCCGCGATCTTCCGCTCCGTCGGCATCACCCGCATGCCGCTGCAGGCGCTTGCCGTGTCCACCGTCCTCAACATTGGCCTGGACCTCATCTTTGTCCCCGTACTCCACTGGGGCGTCGCGGGCGTCGCCATCGCCACCGCCATCGCCTACACCGTCAGCGCCGCTACGCTCTTTATCCGTCTGCTCAAGACCGACTCCGTCGTCCGCGTCACTCCACGCGACTTAGGCTTAGACCCCGTCGCCCTCAGGCGCATCGTCAAGATCGGCCTGCCCGCCGGCATCCAGAGCGCCGTCTTTGCCGTCGCCAACATCATCATCCAGTCCGCCATCAACAGCTTGGGCACCGAGGTCATGGCGGCATCGAGCGCCGCCATGAGCCTGGAGTACGTGTGCTACAACCTGCTCAACAGCTTTAGCCAGGCTTGCACCACCTTTGTGGGGCAAAACCACGGTGCCCGCCAGATCGACCGTTGCACCAAGACCCTTAAGGTCTGCCTGGTCGAAGGTGGCATCGTCGCGCTCACTACCATCGTTATCATCGTCGGTCTGGGGCGCGAGATCCTAGCGCTGTTTAATAGCGACCCCAACATCGTCTCGATCGGCTATATCCGCGTGTGCTCGATCTTCCCGGCATACGCCTTTAGCATGTTCTACGAAAACATGTCCGGCTACCTGCGCGGCTTTGGCATCTCGCTCATGCCCGCCCTCATCACCATGATCTGCGTCTGCGGCATTCGCTTCTATTGGGTATTCTGCGTGTTCCCGCACTTCCGTACCTTTGCGAACATCATGATGGTCTACCCCATCAGCCTGGGCACCACGGCATTCTTTATGGTCGTGGCGGTATTGCTCTGCCACCCGGCACGCACCTATCGCACCGCCCAAGCCAAAGCGACAGCCCGCTAAACACCGCACTCAACGTCACGCCAGTCATTAATTGACAATATGCGAGCTCATATAGTCGATAAAACGCCTCGTGGCGATAGGCATGGTGTCCCAGCTGCGCCAGGCTGCCACTACGTCACGCGAGGGAGCGTGCACGATGGGACGCACGCGAATATCGGCCCTCATGCCCTCGACGGTACGGCGATACAGCATACTCACGCCTAGGCCCTCCTCCACCATCGCCATGATGGTGTAGTCGTCGGTCACCTCGCTCGTCACGTGCGGCGACAGCCCATGCGCCGCGAATGCATCGAGCACCAGGCTCTGTTCGCCCTCATCCAGCAGCACAAACGGCTCGGACGCCAGGTCGGCGAGCGTCACCTTTTCCTTTGCCGTCAGCGGATGCGCGGCCGGCAACAGTGCCACCAACTCATCGTGATAGACCACGCGCTTCTCGAGCCCAGCAGTAAATCCGCGTGCCGTAAAGCAAAAATCAACCACGCCATCGTGCACCCACTGGGCATTGCGCGTGTAATCGCCCTGTTTGAGCGTAAAGCGTACACCCGGATGCAGGGCACCAAAGTCGCGGATCACGCGCGGCAACACGGTGCGGCTCACGTTGGTAAACGTCGCAATGCGAATATCGGTCGAGGAGAGTCCCAGCAACTCCTGGCGTTTGCCCTCGAGCTCGGCCTCGGCAGTTACGATCTGGCGCAGATACGGCAGATACTGCTTGCCGTCGCGCGTAAGCGAGACACCCTGCTTGCCGCGCTCGATAAGCGTGGTACCCAGCTCGCGCTCGAGCGCCTTGACGGCCTGGCTCACCGCACTTTGTGTATAGCCCAGTTCGTCCGCCGCGCCCTTAAGACTGCCGCAATCGACCACCATACATACAATCTGATATCGCGATGCCATCGTGCCTCCACATCGATGTAGCCGTAAAACGTTTTGCCAGGGCCTTTTCTGCTTACATTAGTATTTCTTAATCATACTTAAAATACATTCGCTTTACTACATCCACATCTGGGAGCAGAATCCTTTTTACGAAACCGTTCTGTAACAAAAGGAGTCCCATGGATCGCAAAAAAGCAATCGCGCTCTCATTTTCCGTTCCCGTCGCATGGGGCTTTTCGTACCCCCTCATGAAGATCGGCATGGACAGCATGAACGCCACGAGCATCGTTGCGTTGCGCTGCATCATCGCCTTTGTGGCCTGCCTGTTGCTCTTCCACAAGCGCGCTTTCCGCATCAACCGCGACCTTATGGTCCGTGCCGCCATCATCGGCGCCATCATGGCAACCGAGCTCACCTGCATGTGCCTGGGCTCCAGCCTCACCTCTGCCTCCACCGCCGGCTTTTTGCAGAGCCTGACGGTCGTGATCGTGCCGTTTGCCAACGCCGCCCTGCTGCGCCGCGCCCCCGAGCGCAAAGTGCTCGTCGGCACCGCCATCGTCACCTGCGGCATGCTGCTGCTCTCGGGCGCCGACTTTACCAGCCTGAACCCCGGCGCGATGGTCATGCTGCTCTCGGCCTTTATCTATGCCGGCCACATTATCGTAGCCAAGCGCTTTGTCGAAGAAGTCGATCCGCTGGCTCTGGGCGTTTGGCAGCTGGGCTTCGGTGGCTTGTTCTCGGGCATCGCCGCGTACACCTTTGGCGGCTTCACGCTTCCCAGCACGCCGAACGAGATCGTCGTTGTCGTTGCGCTCGCACTCATCTGCTCTGCCTACGGCTTTATCACCCAGACGCTCGTGCAGCCCCACGTACCTGCCGAGACCACCGGCTTCGCCTTCTCGCTCGAGCCGGTCTGCTCCGCCGTCTTCTCGTTCTTCCTGGTCGGCGAGGTCCTGAGCCCCATCGCCTTCTTTGGCGCAGCGCTCATCCTCACCGGCGTCATGGTGGCAACCGTCGAGCTTCCACACCTTCACGCACATGGGCATACTCGTATGGCAGGAGCGCCCGAGCACGTCTCGTAGACCCCACTCCTCATGCAGCCGCGGCATAAAGGTCTCTGGACGCCTTTACAATAGGTGCCAACATAGCATCTACCATAAAGGAGTTCCATGGACGCTGTAACTCGCGACCGCAACATAGCAACTTGGTTGGGCGATGCGCCGCAGCCGGTCCGTGACACTACGAACCAGCTGCTCGAGCGCATCGCCCTTTTGCGTGCCGAGCAGACCATCTACCCGGCGCAAGACGACATCCTCAATGCCCTCGCCTACACGCCGGCCGACCAGGTCAAGGTTGTCATATTGGGTCAAGACCCTTATCACGGACCTAACCAGGCAATGGGGTTGTCGTTCTCGGTCCCCGCGACGCAAACCAAGTTGCCGCCGAGCCTGCGCAACATCTATAAGGAACTCAAAGCCGATCTGGGTTGCCCCATTCCCGTCACGGGAGACCTAACCCCATGGGCACAGCAGGGCGTCCTGCTCCTCAACACCACGCTCACCGTGCGCGAGCATGCCGCGAACTCGCACGCCAAGCTGGGCTGGAGTACCCTGACCGACTACATTATCGAACGCTGCTGCCAGCTGCCCCAGCCGGTGGTCTTTTTGGCATGGGGCCGCTTTGCCCAGCAGATGGTCGAAGGCAAGCTCGCCACGACCGGCGCGGGCAAGGCAACCGACAAGTTCTGCCTAGCCTCTACGCACCCCTCGCCGCTTTCGGCCAACCGTGCCACGGCGGAACTCCCCGCTTTTATGGGGTCGCGTCCCTTCTCCGCTGCCAATCGGTTACTCGAACAGCACGGCTCGACCCCCGTTAACTGGACTAGCCTCGGCTAAAAATCGATACATCAAAAACGCGCCCGACAGCTTTCCATCGGGCGCGTTTCCTATTCGGGCCAAATAAATTGCGTGCGGCCGGCCTCGCCGCCATCGATCAGCAGGCTCTGCCCGGTCATAAACCGGTTGGTTACGCCCACAAAGTAGATCCATTCGGCAATCTCTTGGGCGGTGGCCCAGCGCTTAAGCGGCGTGAGTTCCATAATCTGGCTCCACAGGTGTTCGTCTTCCATCACGCAACGGTTGAGCGGCGTGATCACGCCACCCGGGTCCACACTGTTGGCGATGGCCTGCGGAGCCAGGCGGTTTGCAAGGTTCTTGGTGTAGGCGATAACGCCGCCCTTGCTGGCGGCATAGTCGGGAAACTCCGATCCCGTATGCCCGCTCGCCGACCCCACATTGACCACGGATTTGATAGCCGGTGTCGGCTTGGCGGCAAGCCCCTCCCCCACAAAGGCATAGCGCTCGGTCACGTTGATGGTGCCACGCAAGTTGGCGGCAATATCGTCGGCCGAATCCTGCACACCGGCAACGTTCACGATTACCTGTGGCTCAAGGTCGCCTGGAAACGAGTCAGGCTCGCGGACATCAACGATCAGATGGCGGTAGCGCTCGTGTTCGGTCGCCGCCGGCAGCAGATCAAAGCCCACGACCTCGTGGCCCTCGTCCAAAAAGCGCTGCACGCACGCGGCTCCGATACCACCCGAAGCACCCGTGATCAAAACCCGCATGCTTGCTCCTTAGGCGGTTGCATGGCGCTCGAGGTACTCGGCGCCCACATTCTCGCGCTCCCAGCTGCGCACGACCTTGTAGCCCACGGGGCTCAGGAAGACCTCGCACAGCAGCTCGGCAACAGCGCCGGTCAGCGAGCACATAAGAACCTGCACCCAGGTCCAACCAAAGAACGTGTGGCTCACCACAATGGCAAAGACTAGGTTGTCGATAAACTGGCCGACACCCGTAGACACATAGGAGCGGAAGGCAAAGCTCGCAAAGTTATTCTTTTTGAGCATGCGGCCGAGCGACTGGTTGAGTGTGGAGTTAACCACGGCAGAGACGAGCATTGCCAGCGAAGAGCCCAGCACCACGTACCAGGTGCCACCGATGGTGGCGTTAAGGGCAGTGTTGACCTCGATCATGCCCGTGTCATAGTAGGCGCCCCACATACCGGGCGTGAGCGAGCATGCCCAAAAGCACAGGCTTACGGCCAGGTTGACCGCCAACGCGAGGATAGAGATTTTGATGGATGCCTTGGCGCCAAAGCGCTTGCAAATCATGTCCTGGCACAAAAACGAGACCCAGCTCACCACAAAGCCGCAATCGAGTGCCAGATACGGCAGGCTGATAAGCTCTTTGTTGGCCAGCAGGTTCATCATGATGACGCTCACGATAAACAGCGAAACCGTTGCCGCGGGAATGCTCCGCAACAGGACCTTGTAGTCCTCCATGACCTTCTCGATCATTATGTACTCCTTTGGTTTTAGGTTTAACGAGCAGGATATCGGACCCGAACTGCTCGGCCGCCACGGTCTTGAGGCGACGGTGGGTATGATAGCCGCTCACACGGCGGCAGGCAAGCAAGCGGCGCGGCAGCCCCACAGGACCACCGCGCCGGCGCACTAAAACGTTACATTGCCAAACTCCGACAGGACAAGGTCGGGGTTGTGGTCGGTCGCCCAGTCAACATTCCACGGGCTCGTGAACAGCAGCAGCTTGCCGCCGCGCATATCCTCGACGCGCAGGGTGTCACGCGTGAGCGAAAGGCCCGGGATGTCGATGGTGTCGGGGTCGTTTTGGATCCAGCGGATGTCCGTATAGGGCAGCGGCTGGCGACGAACCTCAACGCGGTACTCGGCCTTAAGGCGGCGCTCGAGCACCTCAAACTGCAGCACGCCGACCACGCCCACAATGACGCTCTCCATGCCGGCGCCCAGCTCGCGGAAGATCTGGATGGCGCCCTCCTGGGCAAGCTCCTCCATACCCTTGACGAACTGCTTGCGCTTGAGCGTGTCGACCTGCGTGATGCGGGCGAACATCTCGGGGGCAAACGTCGGGATCTGCGGATACTGCACGTGGCGCTTCCCGGAGCACACGGTGTCGCCGATGCTAAAGATGCCCGGGTCGAACAGACCCACGATATCGCCAGCGTAGGCCTCGTCCACGATGGCGCGGTCGTCGGCCATCATCGAGGTGCCCGTAGCCAGCTTGAGTTTGCGGTTGCCCTGCACGTGGAAGGCATCCATGCCGCGCTCGAACTTGCCCGAGCAAATACGCACAAAGGCGATGCGGTCACGGTGGTTCTTGTCCATGTTGGCCTGGATCTTAAACACAAAGCCGCTAAAGTCGTCGCGGCAGGGATCGACCGGTTCGCTGGTGAGCGTATCGGTATAGGCGCGCGGCGTCGGGGCCAGGCGCAGGAATTCCTTAAGGAAGGGCTCCACGCCAAAGTTGGTGAGTGCCGAGCCAAAGAACGCCGGGCTCAGCTTGCCGCAGGCCACGGCATCCAAGTCGAGCTCGTCGCCGGCGCCATCGAGCAGCTCGATGTCGTCCATCAGGTTCTTGTGGTTCTCCTCACCAATAAGCTCATCCATGGCCGGATCGCCCAGCTCGGCCTCGACCTCGGCGACCTTCTTGGTAGCGTTGGCGTGGCCGTCGCCCTCAAAGGCGATGACACGACGGGTCTGACGGTCGAACACGCCGCGGAAATTGCGACCGCTACCGATCGGCCAGTTCATGGGATACGTATTGATACCCAGGACGTTCTCGATCTCTTCCATGAGCTCAAAGGGGTCGCGAGCCTCGTGGTCGAGCTTGTTCACAAAGGTGAAGATGGGAATATGGCGCAGCGTACAGACCTTAAAGAGCTTTTTGGTCTGGGCCTCGACGCCCTTAGCGCCGTCGATGACCATGACCGCGGCGTCGGCAGCCATGAGGGTACGGTAGGTGTCCTCCGAGAAGTCCTGGTGGCCGGGGGTATCGAGGATGTTGACGCAGGCGCCGTTGTAGGTGAACTGCAGTACCGAGGAGGTAACGGAAATACCGCGCTCCTTCTCGATGTCCATCCAGTCCGAGACGGCATGCTTGGCCGAACTCTTGCCCTTGACCGAGCCGGCGGTCTGGATGCTGCCGGTATAGAGCAGCAGCTTCTCGGTAAGCGTGGTCTTACCGGCGTCCGGGTGGCTGATGATCGCGAATGTGCGGCGCGACGAGATTTCATCCGACAGGCTTGCCATGCGGATCCTTTCTTGCATTGAGTGCATTACGTCGTTGTAACCGCACCATTGTAGCCGCGAAATCCCGCCATAGGGCACCTATCAGGACAAATTCATTAGCCAAGCTCTCGGTACAGCGGGTAGCTGCCTCAAGAACTGTCTCAATCTGTAACAGGAAGACGGGTTTTACCGTTCCTGGTGTTACAGATCGAGACAAACGGCTGGGAAGATCGACGCCGTCTCAATCTCTGTCTCAATCTGTAACAGAAAGACGGGTTTTGAGCCTCTACCTGTTACAGATTGAGACAAACAGGCAGGAAGGTCGGGGCTGTCTCAATCTGTAACATCCAACTGCCAAAATCGACTCCAGATGTTACAGATCGAGATAAACAAACGAGGGGACAGACGAGGCCATATTTCCTCTTGCATAACTGTGCATAATGTATATATACTGTGCTTACCGGTTATATACACGTGTAGCCCAACAGCTAAGGAGCCGCTGTGGACATCATTCTATCCAATTCGAGCGACAAGCCCATCTACGAGCAGATCTCCTCGCAGGTCAAAGCTCAGATCCTTTCGGGCGCACTCGCTGCGGGAGCCAAACTCCCCAGCATTCGTGCGCTCGCGAGCGACCTCGGCGTGAGCGTCATTACCACCAAGCGTGCCTATGCCGACCTGGAGCAGCTCGGCTATATCTGCACCGTGCAGGGCAAGGGCTGCTTTGTCGCCGAGGGCAACCAGGAACTCTTGCGCGAAAACCAGCTTTGCCATATCGAAGAGTTGCTTGCGCAGGCCGCTACGCAGGCCGAAACCCTGGGCGTCACGCGCGACAAATTGCACGAGATGCTCGACCTTGTAGCCCCCGAAACCATGCAGTAGCCATCTGCAAGAAAGGCCATACCATGCAAAACTTGCTAGAACTCAAAGGCGTCTCACGCCGCGTAAGCGACCGCTTTTCCCTACGCGATGTCACACTCACCGTGGAGCCCGGCCAGATCGTCGGCTTTGTGGGCGCAAACGGCGCCGGCAAAACAATGACCATTCGCGCCGCGCTCGGACTCATAAAGCTCGATGCCGGCGAGGTGCACCTGTTTGGGCAGCACTGCGGCACCGACGCGCCCGGCGAGACACAGCGCCATCTGCGCTCCCGCATCGGTCTTGTCCTGGACACGTGTCCTTTCCCTTCCACGCTCAAGGTGGGCCAGATCGAGACGCTCGTAGGCCCGGCGCACCCCACATGGAGTCGCAAAACATTCGCCAGATTTATCGAACGATTTGGCCTTGATCCCAAAGCCAAGGTCAAAGACCTCTCCCGCGGCATGGGTATGAAGCTGCAGCTCGCCTGTGCGCTCAGCCACAATGCCAGGCTGCTCGTTTTGGACGAAGCCACCGCGGGCCTCGATCCCATGGCGCGCGAGGAGCTGCTCGATGAGCTGCTCGCCTTTGTTTCCGACGGCCAGCGCAGCGTACTGCTCTCGAGCCACATTACGTCCGACCTCGATAGCGCCGCCGATCGCGTCATCTGCATCGATAACGGTTCGATTGCATTTGACCTGCCACGCGAGGACATTACCGACCGCGCCGGAATCGCCCACTGCACGCAAGCACAGGCCGCAGAGCTCATGGCTTGCGTCGAAGGCGCCCGTGCTGCCCGCCACGCCTATAGCGTGGACGTGCTCGTGCCCAACCGCCGTGATACGCTCGAGGCTTTCCCCGAGATTCCCTGCGATCGGGCAACCATTGATGACTACCTTCGCCTCATGCTGAAAGGGGCTTCGAAATGAAACGCGCCTTTATGTCCGAGCTCGCCATCGTTCGCACGCTTATCCCGAGCATCGCGGGTGTCGGCTTATTTATATTCATCGTGATGACCCTCGCCAACGCATCGGATGGTGATTCCGGCATGAGTGCTGGCGCCTGCGCAGTCAGCGCCATGTCGCCCATCATGATCATGAACTCGCTAGCCGGCTTCGACAATCAAAACGGATGGGAGCGCTATCGGGCAACGCTGCCCTTCTCGCGCAAAGACATCGTCTGCGCACGTTACCTGTGTATCGTTGCTTTCTCGGCCATCATGGCATGTGCGGCCGCGCTGTTGAACATCGTCACCATCCCACTCTTCAATAATGCAGGCATTTTCCCGACGGGACAGGTCGTATTTGAGATCGCAATTGCCTCGGCAGCCTCGATGCTCATCTCCCTCATGATGGTGTTTTTGGCGCAGCCGCTGTTCTTTCGTTTTGGACACATGGAGGCGCTGCGCCTGTCCGTTGGTCTGTTTGCCTTGCTCGGTTGCCTTGCTATGGCCACGCTGAGCTCCTCCAACCCCATCAGCAACTGGCTCATGTCGATTGCCGGGGCAAATCCCGATTCCGCCGTCCTCGGCTGCCTGTGCGCAGGAATTGCCGTCCTGGCCCTCGCGCTATGCGCAATCAGCTGCACCGTCAGCACCAAGGTTTATCGAGTACGCGACCTGTAATCGACAGCTAAAGGACTTGGGCGGCACCCCACCTCATTTACTAGATAAGACGAAGCAGTAACAACGTCGTTACCACCCTTCACGGCATGCCGTTCACTTCTCGGAAAAACATTCACCTTCAATTCGAGCCCTAACCAAATGGCTCCCCGGAACATGGCCCCGTCTCGCCGCGGCCATATCAAACCTTCATGGTGGGGCGGTATCCTTATGTCCATAAAACTCGCAGGATAAACCCATTATCCAAGGAGGCATCGCACCCGTGTCGTGGGTCGTCGCAGCATTTGCGTCAGCATTCTTTGCCGGCATCACATCCATCTTGGCCAAATGCGGTATCAAGCAGACCGACTCCGATATCGCGACGGCCATTCGCACCTGCGTGGTGCTCGTTTTCGCCTGGGCAATGGCGGGCATTTCTAGATCCATTGGGACCATTGGCAGTATCGAACCCAGATCCTGGCTCTTTCTCGTCCTCTCGGGACTCGCTACAGGTGCTTCGTGGATCTGTTACTTTAAGGCGTTGAGCATCGGAGACGTCAATAAGGTCGTACCGGTCGACAAGATGAGCACCGTGCTCGCCGCGCTGGTCGCCATCGCGCTTTTTGGTGAGACGAGCAACCTTGCGGTTAAGCTCGTGGGAACCGCTGTCATCACCCTCGGCACGTTTTTAATGATCGAGAAGAAGCAGTCCGCCGGACCCGAGCAGCAGCAAGACCGGACCTGGCTCGCTTACGCCCTCGGCGCCGCCGTGTTCGCGGCACTCACCTCCATCCTCGCCAAGATCGGCATCGAAGGCGTCGAGTCAAACCTGGCCACGGCAATCCGCACCTGCGTGGTACTGGTTATGGCATGGGCAATCGTGGCAGCCAAGGGAAAACTGGAGCAGGTCGCGCACGTTGACCGGCGCGAACTCACATTTCTCGTAACATCGGGCATCGCAACCGGAGCATCGTGGCTGCTCTATTACTACGCCATCGCTGCAGGCCAGGTGAGCGTCGCGGTGCAGATCGACAAACTATCGATTGTCGTATCGGTACTATTTGCGCGTCTGGCATTCAACGAAAAACTCTCACGACGCAGCGCCATCGGTCTCGCCCTCATCGTACTGGGCACCGCCGCGCTTGCAATTTGGAAGTAGCGCCGATACCGAACGAAATCCAGTCCACCCGCAAATCCGTGACACAGCGCCCGCACCGGACTTGAGATGTTTGTACTGACTGCGCGCTATCGTGCTACTTGCGCAGCGGCTTGGGCAGCGGAATGCCGGCGGCGATAACGGCGGCGATGATCATGCAGACGATACCCTTGAGTGGGAAGCACATGAGCAGCAGGCCCACGACCATGACCGGCTGACGCATGACCGCACCCATCGTCGATGCCGTGCAGACGGCGACGCAAAAGACCGGATCGGCGCCGGTGAGGACAGCAAGGCCGTAGCCCAGGCTTACGCCCGAGAAGATAACCGGGAAGAAGTGGCCGCCGCGCCAGCCCATGTTGATAAGGGCGGGCGTCAGCATGGCCTTGACAAGACCGGTTGCAATGAGTACGCCAGCGGGAATGGTCATATAGGTCTCCATGAGCACGTCGGCCTGCGTCTCGCCGGCAAACATGGTGTAGGGCAGGACCGTGCCGCAAATGGCGAGCGCCAAACCGGCCAGCATGGCCTTGATGACAGGGCGCTCCCCTATGGCGTGGGCCAATGCCTCGCTCGCGTGCTCCGAAACAAAGTACAGCCAGCCACAGGCCGTGCCGATGAGCGCCAGGGGAATAAGCCAGGCGAGCTCGAGGTTGCCCACCTGAGCAGCCTCGAACCTCGGCATACCCATACCGCCGCCCATAAGCTGGCCGAGCAACAGATAGGTGCCCAAGCCGCCGGCAATCGCGATGCCGTAGACCACGGTCTTTTGCGCCTTGGGCAGCTTGATGGTGATCTCGTCGGACGCTGAGTCCTCATCGTCGTCGGCGCCCTGGCCGTCGGCGCTGCCGGCGAGCGGCGCCACAAAGCCAAAGACAGGCGCGGTAAAGAGCGCCGTCAGAGCAGCCTGGGTACCCAGCAGCGTGAGCTCCCTAAACTCGGCGCCAAAGCAACGCATGCGGTCGCCGACCCAGCTGCATAGACCTGCAATGACACCGGTCAGGCCAGCCTCCGGTCCAATGCTTCCGCCAAACAGCAACGGCAGCAATGCCGCAAGAGATAGCTTGCCGAGGTTGTCGTACGGGTAGCGGCCGTCGCGCTTTACCTTGGCCATCACCTGGTTGAGGTCATCGGTCTTGGTGCCCGTCATCTTTTCGTACAGACCGATCAGCAGGCCGCCCAGCAGGCAGACGAAAAACGGGTACGGTAAAAAACCGAACGGACCGCTCGCGAGCTCGGACGAAGCGACGCCCAGCATATGCGGGATCTCGGTCCATAGATAGTCGATACCGTGCTCCATCGCAAAAAAGAACAGCCAGACCGCAGCGCCTGCGAAAGCGCCAGTCACAGCAACGCTAGCTAAAAACAGCGCACGGTTTTTGGGTTTTGCCAGGTTACCCATCGGGTCCTCCCGTGGTCAAAGTCAACATAGATACGCCTTATTGTAGGGCGAGCATTGTCCAGACGAGCCAACCATCTGCGCCCCAAACGACACCATTGAGTGCCAGGGCACTACGGATGCGAACCTCAACTCCCAATAATCGAGGCAATCTCGCGCAAATCGTCGGCAAAGTAGATGCCTTGCTGGCGATGCGGACTCGATAAGCCCTTATCGATCATATGCCCGAGCAGCGCCTTGAGGTCGTTGTAGTAACCGTCCAGGTTATACAGGATGCACGGAGCACTCAGGTGTCCCAACGATACCGCAGACATGACCTCGGCAATCTCCTCGAGCGTGCCCGTCCCGCCGGGAAAGGCAATGAAGGCATCACCAAGCTCAATCATCTTGGCTTTGCGCTCAGCCATATCGCTCGTCACGATAAGGTCGTCAATACCTTCGTGTTGAAACTCTGCCTCGATAAAAAAGCTCGGCTCAACGCCCGTCACATGCCCGCCAGCATCGAGCACGCTATCGGCAAGCGCGCCCATCAGGCCCGATTTGGACCCGCCGTATACCAGCGCGTGCCCGTTGGAGCCAATCCAGTTGCCCAGCTCTTGCACCGCAGGCAGAAACGCCGGGTCATTGCCGACGCTGGCGCCCAGATACACGGTGATATTCATATTCAGTCCCCCTCGTCGTGACGCACGGCGCCCGTTCTAGCGTTGGCGTCGGCGATATTCGCGTACGCGGCGCGACAGGTCAGCGAGCTCGTCACGATCGAGCTCTTCCAAATGCTCAAGATCATCCATAAAGCGCGCCATGGTGTCCTTTTGGCGCAGTTTAATGAGCGTATTGCAGTAGTTCACCGCCACACCCGTGAGCATGGCGATGTAGAAGATACTGATGACGCTCAGGACGACGGTAATAGCGCGGGCGACCGGCGTTTCGGCCGGGATATCGCCAAAGCCGATGGTCGAGACCGTCTCAAAGCTAAACCAGAGACCATCGCCAAACGTGAGGGTCGTGGGCTCGGACAGCCAGACAGCCGTCGAGCACAGCAGGTAAAAGATAAGAAACAGGCCCGTGATGCGTGCAAAGCCAGCCTGTCGCAACACGTCGACAAGCGTCCTCAACTTGTTCATCGCGACCCCTTTTCCCAGACGCCCAATCACATTCGCTCGGTATTGTCCCACGCCTTCCCCGCAAACGGAACCAGTCGTCGGGGACGCTTCTAAACGGCGGGTTATGAAGGACCGTCCCCGTGGCAAAACGGCATACGTTTCAATCTGCGACAAATAGGACATCCCCACAGGTCTCACGGCCCGAACGAGTATCTTGATATAGACATACCGCCCACCGCCGTGCCCGCAGCACGCAAAAAGAAAGGGAGTCCACAATGTTTAGGCCTCTTCGCAGAAAAAAGCGCGCCATCACCGATAAACAGGCGCGAGAGCTGCTCGCCGATTGCAAGCGCGGCGTTTTTGCCGTCAACGGCGACGATGGCTATCCCTATGTCATTCCCGTCAACTACTTCTTTGACACCGAGCACGACAAAATTTATTTTCATGGTGCCAAGGCAGGACACAAGGTCGACGCACTCAAACGAAACGACAAAGTCTGCTTTACCGTCTATGGCAACGATTGGTATAAGGATGACGACTGGGCACCCTATGTTCAGAGCACCGTGGTTTTTGGCCGCTGTCGCCTCGTGAACGATGACCCGGCATTTGTCGAAGATACAATCCGCCAGCTCGCCCTCAAATACTACCCTTCCGCCGAGGAGGCCGAAGAGGAGATCAAACAAAGCATAGGGGGCGTCCAGCTGTATGAAATTACGGTTGAGCACCTTTGCGGCAAGCAGATTCAGGAAAAGTAGCAAACGCGGAAAACGTGCTCGCAGCCCTCTGTGCCCTATGCGCCCACGCACGCTAACGGCGTGGGCGCAGACCGCGGCGGCCGAATCGCTTGCCCCCTATACCCCAAAAACGTAGCGGTCCAAGCGGTCGCACGCTTCCCTTACACGCGAAAACGGCAGTGCTAGATTCACGCGAATGTGGCAAGATCCGTGGAACGGACGGCCGTCCTGATAGCCCACGCCCACACGCGCGCCCTCATCGAGCAGCCACTGAATATCGCGGCCATGCTCGCGGCACCACTCCGTGCAGTCTAGGAACACCATATAGGTGCCCTGCGGGCGCGAATAGGACACGCCCTCAAAATGCTCGTCCACGTAATCGCAGAAGTAGTCAATGTTGCCCTCGATGACCTCGTTGAGCTCATCGACCCACTCGTAGCCCTGCGGCTGGTAGGCGCCGATAAGCGCATGCATTGAAAGGACATTCATCTCGTTGTAGTGAGTCTTATTGGACACAGCGCACACGCGATCGCGCAGCGTCTCGTTATAGATGATGTGGTAGCTGCCGACCAGGCCCGCCAGGTTAAACGTCTTGCTCGGCGCATAGAGGGCGACCGTGCGCATGCGGGCATCCTCGCTCACCGACTGCGTCGGGATATGCTTGTGGCCGGGCATGATGATGTCGGACCAGATCTCGTCCGAGATCACCACGCAATCGTGCCGGCGATAGATGTCCATGGCGCACTCAATCTCATCGCGCTCCCATACGCGGCCGCAGGGGTTATGCGGCGAGCAGAACACCGCAGCATGGATATGGTTTTGGACGAGCTTGCGCTCCATGTCCTCAAAGTCCATGCGCCACACGCCCTGGTCGTCGAGCTTAAGCGGGCTGTGGACAATGCGATAGCCCGCGGCTTCGATAGACTTGGTAAAGCCGATGTAGGTAGGGCTGTGGACCAGCACCGCATCGCCCGGCTGGACATACGCGCGCAGGGTCGACACGACGCCGCCCAGCACGCCGTTTTCGTAGCCGATATGCTCCGGGAGCAGGCCCTCGACGACATTACGGCGGCTCTGCCATTCGATGATGCGGTCGAAGTACTCGTCGCGCTGATCGAAATAGCCAAACATGGGATGCTGGGCGCGCTGAATGATGTGCTCCTGGACCGTGAGCACCGTGGCAAAGTTCATGTCCGCCACCCACATGGGGATGCGGTCGAAGCCCTCGTCGGGCGCGTTCGGAGCCATGCCGGGGATCTCGCCCCAGGAGTCAACGGCGATGGCGTCCATGCCGTGACGGTCGATAAGCGAAGTAAAGTCGTATTTCATGCTGAGCTCCCGTGCAAAGCGGATTGTTTTGGTAGGAGTTATTGTCCACCAGCGTGGGCGATTTTGGCACGGGGTTTGGCGTTGGATTTGGCGGGCGCCGGCGAATGGCCGGCTAGTCCCGCACGTCGTTGACGGCGATTACCGTCAACCTGGTTCCATCAACCGTAAAGGATATGTCGAGCCCGGCGTAGGCCAGATGGTAGACGCGGTTTGGCTCGTGTTTGCTACCCGCGCGGCGCGGATCTTGGCGAAGGACCTCGACCAAGCCGGGGAGCTTTGTGGACGGGACCATCTCCTGCAGCGCTTGTGGAAAGTCAACATCGAGCTCTTGCCACGGCGCATCCTCAATCCAGCCGCCGGTCGCATCCGGGTGGCAGTCCGCAAACGGAATGTAGGGCTTAATGTCGTAGATGGGCGTGCCGTCGCGCAGGTCGGCCCCCAGCACATGAATGATGGGGCCATCGTCGGTAAGCTCAACACGATCGAGCTTGACACAGGTGAGCCCGATGGGATTAGGGCGAAACGGGCTGCGCGTGGCAAACACGCCCACGCGCTCAGCTCCACCCAGACGCGGCGGGCGCACGGTTTTCGACCATTTTGCGTTGGTGCCGGACCTGTCCTGCGTTTTGGCATCGGCGGCTATGTCCTTAGCCGTGCCGCCGGGCGTTCCGTTTTCGAAGCGCCACAGCAGCCACAGGTGAGAGAAGGAGTCCAGGCCCTCAACCGCTGCATTGGAGGCAAATTCCGGCTCAAAGACAATGCGCCCCTCAAGATGGGGCGCCAAAAAGCTGTTGCGCGGGATGCCGAACTTCTGCGGCAGGTCGGTATGTATGTGTGCAATAGGTTCCATGTCGGTCATTGTACGGCACAGGCGAGGGCAACGGGCCACGATTGCCTGTCATCGCCATCTGCATGCAACCAACGGTTGCTTGGAAGGGCGTCGGCCGCCGCGTATGCTTAACCCAACAAACAGCAGAAAGGAGCCGTTATGGCCTTTGCAGAAAAACTCATCGCCGTCCGCCGCGCCAACAATCTCACTCAAGAGCAGCTCGCCGCCAAGCTCTACGTCACGCGCCAAGCCGTGAGCCGTTGGGAGCGCGGCGAAGTCACCCCGGGCATCGACATGATGAAGCTCATTGCCGCCGTAACCGGAGAGCCGCTGTCCCACCTGCTCGAAATGCCCGAGCACTATTGCCAGAGCTGCGGCATGGTGCTCACACCCGACGACTGCGGCACCGATGCCGCGGGCGCCGCGACCGACCATTACTGCAAGTGGTGCTACGACCGCGGTAAGTACACCTATGAGACCACGATGGAGGCAATGATCGAGGATTGCGCCCCGCGGCTGGCACAAAGCACCGGCATGTCGCTCGACGAAGCCGTCTCGCTCATGGGTGCCGTGCTGCCGCAACTGGAGCGCTGGCGCACCGTGCAAGAAAACGAGGAGCGCTACGGCGCCGAGGCACGGGCACGCTATGGCGACGAGGCAATCGATGCGGCAAACGAAACATTGTTGGATATGGACCCCGAAACCTGGAACGACATGAAAGAACTCGAGCGCGCGATTCTGGGCCAGCTCTCGATTGCCATGGACGACGGCGACCCAAAGAGCGTCGAGGCCCAAAAACTTGTTGCGATGCATCGTCGTTGGATTAGCCTCAACTGGGGACGCGAGCCCCAAGACGACGCATACCTAGACCTCGCCCACGGCTACCTTGCCGACCAGCGCTTTGTTGACTACTACGACAAGCCCTGCGGCACCGGGGCCACAGCGTTTTTGGTTCAGGCCATCGAGTCGTCGCTGGCTCGCGCATAGACCGCGGCGGCTTTGGGTATCTCAATCGAAACCTCAACCGATTGGAGACCCATGGCTACTGATCACGAGCTCGAACTGTACGTTATGACCGGCTGCCCGTATTGCATAAAGGTCAAGCGCTTCCTGGCCGATAACGGCTTGGCCATCCCCGAGCGCAATATCTCGACCGATTCCGATGCCGAGCAGACGCTTATCGCCGTCGGCGGCAAGCGCCAGGTTCCCTGCCTGTTCATTGACGGCGCACCGCTCTACGAGTCGAGCGACATTATCGCGTGGGTACAGAAGAACCTGCTCTAGTACGCAATTGCAGTCAGCTCGCCCCGACGTCCAAACCCATATGACCCAAACATGTACGCCAGCATCCAAAGTCGACATTTTTCGACATCTTTGGATGCTGGCGTACAGCTTTTGCGGGTAGTCATGGACGCTCTTAACCGGCTAATTGTTTGAGGCGACCTTTGGATTATGGCTGTTTGACGCCTCTGGAAAGGGTTTCCGAGAGGGCTGTGGTCAAAAAAGGGCAAATATGAGTACTGCTACCTGTTTAATAGCAGCGATTTTGATCACTTCAGGAGCTATTCAACGTTCAATACGTCCGTAGACGACGCTATTTCTCCTCATATGTTCAATAAAAGTAGCTCCTAATGGGAACAAATCTCATCAGAAGCTACTATTTATAGCAAAATAAATGCAACTATAATGGCAACAGTACTCATATTTGCCCTTTTTTGACCACGACCCTCCAGAATAGCCGCTGAGGACGACACTAAATGACAAAATCCGGCACTTGGACGTTCTTATATGATTAGCCATTGAAGGACACCTAACGACTACTCCCATTCGCGACACACTGTGTCGCGAATTAAGCTGGTCCCATTATCGAAGACCAGTGAGAGCTCCTGCCCAGAATCTCGATAGCTTAATAAAGCGCTCCCCTCCGGAAGTTCAATGAGCATCCAAATTCCAGGCTGAAAAGCAAAGGAGTATCGAAGCCGTCAATGCTCATTTTCTATCGAACACGCGGGTCAAAACAAGCTAATTAGCCTGATAAACTGTTTGTTTTTTTGTCTACAAGACTGTATACAAAAAGATTATCCGTTGACCTGTGCTCGACATTATGCCGATCGATAGGAGACGCTATGGACGCTAAGCAGCTCGAAAAAATGATGGGGTTTGCCCCCGGAGAGTTGGAGAAAGCCGCAGAGGCATACGAAAAAGATGAATGGCCGAAGGGTCGCACCATCAAGCTGGGAAGGCCGTCGATCTCCGATGAGCCAAGCGTTGTTTTATCGGCACGTGTGGGCGAATCGGTCCTTGAAGCCTTTGACGCAAAAGCAAAGCGCCATGGGCAAACACGCACGGAGCGACTCAGGGAGCTCATCACGCTCGATGCAATGATTGCCTAGGCCCGCTCCCCCGTCGGACCCAAACATGTACGCCAGCATCCAAAGTCGACATTTTTCGACATCTTTGGATGCTGGTGTACAGCTTTTTGCTACATAGTCGTTGGGGACGTCCTTAAATGACCAGTCGTTAAAGAACGCCCCCGATGACTAGTTAGCCGTGGAAGCGAGCTGTGGGTGCAAGCGGCTGTTCGCGAAAGACGCGCTCGATGGCAGCGCGGTATTCGTCGACCTTTTTGGTCTTGCGTACGATCTTGTGGACGGTAGCGGGATCGGCGAAGGCGCATTTGGCGTAGAACCACCACTCCTTCATGCGAAAGACCGCGTTACCGCCAATCTCTTCTGCATATGCCGCAAACAGCGTGTCATGGAAACGATGCAGTTCGGCTGCCGTGGCAGCAGGGCCGCCCTTGACCATGCGAGCCAGCGCGGGGTTCGCAAGCAAGCCACGCCCCAGCATCACATGGCGTGTGCCGGGATAGGCCTCCACCAGCGCATCCATATCCTCAAGATCAAAAATATCGCCGTTATAGGCAACCGGGAACGGCGCACGCTCCAGCGTCTCGCCATAAAACTCTTTGCGCGGCGAGCCCGTATAGCGGTCCTTCTGTACGCGCGGATGCACGATCAGCTCTGCCAACGGCATGCGGCAATACAGATCGAGCACGCGCTCGTATTCGTCGTCATTCTCCAGCCCCAGCCTGGTCTTTACCGACACCGGCAACGGCGACCGCTCGCACACATCGCTTAAGAACGCCTCGAGCTCGTCGAGATTGCGCAAGAAACCCGAGCCCTTGCCCTTGGCGACAACCGTTCCCGAAGGGCAACCCAGGTTGAGATTGACCTCGCGGTAGCCCATGTCGGCGAGCACCTGTGCCGCCCACACAAACTCGTCCGCGTTCTTGGACATCAGCTGAGGCACCACGTTGAGCCCCTGGTTATTGGCAGGATCGATCTCCTTAAACGCCTTGCCGCCAAAGCGGTTTCCCACCCGCGGCGGCGGCAAAAACGGCGTGTAATAGCAATCGAGCGCACCGAAGCACTCCGCATGCACGCGACGGAACACATGCCCGGTAATCCCCTCCATAGGGGCCAGCGAAAGGATCATCTACTCTTCTCTCATATCAACACAACAAAGGGGCCGTCCCTTTGTCACATGCATTATGCCTTGCGCTTCAGGCGATTCACAAGGAAGAGGTAGCTACTGAACGATGACCACCCTCCAGCCGCACCCCATACAACGAGGTCTAATACTTTTCCCGAGAAGTGAACGAGTGAAAACGGGCCCCCGAAGCATCGGCACTTTCGAGATGCAATTTCCTGCGGTTTTGCCAGCCAAATCCTGCGGGTTTGACGTCTAAAAATGTCGATGCTTCGGAGGCCCAAGTATGGCCGTTCACTTCTCGGAAAAGTATTAGACCTCGATTTACATGCCACTCAATGTGACAAAGTGGCTGCTCCTTTGTCACATTCGATGAAAAAGGGCACCGATGTTAGTCGATGCCCCAAAGCGGCTGCAGGTTAAGCCCTACAGCGTATGTCTAAGACGAATCGAACTATTCGTCCCAGGAGAGGTTCTTACCAGTCTTTTTTGCCAGCAGCAAGAACAGGCCGATAATAACGTTGCATGCGATGCAGAAGATGAAGACGCCCTGGAAGGAGCCGACAAGCTCATAGACCTTCATCATAACGGGCATGCCAAAGGCGCCGACGATATAGCCCACGGAGCAGATCAGCGCGAAGATGCGACCGAAATCGCGGGAGCCAAAGACATCCATAACCAAAACGGTCAGGGCAGTGCCAGCGATGACGTACATTACGTCGTTCACGCCTGCTGCGAGGATGCTGAGCGTCGAGTTGCTGCTGCTCATCATGAGCATGACAAAGGAGAGGATGGAGACAGCGAGCCAGCCCAGAATGGCCTTCGTGCTGCCGAACCTATCGCAAGTGGTGCCGACGATCGGATTGAGGAACAGATCGAAGAGCGATGCAGCGGATACCATGAAGCCGCCCACCATGGGGCTAAAACCAACCTCGGAAGCATACGTCGGGAAGAGCTGGTTCATGCAGCAAGTGAGCTGAACGAGACAGAGGAAGCCGATGCAGAAGAAGAAGGCAGGCGACTTAATGGCGCGCGCATAGCTAACGCCACGCGTGCTATCCTCGGTCGTCTCCTCGGTCTCGGTGACCGTCTCGCCCTCGACGTAGCCATAGGGCAGCATGCCCTTGTCCTGAGGCTTATAGCGAATAATCAGGACGGAAGCGGGGAGAATGAGCACGGCGGAGACGCCAGCGAGCACCAGATAGCCAGTCCTCCAGCCAGCGGCCTCGATGACAGAGGTGATGACGGGACTCATGATGAGCATGTAAATCGAGTTCACTGCCCAAGCGAGACCGATTGCCAGGCCACCAGATTTTTTGAACCACTGGTCAATAACGTCGGACATGGCGACGCCGGTGGTGAAGGCGAAGCAAACGCCAATCAGGGCGCCAGCGGCGATGAACATCCAGACTTCGGTGTAGAAGGCCATGCCTGCGCCGGCAGCGAGCAAAATAAGCTCGACAACGGGGAGCCAAACCTTGCCAACGACCTTGGGAATGAGTTTTCCGACAAACGGAAGAGCTGCCGCAAGACCAATGAGCGTTGCGGTGAAGTAATACGAGAAGATGGAATAGTCAAACCCGAACTCCTCGCACACGGGTGCGACGAAGGAGCCCGCGATGACGCTATAGGATCCGGTCGTGCCGGCAGACATAAGGCCGAGCGCGATTACGAGAACCCATGCGTAAACCTTGCTGCTCTTTAACTTTGCATTATCCATTGATACAGCTCCTAGAGACCCAGAAGGGCACACATAACGGCCTTGATGGTGTGCTGACGGTTCTCTGCCTCACGGAAGATGACCGAAGCGTTGGCCTCAAAGCACTCGTCGGCAATCTCAAAGCCCTCGGTGATGATTTCGCGATGGAGGTCGTTCTTGCACTGGTCGAGGAGCATTTTGCCGACACGGTGATCTGCGTTATGGACAGAGGGAAGCTCATGCATGCAGAAGATGTCGGGATTGTTGGTGCGCTTGCACAGCTCGCTGGTGACGCGATAGGGGTACAAAGACTCGGCATCGCCCAACCAGGAGTTGTAGTCGTCGGGATCCAGAACCTCTTCGCCGCACTCGGGGTTGATGTAGCGCCACTCCTCGGTAACGATAACGTCAACGCCATCCAGGGCATCGAGGTCAGAGGTGATGGTAAAGGTCCTATTGGGAGCGTACTTGGCGTAGCAGGCCTCCACCTCTTCGATCATTTCCTTGCACATCTGATGACGGAGGTCGTCGGGGCCGATGGCGAGGAAGTCCATGTCGAGCATAGCGCACAGACGGCCATACCACACTGGGGCGCCGGCGCAGTTGCCAACGAAAGCCATCTTCTTGCCGCGGCTCGTACGCAAACCGCCCCATTGCTCTTCCATCGTAAGAGCGTCAGCGAGCATCTGAGTCGGGTGATCGCCGAGAGTAAGGGCATTGATGACCGGGATGTCAACCAGGTCGGCGACGTCATAGAGGAACTGCTCGTCCTTCTGTGCGCGGTAGACGATGAGATCGTACATGCCGTTAAAGACGCGCATGGCATCCTTGACGGTCTCGCAGTCACCCATGTGGGAGTTGGTCAGATAAGTGAAGCCCATGCCCAAATCATTGCAGGAGGTCTCGAATGCGCAACGAGTACGGGTCGAGCCCCACTCAAAGTTGGCGAGGACGTTTTTGCCGGGGAAGTAGTGCTGGTCGACACCGGACTTCTTCTGAGCCTTAAGGTTCCAGGCAAGATCGATGAGATAGCGGAAATCCTCGGAGGAAAGATCATGGATGTTGATGTAGTCGCGACCGCGGAGGCTGTTGTTCATGCCTATTTCCTTTCGAATTATTATCAAAATTATTGTTGAATGTGTCCCCGAGGAAAACACGGATATCCCTCGGGGAGCGGTACATGTGGCGCCTAAGCCAAAGAGCGCAGGCTCTAAGGCTCACTAACGACTGGCCGCCACGTCCTTAGTCCAGCAGTGCACGCCGCCGCCGGACAGGTTAAGCGCGAGGGAATCAATCATGATGACTTTGCGATCGGGGAAGCAGCTCTCAAGAACTGCCTTGGCCTGCTCATCCTTCTCTTTCACGACCTCGCTCATGCCCTCGTGGTAATAACGCTGGCCAAGAACGACGCCGTTGCAAATCAGGAAGTTGCAGTAGCTCGCTGCGGCGTAGAAGTGGACGGGGCCCTCGGGCCAGGGGGTGCCATCCATAAACTTGCCGCCCATTTCGTCGATGAAGCCCTTATAGAGCTCGTAATCTTCATCGCCAGGGGCGATAACGACTTCAATAGGCTCGGCGGTGGGCATACGAACGATCTCGAAGGGCTTGCCCTCCCAGTCCGTTTCGTTGCTCAGGATCTCGTAGGCTGCCTCAATGCGGCGACGAGACTCTGCTCCAGCCTTGCTCGAGGCTGCCTCTTCATCGGACACCTCGGCAAGAAGAATCTTGTTCGGAGTGATAAAGCGACACATCTCATCAATGTGAGCTGCAAAGCTCATGCCAAAGACGGGAGTTCCGTCTTCCTTCTCGTCGAGGATGCCCAGTCGATAGTCGTCGTCCTCGAGCATAGGCTGCGGAAGCCAGATAACCTTGTTGAGGTTGTAGATGCGCTTATACTCGGCCTCTACTTCCTCTTTCGTGAACTCGGGATTACGCTTGCGGCATTCCGTGTCCTCGATGGCGATCAGAGTGCCGTGACCGTCAAACTCGCGGTCGCCGCCCTCCGAAACCATTTCGGAATTGACGATATCGAAGCAACCGAGCGCAACCGCCATGTGAACCGCTGCCTTACGTGCGGACTGGCACTCCGGGGAGTTCTTGTCCCACACGCCGTAATAGGTCCAAGCGGGGTTGACCATATAAGAATGGCCCTTGTCGTCGACCATGATGCTGGGACCGTTGTCGCGGACATAGAAGTTGGAGTCTTCGAACTGCGTGATCTCGATGCGATCGAGATCAACCCCCTCCTCCTTCAGGCGCGAGCAAGCCTCCTCATAGGAGCCGGGGGTACCGCAATTGAGGTTGACCGTAACGTCGCCATACTCGAGCAGAGCCTTGATCACGTCAACGCAGGGCTGGCGGTTATCATAGCCCTCTGCACGGATGTAATCGGGAAGCCATGTCACATAGACGTTGGAGCGCTTCTCGAACTCGCCCGGCATACGATAGTTCTCGTACATGGTTGGTCCTTCCGTCGGGTTTCCCGCGATGCTGTCCGGCCGCGACAATAGCGGGGTTTCACCTGCTATAGTACTACTATACCTACCGTTCGGTAGATAGTTTTGAATAATTGCCGCTCGCCTACTGATACATACCGTTCACCGTATATAGTGGTCATGTTTGGACACGAATTGATGTTCCGTTGCCATCCTTAATAATGTTGGTAGTGCGGAAGTGATTTGCGATGGAGAAATGCAGCGTGAGCACAAGAAAAAAAATATTGGACGCAATGTACGATCTTGTGGCAGAAGTCGGTTATGACAAAGCGTCTATCGGAAAGATTTGCGACTTTGTCGGTATATCCAAGCCGTCGGTGTACTACTACTTTCCCTCTAAAGAGGAGATTTTCACTACGCTCTTGGACAGCATGTTTCCGACCATTGACTATCAGCGCGACTACTCGCTAATAGTCGATAGGGACGGGTTCAAGGCCGCGCTTATCGAGCTCGGCAATTCAGTTATAGGTGGCTATCGAAGCGATGAAAAACGCCGGCGCGTGCTGGCCGAGGTTAGCGTTCAAGCAAATCGAATTCCTGCAGTTCAGGAACGTCAAGCGACGGCGACCAAACGAACCATGGATGCGCTTAAAGACATCCTTCTTCATGGTGTAGAGATTGGCGCGTTTTCCGATAGTGCCGACGTGATGCTCTACGTACAAATTCTTTATACCGTTCTGGAGGGAGCGAGCAATACGGTCGCTCAAGGTGAGGATATTGATGAAAAAGCGGTTTGGGCGGGAATAGTCGAGCTTATGTTCAAATAGACCAGCCAAGCTGAAACGCATGTTGGCACACATGGTGCCTGCGGGCAACCTTTAAACGAAAACAGGGGCCGACTCCAGTCTGGCTTGGAGTCGACCCCTGTTGCGTGGCAATCTATGCCGATGCAATCGGCGCTTATTACTTTTCAGCAGCCTTACTGAGAAAGCCGGAAACGATAGCAAACGCAGCAATCATAAGGTTGCAGGCAATGCAGAAGATAAATACTCCCTGGAATGACCCCGCCATGCCGTAAACCTTCATCATGACCGGCATTCCAAAAGCACCGACGACATAGCCCGCTGAGCAAACGATCGAATAGATCCTTCCAAAATCGCGTGATCCAAAGAGCGAGAGTAGAAGCATCGGCATTGCGGTTCCAACGATGGCGAACATGACATCGTTTACACCAGCTGCAATGATGGAAACGGTCTCATTGCTTCCGCCAATGATAAGAAGCAGGAATGAAAGAATGCTGACACCTGTCCATGCGACCGTTGCTTTAATAGCGCCAAGCTTGTCGCATGTTTTGCCCACGAAGGGATTTAGGAAGATATCGGAGAGTGAAGCTGCCGAGACCATTAAGCTTCCTACGATAGGATTGAAACCGACCTCGCTTGCATAGGTTGGAAACAGCTGGTTCATGCAGCAGGTGAGCTGCGCCACGCAAAGCAAGAGGACACAGAGAATAAAAGACGGCGTTTTCGCGGCATCGCGGAGTGCCATGCCCGAAAGAACATCTTCCTGCTCATCGGCGCTGCAGCTCTCATGGGTTTCGGAGGCGGTCTCTCCGTACGGAAGCATGTTGCGATCAGAGGGGTTAAGGCGAATGATAAATGCGCTTGCAGGCAAAATCATAGCTGCAGAAACGGCCGCAAGCACGATGTATCCCGTACGCCAGCCTTGCTGCTCGATGACCAGCGTAATGACAGGACTCAATAACAGCGTACAGAGAGAATTAACGCCCCAAGCGAGGCCGATGGCAAGACCGGACGATTTGCTGAACCATTGGTCAATGACATCGGACATGCAGACGCCCGTTGTAAACGAAAAGCAGATGCCGATCACTGCGGCGGAGACGGTGAACATCCAGACCTCGGTGTAGAACGCCATTGCGGCGCCGGCGACAATAAGGACGAGTTCAATGCAAATATGCCATGGTTTGCCGATTACTTTTGGAATGAAGCGACTCAAAAGCGGAAGCCCAAGCGCAAGGCCAAGAAGAATCGCGGTGAAATAGAAAGAAAAAGAAGTGTAGTCAAAGCCCAGATCTTCACATACTGGAGCAACGAATGAGCCGGCAATAATGCTATATGTGCCAGTTGTTCCGGCGGACATTAAGCCGAGCGCAATAACGACGACCCAAGCAAATGCGCCGCTTTCACGGAGACAATCTTTTTTGGCTGGTGTGGTGAGAGTCATGGTTGCTCCATTTCTATCGGCAATACATCCTATATGCCTACCGATAGGTATATAAACCAGAAGACTCTTCGTCAAGCATTAAGCGGGGAGAGGGAGTTCTTAACCTGCCGAACGGTAATTAGACCCCGATTTCGCAAGGGTCTCAATGTGACAAAGGAACAGTCCCTTTGTCACATTATTCGGAGCGTAGGGCTTCCACGGGGTCTTTCTTGGATGCACTGCGGGCAGGTAGCAGGCCAGCAACGACCGTCAGTAGCACCGAAATTGCGATGAGCATCAGCGCGTCTTGAACGGGCAGGCTCATCAGATTGGGAACCTGCTTGGCCGCAAGCGCCCAGGCATTGACCGGAAAACTCACGAGCACCACAACGACAATGGCAAAGACGCCGGCAATGAGGCCCTCGATAAAGGTCTCGGCATTGAATACGTTGGCCACGTTGCGCTTTGACGCGCCGATCGCGCGCAGGATGCCAATCTCCTTTTTGCGCTCCAGTACGCTGATGTAGGTGATGATGCCGATCATGATGGAGCTCACGACCAGGCTGATGCTCACGAATGCGATGAGCACCAAGCTGATGGTGTTCACGATGTCGGTCACCGAACCCATGATGATACCCGTGTAGTCGGTGTACGAGATTGCCTGTTCATCGTGGCCGGCAGCTTTGACCTGCTTGTTGTACGCATCGATGTGATCGAGCACGCGCTCCTTGGCCTCAAAGTCGCGCGGGAAAATCTTAACCGAGATGGGGTCTGCCTCATCCGCATAGCCCAGCGTGGTCAGATTGTTATCGTAGGTGAGCTTCGACGCCTTGGCATAGCTCATCATGAGCGAACTCAGGTCCTCGGCGTCCATGTTGAAGTGGATAGCATGAGCAAAGGCACTCGCATCCACGTGCATGGCGCTCGCCAGGTTGGCAAAACTCGAAGACATCTGCGTCGCCATCTGGTCCATGAGCCCTGCCGCGCCCGCCTTGAGCTGGGACGATACCGTCGACGCTATCTGCTCGCTAATCGTCCTCATCACCTGATCCATAGCCTGCTGCAGATACGAAGCCAGTTGCTTTTGCACATAGTCGGTCATCGCCTGCCGCAGGCGCTCGGCCAGGGCATCGCCGCCGAGCGCTTTGAGCTGGGCCAGGATTTGCTGAGCTGCCGTATCGTTCTCAAGATACGTCGAGAACGCGGCGGCAAGCTTTGACGCGTCCTTAAGATCATCGGGTGTCAGCTCCTTAAACTGATCGGACTGCAGAAAGCCCTCAAACAGCTGGTTGGCAAGCGTTCCGACCTGCTGCATTTGCTCGGGCGTGAGTTCCAGACCGTCAAAGATGCCCGAGAAATCTGGGGCCGGCGCTTTGGCCATGATGTCGCTGAAGTCGATGTCCTTCCCAACGCCCGAAAGGTCAATGTCCAGCCCAGACAAATCGATACCGGAAAGGTCCATACCGCCGGCCGCACCCGAGAGCGCAGACGTATCGAACGAGAACGCACTCTTCAGCGCCGCCTCGTCCACGCTGAACATGCTGCCCAGATCCACGCCTTGCTTGGCCTCGCCCTGCAGTTCATCGAAAGACTTGCCCGTAAAGACATCCGTCTCGGGATGGGCAAGTTGCTCTTTTACGATCTGCGAATTGGCGGCGCGCTCCATAAGCTGGCGAGTCAGCGCGTGCGTATAGGCAATACCCGGGGACAACGCGCTCGCGTTGGCCGTCTCGTTCGGTCGCACCACGCCCACAATACGCACGTCAATACCGTCGGCAACCTTGGCCGTCATAAAGTCGGCGTCGCCAGACATGTCAGTCCACATGCCGGTCTCTTCGTTTTTGCGATACGCATCGGCCGGCGACAGCACCTTAAACGTCGTGGACAGCGCATCGTCGTAGGTAAAGTCGGTACCGGTCTCGGGCGCTCCGACGCCACCGTCAGCCGTCATAGCGCTGTTAACCAGGTCGTTGAGCTCATCGATATCCAGCGCGCCGATGCTGTAGAGCGTGTAGTCGCCCACTGTGCCGCGGCTCGAAAGCACCATCACAGCCTCGTTGGCGGACGTAGGCCAATGGCCGGCAACGACATCGTACTGGCTATCGAGCAGACTCTGGTCGTCAATCATTTCGTTAAAGACCGAGGTCCCCATGGACTCCATGCTCACCGTTGCCGCCGAGCTCGCGCCTCCGCTCATGGCCTCGGTCATAGCGTTGGGGACAAGCCGGACGGGCTTCTCGTCGCCCTCGTTCAAACGATAGACAACCGGCGTCACACCGTAACCATACTGGATAGCGTTGACCTCTTTGTCGATACCGTTACCGCCGTCGTCAAGCCATGTCTTAAAGCTCGTCATATCGTTAGATTTAACGCTTGCGAACATATCCTTTACGGCCGTGACCACGGGAATCGTATCGGTTCCCTTAGCCTTGCCGCCGGTGGCGCCGTCAGACGAGCCCTCGCCCTTGGACGCCTCCTCATCCGCAGTCCCATTCCCGCCCATCATGGATGACAGGTCATAATCTTGTTTGGAAATCGTAAGCGGGTAGCTCGAGAGCGTGTCCTCCTCGACCTTTTTGATGTAGCCGTTTACGCCGTTGGACAGCGCCAGAATCGCTGCGATGCCAATAATGCCAATCGAACCCGCAAAGGCAGTCATGGCCGTACGGCCCTTCTTGGTCATGAGGTTTCGGGCAGAAAGCCCCAGCGCCGTCACAAAGCTCATCGAGGTTTTGCGCGTGGGCTTGGCCTCGCGACGCGCGGCCTCGGTAGCATCAAAGGGATCTGAATCGTCGGTGATCTTGCCGTCCGCCAGGGTGACGATGCGTGTGGCGTACCTGTATGCCAACTCGGGATTGTGCGTGACCATGATGACCAAACGATCGCGCGCAACATCCTTGAGCAAATCCATGACCTGTACGGATGTCGTTGAGTCCAAGGCGCCGGTCGGCTCGTCAGCCAGCACAATCTCGGGATCGTTGATTAAGGCGCGGGCGATGGCCACGCGCTGCATCTGTCCGCCCGATAGCTGGCTCGGGCGCTTGTTAACGTGCTCGCCCAGGCCAACTTTCTCCAACGCCTCGCGCGCACGCTGGCGGCGCTCGGCATGCCCCACGCCTGTGAGCGTGAGCGCCAGCTCCACGTTTTCCAAGATGGTCTGGTGCGGAATGAGGTTATAGCTCTGGAACACAAAGCCGATGCGGTTGTTGCGGTAGGCATCCCAATCGCGATCGCGAAAATCCTTGGTCGAGATGCCGTCGATCAGCAGGTCGCCGGAATCGAAATGATCGAGCCCACCGATAACATTGAGCATCGTAGTTTTACCCGAACCCGAGGGACCCAGAATGGCCACGAACTCGTTATCCCGAAAAGACAGGCTCACGTTGTCGAGCGCCACCTGCGTAAACGACTGCGTAACGTACCTTTTGCAAATATCTCTGAGATCCAGCATGGACGGCAACCTCTCTCGCGCGGGCGCGCTCGCCCGCTCCCCCGCCGTTCACGTTCGGCGCGTTTGTCCTACTCTATCCTCATTTTTGGCCGATACCAGTGAGGAATGTAACGAACCGCGCCAAAAAACGAACGGGACAGCACGCCGCATGGCGCACCATCCCGCGTATAACATCCCCGATGCGACAAAGAGGCTGTCACTTTGTCACATTCCAATGCGCGCTACTTTTCGAGCCCGCACGGCATAACGTTAGCGCTGCCGCGGCGAGCCTCAGTCACGGCTGCAAAGAAGCGATAGCCGCCCGAGAAGTTAAAGCACTCAAAGCCATGCTGCGCCAAAATGCGGCAAGCAATGTAGCTGCGAATGCCGCTCTGGCAAATCACGTAAACCGGCTTGGCCCGGTCGAGCTCGCCCAGGCGACTGCGCAGATCATCGACGGGAATGTTTACGAAACCATCGATATGCCCGCGCTCATACTCCCCTTCCGTACGAACATCGAGCAGCTGCACGCTGCCATCGCGTGGCAAGTTGGGCTCATCCTCCCAATGCCACTGCGCCAGTATGCCGCGATTGAGGTTCTCGATCATAAAGCCCGCCATATTGACGGGATCCTTCGCCGATGAATACGGCGGCGCGTATGCTAGGTCCAAATCCTTAAGCCTATCGCCGCGCATGCCTGCCTGGATGGCAGTCGCCAGAACGTCGATACGCTTGTCCACACCATCGATGCCCACGATTTGCGCACCCAGCAGGCGCAATCCCTGCTTCTCGAAGACAACCTTCATGGTCATGGGCGTTGCACCCGGATAATAACCCGCATGCGAACCGGGCGACAGGACCACGCTGTCGCAGTCAATTCCCGCCGCGTGTGCCGCCTTTTCGGATAGTCCCGTGCTTGCCGCCGTCAAGTCGAATACCTTGATAACCGATGAGCCCAACGATCCGAGGTAGCAGCTGTCCATGCCGGCTATGACATCGGCGACGACACGCCCCTGCTTGTTGGCGGGGCCGGCGAGCGAAATGACCGCGTCCTCGCCGGTCACCTGATGCGTGACCTGCACGGCATCGCCCACGGCATACACGTCGGCAGCAGAGGTCTCCATGCGGTCGTTGACCACAATAGCCCCCTTGATGCCCAGTTCGAGCCCCGCCTCTTGCGCCAGATGGCTCTCAGGTGCCACGCCAATGGCAAGCAGCACCATATCGGCTCCGATAGGGTCATCGCCCGCAACATGGGTGACAACGCGGCCATCAACTTCCTCAAAACCTGTCACATCGGCCTTGAGGCGCAGATCGATACCGTGCTCACGCACCTCGGTATGCAAAAGGGTCGCCATGTCGTAATCCAGGTTGTTCATAAGCTGGACGGGACGCTGCAGAAGGGTCACCTGGAGCCCCAGCTCACACAGATTCTCCGCCGTCTCGACGCCAATGAAGCCGCCGCCGATCACAACGGCACTGCTCGGTCGCCGCTCTCGAACATAGCTGTGAATACGCAGCGTGTCCTCAACGGTGCGTAGGCTAAAGATTTTATCCGAGTCGATGCCCGGCAACGCAGGGCGAATCGGCTTTGCACCCGGCGACAGGATGAGCTTGTCATACGTCTCGACAAATTCCTCGCCCGTCAGCATATTGCGAACCTCGACCGTATGCGAATCGGGATGGATGGCAAACACCTCGTGACTCGTCTTGACCGCAATGCGAAAGCGATCCCAAAAGCCCTTGGGAGACTGCAGCGTCAATGCGCTCTCTTCTTCTATCACGCCGCCAATGTAGTACGGAAGCCCACAGTTGGCATACGATACAAAACCCGTGCGCTCAAAGATGACAATTTGGGCCTGCTCGTCGAGTCTGCGCAAACGTGCCGCTGCCGATGCGCCGCCCGCGACGCCTCCAACGATAACCACCTTCATAGCCAACGCACCACCTTTCCCGTGTAGCCGCTTATGCCGCCGATAGTCTTGACACTGCCATACCCAGAACGCTTAAGAAAACTCACAGCTTGGTTGCTTCGCGCACCGCTCAGGCAATGCACGAAAAGCTGCGTGCCCTTTCGACGTATACCCATGATGCTACCCCGAAGCAGAAAAAAGAGTCGCTGTTTCCAGCGACTCCCCTTCAGTTGTCTGTCCCACGGACTTACTGTTCGCTCTTCGCGAGTGCCTGATCGATCAGTTTGTTGAGCGCCTCACGCTGCTCAGCAGAGTTGATACCGCCCATGATCGGCTCTCCAACGATGTTGCCATTCTGGTCGATCACGTAGGTGGTCGGGAACGAGTAGAGGTTTGAGGTGAACTTTCCGGCCTCGCTATCCGACTTAAACCAGATGTTTTTATACGTCACGCCCTTCTTGGAAAGCACGTCCTTGGCATCGGCCACCTCGTCTTTGTTGCCGTCGAGCGTAAAGGAATTAACGCCCACGACCTGACCGCCCTTCTCGGCAAGCTCCTTGTTGAGCTTCTCCAGATCGCCCAGCTCTCCCACGCACGGCTTGCAGGTGGTAAACCAGAAGTTCATGACGGTGACCTTGTTCTTGGAGAACAGCTCGTCGCTGTTTACATCGTTGCCGTCCAAGTCCTTGCCCTTAAAGCTGGGGAACTTCGTCTCCTCGCTCTCGCCGTTGGTCATCCCTGCGGTCGAGGCATCAACGCTCTCCCCCTCGCCAGGCGTGCTGCCGCATCCGGGGAATTCCTTCTCCAGCGCCATGAGCTTGTCCTCGATCTCCTTGACCTGCTGCGCGCCGGCCTTAAGCGTCTTAAGCTCGTCAGCCGCAAACTGATCCTTGGCGCCCTCGATGGTATCGAGCAAGAAGTCACCGTAGTTCTTGCCGTCCTCAATCATGGGGGTGTCTTTGTTGGCCGCAAGGAACACCTTTTCCCATAGGGCGTTATCGCTCGCAAAGATCTCATTTTCCTTTTGCAGCAGCTGCTGATACAGCTCGGCCGCCTCCTCGGCACTTGACGGCTTTTGCGCTATGAGCTCGGCAATCTGCGCATCGCCGCTCGTAGCATCCTTCGCGTCGCCCTTGGGGGCAGAGCACGCCGCGAGAGTCAACGCCAGCACGGGCAGCATCAACAGAGCCGCAATTTTTGACAGTTTCATGGTTCCTCCGTTTATATCGAAACTTATATAGGTACCTATTTGTTTTCGCAGGCTTGCGTGGACTGCGCGGGTTTGTCGCCCGTCACACCCAGCCCATAGCGAAAGCTAATAGCATCGACGGGGCACGCGCCCACGCATTTGCCGCAACGAATGCACTCGGCATGGTTGGGCGTACGCGTAACGTCCACGTCCATTTGACACACCTTGGCGCACTTGCCGCACGAGACGCATTTGCACTGGTCAACCTGGATCCCCAGCAAAGACACCTTGTTCATGAGCGCATAAAACGCACCGAGGGGGCAAATCCATTTGCAGAAGGGGCGGTAGAACAGCACGCTCAGCACCGCAACCGCAATGAGGATCGCGAGCTTCCAGGAAAAGAGCCTTCCCAGCGCGGATCGGATTCCCGTATTCATGATGGACAGCGGAATCGCGCCCTCGAGCACACCCTGCGGGCAGATGTACTTGCAAAAGAACGGGTCGCCCATACCCACATCGTTAACCACCAAGACGGGCAGCAGCACCACGGCAAACAGTAGCACGGCATACTTGATGTACGTGAGCGGCTTGAGCTTTTTCGTGGAGAGCTTTTTGCTGGGAATCTTATGCAGAAGCTCTTGCAGCCATCCAAACGGGCACAAAAAGCCGCATACAAAACGTCCCAGCAGCACGCCGATTAGAATGAGCGTTCCGGTGACGTAATACGAAAAGTTGAACTTAGACGAGCCCACCACCGACTGAAACGACCCGATGGGACACGCGCCCGAGGCCGCCGGACACGAGTAGCAGTTGAGCCCCGGCACGCAGACGGCTTTGCCGGCTCCCTGGTAGATACCGCCCTTGGCAAAGTTAGGCAGGTGAATATTGGTCGCAAGCGTCGCCGCCGCCTGAATCAATCCGCGGAATCTCGCCAAAAGATGCGATGCAGTGTTTTTTCTTTTATCCAATTCCGATACACTCCAAGCACAGCCTGATTGCCTTGGCCAGCACGGCATCTGCCTCGCCGCGCATAATTCCAAAGCCAACCATGGCTACCCCAACGATCAGCAAAGCCACCTGCGCCACAGGCTTAATCGCTTTGAACAATCTGACCACTCCTTTCGTTTCGCGACCCATTGGACCATACCGACTATAAAATCCGTGTTAAGCGTGAATGACTATGCAAGGAGAACGTTATGCGCATCTTGGTCGTCGAGGACGAGCGGGCGCTGTGCGATGCGATCGCACGCAGCCTGCGCAACTTGGCCTATAGCGTCGACTGCTGCTACGACGGGCAGCAGGCCCTCGATCTACTCGATGTCGAGACCTTTGATCTTGTCGTGCTCGACCTCAATCTCCCCCATGTCGACGGCATGACCGTGCTCAGGCAACTCAGGACAACTGATTGTGAGACCAAGGTGCTTGTGCTCTCGGCACGTGGCGAGGTCTCCGACAAGGTAGCGGGGCTCGATGCGGGCGCCAACGACTACCTCACCAAGCCGTTCCATCTTGACGAGCTGGCGGCACGTATACGCAGCCTCACGCTCAGGCGCTTTACGCAAAGCGACGTTGTTCTAACCTGTGGATTGTTGAGCTTTGACACCAAGGCGCGCCTCGCCTCCGTGGGCGGCGAGACCCTATCCCTCACGCGCAAGGAGACCGGCATCTTGGAATACCTGATGCTTAACCAGGGGCGGCCGGTGAGCCAGGAAGAGCTTATCGAGCATGTATGGGACAGCAGCGTCAACAGCTTTAGCAACGCGACCCGCGTGCACATCTCGTCGCTGCGCAAAAAGCTGCGCGGCGCGTTGGGGCACGACCCCATCCGCAACCGAATCGGCGAAGGCTACGTTATGGAGGACGGCAAATGAAGCGGCTGTCGCTGCAGTGGCGCATCACGTTGATGACGGCACTGCTGATATGTTCAACCTGCGTACTTATGAATTGCCTGGTTGGCTACTCCGGCATGCGCTACATGGACTCGATCGGCAATGAACTATCGGCGCACAGCAAGGTGGAGGCGGCCTCGCCCAGCTCATTTGACCCGACAAACAAAGAGCTCGACGACGCGCTGACCATCGTCGTGAACGACGCCCAAGAATCGTTTGGCGCGACGAGCTGGTATATAACTGCGGCGGTGACGCTGCTCGGCGGCGTGCTGGCCTACTTTGTGAGCGGACATGCGCTGCGGCCGTTGCGCTTCTTTGCGACGCAAGTCGAGAGCGTGCGGCCCGACAACCTCGCCGACACAAAAATCAGCGAGGACGTGCCCTCTGAACTCAGGCGCTGCAGCGCGTCGTTTAACGACATGATTACCCGCCTTGACGAGGGATTTTCCGCACAAAGACAGTTTACGGGCAATGCGGCGCACGAACTGCGCACGCCGCTTGCGCTCATGCAGGCCCAGGTTGAGCTGTTTTGTGCCGAGCACCCCGACGTCGACGCCGATACAGCGAGCCTGCTCGGGCTGCTGCAGGAGCAGACCGAGCGAATGACGCACATGACAAAGACCCTGCTCGAGATGAGCGAGCTGCGCAGTGTCCCTTGCAACGATGTGATTGACCTAGCGCCGATGATCGAAGAAGTGCTCACGGACCTGGCACCCCTTGCCGAGCAAAAAGACATCACGCTTACAAGTGAGGGCGACGCGCAAACGATCGGCAGCGACACGCTGATCTATCGGTTGCTGTTCAACTTGACCGAAAACGCCATACGCTATAGCGCGCCCAACTCGACCGTGCAAATCAACGCCTGCGCCGAAGGCGACCGCGTGCTGCTACGCGTGCGCGACCAGGGACCGGGCATTCCCGAGCAATACCAGACGAGCATCTTTCAGCCCTTCTTTCGCGTCGACAAATCGCGCAGCAGGGCATATGGCGGCGTGGGGCTGGGGCTTGCACTGGTCTGGGAGATTGCCGCACTCCACGGCGGCTCCATCGAGGTCGAAGAGAGCTCGGAGCGCGGAACGACCATGCTCGTGACTCTTCCCACTCGCGCACTCGGCTCATTAAAATAACGAACGGGATGGCACGCCGCGTGGCGTACCATCCCGCACATAATATCGAGGATGTGACAAAGGGACTGTCCCTTTGTCACATCTGCTAGTTCTCGTCGCCTACCAGCTGAGTTAGCTTACTCCCACTCGACCGTGCCAACGGGCTTCGGCGTGAGGTCGTAGCAAACGCGGCAAATACCGGGGACCTCGGCGGTCACGCGAGCGGTAATGCGCTTGAGCAGCGCCCAGTCGAGCTCAGGCACCTCGGCGGTCATGACATCGACGGTGTTGATGCAGCGGATGATACAGGGCCAATCGTAGGCGCGCTTGCCCTCGCGCACGCCGGTGGCGCGGAAGTCGGGCACGACGGCAAAATACTGCCAGATGGTCAGACCCGCCTTGTCGATCTCCTCGCGCACGATCGCGTCGGCTTCGCGCAGCGCCTCAAGACGGTCGCGGGTGATGGCACCAAGGCAGCGGACGCCCAGGCCGGGACCGGGGAACGGCTGGCGCTCGACCATGTTCTCGGGCAGGCCGAGCTCGCGACCCACGACGCGGACCTCGTCCTTGTACAGCAGTTTGACGGGCTCGCAGAGCTCAAACTGCAGATCCTCGGGCAGACCGCCCACGTTGTGGTGAGCCTTCACGCCGTCTTGGGACTCAAGAATGTCGGGATAGATGGTGCCCTGGGCGAGGAAACTGACCTCGTCGCCAACCTTGCGGGCCTCCTCCTCGAACACGCGGATAAACTCGGCACCGATGATCTTGCGCTTGGCCTCGGGCTCCTCGACGTCCACGAGCTTATCCAGGAAGCGATCGGTCGCGTCCACATAGACCAGGTTAGCGTCCATCTGGTTCTTGAAGACGTCGATGACCTGTTCGCTCTCACCCTTGCGCATCAGGCCGTGGTTCACATGCACGCAAATGAGCTGCTTGCCGATGGCCTTGATGAGCAGGGCCGCGACAACCGAACTGTCGACGCCGCCGGAAAGAGCCAGCAGGACCTTCTTGTCGCCGATCTGCTCGCGGATTGCAGCGACCTGCTCATCGATGAACACCTGGGCAAGTTCGGGAGTGGTGATACGCACCATGTCGTCGGGACGCTTGTTGGGATCCATGCAGAGCTCCTTCTCGGTTCGATGGAAATGCGCCGCGCGTATGCAGGCGCACCGTCATATGACCTCATTATATGCAGAACGAGATACGTTTCCCATCGCTGCGACAGAGCTTTTTGCAGGGGCGGCAGTTTTTCTATATCCCAAGGTCAGCTAGACTTCGGTAGCCACCTTGGGAGCATCGCCAATAGACTCTTCCTTTATACGTTCGGCACAATCGTAGGCGATACCCACAAATTCCAGTCCCGAGCAACAAGAGTACAATTGCTGCTAGTGTTGCCAGCTGTTGGGAGATGGAAGATGGACTGCGATGGCTACCCATGCGTTCCCATGCCGTTGATGTGCACCGCCTTTGTGCCGGGGCAGATTGACGCTGCGGTTGCAGGCATTTCCGACCCCGATTCACGCGCCATCGCCACGGCAGAAGCGCTGTACTTTCGCGGACAGGCCGCACTCGCCGCCAAGACGGCGCACCCCTATCTTGACGTCACCGATCCCGCGCTGCGCTATTCCGCATGCTTTATCTGCGGATACGCCAGTCTGTCGCTCAACCGTATCGCCGACGCCCGCCGGTGCCTTGCGGGCATCCTCGATACGCCGGCCGACGAGGAATCGCCCGCCGTCCACGCCACGCATATCCTGTTCGCCTCGGCCGCGAGCGTCCTGCTGCACTTGCCTTCCCCGTATTCTGCCGAAGAGTTTTATCCACTTGCGGCGCACCTACCCGAAGGCCTGCGACTGTTCGCCAGCTACGTGATGGCGCACGCCTTGTATCTGCGCGGCGAATACGGCCGCAGCCTGGGCATGGCGGAAAACGCCCTAATTATGAAACAGGGAAGCTATCCCATCTCTGAACTGTTCCTGCACCTGGCAGCTTCCATGGCATGCATGAGCCTCAAGGACATCGACGCCGCAAAAGCGCATTTTGGAGCCGCTTGGGACATTGCGCGCCCCGACGGCCTTATCGAGCTCATTGGCGAGCACCACGGCCTTTTGCAGGGGCTCATCGAGGCATGCCTAAAAACGCAATACCCTGACGACTTCGCACGCATCATCGAGATCACGTACCGCTTCAGCTACGGCTGGCGGCGCATCCACAACCCCGATTCGGGCGAGGACGTTGCCGACGATTTAACGACCACAGAGTTCACCATGGCCATGCTCGCCTGCCGCGGATGGACCAACGCTGAAATCGCACGCCATATGGGAGTATCACCGGGCACCGTCAAAAACCGCCTATCCGGCGTATACGCAAAGCTTGGCATCGGCACACGCGCCGAGCTGGTCGCGCACATGTTGCGTTAGCGACCGGGCTGCCAAGCGCATCGAACGCGTTCCGGAACCCGGCGCTTCGCTCGATCAATTTGGACATTTTGACCCTTGAACGGCACTACCGCCACGAAGCGTCTTCTCGCAAAATTGGATTATTTCCACCGATATTTGCGGGATGGGAGCCCAAGATGCTTGATCGCCGTTCGTTACTTGTTGCCGGAGCGTCCTCACTAGCGAGCATCATGTTGCCTCGCGTGCCGGGAAGCGAAAATGCCTTCCTGCTGCCGTTCGCGCCCACCGCGGCCTATGCCGACGAAAAAGACCCCTTCAGGGTGCTCGTTCTCTCGCGCACCATGTTTGGTGTGGTCGTGGTCGACGTCGCCAACAAGAATATGCCCATCAAGGGAGCGCAGGTCACGCTCACGTCGCGCTACGCCGCAGGCGAGCAGCTCGCCGCCACGACCGATGACGAAGGCACCGCCATCTTTGAGATTGCCTCGCTTTCGGAAGGCTACGTAGACGAGGCAAAGCTCCTTGACGCGTACGACTTTAACGGCGGCATCTCCATTAGCATGGCGGGCTACCGCGATGTCGAGATTCCCCTTGCGCGTATCCAGGGCGGCACCGCCATAACCGCGCCCACGCGTCCGCTTTCCGACGGCGAGCCGTACTTCCGCCAGCTCACATTCGACGAATGGGACATCCAGTACGCTGAAGCCACGTTCATGGCATTGCCGAAGGACGACACGGCAAACGAGCAGCCCGATACGCACGCATTTACCGTGCAGGCTCATCTGCCGCAGGGCGGGCAGGCAACATTGCATATCAATAAAGTGATGCCCGCTGCGGGCAGCTCAACCGAAACCGTCACGCAGATTGGTCAGATCAAGGCCAGCGCATCGAGCGCGGATAATCTGGCGACGTTCACACTCGAAGACAAGTTCCTCGATGCAGCGTCGAGCCTTCTGGAAGAAGGATGCAAGCTGCGCTTTGTCCTCGACTACCAGGACAAAACCTACACGCTCTCCTCCCCCATGGCCGTTGTTACCGCGCCGGCGGCAAAGGCGGAATCCGGATCGACCACTATCGTCCCCACCACTATGGACCAAGAGATCACTCCGTTTGATTTCCCCGCATCGTTTCCCGGCATCGGTGGTAATAAGTTCACGTGCTGGATGCCCTTGTTCCCCATTCTGTTCGATTTCTCGTTTGCCGGGTACGTACTGTTTGGCGGAGGATACAAACCAGCCAGCTATATGAACGATTCGGGCAACCCTGATCCGGAATACTGGAAGAAATCGCCGCGTGAGTCGGGCGCCAAGCAGGCAAACCGCTACCTCGACGAGATGGAGGGGAAGTGGAATCAGTACAAAAGTATGAGTGCCGGTTCGGGCACCGATCCAAGAAACACCAAGCTCCTTCGCCACCATTGCACGCCGCTGTTCACGATGGATATCGCCACACAGCTGTACGGCTCGCTCGCCTACGATTGGGTGGGCAAAACCTGGGGTAACAACAACGACCCTGCATACGGCAATATTAAGGCCCTCTTCCAGGTAAGAACTGACCTCAATTGGACCGAGCAGTTTACCCTAGGACCGGTGCCATTTTTCCTAAACGTCAACCCTTGGGTGCTGGCGAAGCTGGCGCTCGCTGTGGGTACCCACACGCACGGCAGCGGCGCGGCGTTTTTCAAGAACATTTCGCTCGACTATTCCAACACGTCGGGCTCGTTCACCATCCAGATCGGACTTGCCGTCACCTTTGGAGCCGGCGTTGCAGGCGTCGCTTCGTCTGCCGTGCGCGGTGCCGCATCCCTCACGCTGTTCATTGGGTACGAGAAGGCAGATGGACACCAGCTTCCGCGGCTGCGCGTGGGTGCAGACGTCGATGTCGATGTGATACTCCAGTTCGTAATGTTCAAGTGGACCACCAAGGCTTGGTCGGGGTCGTGGCCCACACTCATCGATTCGTGGAATATGTCGGTGAACAATGACGACCGGTATGTGCCCCAACGCTCTGAGCTGGCATTGGGTGGAGATACGCCTTACACGCTGGATGCCTGCTTCGGCACGCCCGGCAACACCGAGGCAGGTGGTGTGCCGCAGTTTATCGCGTCGGCCACCATCGTCACCAATTCCGAGCTGCTCGCACGCGCCGAGGTTGCAGCCGCCGCGATAAACGTCGCGCCTGTCGTGCGCGATTGGGATCAAGCGGTCACGCGCATTGAGCTCGAGGCGGATGCAGAAAGCGACGACACGGGACAGGTCGAACATTTCGTCCATGCGCTGATGGAGAACGACGAAAATGCCGCACCGATGTATGAGTACACCTACATCGGTCAGTCAACGAACGCCGTTGCGGACCCGAACGCCAATTCTGCCAGCGTGTCGGAGGACGAGCGTGGCGGCATAAAACCCTCGAGCGACAACGTGCTGTTTTCCGGCGTGCTCAGCGAAGCCCACATGAAGCTAACGATGATTGCCGGCGTAGAATGCCTGTTCCGTATCGCCTCGGTGCGCTACGGCGACAATGGCCGCTCGCGCCTGGTGGTGCACACAAAGGCAAACGGCACGTGGTCCGCTCCCACGCCCGTGGACTTTCCCCTTGGGTTTGGCGAGGGCGACGTGGAGCGCGACGGCATATTCGATTACGACTTCGACGTGGTGGAATATACGGACGGAAGAGGAAACCAGGACGCCTACGTGCTGCTGGTCTCGGGCGAGCGCCCCGCCGGCGACAACACCCTTTTCGATACGGCAAGCACAGCCGGCATACTGTCCGTTGTGCGCCTGCGCATAAGCAATAGCGAAGTTCGCGTGGTATCGCACACGTCGTGGCGCAGCATCTCGCGCGGCCGCCTGCAGGAGGACGGTTACCATTGTCTGCAGTGTCCACGCATCACGGTGGGCAAGACGCTTGTCGACGGGCGTCTGTCGGGCGCCTATCTCCACCGCCGCGGAACCACGGCAGAAAAGGCGTTGGGCACCGAGGCAGAGGTCGCGCTCGAGTGCTTTACCCTGTGGTCGGACGTTTCGGGCGACAGCCTCACGTTCCGTCAGGTCCTCCGCTTTCCGCAGGCACCGTCGAGCATCGAGCTGGGCGAGCCCGAGAATATCAACGGCAAAATGGTGGTGCCCGTTGCGTACGAGACCGCAGACGGTTGCGGCTGCGCATCGTACGCCGTGATCGGCCAGTCCATTGCGGGCTGGGGCGTTATGCCACCAGACGCCACGGTACCCCGTGCGGTACCGTGGCCACAACATTCGGGCTTTTTGGCAACCGTCAACGAGCAACTGCAGCATATTACTTGGACGCGAGGCGCATCGGCGTTTGCAACGCAGCCCGTGGGTGCCGCAGGCTGTGGCCCGGCATCGTTTAGCGTAAGCAACAACGGCAGGTGCGCGCTCTATGTAGAGAACACCGATGGCAAGGTGGGACAGACCTACGACGAAGAAGGCAACCCAGTTGCAGTGATGGGCAAGCACTTCCGCATCTTCGCCAGCACCTTGTCAGGCGATCTGTTTACGGAGCCGTTCGTGATGTGCGAGCTGGACCATCCCGTCGATCAGATAACGACATTTTTGACGTCGGGGAGCATGCTCTCCGCGCTCGCCACGCACATTGTGAGCGCGGAGAAGAGCGAGGCAGAACTACACGGCATCGAAGTGCCCTTGGTGGCGTGTGCCACTCCGACGGGCGCGGTCGCTACCTCGGGCGCGGTGGTGCCCGGAGCAGCAGGCGAATCCTTCATGGTCACGGTGCGAAACGACGGCAACACCTTGCTGACCGCCGGCACGATCGATCTGTACCGAGAGGGCTCCAGCCAGCCGTTCTCCAGCGCATCCATCGGGTTCGGAGCAAACGCACGCATGGCTTCGATCTACGATCCGGAGCTTGCCGAGGATGCTTCGGCCAACGACATGGCACACGTGAAGTACGCGCTCGAGACGCTGGGCGCACGTTTTGCAACGCACCCGCTGGTAGCCGACAGCGGCAACGCCGTGCTGGCACCGGGTTGCACGGCACAGTTCCGCATGAGCTTCGCCATCCCCGAGAGTTGGAGCGACGAGGTGGGCAAACGCGTAACGCTATATGCGAAGGCGCGTAATCTGGTGGCGCTCGATCCCGTAACGCTCGAGGAGATCCGACCGGGCGCAAACTCGGCGCTGAGTGCCGTTCTGCACGAGCTTCATGTGCCCGACGCGGCATGCGAACGCTCAGAAGTTCAGGTCGGCGTATGCGACAGCGCGGACACGACAGGACTTCACGACGCCCCGATGACAGCAGACGGCGATGGTAGCTCGAGTGGCGGCGGTACTGACGAGGGCGGCGGCTCCGGCGGAAGCAGCTCCGGCAGTGGCAAGGACCACGGCAATAACAAGCGCTCCGGAAAAGCGGGCGCGCTTGCGGGCACGGGCGATGTCAACGCTCCCCTTACGGCAGCCGCGGCAGTACTCGCCGCGGCAGGCGCCGGCCTCGTCGCCTACAGCGCCCGCCGCACGGCGCTCAAAAAAGACACCGCCAATGAGACCAATTCGGATAGGCCTCGCTAGCTCCTAGTTACTTTTGTGAGAGACGCTGAATCGGCTCATCGAACATCAAAATGGGCTGGTTCTGGATACCCAGAGCCGGCCCATTACGCATTAGATGTCGCCAGCGGAGTCGAGCTCGGCTTCGATCTTTGCGCGGCGCCTTTTCGCCGTGAAAAACGTTGCGCACAGGACAGCAAACGTGGCCGCGAAAATCGTCGCACCGCAGAACACGCCCGTGGCCAGATTCGCCAACCAAAAGACGCTTTCGAGCGGTACGATCTGCGCCTCAGCGATACAGCGCATTGCGGCAATAACAAGCGCGAACGCGGCGCTTATGGAAACCATGTCCGCCATCGCCATGTGGACATAACAATTTCGATTCGCTATTCAAACTTACTCGGACAAAACCGACTCGGTTTTGTCCGAGTAAACTCGAGCATAAACTTATTCATGCGATACAATTAACTCGGACAAAACCGAGTCGGAAGGAACCGAGTAAGTGGAATTCATTGGCAGGGAGCTTGAACTCGCCCGTATTAAGAAAACACTCAATGCGCCCGAGCAGCGCAATGTTCTCATTTACGGAAGGCGTCGCGTCGGCAAAAGTGAGCTCATCAAGCAGGCGCTAACCGATTTATCGGACGTCGCAACGATCTATTACGAGTGCCGCCAAACCTCCGAGGCAGACAACCTCGAGAGTCTGTCCGCCCTTGCTGCTGAAGCGCTAAGCTTTCCTCCGCTCGCCTTCACGGGCATCCGCGAGCTCATCGAATTTCTGTTTGCCCAAGCCAAAGACAAGAACATTACCCTCGTTCTCGACGAATACCCCTACTTGAGAGATGCGGTTAAAGGCTTAGACAGCATTCTCCAGACCTCAATCGACGCTCACAGGGAAGACTCACGTTTAAACATTGTCCTGTGCGGCTCCTACGTTGAGATTATGAAATCTCTCATCGAGCATGAAAGCCCCCTCTACGGGCGAATTGATCTCGCGCTTGAGCTTAAGCCCATGGATTACTTTGACGCTGCAAAGTTCTATCCCGCGTTCTCACCCGAGGACAAGGTGCGGCTCTATAGCGTTTTTGGCGGCATCCCCTTTTACAATCGCCTCATCGATCAGTCCCAAAGCGTACGCGACAATATCATCGAGCTCGTCACAGAACCTGGCGCCCGCTTAGAAAGCGAAGTACCGTCCTATCTCAACGCCGAGATCTCGAAGATGACCAACGCCAACGAAGTTTTCGGGGCTCTCGCACAAGGTTACTCCCGTTGGGGGGACGTGCTGGCACAGTCGCACGTCTCGAGCGGTCCGGCCATGGCAGACGTACTCGACAAGCTCATGTCACTCGAAATCGTCCAAAAGCGTGCACCCATCAACGACCCTACGAATAAGCGCAAGTCTGGCTACTTTGTGGTGGACCCACTTTCGCTCTTTTACTATCGCTACGTCTTCCGCAATGCCTCTGCGCGTCAGCTGCTCGACCCGGAAGTCTTCTATGATCGTCACGTCTCCCAAGACTTCGAGGAAAACTACACTCCACATATGTTCGAGGAGATCTGCCGTCAATACCTCGTGCGGCAAAACAGGACTGGCAAGATCGAACCGGCTTTCGATGCCATAGGCAAGTACTGGTACGACGATCCCGCAAACAAAACGAGCGGCGAATTCGATGTGGTAACGCAAGACCCCGAGGGCTACGCATTCTACGAAGCAAAGTTCCGCAAATCCCCCGTCACGCAAAAAATGGTCGACGAGGAAATCACCCAAGTCGAGGCAACGGGGCTCAAGTGCCATCGCTACGGATTCTTCTCCCGTTCGGGCTTCGAAGCTGACGAAAGCGATCGAACCGTCTTCATCGACCTGCCGCAGATGTTTGAATAGGACAGACCCCACCCGCATCCCAAGCATCCATTATCTAATCGAACGATTGTTCGATGGATTTCGTGTTGGGTGGAATCGTCTGTGGGCTGGGCTATGCTACCTTGACTATCTATATGACTAAAACGTAGCAAGGGAGCACCGAGAGAGCGAGTATGGCAAAAAACACCGCAAACTATGGTAACGACAGTATTCGTCAGCTCAAGGACGAGGAGCGCGTACGCCTGCGCCCTGCCGTCATCTTTGGCTCAGACGGGCTCGACGGCTGCGCGCATGCCGCCTTCGAGATCCTGTCCAACGCCGTTGACGAGGCGCGCCAGGGCTACGGCAAGCTCATCACCCTTACCGCCTTTCGCGATGGCTCTATCCAGGTAGAGGACAATGGCCGTGGCTGCCCGCTCGACTGGAACCCTTCCGAGAAGCGCTTTAACTGGGAGCTCGTCTTTTGCGAGCTCTACGCCGGCGGCAAGTACAACAACAACCAGGGCGGCGACTACGACTTCTCGCTCGGCACCAACGGCCTGGGCTCCTGCGCGACCCAGTACGCCTCCGAATACATGGACGTCACGGTTTGGCGTGACGGCAACAAGTACTCCCTGCACTTTAAGAAGGGCAAGGTCGTCGGCGCCAAAAAGAAGGCGCTCGAGATTGAGCCCAGCGACGAGAACCGTACCGGCACCACCATCAAGTGGCGCCCCGACCTTGAGGTCTTTACCTCGATTAGCATCCCTCACGACTGGTATCGCGAGACCATGCGCCGCCAGGCCGTGGTCAACGCCAACGTGACCTTCCGCCTGCGCATTGAGGGCGACGATGGCGAGTTTTCCGAAGAGGATTTTTGCTACCCCAAGGGCATCGAGGACTACGTGCTCGAGAAGGTCGGTGCCGACTACCTTACCGAGCCCTTCTTTATCGAGGCCGACCGTCGCGGTCGCGATCGCGAGGACCTGCCCGACTACAACGTAAAGATCACCGCGTGCATGTGCTTCTCTCGCACCTTCATGATGCAGGAGTACTACCACAACTCGTCATGGCTCGAGAACGGCGGCTCGCCCGAGAAGGCGGCCCGCAGTGCTCTGACCAGCGCCATCGACGCCTACATCAAGCAACAGGGCAAGTACAACAAAAACGAGAGCGGCATCAAATGGCAGGACGTCCAGGACTGTCTGGTGCTGGTGACCAACTGCTTCTCCACCCAGACGTCCTACGAAAACCAGACCAAGAAGGCCATCAATAACCGCTTTATCCAGCAGGCCATGACGGCCTTCTTTAAGGAACGCCTCTCGACCTACTTGATCGAGAACAAGGACGCTGCCAACAAGATCATGGAGCAGGTGCTCATCAACAAGCGTTCGCGCGAGAACGCCGAGAAGACGCGTCAGAGCATCAAGACCAACCTGCAGCAGAAGACCGACATGGCCAACCGCGTGCAAAAGTTCATCGACTGCCGCTCCAAGGACAAGAGCCGCCGCGAGATCTACATCGTAGAGGGCGACTCGGCAGCAGGCGCCATTCGCACCTCGCGCGATGCCGAGTTCCAAGGCGTTATGCCCGTCCGCGGTAAGATCCTCAACTGCCTGAAGGAGGACTATCCGCGCATCTTTAAGTCCGACATCATCATGGACCTCATGCGCGTGCTGGGCTGCGGTGTGGAGATCAAGGACAAGCGCATCAAGAACCTTGGCGCCTTTGACCTGGACAACCTCAACTGGAACAAGGTCATCATCTGTACGGACGCCGACGTCGACGGTTATCACATCCGCACGCTTGTGCTCACCATGCTCTATCGCCTGGTGCCCACGCTTATCGACGAGGGCTACGTGTATATCGCCGAGTCGCCGCTCTACGAGATCAACTGCAAAGAGAAGACCTACTTTGCCTACACCGAGCTCGAGAAGAACGGCATCCTCAAGGAGATTGGCGACCAGAAGTGCTCGATCAACCGCTCCAAGGGTCTTGGTGAGAACGATCCGGACATGATGTGGCTCACCACCATGAACCCCGAGACGCGCCGCCTGATCAAGGTAGAACCCGAGGACGTCACCAAGATGGAGACCATGTTCAACCTGTTGCTGGGCAACGACGAGACGGGCCGCAAGCGTCACATCTCCGAGCACGGCAAGGAATACCTGGACCAGCTGGACCTGCAATAGCAGCAAATCGATAACGACGGCCCATAAGAAGTTCAAGAGGAAATCGTGGCAAAGAAGAAGACGAAGAACCAGCCAAAGAAAAAGCAGGTCAACGCCGAGAACGTCATCGGCCTGCACTCCGAGGTCACCGACCAGCCGATTACGCAGACGCTCGAGGTCAACTACATGCCCTACGCTATGAGCGTCAACGTCTCGCGTGCATTCCCCGAGATCGACGGCTTTAAGCCCTCGCACCGCAAGCTGCTCTACACTATGTACAAGATGGGCCTGCTCAAGGGCGAGCGCCAAAAGAGCGCCAACATCGTGGGCCAGACCATGAAGCTCAACCCACACGGAGACGCCGCCATCTACGAGACGATGGTGCGCCTGGCCACGGGCAACGAGGCGCTGCTTGCTCCTTTCGTGGAGTCGAAGGGCAACTTTGGCAAGTACTATTCGGGCGACCTGAGCTACGCCGCCTCGCGTTACACCGAGGCCAAGCTCTCCCCCATCAGCGCCGAGATCTTCAAGGACATCGACAAGGACCCGGTCGACTTCGTCGACAGCTACGACGGCGCCATGAAGGAGCCGCGCCTGCTGCCCACCACGTTCCCCAACATCCTTGTCTCGGCCAATAAGGGCATCGGCGTCGCCATGGCGTCCGACATCTGCGGTTTCAACCTCAACGAGGTCTGCACCGCCACGATGCACTACCTGCAGGATCCCGACTGCGACCTGCTCGAGTACATGCCCATGCCCGACTTCTCGACCGGCGGCGAGATTATCTACCGCCGCGAGGAGATGGAGAAGATCGTCGAGACCGGCCTGGGCAGCTTCCAGATTCGCTCCCGCTGGCGCTGGATTCCCGAAGAGCGCATCATCGAGGTCTACGAGATCCCCTACACCACCAAGACCGATGTCATCATCGAGCGCATCGTCAAGCTCTCCAAGGAGGGCAAGGTCAAGGAGATCGCAGACATCCGCGATGAAACCGACCTTTCGGGTCTGCGTATCGCCATCGACCTTAAGCGCGGTGTCGACCCCGACAAGCTCATGGCCAAGCTCTATCGCTCGACCACGCTGCAGGATTCGTTCTCGTGCAACTTCAACGTGCTCGTCGACGGCTATCCCCGTGTTATGGGCGTGCGCCAGATCCTGCACGAGTGGGTCAAGTGGCGTATTGAGTCCACGCGTCGCCGCATTAACTTTGACCTGGGCAAAAAGTCCGAGCGTCTGCACCTGCTGCACGGCCTTGAGGCAATTCTGCTCGACATCGACAAGGCCATCGCCATCATCCGCGGCACTAAGCTCGAGGCAGAGGTTGTACCCAACCTTATGAAGGGTTTCGACATCGACGAGACCCAGGCCGAATTTGTCGCCGAGCTCAAGCTCCGCAACATCAACGAGGAGTACATCCTCAACCGCACCAAGGACATCGCCAAGCTCGAGGGTGAGATCGCCGAACTCGAGGAGATCCTCTCGAGCGAGGACAACATCAAGAAGGTCATCAGCGACGAGCTGGCCGCGGTTAACAAGAAGTACGTGATGCCGCGCCGCACGGGCAGGATCGAGCCCCATGAGGTTATCGAGGTAAGCTTGGAGCCCGAGGTCGAGGAGTACCCGGTTACCATCATGCTCTCGCGCGATGGCTACCTCAAGAAGATGACGGACCGCGTGCTCAAGAAGGCGACCACGCTCAAGTACAAGGACGGCGACAAACCCTTTATCGAGTTCCCGTCCTCCAACACGCACGAGCTGCTGGTCTTTACCAACAAGAGCCAGGTGTACAAGTGCAAGGTCGCGGCGTTTGAGGATACCAAGTCGGCCCAGCTGGGCTCGTACCTTCCGACCGATCTCGAGATGGAACCCGACGAGAGCGTCATCTGGGTCATCGACCCCGAGGACTACAAGGCCGACGTGCTGTTCGTCTTTGAGAACGGCCGCGTGGTGCGCGTCGCGCTTGCCGGATACGTCACCAAGACCAACCGCAAGCGCCTTAAGAACGCCATCTACGGCGGCAGCAAGCTGCTGTATGCGCAGGTGCTCAAGGAGGACCGCGACCTCGCGCTGGTCTCGAGCGACTACCGCCTGATGAACTTTAACACGTCGCTGCTCAAGACCAAGACGACCACCAACACGCAGGGCGTACAGGCCTTTACGGCCAAGAAGGGCCGCTCGGTCACCACCGTCGGCACGACCGAGGAGATTCTTGGCGCCGGCGTCTCGGCCGAGAAGTTCACGGCGCAGAGCCTGCCCTCCGCTGGTGCCCTTATGAAAGAAAACGACATGCCGAGTCTGTTTGACTAAAACAACGGTGGCCAAACCGTCATGGTTGTACAAAGCAGCGGGGCCCGGAGCGCAGCAACATCGCGCTCCGGGCCCCATGCATTACAGCAGCATCATCCCTATAGACAAAATGCCGCATAAAGTGGAACAGACATAAGCCCATCACTCATTCCAAAGGGCTTAGTCGATAGCCTGACAAGGCGCACGCCCGGATGGGTCTTTTTAAGTGAAGACAGGCTTCGAGATCTTGTGTTCTCCCCCGCCTTGACTTCAATCGCAGACAAGCATCCCTGCTTCTCTACTACAAAGTCGATTTCCGCACGATTATCTCGCGCCCAATAATGCAGCGGATAGCCCATGGCTGAAAGCTGTTGGGCAACGTAGTTTTCGGTAAGTGCGCCCATGAATGTGCCGCCGATGCCGGCTAGAATATCGGCGCGTTGAGCACCGGCCTTGGAGACGAGCAGCCCTGTATCCGCCTGATAGATTTTAAAAGCAGAAGGGTTAACGAAGGCCTCTAAGGGGCTTTCGATCTGCCCGACTAGGCTGCAGCGCGCCACCGTACCCGACAATACAAGCCAATCGAGAGCATCTCCAAAGAGAGACGCATTGCCCCCCGCTCGCACTACCTTGTATTGAAATTTACGATTCTCTTTGGCAAGCTGCTGTGGAATGGAATCGAAGCACGCACGCGTCTTTGCGCTCAAGCGTTCATCAGCATATTTATTGGTGTCGGCGGAATATCCGTCGAGAATAATCCGATGCTTTTCGGCCACATCAATGATTGACTGATCATCGATGTACGTTTGGACCGCCTCGGGCATTCCGCCAACAACAAGATACTGTCGATAGAGCCCAAGCGCCTTTTCATGAAGGCTTGGCGCAAGAGGACCCATTATCTCGAATGATGAGCGTATCTCGTCGACCAGCTGATCGTGCCCCATCGCCCAGAGAAACTCCTCGAAATCGAGTGGAGTCATCTCAATCAAGTCGGTCTTTCCGACGGGGAACGAATACGACTGATGGTTAATGGCAACCCCAAGAAGCGACCCGGCAGCCGCAACGTAATACTCGGGAGCATCTTCGCAAAAGTATTTAAGGGAAGTGAGCGCTTCCTCGCATGCCTGGATCTCGTCAATGAACAGTAAGGTTTTGCCAGGCACGATACGCTGTCCCGTACGAGCCTCAATCGCGCGTACGATCGTATGAGGGTCAAGACCGCCCGAAAAATCCGCTCGCGCCGACCGGTCGTTCTCAAGATTAACGTAGACAACCGATTCGAAAAGATCCTGAGCGTACGTTCTGAGCAGATAGGTCTTGCCACACTGGCGCACGCCTTTGACCAGCAAAGGTTTTCTATCAGCCCTGTCTCGCCATTCCCTAAGGAGCTCGTCTGCCTTGCGACGCATACGCAACCTTCCCTCATGAACTTCTGTTTGACAATATTTTAACGCGGATTAATTTGTTTTCAGTTATTTTTCTGCGTTTAAAAATTGTTCTATACGGCACTTGAGGGAATACACCCCTATCTCTTGGTAAGGATAGCAAGCATTTCCACCAACGCTGATTGCCATGCGTTCTTCTTGTCCTTAGGCGAGCTTGCGAGCGAGCTCTCGCACCTCTTCCAACTTGGGCGACGATGCCATGCTGTCGCGCTCGGTCATACCGCTGATGGTGACAATGCCCTGGTCCTCCCACTTGCAGTACGCGCAGGTTGCCTTGTACATGGCGATTGCCGCATCATAGACGCCCTCGCTGTGGCTATCGAGCAAAAGGGCCGTCTTGGTGAACGGGAAGCCCGTAGCACCGAAGGCGTACAGGCGGTCGATGACAGCCTTCTCCTGTGCGGTGATATCAAACCAGTAGATAGGCGAAGCAAAGACAACCATGTCGGTGTCTTTCAGCGACTCAATCACGTTGGCCATGTCATCCTTCTGCGCGCAGACGCCCTCATGGGCGAAGCAGTACTGGCATCCCGAGCAGCCGGCGATCTTCTTGCTGGCAACGCGGATGACCTCGACCGTATGGCCGCCCTCACGCGCGGTCTCGGCAAACGCCTCGACCATGGTATCGGTATTAGCGCCCTTACGCGGGCTGCCGCTCAATACAACGATTTTCATAAGAATCTCCCTCCTTCATGCCGCAGGCGCGCGGCATTTTTTCTTGTAACCAAAACAAATGGGGTTAATCAATCGCCAGCAGGCCATATCTCTTGTTCAAGTTCCCTAAAGAAGCTCAAGACGATTGCGATTGCCTTATACAACGTCGAAAATCAAAGAGGGCCCATAGCAACGCCACCTACCTGAAATGACATGCGGTCAAGACGAGCTACGAGGATCGTGACGAGCCGATACCGCTCGCATGCCTCCTTCGGAATAGGCACTGAGCAGCTCCTGAGCGTGGGCAAACTCGGGCCCTCGCCTCCAACCGAGCAGGCGGTTGACCGCGAGATTTCCCTGGACGTTGTGGACGAAGAGCAGATAGGCGTCCTCGCGCGAAAGCCCAGTCTCCTCCATGATCGAGGGAACCATCTGCTCGGCGCCGCGCTCGACGACGCGCTGTGCCACCCGGGCGTACGCGTCGTCATCCGAGTAGAGCAGATAATAGTCATCGTTTGCCGGCGGACGCTGGCAGAGGGCACCCGCCTCCGTTCCCTCGAGCGGCGGCACCGCCGCCAAGGCCTCGTCGATAAGCGTGTCGAGCAGGGCGAACTTGTCCTCGTAGTGCAGATAGAACGTGCCACGGTTGATATCGGCGCGGCGGCAGATATCCGCTACCGTCATCTTCGCGAAGCCGACCTCGGCCAGCAGCGCGAAGAACGCCTCCCGTATGACCGAGAGTGTATAGCGTCGGCGACGATCGATCTTCCCCGCTTCCATTACCCCTCCAATTGCAACGCTCGACAATGCCCGGCAAACGCTCGTTTATCGACAGCAGGCCGAAGCTGTTCATTGCTCTTAAGCAAATCGACATGGATACTTTTTATAGACACGTGTTTATAATAGCTGAAAGAAGGTATCCAGTGACCCTGTACGAGCAGCTCGTTATCGAGCTCACCAACCAATCGTTTTCCCTTCAGGCCGCCTACCGCAGCGGCGGCACGCCCTATGAGCTGAGTGACCGCGAGCCCGAGCCCTACGACCAGCAAATCGAGGACTTCGCCCGCATGATCGAGGAAGCCGATTGCGTGCTGGCGGGCGGGGCCTCCGGGCTCTCCGCGGCGGGCGGCGGCGACTTCTACTACGAGGACAACGCGACCTATCGCAAGCATTTCGGCAAATTCGCCGAGCGTTACGGTTTCAAGGGCGCTTTCGAGGGGTCGTTCTACCGCTGGCCCACCGCCGAGGCGCGCTGGGGATACCTCGCCACCTTCCTCGACACCACGCTCAACGCCTCGCTGCGCAAGCCCTACAGGGACCTCGACGCCATTCTCGCCGAGAAGGATTTCTTCGTGCTCACCACCAACCAGGACACGCAGTTTGTGAAGCTCTATCCCTGGGAGAAAGTGGCAGAGATCCAAGGCGACCACCGCTTCTTTCAGTGCTCCCGCTGTTGCACCGACGCGGTGTGGGATACGGTCGAGCCGGTCTCCAACATGGTAGAGGCCATGGGAGACGGCCTTGAGGTTCCGACAGATCTCGTGCCGCGCTGCCCGCACTGCGGGGCAGAGGCGTTCCCCTGGGTTCGCGGCTACGGCAACTTCCTGCAGGGCGAACTCTACGAGGAGCAGTACCGCAAGGTGTCCGACTGGCTCGACGCGCACGCACGGCAGAGGATCCTCTTCCTCGAGCTGGGTGTGGGCCGCATGACGCCCGCGTTTATCCAGGAGCCGTTCTGGGCCCTCACGGCGCAGTTACCGCAGGCCAGCTACATCGCCGTAAACAACAAGACGCAGTTTCTCCCCCGCACGATCGAGGATCGGGGGCTCGCCGTTCGCGCCGACATCGCCGACGTGCTCGCCGACGTGCGCAAGACGCTGGGGAGGTAGCGCATGGAGACGGCGAAAGCAGTTCGCATAGGCAGGGCGCTAGCCGAAGCGGATCTTGTCATCATCGGCGCTAGCAACGGACTCGACATGGCGGAGGGGCTCAACCTTTTCTGCGCCGATGCTCATTTCCAAGAGGCGTACGGGGACCTCGCCCAGGCAGACGGCATCGGCTGCATACTGCAGGGGCTCGCTTCCCCGGATGCCAGCGTGCGACGCCGATGGGCCGAGCGGTTCCATCAAAAGGAGTATCTCGAATATGAGCCCGGCTCGCTCATGAACGGGCTGCGGCGTCTTACGGAGCACGCCGACACCTTCGTGGTCACATGCAACATCGACGGGCACTTCGCGCGCGCCGGGTTCGACGAGGAGCGCGTGCTCGAGACGGAGGGGAGCATACGCACGTCGATCGACGAGCGGCGTCTCGCCCATCCAGACGCCCTCGCCACGGCCCAGCTCGAGGAGCTCGAGCGCCTTGTGCAAGCCCATCGCAACGGCAGGGTCGCCATCCTCGAACTTGGCGTGGGACTGCGCAACGGCATCATAAAGCACATGCTCGCCCAGATCGCGAACGTCTGCGAGCACGCCACCTACATCGTGTTCAACTACGGCCAGGCCATGGCGCCCGACGCATCGTGCGAGACGATTCTCGTTGACGGCGATATGGCCCCGGCTTTCGAGGAGATCGCCCGATGCCGCCCCTAGAAAGAGATGCACATAAACTTCGAAGCCTTATCGACGATGCCGACGCCATCATCGTCGGCATCGGCTCGGGCATGTCAAGCGCCGCCGGGTTCAACCATTACAACCGCGCAGGCATGGCGCGCGCCGGAATGACGGACTGGCAGCAAGCCTTTGGCTTCAAGAGCCTTTTCGACGGCTTCTACCACCTCTGCCCCAGCCTCGAGCAGCGATGGGCATACTATGCGCGATACATCGACTTCATGCTGCGCGAGCCGACCTCGCAGCCCTATCTCGACCTACGGTCCCTCATCGGCCATAAGGACTACTTCATCCTGAGCACCAATGTGGACACCCAAGTCGAGAAGACGTTTCCCACCGAGAGGATCTGCAACTATCAGGGAAGCTTCGCGCACCTTCAGTGCAAGCAGCCATGCTGCGACGAGCTCTTCGACGCGAGCCCCTACGTCGAGCGCATGCTCGCGGGCATGGCGGGGTTCGAGGTCCTCAGCGAGGATGTCCCCCGATGCCCGCACTGCGGCTGGCAGCTTGTGCCGTGGGTGCGCGACGACACGTTTCTGCAGGGTGCGGCCTGGCGCGAGAGCCTCGGACGATACGAGCGCTTCGTGCGCGAGCGCAGCGATCGCCGCGTGCTGTTGCTGGAGCTCGGCGTGGGCGAGATGACCCCCGGCATCATCACGCTCCCGTTCTGGAGCATGACCGCGAAGCTGCCGGATGCGCACCTTTTGAGCGTAAACATCTCGGGCGGCTCGGCTCCGTTGCAGCTTGGAAGCAAGGCAGGGGCGATCCAGGCCGATTTGAGCGCACTGCTCTCGGCGGCGCAGGCAGGCGACGAGTAGCGCGGAGCGGTAGACACGCAATGAGGTTTTAGCCGCAGCCTCCGAACGAGAGGGCTCGGAGGCTGGTATTCCTGAATCGCAGGTCACGATGGGTTATCGGAATCGCGAAGAGCGGATACCGCCAGTAAGCCCCCTTCGGAATAGGCGTTGAGCAGCTCCTGGGCATGGGCGAACTCGGGGCCTCGTCTCCAGCCGAGCAGGCGGTTGACGGCCAGATTGCCCTGGACGTTGTGGACGAAGAGCAGGAAGGCGTCTTCGCGTGAAAGCCCTGTTTTCTCCATGACCCAGGGAACCATCTGCTCCGTTCCGCGTTCTATGACGCGCTGGGCTACGCGAGCGTATGCGTCGCTGTCCGAATAAAGCAGGCGATAATCGTCGTCTGCCGGCGGACGCTGGCAAAGCGTTGCCGATTCAACCCCCTCAAGCGGGGGAGCCGCTGCCAATGCCTCGTCGATAAGCGCATCGAGCAGCGCGTACTTATCCTCGTAATGCAGATAGAACGTTCCCCGGTTGATCTCGGCGCGGCGGCAGATGTCCGCCACCGTCATCTTCGCGAAGCCGACCTCGGCCAGCAGCGCGAAGAACGCCTCCTGTATGACCGAGAGGGTGTAGCGCCGCCGGCAGTCGATCTTGGTTTCTCCCATCGCCTCTCCAATCTGAGTCGTTTGACAATGTCCAGTAGCTGTTCGTTTATCGACAGGTGCACGCGTTTGTTCATTGCCCCTGCGAAAATCAACAAGGATACTGTTTATAGACACCTGTTTATTATATCTGGAAGGGAGCACGGATGACCCTGTGCGAGAAGCTCGGCATCGGGCTTGTCAGCCGATCGTTTTCCCATCGGGCCGTCTATCGAAACGGCGGCACGTCATACGATTTGAGCGATTGCGAGCCTGCTGCTTGCAAGCAAGATATCGAGGCTTTTGCCCGCAAGGTGGGGGAGGCTGATTGCGTGTTTACGGGAGAGGCAGGTAGGCAGGCGTTATGAGCATCTGCATCAAAAATCAGATTCAGAATATGAATATCGTCATCGGCTGCACGGTGGGGTGTCCATATTGCTATGCCCGTAACAATGTGAAACGTTGGCATATGATTGACGACTTCGCTGATCCTGCGTTCTTCCCGAGCAAGCTCAAGATGATGGAAAAGAAACGCCCGCAGAACTTTCTCCTTACCGGCATGAGCGATCTCTCCGGGTGGAAGCTGGAATGGCGAGACGAGGTATTTGCAAAGATCCATGAGAATCCACAGCATCAGTTCCTGTTCCTGACCAAGAGACCCGATTTGCTGGATTTAGATACCGACCTGGAAAACGCATGGTTCGGCGTTACGGTGACGAGGAAAGCGGAGCTGTGGCGTATCGACGCCCTTCGGAAAAACGTCAAAGCAAATCACTTCTTCGTTACTTTTGAGCCGCTATTCGACGATCCCGGTACGGTCGACCTTTCCGGAATCAACTGGATCGTCGTCGGTACCATGACCGGGGCGCAGAGCAGGAAGGTTCATACGGAACCGGAGTGGTCATGGTCTTTGACGGACCAGGCGCATGCGCTTGGCATTCCAATGTTTATGAAGGAAGACCTCGTCTCTGTCATAGGGGACGAAAACATGATTCAGGAATTGCCGGAAGAATTCGAAAGAGTGCTGGAGGTGCAGAGAACATGGCGGAAGTGATCGATGGAATCCTCATCAATGAGGTGGAAGCAAAGAACATCATGACCAAGTCCAGCCTGCCGGTAGGCGGCTACTCGGTCAATCCCTATGTAGGCTGCACGCATGCCTGCAAGTATCGCTATGCCTCCTTTATGAAGCGCTTTACCGGACACAAGGAGGAATGGGGCACCTTTCTTGATGTGAAGCATTGGCCGGAAATCAAGAATCCGAAGAAATACGCTGGACAGCGGGTGGTTATCGGTTCTGTGACGGATGGCTACAATCCACAGGAGGAGCGATTCGGGAATACCAGGAAACTCCTGGAGCAGCTGATTGGCAGCGATGCAGATATTCTGATCTGCACAAAGTCCGATCTTGTGGTACGGGATATCGATCTGCTGAAGAAGCTGGGACGAGTGACCGTTTCATGGTCGATCAACACGCTGGATGAGAACTTCAAGAACGATATGGACTCCGCGTCGAGCATCGAGCGTCGTATCGCTGCTATGAAGCAGGTGTATGACGAAGGTATCCGTACGGTCTGCTTCGTGTCCCCGGTATTTCCCGGCATCACGGATTTTGAGATGATTTTTGAGCGAGTAAAGGATCGGTGCGATTTGTTTTGGCTCGAAAATCTCAATCTTCGGGGTGGTTTCAAAAAAGCGATCCTGGATTATATCGCCGAGAAACATCCCGATCTCGTACCGCTTTACGATGAAATCTATAACAAGCGCAACCGTAGCTATTTTGAAGCGCTTGAAGTAAAAGCCGAGGAAATGGCCAAGAAGTACGATTGCCCCTTTGTGGACAACGAAATGCCTTATGGCAGAGTCCCCCAGGGGCATCCGGTGATCGTGGACTACTTCTATCACGAGGAAGTCCGAGGGTCGGATAATAGCGGAAAAAGAAATCGTTAAACGGAAACCGACGACGATTCGCTCGAGCGATTAGCGTCCACGCGTGGCTTCTGCCGATTGGCGCAACGGGCGACGGATTAAGGGATCGCTCGGGCGGATGATCCCACTGCAGTACAGGCGGTCGCTCAATTTAGCGGCATGAGCGTTTTCGCACGGAAAACCAGTATCTTGTACCGTGGGTGCGCGACGACACGTTTCTGCAGGGTGCGGCTTGGCGCGAGGGCCTCGGGCGATACGAGCGCTTCGTGCGCGAGCGCGGTAGTAGCCGCGTGCTGTTGCTGGAGCTCGGCGTGGGCGAGATGACCCCCGGCATCATCACGCTCCCGTTCTGGAGCATGGCCGCAAAGCTGCCGGATGCGCATCTTTTGAGCGTAAACATCTCGGGCGACTCAGCCCCGTTGCAGCTCGGAAGCAAGGCGGAGGCAATCCAGGCCGATTTGGGCGCCCTACTCTCGGCGGCGCAGACAGGCGGCGAGTAGCGCGATCCATCGCGACGCGCCTCGCGCGCGGGTGCTCGATAAGCTTGATGGGCAAAAGGCCAATCGGTCGCTTTCGGCCGCCTATATGGCGGCGGCGCTTCCCATGCGGGCGTGAACGGCGCTGCGTGTCCTGTCGCGCGACACCCCTTTGCGGCACTCAGAACCCCTGCTCGCCGAGCAGCCACCTCGCGAGGTCCAGCACGAGCACGCCCTCCCTGGTATAGGGCTCGTACCTTGTGCGGGCGATGAGGACCTTCGGAAACGCATCCCTGATGGACAGAAGCAGCGCGAGCTCCCTCTCGGTTTCGAAACTCGAGATGTTTTTAAGTTTCGAAACTGAGGGGCGATGCACGTAGGCATATTATCGAGAATTCGAAATTCCGACCCCAGTCACAACATGCCGGCAGCGAGGTCAATGCGAATTCACGCGTGCTACAATGCGGCCATCAGAGATGAAAACACAGTCCCCGTCGGGTAGTCGTGGGCGTGCGGATGTCCGCATCAGTAACCTGCCTCCTTGGTTGTCCCTTCTCTGCATGGTTATCTACATAAAGGAGGAGCCAACCATGCAGATCAGCGTGTCGTCCACCCTGACCGTATATCATGACGGCCAATTCTGGGTCGGGCTGGCGGAGCATGTCGAGGACGGCAGATACGGCGTCGCCCGCTTCGTCTTCGGCGCGGAGCCGTCCGATGAGGAGATTCTGCAATTCGTTACAAGCAAATGGGAGAAGTTCTCATTCTTCGGTGGCGAACCGGCTGAGGCAAGCAAGCCCGCGAAGAACCCCAAGCGGCGTGCTCGCGAGGCGGCGAAAGCCCTCAAGCAGCCAGCGATGAGCACCAAGGCGCAGCAAGCTCTCGCGGCACAGCGGGAAGCGATGAAGCGGGAGTCGGCTCAAGCAAGAAGCCAGCGTCGCGCGGATGAGGCGGAGGCGCGCTTCGAGCAGCGAAAGCTGAAGCGCAAGCAGAAGCATCGTGGGCATTGATCGCCATTTGCAGCAAGGCAAACCATATACAGCAGCGGTGCCAGTTCCACTTGAAGCCGACGCCGCGTAGACGCTGATGGTGATGGCTATGCACGGGCACGGGTGCGTCACCGCACTTCACAGCTTGTTTCTCAAGTATTTGGGGCGCGCGGCGTTCAAAAATGCGGAGCGACTCCGCATGGCTCGAGACTGAGCCGAGGTGCCCTACTTCTCGCCCTCCAGCAGCCCCACGATGCGGTCGATGTCGACGGCAAAGCGAGGCCTTCCCTCGCGCTCGTAGCGGTCGAGGTACGCCTGGCACTCGGAGACAATGCGCTTGGTGTTGCCGTCGATGATGCGCTGGAGCGTCTCGTAGTAGGCCGAGCCCTCGGTCCTGAAGCGGCGCTGGTAGGACTTGGTTATGGGGAACATCTTGATGTAGTGGATGCCGTGGCGACAGCGGGGGCGCGTCGTGGGGCGGGGTGGCAGCGCAAAGTACTGGTCTTTGGGCACGTTGGGAGCGATGTTGGAACGCAACGGCACGGCGAAGTCCCTGCGCTTCCCGCGGAAACGCAGCCTCGCCACCACGATGCAGGGGCGATTGTGCTTAAGCATGAGCTCGCGGTCGCCCTCGACGAGGTCGAAGAAGTCCTGGGAGATGGATACGATCTTCATCGGTTACGCCCCCCTTCATACGAAGCGGGGCCCGCATCGCTGCAGGCCCCTACAGGTGGGCGATATTCTACGCCTTGCGGCACCCCGTCGCCCACGGAGGTTAAACGTACACGTAAGCCGTACTCTGAAAGCCGCGGCTTCCGGCAAGTAGTTTATACCACGAAAGGTCGCTTTCAATGCGCATAGCTCGCAAAATAACACTCGCTGGGCCGTCACCCTTGGCAGTTACCCTCCAATCTTCATTGGAGTCAGCAGGTCAATTCATATAGTCATGGGGGTTTATCCTAAAGAGAATCTATTTTATACCCCCATAACCAAAGAATTTCCTATTCCCACTCGATAACAAGATCCGCAGGTAGAAGTGTAGTCCAGTTATTTGCACCACAAATTAACAGGCGTTTCTTCAACTGAATTTGGTCCTCATTTGGTCCCCACGCATAAAACTGAAAGGCCGATTCAAGATCTTTAATCAACTGGATCATCCTTTGGTGGGCATTTGACCCAACGATATTTCTCATCGTCAAGGCGCGCGGCCAACTCATGGCAATCTCTATAGCGCAATGCTATAGGTTTAGGGAAAAGATCGTCTTTTACGGAAGCAATCAACTCGTGAGGCGCATTGTTGTCTATCAGCGAAATCATTGCAAGAACATATCCGCTATAAAGACCGTCCACATAACCCGTTTGGTGCAAATTTTCAATAAGTAAATCATTTGGCAAGCCGCCATATCCACTTGGCAGTAAGCCTTCTTCTACGAGCTGAGAAGACCATAGGGAGATAATCTCATCCTCGTCTTTCTTGCTAAGTTTTCCTAGAATATCATCAATATCAATGCCCTGAACTTTATCGTTAAGGTATGCGAACAAAATCCGAATGAGGGCCTTGGCCATCGAAGACAACTCGCGATTGATTTCTTCCTTTACCTCACTAGCGACTCCGTCGCCCAATTTTGTTTCTTTATTCATATCCTTTATCCTTCCTAGCGGCATGTCCCGAAGCAATATGCTCCGACTCGTCAACAAAGGAAGCACTTGCTAAGCAAGCGCATACCCCCTCTTGAAACGCTCGTCAAAGGGGCAGAAATCGCTATAAAAATGGCCGTCAATAAGCTGTGAACCATTCGATTGACGTATCGACCGCCTTGATTCCTCGTTTTCCTCCTTTGTTGTTTTGTGTAGCCCTAAACTGAACACACTTCGGAGTCGGTATCCAATCAATCTTCTATTGGTAGTCGTTTGCATACGAACTATAGAAGAGCGCCTTGCAATCGACATCGCTGTAGCCCATAACGGCATCCTGCACATCGGCGCGCAAGAGGTTAAGCACCTTGTATACGCCCCCTCCCATGTCCCCAACGAAAAGCACCTGCTTAAACACGTCGGGATACTCACGTAGATAGGCAACGTACCCCCTGAGCTTGGCAAGCGTGTCACTGAGGAAATCTCCGTGCGGGTCGACGATCGACGGTTTGATTGTCCCGTCACCGTCCTTCACGAAGAAGAGGAAGTCTGGATGCAGGGCCTTGCGTCCCACCGAAGACATGTACGGAATCGAAAACGCCTTGGCAGACATGCTGCCCGACGGATTGCGATAGAAGGCAACCGTGCGATTCTTTGCCAATTCGTTCCTAACGATATAGTCTTCCGCCGGGTTCAGGTCGAGCGGGCAGAGGCCGTCCTCTTTCTGCACGATATGGCACGGATACTTAGCGAAGTCATCCGACGTGCTGGCAGACGTGGGCCACTCTATCTTTGTGAGGCGCTTGCCTTCGGTTTCACGGGCCAGCTCGTCGTAACGCTGCTTTGCCGAGTCGTTAAGGTAGTCATAATCGCCAGATCCATCGACCTTATCGAAGTATTCCTTTCGGCATTGAGCCGCCCAGCCCTCGAGCGCATCAACGATGGCCTGCGTGCGCACCGCTGCGGCAAGGCGCAGGTCGCACTCGGGGCGCCCAAGCTCCTTGAAGTTGACGCGACGATACTCATTCGCAAACTCCTTAGTGAAATGTATGTCGGCGTCGCGGGCGGCCTTTCTGAGGCCCTCGGCGTCCGTGCGGGCTTCCTCCTGCTCCTGGTCCTCAGTCTCGTTGAGCTTGTCGAGCGTGATCTTGACGGTCTCGGCAACCTCTACGTCGTGTTTGGCTTCGCGGTACTCGTCCTCGTTAGCAACGATGTATCCCTTGAGCTTCTGGACGAACTGTTTTTTCACGTCGGCCGCGGCATTGACATCGAGGCCAGTCTCGACAAGCAGAGTCGCCGTCTTAACCAGGCTCTGGAATTCGTTTCTAGCCTTCTTCGGAATGCGCTGGACGGGGATGGAATCGAAGGCTGTGCGGATGCCTTGCCACTCCTGATGCGTGAAAGACTGCTCGCGTTTGGTGGGCGGCTTGGGCTTTGCCATGGGCACGGGTTTTACGACCGAGACGGGCTGGGTCGGCTCGGTCTGTGTGGAACTTGGCTCAGGTGTCGCAGGTTGCTGCGGGGCAGACGCTGCAACGTAGTTGCCCGTTGTGGGCTGAGGCGCCAGCTCCGCTTCTGGCGCCGGGACGTCGACGGGCCTGACCGCCGAGGCAAGCGAGGGCTGCGTTCCCTGCATGTCCAACGGCTCCTGAATCGCGATGCCGGCAAGCGGCGCCTGGTAGCCGGGTTGTGCCTGCCGCGCCGCCTCGATGGCCTTCTCGTTCTCCTCGTACGCCTTGAGCTCCTGTTGGTAGTCGGCTTCGGACTTGGGCGCAGCCGCCGTGATAGTCACGGGGTTGAGAACGATGTTCTGCTTGCCAATGGAGCTCTCGCCCATGTCGTCCTTGCGGCCCATGAGGTAGTCGACCACGTCCTGAGTGCTCTCGGGATTGAACTGGGGCAGGTAGCAGGCGACGGAGTTCAAAAGATCATCGGATTCGATGCGCCGCGCAAGTGGAGTGCGTACCATACGTCCCACGAGCTGCGCGATATAGGTCGAGTCCGAACGCCTGCGCCGCGAGAAGATGACTTCCGCTCGCGGGCAGTCCCATCCGTTGGAGACAGCCTCCTTGGCGAAGAGCACGCGAATGCGCGAGGTGTCCTGAACGAACTCGGGCTCGACATAGGGGATGAGGTATTTTCCCGCCGCGATGTCCTTATGCTCGCCGAAGACGTTGGCGAACGACATCGCCTCGGAAAGGCCGGGGACCAGGCCCGTGATCTGGTCGCACATCTCAGCCAGGGCCGAGCTGCTCACGTTGTCCGCCGCTTGGATGAGCAGCAGCGGGTTGACGGGACTCTCGCCCTCGCGGGCACAGTACTCGTCCCACTCGCGGCAGGCCAAGGCATAGCGCTCGCACGCCATAGTGAGATACTGGTGCTCGACTGGGTCGTCCTTCTCTGGTACGCGCAACTCGATGATGTCCTTGAGCAGACCTGACTCCTGGACCTCGCGAGGGGTCACAGCGACCTTTGGCATACGCACGCGATCGGCGCGCTGGTCCATGGCTGCCTCGAACCTCTGCGGTGTGGCGGAAATCCCGACGACGACGGGCATCGCGGCCCGGCCATCAAGCCCATCAATAAGGTTTGCGTAGATAGTCGCCGTGCCGCGCTCGCTCGAGGCATTGGCGCCCAAGCCGCGGTGTGCCTCGTCGATGAACAGGTAGAGGTTGCGCTCGGGGTCCCTGATGGTGCGGTCAAGGATGTCCCAGAACATACGCCCGGAATTGGCCTCACCACCTTTGGTGAGCAGGCCATTCTTGCTGAGCAGGTCCTTGCTGAGGAAATAAACGTGACGGGGCTCGAGAATATCGTGCGCGGCTCCGAAGTCGTTGGTAATCGTGACCAGATGGCGCCTATCGAGAACGCTGTCTGCGAGCTTGTCCGACACATTGGAGAAGCGCACGCCCGTCTGCTCGTTCAGGCTCGGGGAATCAGAGAGCCAAAGGACCACGGCGTTCTCGTCGGGAATGAGGCCCAGATCGTCGTCTCCGAAGAAGAGCGCTTCGATGGCTGCCGCGCACATGACCGTCTTGCCCGAGCCCGTGGGAGATGCGAGGCACACCGAAGACAGTTCGCCGTCCCGCTCATAGCGGCGACGCATCGACTGCAACCTGTTTGCCAAGGCAGCGACAGCCCCGGCCTGGAATTCCTTAAGTTCGACCCTCATATTTACCTCACCGCATCCTCGGCGGCAATCTTGAATGATTGCAGATAGTTCTCGTAAAGACGGACCATGTCGAGTCCGGGGAGCTGGGCCCTGACCCCAGCGAAGCGCGCCGTATCGTCGGTGATCACAAACGCGCAGACAACCTCGGGACTGCCCTTAAGTGCCTTGACAAAATCGCCGACGGCGGCGAAATCGAAGAGCACGGCATAGGTGTCGGAGATGGCGTAGCCCGGCTCCTCATGCTCGATGACGCGTCCGCGGGCGCCGGCGCGCAGCCACAACAAAGGTGCGATCTCCTCAAACGCCACACCAAGCTCAACGGCATCGGGGTCCTCGTAGGTGAGGTCGAAGAAGACCGCGTTCTCCTCGAACCCGTCGGCCATGGGGAACTCGTCCGTAAATTTATAGTCGCCCTTGATGGGGTCACCCGCGGGCGTCTTGCCCGTGATGGCCACCGTGAGACGCGGCTTGGTTATGTACTGGCAAATGCCCTGAGCTTCCCACTCGGGATCGCCTTGGCGCAGACCTCGTTTAATTAACCTTTTCGCTTCTTCATCGGAGACTTCGTTGTTTGTAACGCTGATGGACCTGCGATGGCCTTCGTCTAGATTATTTAGTCGCATGACGGCATGTGCCGTTGTGCCTGAGCCGGAAAAGAAGTCAACCACAAGAGCATTAGGCTTGTCTGCGACGAAAAAACGAATGGCGTCTTCGACAGCATAGAGAGATTTGGGGAAAGGAAACTTGCGATCAGGCATCATTGAGAGGAGTAAACGCGACCCGTAGTACGTTGCGTTGTGAGAGGGAATATCCCATTGACTTCCAGGGATATATCCTTGCTCGCTAGCGTTTTCATCCGGTATTACTGAACCGTCCGCTCGGCGACCAACAATAGCGACCTCGCCAGATTCGATTTTTTTGACCTCTCCAGCCTTGAGATAGGTTAGACGCATTCCTTTCTCTGTTAGCTTTCCGAGTTTCACAAATCCGCGTTTGTAGAGAGAGCGCAGCTTGGCGGGGCTCACTTGCCAATTGCCCTCGACTCCATTCGCCTTTATTGGCCATATTACGCGGGTGCCCGGAAGTGGGAGCATGCTATCGCGCGGCGTATCTGGGGCAACGGGCTCTCCGATTTCAACGATATGACTGCCGTCTTCCGCTACATAGATGGGATAAAAAAGGTTGGGCCTGTCGACGCGGCGTGAATTGGTGCCAGCTCTGGCGAGCTGATTCCAAGTCAGAATTTGTTTTTTATTCTTCACTTTTCCGTGCCATTCGTCTGGCAAGACAAGTTTGCGCGGTGCGGCGGATCCGAACATGACGAAAAACAAGTATTCATTGCTGCGGGAAAAAGAGTCCCCGCGTGATACGCCGGCAGAGTTAATAACACTGCTGATCATTTGAATTCGCTCTCCGGGAAATACGTTTTCCAGCAGCAAACCCAGTCTCAGGTATTCTTTCTCATCGATTGTGACGATAAGTACGGAATCGTTGGGATTGAGCAGCTGCTTGGCGAGCTTGAGGCGACGCTCCATGAAGGCGAGCCATTTGGAGTGACGATAGGCGTCGGAGCCGTCGACGTAATCGTTGTTATATTTCCAGTCGCGGGCACCGGTGTTATAGGGTGGGTCAATATATATACAGTCCACTTTGCCTGCATAGGCAAAGGCCAAGGCTTCAAGAGCATGGTAGTTTTCGCCGTTAATGACTACTTGATAGGGCTTATCGCCACCGCGCTCGACACGCCCAGTCTCTTTGAGGCCAGCATAAATCGGCTGGTCATATTCAGCAACAGGCACGACATCGTTGACGGCAACGGAGCGGGGCTCGCATTCGTTTTCGTCATATGAGGGCGATTGATATGGCTTTAGATCAGCAACCCCCCCCCCGAACGGTATTTACCAACCATAGCAGTTGGGAGTTAGAGTCCTCTTTTTTACCACGCTCGGGAAGCACCTGTACGACATCGCCCTTCATGATAGGCTTGCCATAAAGGCGAAGTCGTTCTGGACGGTTGTGTTCAAATACAAGCCCAAACTGGCGCTGCGCCGCAAAGGCGCGGATGTCGGCAGCGAGCTGACGATCGCCCAGCTTGACAGCGCGATCAACAAGGTTCTGAACGACTGCTTGCGTCGTCTGAGACATCACTTCTCCCCCTTACACTTCTCGTCAATCCATTCGCGCAGGACTTTAGCCACCGTCTTATCCTGGCGCGCGGCATAGGACTTAAGAGCCCGCTTATCCTCACGGGTTATCGAGAGCGTGAACTTATCCAGCTCCTTTTCGGCATGAACAGCCTGATCTTCCTCCATGGTCGCCCCTCCGAATTGACCTGTTCTACGTTCCTTAATTGACCGAAATCATTTTACGGCAGAATACGTAATTACGTAATTACGTAGACTAATTTTGAGCTATGTAGCACTCAATCACTTTTCAGTATTCGTTGACGATTCGAAGGGGATAACGAATATATCGAGGTTGACACCCGTTTTTACCGTCTGTGAGTACCAGCAAATCGATACTCAAAACGTCGTGAGTACATTTTGAGTACCAGTCCGAGCGACCTCTTGCGGGCGAAAGCAATCTGCTGGTCAGCATTAATTAGAAATAAATTGATGGCGTTGCTTCGGTAATTGAAAGCACTTTAAAACGTACCAGCAAACAATCATCCCAGCTAAACAGCTTGAGAGATTGAACGACAGGCTTGTATGTACCACATACACCACAGCACACACGCACCCATGGCAGGCAAATAAAAAACGAGGGAGGCCGTTTCCGACCTCCCTCGCAAAGGGCTATTTACTATTCCCACTCGATGGCGTCGGTTCTGCCGTCCCGTCATTCCAGTTACACCCAGTTTTCGGCATCGACACGGAACGCGTGCCGCCGAATGACGCGATGTCGCGTTTCGTCGGCTTCGGGGACAAAAGTTGGGACAACCTCAAAAAACTTTTTTCAAACTCAGGGCTTTGAGTTTTTATTTTTGTCCCAAGGGGCACGGAGAGCCGCCTTTGGAGGCTCGATATCGCCGAAAACGCCCGTTTTGAAACTCAACCGCCTTTGAGCCTGCAAGCCACCAGCTTCAACAGTAAGTGAGTCGACGCGGGTGGCTTACGAGCCGTTCACAAAACCGCAGGCCACAGGTCTTTGTCAACGATAAGCAAAGTGAATAGTCTCAGGTGGCTTGCCCATGAGTTGGCGTAAGCCTGTTTAGCAAAAGGCTAATCGGACACGACAGGCCGCCCGCATGGCGACGGCGTTTCCCGTGCGGGCACAAACAGCCCTGCGTGCCCTGTCGCGCGATATCCCAATGCGACGTTCAGAACCCTACCCGCCAAGCAGCCACCTCGCGAAATTCAGCACGAGCACGCCCTCCCGGGTATGGGGCTCATGCCTCGTGCGAGTGATGAGAATCTTCGGGAATGCATCCCCGATGGATAGAATCGGCGCAATCTCCCTCTCGAGCGTCGAATCGGCGCCGATATCGTCGCTCACATACACTCTCCTTCCCGGTTTCGAAACCTGGAAGGCAGTATGCGCAAGGATGCGTCGAGGTGCGATCCCAGTCGTACCATGCCAGCAGAGATGTCGAGGCACATTCGTTCATGCTGCAATGCGGGCATCGGAGATGAAAAAAAGCCCGTCGGGTAGTCATGGGCGTGCGGGAGCCCGCATCAGTAACCTGCCTCCTCGGTTGTCCCTTCTTTGCATGGTCGTCTACATAAAGGAGGAACCAGCCATGCAGATCAGCATGCTTGCCCTTCTTGGGTCACGGACCGGGGAGGCGAGGGCCTCCGTCGGGACCGCCCCGAGCAACCGGCATATCCAAGGAATGACAAGGCTCGATCGCTGTGCTGGTCAGGATGCCGAAGCGGGCCGTCCGCCAATCGGAATGCGGGTCAGGATGCTGCAACGTGATTCCAGCTGCAGGATACGGCTCCTTTGCGGTTGCCGCAAAACCTGCTGGCAACATTCTTACTATCCGAATGATGTACGCATCCCTTGGGATCGTTTCGCCTGACCAGGGCCATCTTCAGCGCCTCATCGGCCAGCTCGGCAGGCGCCTCTTCCACGCGTAATAGCCCTGGCGGGTCACCTACGCAACCAAAGATACAAAAGGGATCGAATGGCCAGAAAGGATTGTCCTTGCCGACAGGCAATCCTTGACAAACGAGCTTCAGCCTCCTTAAAATTGCGTGGTTTGCCGAACTGAGTCAGCGAAGGAGGGGTGTCGTGGTTGGTCTTTTCCGCACGTGGATGAGCGCCTAAAAAGCGGCGCTGTTATGGCGTCGCGCTGTTTTGCACGCCATTCCACGATTGGACATAACCATGATGTTTGAAACCTCTCGGCGCAGGTCTGTTTCGCTGTGCCATTCATGGCAATTTAAGATTTGTTTCGTATGGGGCGGGGAGCTCGTGTCGACATTGACGAGCTCGATTCTCCAAATGGGTCTCATTTGGCATATCGCCCTCACGACAGGATCATCTTCCCTCCTCTCCCTGGCATCGTTAGCAGGCTTTCTGCCGATTGCTTTGTTCGGAGTCCTTGCGGGCGCCGTTGTCGACAGACTGCCTTTGAAGCGTGTTCTCATCGGCGCCGACCTCTTCGTTGCCGCGGTGGGCGCCGCCTTGGCGATTGCCTCGTTGGCCGGCAGCTTACCTGCGTGGTCAATACTCATCGCCCTGTTTCTCCGCGCAGCTGGCACTTCGTTCTACACGCCGGCCTCCCAATCCCTCACGCCCCATCTCGCCCCGCCAGAGCATCTCGTTCGCCTATCGGGAGTGATGCAAGCGATTCAGTCCGCCGGATACATTCTTGGCGCCGCGCTCGCGGCAGTGATTTATCCTGTGGCGGGCATTACCGCCATGATTGCCCTCGACGTGCTGGGGGCGCTTTTCGCTTCTCTAGCTGTCCTCGCCGCTCAGATAGACGCAGGAGGACTCGACGAAGCCGACCGCAGCTCGTCCTTTTCCAATAAAGTTCGAGAACTTTTCTCTGAGATTTCGGACGGCTACAAGCTGATCAGGGGATACAGGGGGCTGTTCGCCATTCTTTGGTGCGGGTTCGTCTTCGCTTTCGCGTTCTCCCCACTCGCGGCATTGTTCCCAATAATGACCTTGGGACATTTTGGCGGTAGCACGGGGGATGCTGCTTTGGTGGAGGTCCTTTTCTCCGCAGGCATGCTGGCTGGGTCCGGCATTTTGGCGGCCACGGGAGGGTTCCGCAATAGGTCGCTCACCATGGTCGCCGCAATCGCCGGCTTCGGCGTCGTCGCAATCGCATCCGGATTGCTCGGCCCGTCGCTGTTCGCCGCTTTCCTACCGGCGAGCTTTCTTATGGGCGCATGCTCCCCGCTGTACGCAGGAACCCAGACTGCCCTTATGCAGGAGCAGATACCTCCTGAGTACCTAGGCCGCGTTTTTGGTCTCTATGGAACCATTATGGCGTGGGCCATGCCCATGGGCCTCGCGGCCCCCTCCGTTTTTGCGGACCTGCTCGGAGCTCCGTTGTGGTTCGTCGGCTCTGGAGCGACCATGGTACTGCTTGCGATGGCGATGCTTCTCGCTCCAAGTGTACGAAACGTGGGGAAAAGAAATACCGGGCAGATTCAATAGCCCAAGCATTCGAAAAAGAGGCGGCAGCCATCGGTTCGCGCGTCAGCCTTCAAGCCCTTGCGACGACGAGGTATTGCGCCGACATCCCACATCGCGCTCCTTATTCGCCGCCAACTATCATTTTCGGATTTGCCGGCTTGCGCAAGGCCAAAACGCTCACGCCGGCAATCGGGCAAAGGCGAAAAATCGACGTGAGCGATTCTTTATTGGCATGGCTGCGCTTCCAGAAAACGACAATACACAAAAGGTGGTTCAACTTATGGAACTCATAGTCAAAGCTAAAGACATCTTTTTGGAATATGCCGGCCGCGATATTCTGGACATCGAAGAATTGGAAATCTACCCCTACGATCGCATCGGCTTGGTAGGAGACAACGGTGCAGGCAAAACCAGCCTGCTAAAAATCCTGAGCGGCAATCTAACCATTGCGGACGCCGACGTCAGGCGCTTCGGCAGCATTGCCCTCATCGGCCAGCTCGACGAACTCGACCTTGATGCGGCTCAGGACAACGGCGAGATGCTCTCCCGTCTCAACGTCGCCGAAGTGGCGCAGGAGACGATGAGCGGCGGGGAGGAAACACGCGCCAAGATTGCCTCTGCGCTCTCCCAGCATGCAAGCGCGATCTTCGCCGACGAGCCTACGAGCCACCTCGACCAAGACGGCATCCGCCTTCTCGTCGGACAGCTCAAGGCATTTGATGGGGCCCTGCTCATCGTGAGCCATGACCGTCATTTTCTCGACCAGGTGGTAGACAAGATCTGGGAGCTCAAAGACGGCGGTATTTCCGAATTCTGGGGTGACTACTCCGACTATCTGCGACAGAAAGAAGAAGAGCGCAAAGCTCAGGCGACTCGATACGAAGAGGCGATGCGCGAGCGCGATCGCCTCGAAGCCGCCATCGAAAAACAGCGGAAAAAAGCACGGCAGGTCGACGCCAAGCGGAAGGGTGCGAAAAAAAGCAACGAGTATGCAGGTCGCTTGGGGCATCAGAAAACAACCGGCACCAAGCAGAAGAAAATGCATCAGGCAGCTAAGAACATGGAGAAGCGCCTCGAAGCGCTCGAAGGGATCGAGGCCCCAGATAGCATTCGCGCCGTGCGCTTCCGCCAGAGCAAGGCCCTGGAACTGCACAGCAAATTTCCCATCTCGGCAGATGATTTCAGCTTGAGCTTCGGCAACTGCGTGCTCTATGACCACGCGAAATTCGAGATACCGCTCGGTGCCAAAGTGGCCATCACCGGTGGCAACGGCACAGGAAAGACCAGCCTGCTGAAGGCAATCGTTCGACGCGCCGACGGTATCAACATCTCTCCCAAAGCAGAGATCGGCTACTTCGAACAGACAGGTTACAAGTTCGACGCCCGCCAGTCTGTGATCTCGTTCATGCAGAATGGTTGCGAGTACAGCATGACCGAAATTCGAGGCATCCTCGCCTCTATGGGAATCGGACCGCGCGACCTGACAAAGGACGTTGGCGTTCTCTCGGGAGGCGAAGTCATCAAGCTGCTACTCGCGAAGATGCTGCTGGGCAGATACAACATCTTGCTCATGGACGAGCCTGGAAATTACCTGGACATCAAGAGCGCCGAAGCCCTCGAGCAGATGATGAGCGCCTATGCCGGAACGATAGTGTTCGTCTCCCACGATAAGAGGCTGGTCGAGAACGTCGCAGACATTGTCTACGAAATAAAGGACACCAAGCTAGTCAAAATCTTTCAGCGCGAATAGCCCTAAATGAGCAGGAAATAATCCCCGAACGGAGACAAGGGAGTAAAACGGCAAAGAAAGAGCCTCCGTCCCAACGCAGGGAACGGAGGCTCTTTAATCGCTTTTACTCATCTCCGTCGCTGGTGGCTTTGTCATGACTCTCGTACGAAACGAAACTCAGCGGCATAGTGCGGCACTCAAAATCGCAGGTCAGAACCCTGTCGTCCTACTCCCACTCGATGGCGTCGATTCTGCCGTCCCGTCACTCCAGTTGCACCCAGTTTTCGGTGCCGTCTCGAGCCAAGTGCCGCCAGGTGACACCATGTCGTGCTTCGTCAGCTTCGGGGACAAAAGCTGGGACAGCCTCAAATACTTTTTTCAAACTCAGGACTTTGATTTTTTGTTTTTGTCCCAAAGAGCGCAGCGGGGCGCCTTAGGAGGCTCGATAGCGCTGAAAACGCCCGTTTTGAAACTCAACCGCCCTTTAACCCGCAAGCCGCCAGCTGCAATCGTAGGTGAATTAACGCAGGTGGCTTGCGCGACATTCGCAAAACCCCAGGTCGCAGGGCTTCGCCATCGGCGGGAAAGGTGAGTAGTCTCGGGTGGCTTGCTTATAAGTTAGTGAAATCCTGAAACGTGACAAGACTTATTACACGAATGATGTCGCCAGCTTCGGGATTGCCTCGTCGTCATAATATCCTTTGAGCTAACGAGGATGCCAGCTACGGGGTTGTCGATTTTCTGATGCATTAATAACCAGGCAAAGTCGGATAATCATATGAGCGGAGAGCACAAAAAGATAGCAGCTCATTAAGACAAATATCCTTGGCAGAATGCACTCCGGTGACTAGGATGACGACAGATGAACGAGGAGGACAGAACGATGCCATTACTCAGCGAGCGGTCGCTCGAATCTATTGCAAAGATGTTCGTGGGCGACGAAGGAGAGCTGTTCCACTACTTGTCGGGCCCTCAAATAGTGACATTCTTCAATGACCATTTTGACTTCCGGGACATCTACCAAGGTGGCAACGCTCCTACCAGATGGAGATACGCCGCCGGAAAGATAGCCAGTGTTGCGTCGAGCGGCCGTCTCGATCGTTTTTTCTCAATCGTTCTTGGATTCAAGTATATGGTCAGTACTTTTGGCTGCGATGAAATCGAAGCCCGAGAAAGGGCGGACAAAGCGAAGAAACGGTTCAACCAAGTACTAATCTCCGACGAGCTTGAGATAGTCGGAACAGACGGCGAGATGAAGCTTGTGGTGATTGATTCGGATCTAATCCCGATCGGGAAAGGCGGCTTTGCCGAAGCGTTCAGGCAAAAGTCAACAGGCAGAGTCCTGAAAAAGCTCATGCCCGAAGTAGCCCTTGATGCAAGAAACCGCCATCGCTTCAAGCGCGAATACGAGATAATGAATGATCTTTCGGAGCTGCCAGGGGTTCTCCGTGTCTTTGATTTCGACGAGAGCAATTGCTCCTACACGATGGAGGCCGGCGAGACCACGCTACTAGAGTTCATGGACAATCCTCTATCCGAGCAAGTCAAGATGTCCATAATCGAGCAGATAGTTGGCACCATGGCTGCCATTCACTCGCGCGGATACATTCACCGAGATCTAAGCCCCACGAATATTTTTCTACTGAGCGGCCAACTGAAGATTGCCGATTTCGGGCTTGGAAAGAACTTGAACACACTTTCATCCTACCAAACCACCAACACAAACAATTATGGACAGTGGTTCTACTGTTCACCTGAACAGCTTGTCTATCTAAAAGATGGGGACAAAAGGAGCGATGTCTTTTCCTTGGGCAGGATTATCAACTTCGTGCTCGCCGGACATCCGACAAAAACGAATCATCGTCTTCGACCGCTGGTAGAAAAAGCAACCGCAGACGATCCGTCGAAAAGATACCAGGATGCGGCAGAGTTTTTGAGCGCGATAAAGCGAAGGTTGTCTTCGATAGCAGATGCGGACCGGGAAACGAAACTTGCGGAAAAGGCAGCACGGGGAATCCTCGACGGAGAGGTTGCCGAATGGATTCTCGAAATGACCGATGAGCAGCTGTGCTCACGGGTAGCGTCAAACCCCGCGTTCGCTAAAACGGTTGTCAAATTTACGGAAATCGACAACGGCAATGCGGCCTTTGTCATGGATGCTATCGACCAGAGCATGACGCAAGTCTGCAAGACATGGGAAGACCACGATCCATTTGCCGACATCGCAAAGTCGATTGTTTTAAGCAAGGCGCCATACGACATCAAGGAGCGTGCCTGCCAAACGCTTTCATATGTAGCATGGCAAATCAACCGTTTCCATGCCCAGCATCTGATTGAGGATATTATCACCAGCGGAATAGACCCGATGCTGGAAGACCTTCTCAACGACTCCGTGTAGATTCATTAATGCAGCGCAGGCCTGCGTTCGTCTAGGGAAAACGATACGATAGACGGCATCTTGGTTGCACCCTAGGCCGTTCACCCTTCCGCTCGCTCCCATATAGTTCGATTTCGATAAGCTGAGTCCCAACCGATGGGTGCCATTTATCCGGGTGCACCTGGGGCAACGGGCCGGTAGGCCTGCGCAAGGTCGCTCGCAGAACGCGCAACATCAAACACGACAGAAGAGGCGAACGACAGATGCCGGACTCCGGACGACAGCACCGCGGAAGACGAGCATTCCGACCACAATCGAACGAATCTCGGTCCTAGGCAGGCGCCCGCACGGGCGCCTTTTACTTTTCAGGGACTTAGCCGCGAGCTAATCGGAGACCATAGAGCACTTCAAAACGGTTCAGAACGATAATCAACAAAACCGCAGGTAGAATATGCTGTTTTAAAAATCGTCTCTTACACTCCGCAACGCTCGGAAGCGCTCCGTTCAGGATTGTTCGTAACCCCCCGACCGTCCAAACAAAGAGGCGCAGTCCAAACTTGACCTGCGCCTCTCATCAAAAAGTATTATTTGTTGTATATCAATCCAAGCATCCAAGGGATTGGCATGAGAACGGCCGCCGCCAGCAACACAGGGATGCAAGCCACGATTGCCAGCCCTCCGCCAGCTCCTCGCGAAACCGCCTCACGAGAGCATCTGGCTCACACAGCGCTGCACGGCGGCGTAGTTGGAGCCCAACCGTCGCTTGCGCTCCTCGCCGTTGCCGTAGTCGCCGTTGATGACGGTGCGTGCCAGCGCGTCGATGTCGACCTCGCCACTGCCGGACGAAGAAGAACCGCCGGAACCACCGCCGAGAGAATCCGGTTCACCTCGGCCTGCACCTCGAAGTAGCGCGAGCCCAGGGCCCGTTTACGCGCCTCGCCGTTGCCGAACTCCTCGTTGATGACGCGCCACGCCAGGCTCGCCACGTCACCCGAGGGCGCAGAGCCGCCACTGCCGGAAGACCCCGCAGCCACGGTGTCCGAAGACCCGGCGCCTCGGCAGATGCGCGGGCGCAGGGCCGCCCTGCGCCCGGCGGCGATGTAGGGCGCGGGGCAGATCTTGTCGGTCACGTCGTAGCGGCGGATGACGCCGCCCTCGGAGATGCCGTAGCGCTTCATGAGGGTCTGCACGAGCCAGGCGAGCTTGCCCGCCTCGACCTCGCTGTAGTCCTCGCTAGCGCTCACGGCCTCGATGCCGACGCTGCGGCAGTTCATGAGCCAGTTGCCGGCGTGCCAGGCGGTGTCGCCCTCGGCCACGCTCTGGTAGATCTCGTCGGTGATGTCGCCCACGAAGTAGCGGGCGGACGACCCCTGCCGCTCGTTGTGCGAGAAGTAGATCGCGTTGTTGCGGGCCGACGCCAGAGTCGCCGTGTAGTGGATCACGATGCGGTCGATGGCGTGCGAGCGCCTGCGCGTCATGCGGTCGCTGCCGCACTGCTTGAACAGGATGCTATGCCCCATTGGCGCTGACCTCCTTGAATCCCGCGTCCTCGCCCTCCTCGGGCTTGAAGTCGCTGGGCGTGTCGGGCTCGCAGCCGGGCTCGCGCAACTCCTCCCAGCGCTCCTCCTCGCTTGCGTACTCACTCATAGGAATCGCCCGCCTTTCCCAGCTCGGCAATAACGGGCGAGAGCACGGCCATCACCATGGCCACGCACAGCGCGCGCCGCGTGGGGTCGAGCACGGCCACGCCCATGAGCAGGTCGACGTTGGCCACTACGACGCCCAGGACGCCCTGGACGACCGTGCGCATAAAGCGCCACTGCCGCTCGTTGCTCGTCAGAAAACGGTTCATCTGCCGCTCCTCTCCTCAAGAGCGTCAACGTCGCGCCTGACCACGGCCATGTCCTGCTCGAGCTTGTAGGTGCGCTCGATGAGGCAGTTGTGCTTCTCAACGCGCCGCGCGAGCTCGTCAATCTTGAGCTCCATCACCGCGCGGCTTCGCGAGTTCGACGCGATCACCCCGACCTGCGTCACGACGCCGATGAGCGCCACCGCAATAGACTCCACAAGGACCTCCCAGCAGAACATGGACCAACTTCAACGGCCCCATCATCCGCTGCGGTCACAAATCAGCTGGTAGCTGAATCGCTGCTATAAAAAGCGAGGTAAAATAAGAAAAAGCACAGTAACGATTGTTCGAAAGAGTCGCTAACGGGAGGTAGAAATGGAAAGCCGGCTTTACGAGGAGGGGTACGACGAAAGTCTCTTGAGAGCTGTAGCGGCTCTTAACGAGACTCCTGCATCCACGGAAGCAATCCTGGGCCTGTTGCAAAAACACTGGGATTTGCCTCGAGGAGAAGCGGAGCAGCTGTTGTCGCAGGAACGCTACGAAGGATTCTTCCAGCGTGATTTCGCAAGATACCTGACGATGTACGAAGGCTTTTCCAAAGAAAAGGCAAGGGCATATACGACTAGCCACATGAACCTTCTGGCTCTGCGAAAAATCGAAAGGCCGTGGGCTATCGAGTACAACAGGCTTTATCGCCAGATCGAAAAGCAGAAGCCTCAAATAAAGGGGAAGGTTCACCTATCTTCCAAAATCGAGGAGTAAAGCAGTTCTCGCTACACGCCGCCGCATCCCATCGCCTAACCCACACCACGGGGGCGGCGCGCTCACCCCTGGCAGCAGCGCAGGAAGGGCGCCTGCGCAGCTGCCAGGGGTGCCATTATGCTCAGTCCCAAGCCGCTACCCGGCAGTGAGGTAGCCCGCCTGCCCCTCGCGGTCGATGTGGCACATCGCGTACGTCGTCTGCTTAGAGTCGTAGGTCGTGCCGTTGCCACCCGCGATGGCCTTGCAGTTGTAGAACGTGGAAGAGCCCGTGCACCCGCTCGGCAGCCCCCAGTCGGCATCGACCAGGATGCGCTCAAGGGCGGTGCAGGCACCGAACGTGTAGAGCATGCTAGAAAGCGACGCCAGACTCATGCCCCGCAGATCGAGCTCGGTGAGCGCGGAGCACGAGTTGAACGTACGGTTCATGTAGGCCACGCCGCGCAGGTTCGCCATGCCAGAGACCGAGGTCAGGGCGTTGCAACTGTAGAACCAGTAGTTCAGGTTCACGTTGGCGACCCTCGATGTGTCGGCGGCGATGGTCACGCGCTTCACGCTCTTGCCGAACGAAGCCCAGGGCGTCGCCTGGATCGCGGCGTACTTGGCGTTGGCGCAAAGCGTGTCGGAGGCCAGCACCTCGCGACCTGTCGCATCGGCCTTGGCGAACCCGATCTTGAGCTCGCCGTCGGCGAACAGCGTGGCGTTGAGCCAGGTGCGGACTTCGTACTCGGGGTCAGTCAGAACGCCACCCGCCCCCAGCTTGAGGACGGAGGCGCCGGAGGTCTGGAACGGCACGAAGCCGTCGGTGCCGCCCATTGAGTTCGATTTGAGTTTCACGGGCCCCGAAACGTCCCCGTTTCGGGGCCCGGGGACAAAAATCGCACGTCTACTCACTTGGGATAAATCCTTACTCCCATTCCTCCGAATACCGCCCAGTGCTTTGCCATCTTGAAACACTGGGAGTAAATAGCGAAATAGCAGGTGAAAGGGAGTAAAAGACCAAAGAAAAAGCCTCCGTCCCAACGCGGGAACGGAGGCTAGGAAATCGTTTTTACTCACCGCCGTCGCTGGTGGCTTTGCCATGACTGTCGTACGAAACGAAACTCAGCGGCACAGTGCGTCACTCAAAAGTGCAGGTCAGAACCCTATCAGCCTACTCCCACTCGACAAATTCAAGTATATGAGGAAGTATTTCTCTTGAATTTACAGGTAAAATATTCGCAAATTTGCTAATATTTTACCTGCTATTTTCGGCTGTCAATTTTCTTAGTATCAAAATAGTATCACAAGAGGCTGGAAAATGCAACAGAATTATGTGGAGCTCTACATAATTCTGTAACCCCTTGATTGGCAACTTCATCCGAACACCTCCCATATTCATCCGTACATGTACGGATGAATATGGGAATCCGATACCCTGAGGGCCGGACCGGCCGGCCCCGGGAGATCGGAGGACGGCATGTC
>JAHYYM010000015.1:0-214618 GCA_019424985.1 Collinsella sp. | reverse complement strand
GAGCAAATGGATGAAAAGCCAGAGGACTACTCACAAGAAGATGATGCAGGGCTTAATTTGATTGATTTCTATGTTCTTCCGCATTTTCTTACAGCACCATTTAAGAAAGTTACCGAGAAAATAATAACTGAGTTTTCGGATTTGAATCTATGCCCAATTAACAATCGTCAGGGAATTGTAATTGATGGTGAAGGTTCAAAGGTTATTTGCAAAGAGTAATTTAAAATTCCAGTATGCTGCACTCGTTCCTAGCAGGGTTTGGGGCAGGCACGCCCCAACAAGAAGCCGTCCCAAAGGGGCAAGAATGGGGACTGCGGACGATTTCTTGGACCGTTACGCGGCCCTTCCCAGCGCGGAGCGGAACTCGGCCGGGGTGCGGCCACCGAGCGCATCGCTGCGCCTCTCCGTATTGTATCGGCCGATCCAGCCCCCGAGTTCCTCGATGAAGCGGGCGGGGGTCCAGTCCGACCAGTCCCTGCCGTGCCAGAACTCCTTCTTGAGCAGGCCGAAGAAGCCCTCCATCGCCGCGTTGTCCGGGCTGCAGCCCTTGGCGGACTGGATTGGCTACGCTGATGTGGACAGTTCCGGGAGAGGCGCAAGAGACGGGAAGGCCGTGTGCGCGTTCCTGCGCGAGGGTCGTGGGGAGGGGCTGCATGGGTACGGCGCCTGTCAACTCGGTCTACGTCTTTGATGACCGGGTCGTACTCAATATCAACTTCACGGATGATGCCAAAACGGTCACCCGTGAGGAAGTGTTGGGTTCGAGTGCTGTGGACAATGCTCCAGTATGCTGGGATCGAACTCGCTAGCCGGAATCACACGGTACCCGTGACGCAGCAGCAGATCGACAAAAACACCATTGCCCACAGTGAGCGTGCCGCTAAAGGTGCCATCGTAGACGCGACCCGCACCGCACGAGGGGCTACGGTCCTGTAAGACGCACGCAGCGATCTCGGACGGGCCGCCCGCCTGCTCGCACATATCGAGCGCGCGCTGAGCACCCTGGCGAAACTCGCGATCGACCGAGATGCCCTCGCAGGTACAAACCTCGCCATTCACAATCTCGGACGGCTTGCGCGGTGTGGGCAAGCCGCCAAAAACCTCGGGACACACCAACAGGACCTCGGTCCCTGTGCGTTCGCAGGCCTCGACCAACGCGCGATGGTAATTGTCGAGCCCGTTATATTTGCAGCTCTCTCCCATCAAGCAGGCACTCACCACGATCTTCATACATATCCCTCCCAAACAAAACGCCCCATTTGAGATAGAAACTCAAATGGGGCGTTCGACGTTGTGCAACCAGCCTTACTGCTGCTTTGGCATCAGCGGATTCTCGCGCGTGAGGAGATTCATGAACTCCTCGCCCGTGATCGTCTCCTTCTTGTACAGATAACGAGCCAGCTCATGGAGCTTAAACTTGTTTTCCTTCAGGATCTGCAGGGCGCGGTCATGTGCGTCCTCGATCAGCTTGGCGACGATCGCGTCGACGCGCTCGGCCGTACCGGGGGCACAGGTGAGCGACGTGTCCTGGTTGAGGTAGGCATTCTGAACGGTACCGAGCGCCATCATGCCAAACTCTTCCGACATACCAAAGCGCGTCACCATGTTGCGGGCGAGCTTGGTGGCCTGCTCGATATCATTGGCCGCGCCAGTCGTCATCTCACCAAAGATGAGCTCCTCGGCAGCACGTCCGCCGCAGTAGACAGCGAGCTTGTCGAGCACCTCCTGGCGCGTGGTCAAGAAGCGCTCGTCCTCCTCGACCTGCATGGTGTAGCCCAGAGCACCGCTCGTACGCGGCACGATGGTGATCTTCGTAACCGGCGCAGAACCCTTCTGGCGGGCGGCAACGATGGCATGGCCGATCTCGTGATAGGACACGACCTGTTTCTCGTGATCGGACAGCACCGTGGACTTACGCTGCTGGCCGGCGATGACGACCTCCACCGACTCCTCGAAGTCGTCCTGGGTTGCACGCTTGCGACCCTCGCGAACGGCGCGCAGGGCGCCCTCGTTGATGATATTGGCCAGGTCGGCGCCCGAGGCTCCGGGCGTGGCGCGGGCAATCGCGGTCAGATCGATCGGCGGCTCGGTCTTCACACTCTTGGCGTGAAGCTCGAGGATGTTCTTGCGGCCGGTCAGGTCGGGCAGCTCAACGGGGATGCGGCGGTCAAAACGACCGGGGCGCAGCAGAGCGGGATCGAGGCTGTCAGGACGGTTGGTGGCAGCGAGGACGACGATACCCTTGTGGTTGTCGAAGCCATCCATCTCGGTCAGCAGCTGGTTGAGCGTTTGCTCACGCTCGTCGTTGCCGCTAAAGCCGCCACCGTCACGCTTTTTGCCGATGGTATCAATCTCATCGATAAATACGATACAGGGGGCCTTTTCCTTAGCCTGCTTAAACAGGTCGCGCACCTTGGCGGCGCCACGGCCGACGAACATCTCGACGAACTCAGAGCCCGAAATGCTAAAGAACGGTACGCCCGCCTCGCCGGCAACAGCCTTGGCAAGCAGGGTCTTACCAGTGCCAGGAGGGCCCACGAGAAGAGCACCGCGCGGCAGCTTGGCGCCGATTTCCTCATAGCGCTGCGGCTTCTCCAGAAAGTCGACGACCTCCTTCAGGGATTCCTTGGCCTCTTCCTGACCAGCAACATCCTTAAAGGTCACGCCAACATCCTTGGAGGCGATAACGCGCGCACCGGACTTACCCAGACCGCCGCCGCCAAAGCCGCCGCCACCAAAATTCATGGACGGGCCGTCATCGCCCATGGCCTTCTTCATACGGCGGTTGAGCCACCAGCCGATGAGGAAGAAAATCGCCATGGGAAGGACGAGCGTGAGCAAGTAGTAAGTCATCAGGCCCGAGTTCTTATCGGGAACCACCGACTCCAGCGAGGCGCCGGCCTCGAGCACGCGATCGGTAAAGCCCGTGTCACTCGGCACGCCGGTCGTCTTGTAGGCGATGTTCTCGTCCTCGCCCTTCTTGGTGTAATAAATCGAGTAATCGTCCGTGTTGTACTCGACCTTGTCGACACTCTTCTTATCGAGCGCTTTGACAAACGTCGAATAATCGGTCTTCGTAATCTGCTGCGTGTGACCGATGTTGGGGAACAGAACGGTCGAGAGCACGAGGTAGACGACGAAGGCGATGAGCACGTAGAGGATCATATTCCGTCTACGTTTGTTGTCATCCATCTCCATCTGCTTGAACTCCATCTACTGGGGTTGATAATGCTAACTAGAATACCCAACCCGGCCGGCGATAAACCGACGCCGGGCACGAAAGAATAGAGATGGCATCACTCGAAGTCGGCAAGGTTCAGATCTATACGGGCGACGGCAAGGGCAAGACGACGGCTGCGCTGGGGCTCGCGCTGCGCGCCACGGGCTATGGACTTAACGTACTCATGCTTCAGTTTGCCAAGAAGCTGCACTGCGCCGAGCATGATGCGGCGCCCCGTTTAGGTCTGCGCATCGTACAAGCCGACCGCGACACGCCCGAAGCCTGTGCCGCACAGATCATGGAGCTGGCGCGCGAGCAGATTAGCCAGGTCGACGTGCTGATCTTGGATGAGCTGGGAGAAGCCATGCGCCGAGGCTTTGTGACGCGCGAAGATGTCGAAGCGTTGATCGCAATGAAACCGACCACCACAGAGCTCGTGCTCACCGGCCGCGGCTTGCTGCCACTGGCCGATCTCGCGGACCTAGTAACCGAAATGCGCCCCGTCAAACACTACTTCGACGAAGGCCTCCTAGCCCGCCAAGGCATCGAATACTAAATGATCCGAAGGGGACGGAGGAAAACGGATCATTTTGCCTTATCGCCAGGTCAATGATCCGTTTTCCTCCGTCCCCTTCGGATCATTAGGCGGTGGCGCGGCCGAGCCAGTTGCCGCTGTGGTGGTAGATGGTAAACATCGTGGCCGTGATGAGCCAAGTTACGGGGTAAACCAGCAGCAGGTGCTCAAGCGACGGATCGAACGGCATAATCGCAAACACCCAGATCACCCTGAGCACGACGGTGCCAAAAATCGTGAGCATCATAGGCTGGAAGCTCACGCCAGCGCCGCGGATGGAGCCGGACGCGTTTTCGATAATCGAGAAGATCGCGTAGAACGGCGCGATGAAATGAAGAATCGTCGTGGTGTAGGCCGAAATCGAAGCATCGTCGACAAACAGACGCGACAACGGACCCGAGAACACCAGTAGCACGGCAGACAGGCCACCAATGAGCATAAACGACAGCACAAGCGACGTATGGTAGCCCTTGCGCATGCGCTCGTAGTTGCGCGCGCCAAAGTTCTGTGCCGAGAACGTGGTGATCGAAACGCCAAGCGCCTCGGTAACCATCCAGACAATGCCATCCAAACGGCCCGAAAGACCCCACGCCGTGGTGACATCGGCACCAAACGAGTTGACCGACACCTGAATCAAAACGTTGGAAATCGAATACGCAGCAGACTGAAAGCCAAGCGGCAGACCACACGAGATCATGCTCTTACAAATGCCAGGATCAATGCAGAGTTTGGACAGTGAAAGCCGCCACGCACCCGGAGCGTGCATCATACGAATCACGATCATCGTGGCGTTGGAGCAAATGGTCAGCGCCACCGCGATGCCGCAGCCCAGAGCCTCCATATGAAGCACGGCAACGAAGATGACATCCAGCACCGCATTAACAAGGCAGCCGGAAGCAATGATCACAGCAGGACCGCGTGTGTCGCCCACGGCGCGCAGCAGCGCCGTTCCCATATTGAGCAGCAGCGCCGCAACCATGGCGGCAAAATAGCAACGAGCATAGGCCACGCCCTCGGCCAATAGTTCATGCGGCGTGTTCATAAGTACCAGCATGGGCTCAACGAACACTATGCCAAGAATCGAGAAAACGATACCGCCCACCAGCGCGAGCGTCATGGCCGTATGGACCGAACGACTCAATCGCTCATCATCGTGCTGACCAAAAAACTGACCGGTAATGACCGCGCAGCCAGCGCCAACGCCAACGCAAAAGCCAATGCAGAGCTCGGTGAGCACCATCGTGGCTTGAATGCCACCCAGCGCGAGCTTGCCGCCAAACTGGCCGACGATATACGTACCAATAAGCGTGTAAGCCTGCTGAAAAAACGAGCTAAAGAAGATAGGGACGCACAGCGACAGCAGCTGTTGCCAAATGACACCCTGCGTTACATCGATAGCCGTAGATTTCTTAGCCACACGCCCTCCCCACCAGCGTACGTCAAACAACAAAACGGCAATTTAAGACCAAAGCCAATACCAGCTTAGCACCGACCGACGTCGGCCGAAACGCCCCGAACCAGAGCCCGGTGCTAACTATCTGCCTAGTGATACAGCCCCGGCTGGTAGTGGTACTCGTTGCTCACATGCGGGCACAGCTGCCAAAAGGCAACAGCGCTTGCCGCGGCCACGTTGAGTGAATCGACCCCATGCGCCATCGGAATACGCACGGCGCGGTCGCAGCCTGCAATGGTCTTGGCGCCCAAGCCAGCACCCTCGGTGCCCATAAAGATTGCCAGGCGGTCAATCTCCTGGAGCGCGGGATCGTCCAGCGACACCGAATCATCCGTCAACGCCATAGCGGCACACGAAAAGCCGGCATCGTGTAGCGCCGCCAGCCCATCATGCGGCCATACGCGCGCTTCGCTGCCAATGCGTGTCCAGGGCACCTGGAACACCGTGCCCATGCTCACGCGGGCCGAACGACGATACAGCGGATCACAACACGTAGGACTGACCAAAATGCCGTCGACGTTGAGCGCGGCCGCCGAGCGGAATATTGCGCCCACATTGGTATGGTCGACAATGCCCTCGAGCACGCACACGCGCACCGGGCGCTCCCCCGCCGCCTCGACGACGCCGCCCAAGAACTCATCAACCGGAATCTGTCGCGGGCGACGAAATGCCGCGAGCGCACCGCGCGTCACATTGAAGCCCGTCAGCTGCTCCATGAGCTCCATGGAGGCAACGAACACAGGAACCGGACCCGCGCCCTCGCGCACAACCAGGCGCTCAAACAGCGGCATCATCTGGTCGAGCCAGCGCTCACCCAACAGAAAACTCACCGGCCCGTATCCGGCGCGAACCGCGCGCTCGATAACCTTAGCGCTCTCGGCGATAAAGATGCCCTTTTGCGGCTCCAGCACGCAGCGCAGCTCGCGCTCGGTCAGTCGCACGTAGGCATCGAGCCGCTCGTCCTCGAGCGAATCGATTCGCAGCACCTCAACGGCATCAGTCATAGCAGCCCGAACCCTTCCAATAGCAGCATCTATATACAACGAGGCGACGCCAGGCGTCGCCCCTCAATCATTCCAACCCGATAATACCGTGGCAAAAGGTGATTTAAGCACTAACGCGACGATACGTCACGAACTCATAATCGAGGCCTTCGTCACCCTCGCCCGCGGCAATCGTGGCAACCCCTTCGCGCCGCGCAACTTCCCACGCGGGATCGGCGTCCAAGTCGGGAAAGTACGTGTCCACGGGATGGACGCAGTGGTCATGCGTGACCTCGGCCTCCACGCAGTACGGCAAAAACTGCCGATAGACATCGCCGCCGCCGATCACCCAGGCAACGGGCTCATCGGCAACCGCGGCGAGCGCCTCGCCGATACTATGCACCACGTCGACTCCCTCGGGCGTAAAATCCTCGTCGCGCGTGAGCACGATATTGCGACGATTCTTGAGCGGACGTCCACCGGGAAAACTCAGCAGCGTCTTGCGTCCCATGATGACCGGACAGCCCTTGGTACACGCCACAAAATGGCGCATGTCGGCGCGATTGGACACGACCATATCGCCCTCGCAGCCAATGCCCCAGTCGTCACACACGGCGACGATGGCAGAAAGCTTACACGTCATACCTGCCACCTATACCGCAATGGGGATGCTCTTGACCTGCGGGCCGTGCTCGTAGCCCTCGACGATCAGGTCGTCGGTCGTAAACGCGTAGAAATCGTGCACATCAGGGTTAAGCGTTACCTTGGGCGCCGCAAACTGCGGACGCTCGATAAGTTCGCGGACGATGTCGACATGGCGGTCGTAAATGTGGGCATCGGCAATCACATGCAGCAGCTCGCCGGGAATCATATCGACCGACTGCGCGACCATCATCAGCAAGATGGCGTACTGGCACACGTTCCAGTTATTCGCGGCCAAAATGTCCTGGCTGCGCTGGTTGAGAATCATGTTGAGCGTCGGTTTGTCATCCTGCGGTCGCTGTGTCACGTTATACGTCACGCTGTAGGCGCACGGATACAAGTGCATCTCGGAAAGGTCGCTAAACACGTACGTGTTGGTCATGATGCGGCGACTGTACGGCGTATGCTCAAGGTCGTACAACACACGGTCCATCTGGTCAAAGTCGCCCTCGGTATAATGGCTCTTCTGGCCAATCTGATACCCGTAGGCCTTGCCGATGGAGCCGGTCTCGTCGGCCCACTCGTCCCAAATATGGCTGTTGAGGTCATGCACGTTATTGGACTTCTTTTGATAGATCCATAGGATCTCATCCATGGCAGATTTGAGGGCCGTACGACGCAAGGTAAGCGCGGGAAACTCCTCGCGTAGGTCGTAGCGCGCCGTAACGCCAAAGTTTTTAATGGTATAGGCAGGGGTGCCATCCTCCCACACCGGACGGACCTTTTGGCCCTCGGTGGTGGTGCCATGGTCCAGAATATCGCGGCACATGGTTACAAACTGTTGATCAGCCTTGCTCATTGACCCTCCTGTCAGTCGCCTATAAGCAATTTTTATTGTAGCCCAGGCGCACGCGGCCCCACAGCCCAAACATAAACCCTCATTTTCTGACATATGCCAGAAATTCCTTGCACAAATCCGCACGTTCGCTATTCTATTGTTGACATATGTCAGATTTGGAGCACGTATGGCAGGAAGACGCGAAAAATTACGCCGTGTTGGGATCATCCCCGAATATCGCGGCTTTACCCCCGACGGCCTTGCCAGCGGAGACGCCATCGAGATGACGGTCGATGAGCTCGAAGTACTGCGCCTGTGCGACCTGGAAGGCCTCAATCAGGAGGCCGTCGCCCAGCAAATGGGCATCGCCCGCGCCACCGTGGCGGCCATCTGCAGCCGCGCACATCGCAAGGTGGCAAACGCTCTGGTCAACGGGCGGGCGCTCGTCATCGAGGGCGGCAATATCGCGTACTCCCCCATCACCGCAACGACGGCCGCATGGCCAGCAAAGGAGGTCGACACCATGAGGGTGGCAACCACGTACGACAACGGCAACATCTTTATGCACTTTGGCCGCAGCGAGCAGTTCAAGATCTACGACATTCAGGATGGCAAGGTACTCAACGAGCAGGTCGTGGGCACCGACGGCACCGGCCACGGTGCCCTTGCGGGCCTGCTCGCCAACGGTGGCGTGGACACGCTCATCTGCGGCGGCATCGGCGGTGGCGCCATCAACGCGCTTGCCCAAGCCGGCATCACGGTGTACGCAGGAGCTCAGGGCAGCTGCGACGCTTGTGTCGAGGCCCTTATCGCCGGAACGCTCGCACAGAACGGCGAGGCCACGTGCGGCTGCCACGGCCATGACCACGCCCACGAACATGGCGAGTCCTGCAGCTGCCACGGCCATCACGAGCACGAGGGCCACGAGGGCTGCGGCTGCCACTAACGGCACGGCACCGCGAGCTCGGGGCGCGACGCTGAACGCAGCCCAACTATCAAAGCCAACAACAGAGGCCACCCGGTAGCTTCCGAGTGGCCTTTGCCATATCAAGCTGGAATTACAGCCCTATTTCTTATTGCGCATCTGCGCTTCCATCTGGCGCAGCAGGTCCATATCGGACTTAGGACCACCCGTTCCCAGGCCGCCCATGCCGCCCAAGCCCATGGCATCCAGACCGGGAATATTGGGCATGCGCATCTTCTTGCCCTTCTTGCCCTTTTTGCCCTTCTTGCCGCCGGCCTGTGCCTGATTGGCCATCGTGCGCATGCGGCCCATCATCTTGTTCATCTCGCCCCACTGCTTCATAAGGCTATTGACCTCGGTGGGGGTCACACCGGCGCCCTTGGCGATACGCGCGCGACGCTGGCCGTTGATGATGGAGGGACGCAGACGCTCCTCCTTGGTCATCGACATGATGATGGCCTCGTTCTTGTCGAAGATGCCCTCGTCCAGGTTACCGCCCATCTGGTTGAGCGCGCGCTGGCCACCGGGGAGCATGCCCAGGATACCCTTCATGCCGCCCATCTTTTTGACGGCTTTCATCTGGTCGAGCATGTCGTTCATGGTAAAGCCCTCGCGCAGCATGCGCTCGGCAGCCTCGAGCTGTTCGGCATCGGCGGCCTCCTGGGCCTTCTCGATGATGCCGACAACGTCGCCCATGCCCAAGATTCGCTTGGCCATGCGATCGGGATAGAACGGCTCAAGCGAATCGGGTTTCTCGCCCATGCTCACAAACTTGATGGGCTTGCCGGTCACCTGACGCACCGAAAGCGCGCCACCGCCACGGGCGTCACCGTCGAGCTTGGAGATAATCACACCATCAAAGTCGGTGCGCTCGGCAAACGTCGAGACCACGTTGACGATATCCTGGCCGGTCATGGCGTCGACGACCATCAGCACCTGGTCGGGCTTGACGGCCTTCTTGATGTCGACGGCCTCCTGCATCATCTGCTCGTCGATCTGAAGACGTCCGGCGGTATCGACGATGACCACGTCACGCAGGTGGTCGACGGCCTCCTGGATGGCGCCCTTGGCGATGTCGACCGGGTGCTCGCCGTCACCGCGGAAGACCGGCACGCCGATCTCGCCGCCGAGCGTGGCAAGCTGGTCGGCAGCAGCGGGACGGTAGACGTCGCACGCGGCGAGCAGCGGCGAGCGGCCCTGCTTCTTGAGCAGGTGGGCAAGCTTTACGGCAGCCGTGGTCTTACCGGAGCCCTGCAGGCCCACGAGCATGATGACATTAGGAATGCGGTTACTAAAAACGAGCTTGCTCTCGGTGGAGCCGAGCATCTCGGTGAGCTCGTCGAGCACGATCTTGACGACGTTTTGCGCCGGCGACAGCGACTCCATGACCTCGGCGGTCATGCAGCGCTCCTTAGTCTTAGCAACGAACTCCTTGACGACCTTAAAGTTAACGTCGGCCTCGAGCAGCGCCATGCGAATGTCGCGCATGGCCGAGGTGATATCGGCCTCGGTCAGCTTACCCTTGCCGCGCAGGCGGTCAAATGTGTCGTTGAGGCGATCGCTCAGGGAATCAAACACTGGTTACTCCTTAGTTGGACTCGCCCACCAGGGCGCGGCAGAAATCTTTGGCGTTAAACTCCTGCAGGTCATCGACCTGCTCGCCCACGCCGATGCGCAGGATCGGGAGCTTGAGCTTCTCGGCCACGGCCATGGCGATACCGCCCTTAGCCGTGCCGTCGAGCTTGGTCATGATAATACCGTCCAGGCCCAGCGCCTCGTTAAACTCGAGCGCCTGGTTCAGACCGTTCTGACCAGTGGCGGCATCGATCACAAGCACGACCGAAACCGGCATGGGGCCGGCGGCCATATTGGCGGCGCGCTTACGCGTCACGTTGACCACCTTGGCGAGCTCGCGCATGAGCTCGGGGCTCGTATGCAGACGACCGGCGGTGTCGATAAGCACCAGGTCGCTGCCGCGCCTGTCGGCCTCGTCGAGCACGTCGTAACAAACGCTCGCCGGGTCGGAGCCGCGGTCGCGCTTGATGACGGGAACACCGGCGCGCTGACCCCACACATCGAGCTGCTCGATGGCGGCGGCGCGGAAGGTATCGGCCGAACCGATCACGACATTCTTGCCGCGGGAAGCCATGGCGCTCGCAATCTTGCCGACCGTCGTGGTCTTGCCGGCACCGTTGATGCCCACAAACAGCACGCAGCTCGGCGTATCGGAGAACGGATCGCGCTCGATGGGCACAAAGTGCTGCTCAAGCTGCTCGGCCAGAGCGCGACGAAGCTGCGGTGCGGTCTTGAGGTTCTTCTTGGCTGCGGCATCGCGCAGGTCATCGGAGACCTGAATAGCGACCTCGGCACCCATGTCACCCATAACGAGGGTGTCCTCAAGGTCCTCCCAAAAGTCCTCGTCGACCTCGCCGCCAAAGTAGAAGACCTCGTTGAGGGCCTCGCGGCTGCGCTCAAGTCCGCGCGAGAGAGCGTCAAAGAATCCCATTATGCATTCACGACCTTTCCGGTTTCGCGATCGAGTTTTTGCGAGACGACGCGGCTGACGCCGTCGGCTTGCATCGAGACGCCATAGAGAACGTCAGCGTCCTCCATAGTACGGCGCTGATGCGAAATGACCAAGAGCTGTGTATCGGAACGCAGCACATCGAGGGCTCCGATGAGCTTGGACAGGTTGGCGTCATCAAGCGCCGCCTCGACCTCGTCCAGCACATAGAACGGCACCGTGCGCGTGCGGTACACGGCAAAGAGCAGGGCGAGCGCCGTCAGACTCTTCTCGCCACCCGACATGAGCATCATCTTGGTAATGCGCTTGCCGCGCGGCTGCGCCACAACCTCAATGCCCGTCTCGGCAGGATGCTCGGGATCGGTCATCTCAAGATGAGCCTGGCCACCCGGGAACAGCATGGCGAAGATCTCGCGGAAGTTCGCGTCGACCTTCTCAAACGTCACCAGAAACGCCTTGCGCATCTTGCGATCAATGGCCACCGTGATCTTGGTGAGCGCCTTGCGCGCGCTCTCCAGATCAGCCAGCTGCTCCTCGATGTAGTCGGCGCGGCGCTTGAGCTGCTCGTACTCCTCCATGGCAACCTGGTTCACGGGGCCCAGATTGTTGATCTGGCGCACAAGCTGGTTGAGCTCGCGCTCGGCGGCATCGCGATCGGTGGGCGCCGGCAGCATGAGCGCTTCCTCGAGCACCGTGGTACCGTCGGCGGTAATGGCCTTGATGGCCGCCTCTACCTGCACCTCGAGCTTGCCGCGCGCAACCTTGAACTCATTTTGCATCGCCGTGGCGGCATCAACCCGCTCCTTGGCACGGGAGACCCCGGCCTTGGCATCCTCGATGGTCTTCTTGAGCGAAGCGGAGTCTGCCTCTTCCAGAGAGGCCTGGTCACGCAGGCGCGCTGCCCAATCCGATGCGCGTTCCAACAGGGCAGAATAGCGTTCGTGCATGGGGTCGACGCGCAGGCGCAGCAGCTCGAGCGAGCGCGAAGCCTGGCGTGTTCCGCGGATACGACGGTCGATGCCCTCAAGACGATGCTCAAGGTCGGGCACGCGGCCCTTCAGCGAACGCAGGCGCTCGCTCGTCTGGGCCAGGCGCACCTTGGCATCGGCGAGCTTACCGGCGGCCTCGGAATCGTCACGGCGAACGCGATCGAGCTCATCGTTGGCCTCGGCAATCTGGAGACCCAGGTCGCTTGCCTGTGCACGCGCCTCGTCACGCGAACGGGTGAGCTCGTCAACGCGCGGGCGCGCAGCGCGAACGGCCTCGGAGGCCTGCTCGCGGCGCTTGGAGATGCGCACGCGCTCGACCTCGGCATTGTTGACGCTTTGCTCCAAGCGGCCGATCTCGGAGAGCAGCGAGCGGCGCTCGCCCTCAAGACGGGCGATCTCACCGGCGGCATCGCCCTCGGCGGCACGTGCCTCCTCGACGGCGGCGTTGGCCTCAACGACTTGGTCCGAAGCATGCTCAAAGATGGCAGCCAGATCGGGTTCCAGGCCCTCGAGCTCACGGATGCGGCGCTTGCGCTCCAAGGCACCCGAAGCCTCGCCGGCATCGAGCCCCACGCGCACCAGACCACCACAGCTCACGCGGGCGCCATCGGGAGTCACGTAGGTCACACCGTCAACGACAGGGGCAGCCAACGCGGCAGCCAAGTCATCGACCACGTAATAGCCGCCGAGAAGGGCCTCGACAACCGGGCCATAACCGGAGCGCACGGACAGACGATCGACCAGACGCGTACCGGCAGCGCCCTCGGCGGCAACAGAGCCACTCACGCCGCGCGCCATCAGCAGCGCCTCGCCCGAAGCCTTCTTTTGGTCCAAAGCCGCACGACCGGCGCGCTCAAGCGTAGCGGCATCATCAAACAAAAGAGCATCGATATCGCCGGCAAGTAGTTGCTCAACCAGGCCCTCAAGCTCACGAGGGGCGTCGAGCACGTCGCCCAGACGGCCTGAGACATCGTCGCCCAGCGCGCCCACCAGACGGCTCACGAGCGGCGAGCTGTCGGCCATGCGGGCATCGAGTTTCTTTTGGCTGGCAAGCTCCGAGCGCACCTCGGACAGCTTGTTGCGCGCCTCACTCTCACGATTACGCAAGTCCTTCAGGGCTGCACGGGCGACCTCGGTGGCCTCACGCGCATCGGCCTGGGCCTGGCGCGCTTCCTCAAGAGCACCCTCAAGCTCCTCTGCGCGGTTGCGACGGCTCTCGAGCGAGGCCGTGACCTCCTCGAGCTGCTCGTCAATCTGCTCCAGGCGCGAGGCATACATGTTGTCCTCGACCTCGGCATTGCTCAGCGAGTCCTTCACCTTGGCGAGCTCGAGCGCGGCGTTGTCGGCCACGCGCTGCACATCGCGTTGCTCACGCGTAAGCTGCGAAATCTGATTGTCGAGCGCCACGCGCCGCTCGTGGAGCTCTGCGGCGGCAGGACCAGCGGCGTCAACGTCCTCCTGGGCCTGCATGTGCGCGCCGGTCACTTCCTCAAGCTGCGCACGCGCGTCCTCGAGCTCCTCGACCACGCGACGACGCTGATGCTCGGAGCTCGAAATCTGCCCGCGCATGTCAGACAGGCGCGACACCATGTTGTGGCCCTTTTCCTCGAGCAGGCGCATGTCGGAGTTAATGCGGCCGACCACATCTTGCATATGGCGGCGCTGCTCGCCCAGATCGCCCACAAACAGGCCCTTTTCCTCGAGCATGACCTGGAGCTTCTCGAGCTCGCGCTCCTTTTCGCCCATGCGGTACTGCGCAAGCTCCAGCTCGGCGGCACCTTCCTTGGAGCGGCTCTCCAGGTCGTTCCACTGCGACTGCAGCGAACGCAGCTCGTCGACAGCCAGCATCTGCGTAAGCTCGTTCGCGCGCGAGGACAACTCTTTGTACTTGCGCGCACGATCGACCTGACGCTCCAGCGGTCGCAGCTGACGGGCGATTTCCTTATTGATGTCGCGGGCACGCGTCAGGTGCTCGTCCATCGACTTAATCTTTTTGAGCGCACGCTCCTTGCGGCGCTTGTGCTTGGAGATGCCGGCGGCCTCCTCGATGAGGGCGCGGCGCTCCTCGGGGCGGCTCTGCAAAATGGCGTCGAGCTTGCCCTGGCTGATGATGGAATGCGTATCCTTGCCCAGGCCCGAATCGTGCAAGATGTCCTGAATGTCCATCAGGCGGCACGGGCTCGAGTTGATGAGGTACTCGCTTTCGCCCGAGCGATACATACGACGGGTGATGGCGACCTCGTCAAAATCGACGGGCAGCATATGGTCCGAGTTATCGAGCACAAGCGTGACCTCGGCGACACCCACCGGCTTGCGCGCTGACGAGCCCGAGAAGATGACATCCTCCATGGCCTGGCCGCGCAACTGCTTGGCGCTCTGCTCGCCCAGGACCCACAGGATGGAGTCGGAGATGTTCGATTTTCCCGAGCCGTTGGGACCGACGATGACGGTCAGGCCCGGCTCAAACGTCATATGGGCGCGGTCGGCAAACGACTTGAACCCTTTGAGCGTGAGGGACTTGAGATACACGGTTCCTCGCTTACACGTGCTTCTTATTGAGAATCACGCCGTTGGTGGTGTAACCCATACGGTCGAGCGCCTCAAGCGCGGCGGCTCCCTCGGCTTCCTTCTTAGAGGAACCGGAGCCGCGACCCTGGCGAATACCATCGATCAAAACCACAGCGGTAAAGGTGGGCGCATGCGCCGGGCCCTCGGAGCCAACGAGCTTGTACGCCGGAGGTTCGTGACCGTCGGCTTGCACACACTCCTGCAAAAACGACTTGGGGTTCGCGGGGTGCTCGGCACGCTCGGTGGCCAGGTGCGGCTTAAGCGTACGGTGAATGAACTCCGCCGCCGTATCCCAGCCGGCATCCAGGTACAGCGCGCCCACGAGCGACTCATAGACGTTCTCGAGGGCCGAATGCAGGCCGCGCGCACCGGTACCGGTCTCGGAGGCACCAAAGATGATGATGTCGTCAATGCCCAGCTCGTGAGAAACCTCGGACAGCGTAGCGCCCGAGACAAGCGACACCTTCAGGCGCGTGAGCTTGCCCTCGTCAAACTCCGGATAGGACTCAAACAGGGAGCGTGCAACCACAGCGCCCAAAATGGAATCGCCCAAGAACTCAAGGCGCTCATAGCTGGCAGAAACCGGCTGGCCCTCGACTGCCGAGGGATGCGTAAGCGCCGCGCGCAGCAGCACCTTATTGTTGAACTCGTGGCCCAAGATTTCCTGGGCGCGCGTAAGTCGTTCGGATAAAGCCAAGACTTAGGCCTCCTTGGCAGCTTCGATAGCGTCGACGGCGTCGGCGACAGAGTTGAGCGAGAGCAGAGTCTCGTCATCGATCTCGAGGTTGAACTCGTCCTCGATAGCCGTAACCAGCTGCAGGCGCTCGAGCGAGTTGGCATCGAGGTCGTCAAAGGTGGTCTCCTCGCTAATTTCGGCAACATCGACGCCCAGAACGTCAGCAGCGACCTCGGCGATCTTGTCGAAGATTTCGGAGCGGTCCATAGCGCTTCCTCTCATAGTGCATGAATACCAAAAGAATGGTACCGCCCGGGCGGTACCAAGACACGGTTCTGATTCTACCCCACGACGTGCGCCGCGAAGCACATAACAGCGCCCTAACTCGCTCTTATAAAACGATACCGTCCATAGAGTTGGCGACATTCTCAACCAGCCCGGCGCGCACGGCTTCGGCCGCCGCGAGCGTACCGTTTTTGACAGCCTCGACTGAGGTGGCGCCATGGCCGATCAGGACCACGCCGCGCAGGCCCAGAAGAATCGCGCCGCCCTTGGCGTCGCCAGAGAGCTTGGCCTTAATCTCGCGCATCTGCTTTTTAATGAGCAGCGCGGCGATCTTGGTGCCGAGCGAGGCCATAAAGGCGCCCTTGAGCTCCTGCAGCAAAAACTTGGCAGCGCCCTCGGTAGCTTTGAGAGCGATATTACCCGACATGCCATCGGCAACGACGACATCGAAGTTACCTGAGGTGAGGTCGGTGCCCTCGCAGTTACCAACAAAGCCGGGAACGGCGGCCTTCATAGCAGGGAAACAGGCCTTGGTAAAGTTGGAGCCCTTCTCATCCTCGGTGCCGTTGGCAAGCAGGCCCACGCGAGGATGCTCGATGCCCAGGACGACGCGGGCATAGGCGCTACCCATCTGGGCAAAACGCACCATGTCATCGACCTCCACATCGGGGTTGGCACCCATGTCGCACAGCACCGTCAGACCGCCGGCGCGATTGGGCAGCGCATTGGTCAGACAGGGGCGCACCGGCTGCTTCTTGCCTTCGGCCTGATACCTAAACGGCGTCACATAGGCGGTGGCGGCGGCGGTCATGGCACCGGTGGAGCCGGCGGAGAAGAACGCATCCGCGTTGCCCTTCTTAATGGCGCGGCAAGAAAGCACGATCGACGACTTACGCTTGGTCATCACGGCGCGAATGGGATCGTCATCCATGGCGATAACGTCAGGCGCCTCAAGGGCCTCAACACGTGCATGGGAAGCTGCAAAGGGATTGACGATTTCGGCGGGACCAGCTGCCAAGACCTCGATATCGGGATCGGCGGCAAGCGCAGCCTCGATACCATCAAGAACAACCTGAGGTTTCTCGTCTCCGCCCACAACGTCTACACAAACGCGAACGTTACTCATAATACATGCTCCTTATACAAAAATGGCCGACTCATTGAGCCGGCCATTGTGGTTCCATTTGGAACGGCATCGCATCCAGAGTATACCGTTACTCGGTAACGATAACCTCGCGGTCCTTGTAGAAACCGCAGCTGGGGCACACGTGATGCGGGAGCTTGACAGCACCGCAACGGGGGCACGTGGACTGAGCCGCAGCCGAGATCTTCATGTTGGCGGAACGACGGGTGTGAGTGCGGATACGACCCTGCTTTTGTTTAGGTACGGGCATAGTGACCTTCCTTATGAACTATCCAGTGTGGCGATTACGCGCAAGTAGCGATACTACCACAGTTTTACTCATCAAGCTTGAGATTCTTCAATGCTGCAAATGGATTTTCCGTGGCAGCGGCCCATTCTGCCTCTGCCTGGGCGGCGCAATCGCATTGCTCGACGTTGAGATTGCAACCGCATGTGGGGCACAGACCGCGGCAATCGGGCTTGCACAGAACGACAAACGGCGTGTCCATGACGACCGCGTCGTTGATGGGCTCACCCAGATCAACGATACGGTCCTCACCCAGGAGCTCGTAGCCGTCCTCGTAGGCCTCGGGATCCTCGGGCTCCTCGAAGAGGTAGAACTCCTCGATCTCGCCGGCGATATCAAACGAGGCGGGCTCCAGACAACGGTCGCACTCGCCGGTGGCGTGCGCGCGAACCATGCCCGTGAGCAAGACACCGGTACCGGCATTGGTAAAGACAACGTCGTAGTCGATGCCGTCCTGTAGCTGATACTCCTTCTCGCCCACCATGTAGGTGGCGACGTCGACCTTACCGGTCAGCGGATACGAATCACCAGGAAACTCGAGCTGCTCGGAAAGATCGACGGTAACGCTCGGGAACTCAGCCATTACCACTGACCATTCTGCTGGGCGGCACCCTCGTTGAGCTGCTGACGGCAACGGGTAACGGTGCCGGTCAGGCTCTTGAGGTTCTCCTCCAGGTGCGTAAAGACCTGCTCTGCGTAGTCCTCGGCAGCATAACGCGTCTCGCGCTCGTACTGCTGGGCACGATCGCGGATGTCGTCGGCCTGCTGCTGGGCTAAGCGGACGATCTCCTGCTCACCGGCAATGGTGAGGGCCTGCTGCTGAGCGTCGGCGATGATGGAATCGGCCTGAGCGGCGGCGGAAGCCATAAGCTCCTCGCGCTCCTTAAGGATACGGCGGGACTTCTGCCACTCCTCGGGATAGCTCATGCGGATCTCGTCGAGGATGTTGAAGAACACGTCGGCGTCGATGACCTTGAACTGAGCGTTCTTGCCGAAAGGCGGCTTGGCTTCCTCGATCAGCCCTTCGAGCTCATCGACCAAGCTGACGATCCTATCGCCAGGAAAATTCTCGCCCGGCATCCGGTCTCCTTTCATAGGTAACATATCATCGTGCTAGTTTACCACATGCCACCAGGCAATAAAAAACGTCACGAAAAGCGGTGTCTGAGCGCTTCGACCACGTTGGGCGGGACAAACGTCGATACATCGCTGCCGAGCGAGGCGATCTGGCGAACGACCGAACTCGAGATATAGCCGTACTGCGGCGCACTCATGACAAAGATGGACTCCAGCTCGTTATCCAAGCGATAGTTGAGGTCTGCCTGCTGCAGCTCGTACTCAAAGTCGGTCATGGCGCGCAGGCCCTTGACCACAGCCCCCGCCCCCTGCTCGCGAGCGAAGTCGACCAAGAGGCCGGTAAAGGGCAGGACCTCGACGCCGTCGATATCACCGAGCGCCTCACGAGCCAGCGCCACGCGCTCATCCAGCATAAACGTGGTGCCCACACCGTTTTTACCCTGCGACTCGGCGACAGCGACGATCACGCTGGGAAAGATGCGGCGGGCGCGGCGGATGACGTCGATATGGCCAAACGTGATGGGATCGAAGGTGCCCGGGACGATCACGCGGTTGATGGTGTCACTCATGGGCGTTCTCCTGAACCGTCATGGCATCGGTGTTGTGAGCATCGGTGCCGGCGCAATCTTCCTCACCATCGTCATCGCCGACCCAACGAAGCAGGTCGACCGAGGTAATGCCGTAGCGCTTCTCGCGCACGATCTCAAAGCCTGCCGGATGCGCGCCCGCATCGGCGGCGGCATGCTCAAACAGGGCATAAGCGCCAGGTGCAAGCAGACCCTGCTGAGCCAGGTTCTGCAGCAGTATCTCGACCGGCTCGGCACCAAAAGCATAGGGCGGGTCGAGCAGGACCAGATCAAAGGGGCCGCCCGGCACACGACCGCGCGAGGCGCTCGCCAGCATGTCGCCCGTTACCACGCGCCAACGCGCACGGTCACGACAGAGCGACTCGATATTCTTGGTAATGAGCCGCGCGGCATTCCGATCGATCTCGAACGTCGTGAGCGAGCGGGCGCCACGTGAGAGCATCTCTAACCCTAAGGCGCCGGAGCCGCCAAAGGCGTCCAGCACGCGGACCTCGTCCAGATCGAAGTCAAATGCCGACATGACCATAGATGCGCATGCCTCGCGCACACGATCGGTCGTGGGGCGGGTGACATCGCGACCACGGGGCTCCTCGATCTTACGACCGCGCCATTCGCCGCCGATGATTCTCATCCTCCGCTGACCTCCTTAAAAATGTGTCGATATCGCATGGCGACCGCATCGCGCAGGGGGCGCGTCGCCACGGAGTCAAGGTTGCAAGCATACCGCAAGAGCTCGACCGCGTCCAAATGGGCCCACTCGATCAGCTCCTCGTCGGCATCCAGGTCGACAAAGCGCAGAGTCACACCGCCATGCTGGCGGTACCCCAGGATTTCGCCCTCGTGGCGCAGACGAAGGTCCATCTGGGCGAGCGTAAAGCCGTCCGAGGTCTTTTCGAGCGACTGGAGACGGTCTTGCGCCGCCGAAGCGCCGCCGTTGCCCTTGGAGTGCGTCATGACCAGGCAGGTGCCCGACACGCTGCCGCGGCCCACGCGGCCGCGCAGCTGGTGCAGGGCCGCCAAGCCAAAGCGCTCACCGTTCTCGATAACCATGACGGTGGCGTTGGGCACGTCGACGCCCACCTCGACCACCGTGGTCGAAACGAGCACGTCGATCTCGCCGCGCTTGAAGGCGTCGATCACGCGATCCTTCTCCCCCGCCGGCATGCGGCCGTGAAGACGCTCGATGGTAAGCCCCGGCAACGCCAGGCGTAGGCGGTCGAGCTCGGTTGCCGTATCGTGCAGCGGCACGGGCACGGTTACGCGACCCTCGTCGTCACGGACGATACCGGGCACATCCTCAAGCTCATCGGCCGAGTCGCTCGGCTCCACGAGCGGGCAAATCACGTAGGCCTGCTGACCCTTTTCATGCGCCTCGCGGATGGCGCCATAGGCAAGGTCGCGGCTCGACTCGGTAAGCACGCGTGTCGTCACGCCAGCGCCAGGGACGGGCCGATGGCGGATGATGCTCGTGTCCAGATCGCCGTAGACCGAAAGCGCCAGCGTACGTGGGATGGGCGTTGCCGTCATAACGAGCAGGTCCGCACCGGGGCCCTTCGCGCGTAGGGCGTTGCGTTGGCCGACGCCAAACCGGTGCTGCTCGTCGATGACGACAAGCGACAGATGCTTGAACGCAACGTTATCCGAAAGCACCGCATGGGTGCCAAAGAGCACGTCAAGCTCGCCCGATTCCAGCTGCGCATGGATGCGCTCGCGCTCTGCGGCCGGCGTGGCACCCGTCAGAAGTGCCCAGGTCATGCCAGCCTGCGAGAGCAGAGGGCCGGTCTTATCGGCATATTGGCGCGCCAGCACGCCCGTGGGCGCCATAACGCAGGCCTGCGTACCGCCATCGGCAGCCACAGCCAGCGCGCAGGCGGCAACGGCGGTCTTACCGGTACCGACATCGCCCAGCAGCAGGCGGTTCATCACGCGCCCGCCATCGCACATATCGCGCAGGATATCCTGGAACGCGGCCTCCTGCTCGTCGCTCAGCGAAAACGGCAGGGCCTGCTTGAGCGCGACCAGGTGCTCGCCCGCGGTGTGGGCATAGGGCACCACATCGACCAGGCCGCCGTCGTTGCGCAGACGCAGCGCCAGCTGCAGGTAGAGACACTCCTCGTAGGCAAGACGCCGGCGTGCGATGTCGCGCTCAGCCATGCTCGAGGGAAAGTGGATCGATCGAAGCGCACGAGCATTGCTCATCAGGCGACGCTTAACGCGTAAGCGTGCCGGAATGGGATCAAAGGGATTGCCGACGACCTCGAGCGCGCCGCTTACGATGCGGCGCATCCACGCCTGGCTCACGCCATCACTGACGTAATGGACCGGCAGGATAGTGCCTGCGGCACGCCCTTCCTCGAGCTTTTCAAAGTGCGGCGAGGCCATCTGCTTAAAACCGTAGGCAAACTCAACCTTGCCCATCACGGCCAGGCGGTCGCCCTGCTTAAGCTGCTGGGCAATCCAGGGCTGGCGGAAAAAGGCGACCTGTAGCACGCCCGTCTCGTCAACGAGTGAGACCTCGGTCACCTGCATGCGCGGACGCGGGTGCTTTTGGACGATGCGGTCGACCGTGGCGATGATAGTGCACACGGTACCGATGGGCGCCATCTCGATGGACCACGAACGAGTAAAGTCGAGGTAACGATGAGGGATATGGAGAAGGAGGTCCCCCACCGTCCGAATTCCCAGACGGCGAAGGGCCTCCTCACGTTTACCTGAAACATATTTGAGTCGCGCGATATCTTCGTCGAGCGCATTGCTCTGGGCAAAGCGCTCCGAGACGCGCGGCACGGAGCACAGCTCGGACATGGGCAGAGCCTACTCGATCGAGAAGATCACGGGATAGAGCGGCTGCTCGCCACGATGGGCGTCGATCTCCAAATCGGGCTGAGCCTCCTCAATGGCGTCTACGATCTCCTGGAAGGCCTCATCGGACAGTTCCTCGCCGGCCAGAATCGTCAGCGCGTCGCCCTCCTCTTCCTCCTGCATACGGTTGATGCAATCGAGCGTGACCTGCTTCACGTCGGAGCCGACCACGTCGATGGAGCCGGCGATGATACCCATGACGTCACCGGAGTGAATCGGCGAGCCGTCGGAGGCGCTGGAATCGCGCACGGCACGGGTGACCTCGCCATCGCGAACCTCGCTGATGGCGTCGACCATAGCGGCGACGGCATCCTCGAGCTCGGAATCGGGCAGGACCGCGAACAGCGCGGAGAAGGCCTGCGGGACGGTCTTGGTGGGAACGACGGCTACCTTCTTGTCGGTGCAGGCTGAGGCAGCGGCCTCGGCAGCCATGCGGATGTTGCCGTTGTTGGGCAGGATGATGACCGAGGTCGCGTTGACCTGGTCAACGGCGCCCAGCAAGTCTGCAGTCGAGGGGTTCATGGTCTGACCACCCGACACGATCACGTCGACGCCGAGGGACTTGAGGATGTCTGCCTCGCCGGAACCGGCGGCAACGGCGACAAAGCCCAGCGCCTTGGCGGGCTCGGCGGCCTTTTCCTGGTCCTCGTGGATCTTGGCGGTACGGTCGTGGGCCTCCATCTCCATGTTGTGGATAAAGACCTCGTAAATCTGACCAAGCTGCAGCATATGCTCGAGCACCAGGTTGGGGGTGTTGGAGTGCACGTGAATCTTGTAATCGGGGTAAGCGCCCACGAGTAGCTCGCAGTCGCCCATGGAGCCCAGGAACTTAAGGCACTCGTCCTCGTCAAACGGGGCGTCTGCCTTAAACAGGAACTCATTGCAGTAACGGAACTCCGAGCCCTCCCAGTCGTCGTTGGCCTCGATCTCAACGCGGTCGAGGGCCGCGTCGCGGGCAGAGCCAGCGGAGTCAAACGTGGCGGAAAAATCCTCGACAACGGTGCTGCGACCAAGCGCGGCGGCAACAAAGTTCTCAAGGAAGATGGCAAATCCAAAGGCGCCGGAGTCGACCACGCCGTTCTCCTTCAGAACGGGCAGCAGGTCGGGCGTACGGGCGACGGACTGATAGGCCTCGACGACGATGGCGTCGAGCGCGTCCTCGGCCGAGAACTTCTTCTTCTCGCACTCGTCTGCCTTGGTCGAGACGTCGCGCAGCACCGTGAGGATCGTACCCTCGATGGGCTTACGCACTGCCTGGAAGGCAACCTTGACGGCTCGGCGGAACGCATAGGCGATGTTGGCGGAAGTGATGGGCTCATCGGCAGAGACAAGGCCCTCGGCCACACCACGCAGAATCTGCGAGGTGATGACGCCGGAGTTGCCACGGGCACCCATCAGGGAGCCATGGGTGATGGCACCGGCGATGGCCTCCATGTCGGCGTCGGCAGGAAGGGCGGAGAGCTCCTTGGTCACCGAGGCGAGCGTGAGCGACATGTTGGTGCCGGTATCGCCATCGGGTACGGGGAAGACGTTGAGCTTGTTGATCTCCTCGGCCTTGTCGGAAACGGCAGCCGCAGCGATCGGAAAACAGGTGCGAATGGTCTTTGCAATCATGGGTATTTGAATCTCCGTTTTCGGATGCTAGTTCAGACGGCTCTTGAGCGCGTCGATATGGATGCCGATCTTAAGGCTGGCGGGGTCGATCTGAGCGATCTCCTGCAGGGTGAAGGCAACGGAGCTCGAAAGATTGTGGCAGACGGACTTCATGTTGACGCCGTTCTCGAGCACGACGTGAAGATCGACCGTAAGGCCGTTCTCGTCGGCGGAGACAAGCACGCCCTTGCGGAGGCGCTGACCGGCAAGCAGGCGCACGCTCTCGGCGCCTTGGAGCTGCTCAGCCATACCGACGACGCCATAGCACGTCATCGCGGCATAACCGGCAATATCGGCAATAACGTCGTTCGAGACGCTCAGGCTGCCGTTAATGGTCTCAGACACAAGAATCTCCTTATCTGGTGCTCACGGCACCATGTCGTGGGAGCAATCATTGCAATATTCTACAACGACCGCGCCATGTTGAGGTGATGGGTCGCGGGATTACATCCTCGACACGAAATGTTGATATGGCAACGTTCGAGTCAAGTGGTCGCGGCATGAAAAAACCCGCCGCATAAGCGACGGGTTCTACAACCTGGCTCCCCGGGTAGGACTCGAACCTACAACAGCGCGGTTAACAGCCGCGTGCTCTACCATTGAGCTACCGAGGAATTAAAAAGCCCAGCGGAATGGGCTGAGAAATTCTGGCTCCCCGGGTAGGACTCGAACCTACAACAGCGCGGTTAACAGCCGCGTGCTCTACCATTGAGCTACCGAGGAATAGGTGCATGCTCTCAAGCAACGAAGTTTATTATACGGACGAATCAGCTTAGGGCAAGAACTTTTTTAAGAATTTTTCTCCGCCTAGTCATTGGTGGCGTTCTTAAACGACTAGTCATTCAAGAACGTCCCCAACGACTACTCATTTAAGTCTGTCCCCAATAACCACCCCCAAACTGTCGCACAACTGACAGCCATAGCAACGCCGCAGATAGAGGACGGACAGCGAAAACCCGCCAGAGCGAGCAAGGTGCCTTGAAACAAGGCGGCATTGACCTTCTGGTCATGCCGCCGAAGTTGAAAGGCAGATTGCCGCTCTGGCGGGTTTGCAGCGTCGGCCAGTTACGGCGTTCGGTAGAACGCCGTAACCCTAAGACTCGATATAGTCTTTAAGCTTGCTCGAACGGCTGGGGTGGCGGAGCTTGGCCAGGGTCTTGGACTCGATCTGGCGGATACGCTCGCGCGTGACGCCAAACTCGCGGCCGACCTCCTCGAGTGTGCGGGGATGACCGTCGACAAGGCCAAAGCGAAGCTCGATAACCTTGCGCTCACGATCGGCAAGCGAGTCGAGCACCTGAGTGAGCTGCTCCTGCAGCATGGAGAAGCTGGCGGCATCGGGCGGAACGATTGCCTGGGAGTCCTCGATGAAGTCGCCCAGCTGGGAATCCTCTTCCTCGCCGATGGGGGTCTCGAGCGACACGGGCTCCTGCGAGATCTTCTGGATCTCGCGGACGCGGTCGGCGCTCATGTCCATCTCGGCACCGATCTCCTCGGGGGTCGGGTCGCGACCCAGGTCCTGAAGGAGCTGGCGCTGCACGCGGACGAGCTTGTTGATAGTCTCGACCATATGCACGGGAATACGGATGGTACGGGCCTGGTCGGCGATAGCGCGCGTAATGGCCTGACGGATCCACCACGTGGCGTACGTGGAGAACTTGAAGCCCTTCTGGTAGTCGAACTTCTCGACGGCGCGAATCAGACCGAGGTTGCCCTCTTGGATCAGGTCCAGGAACAGCATGCCGCGGCCGACATAGCGCTTGGCGATGGAGACAACCAGACGCAGGTTTGCGCTGATGAGTGCCTGCTTGGCTTCGAGGCCCACGTTCTCAATGCGCGTAAGACGACGCATCTCGGCACGCGTGAGCTCGAGCTCGCCGGCATCGGCAGCCTCGAGCTTCTCGGTGGCCTCGAGACCGGCCTCGATCTTCATGGCCAGATCGACCTCTTCGGAGGCGGTCAGCAGGTCGACCTTGCCGATCTCCTTGAGGTACATACGAACCGGATCGCCGGTCAGCATCACCGTGGAGGCATCGATGCCACGCACGCGGGAGCGTGAACGGGACGTGCGCACGGTGCGCTTCTTCTTGCTCTTGGAAGAACCCATCTCGGCATCGGCCTGACGGGCCATCTTGCGCTCGTGATCGTCGAGCGAGCCGGAATCGTGCTCGTCGTCGTCATCGAAATCGTCGGTATCGGTATCGTTATCGTCATCGTCGACGTCCATGGGGGCGTCGTCGTTACCGCTCGCGGAGATAATCTGGATGCCGCTGTTGCGCAGCGCGGAATACACCGCGGTGAGCTGCTCGTCAGAAACATCGATATCCTTCAGGGCGACCTGAATCTCGTCCTCGGTTACCGAAGTCCTGTTTGAGCCGTTGCCCATGAGCTTTGCAACGTAGGATTCCAGCCCAGTACCCGTGCTCTCAGTCTTTTTTGGCACAGATTCTCCCTTCATAGTCCACAGGACTCAATACTTTAGCACACACATCGACGTCTATACCCAAAAAGAGGACAGGATATAGGCGAGAATACGCTGGTTGACCACAACATCTAGGCTTGTTCGGTGCCCGCGGCCTCCAGGCCGATCAAACGGAACGGGTCCGCCACGCCGCCGATCGACTTTTGCAGCTCGCGTTGACGCTGCGAATCCTGCGCGGCCTGCACGGTCAGCGCGCGACGGGCCTCATCGTCGAGCGAACGGTCCTGGCGCAGCTTGGCCTGTGCGGCACGCATACGGCGCTTGATGTTGTAGAGCTCGAGCGTATCGAGCATAAACACGATGTTCGTCTCGGTGGGGTGCTTGCTCGTCGCCGAGATGCGCCCGGCACTCACAAGCGTTGCCGCCTCGGGACACACCGAGCGCGCCGCATCCATGCAGGCTGCAGGATCAGTTCCCGGCGGCGTTGCCAGAACGGCCCATGCGATGGACTCGTGACGCGGGTCAACCCACTCGATAGAGCAGATGCGGTCGGCATACGTGCGGAACAGGTCGGGGTAGCTCGTGAGCATGGTCAGCAGCTCACGCTCCCCTGCCAAGGACTTACGCTCAAGATCAGTAAGAACCATCGGCGCCGCCGCAGCCGGAGCACCCGAACCATCAGTCACAGGTACAGCACCCATACCATCAGGCGCGTCGATCGGCGGCAGGTCGTCGACGACCTCCACGGGCGCGGCGCCGTAGGCATCGAGCGGGACGTAGTCATACGGCTCTTCTTCGACCGGCGCGGACACCGGCGGCGTCGCGCCCGATGCCCAAGCACCGCGAGATGCCCCCTGCGAACCAGACGTCCGACCGCCCGCGCTACCAGAGCGCTCAGCCTGTGCCCGCTGGCGCTCATAGTTCTGCTCACGACGTCGTTCCGCATCCTCGCGCTTGGCTACATCGCGAAACACACGGCCCGAGCTCGCACGCACTGTCTCCAGATCCAAACCCAACAGGTCGGCAATCTGGATAAAGTACGTGTCGATCATATAGCTGTCGCGCAGCGGATAGATAAGCGTCAGCGCATCTTCCAGCGCCTTGGCACGACCGCCCGGCGTGGAGATGTCGCTCGACTCCTGAAGCGAACGGTAGACAAAGTCCATGAGCGGCTCGGCGGCGTCAATGCGTTTCTGCAGCTCCCCTCCGCCGTGCGCCGTGATGAACTCCATGGGATCGTTACCGTCGGGCAGCACCACGCAGCGCAGGTCCATAGAATCCTGCTCGATAAACTGAATCGCACGGCGAGCGGCCTTTTGACCGGCGGCATCGCCGTCAAACATATACACGATGCGCTTAGCAAAGCGGGTGAGCGTCTTGACGTGATGCTCCGTGAGCGCGGTGCCCAGCGTGGCGACAACGTTTTTAATCCCCGCCTCCCAACAGGCGATGCAGTCGGTATAGCCCTCCACCACGATGGCGGTATCCTGCGCGACGATAAACTCCTTGGCCCAATTAAAGCCGTAGAGGTTTCGCTTTTTATGAAACACGCTCGTCTCGGCGGTATTGAGGTACTTGGGTTGGCCGTCACCCATGATGCGACCACCAAAGGCAATGTTGTGACCCTGCTCGTCAAAGATGGGGAACATCACGCGGTCGTAGAAGCGGTCGGCAAGCTGCCCGCGCCCGCGGCTCACGGCAACGTTGGCATCGATCATCTCCTGCGGGGTAAAACCCGCCTGGGACAGGTGCGACACCAGCGCGTTGCGGCCAGGCGCAAAGCCCAGGCAGTAGCGGCGGCAGACGTCGCCACCCATGCCGCGGCTGGCAAAGTACTCGCGCGGACGGCCGTCCTTACCGCGCATAAGCATGGTGTGATAGAACTGGGCGGTCTCGGCGCACAGATCGTAGATGCGGGCACGCTTGGTACCGCGCTCGCGGCGGTCTCCGGTGTCGTGCAGCTCAATACCCGCGCGATCGGCCAAATAACGGATTGACTCGGGAAAGCTCAGGTTCTCACGCTTCATGATATAGGTGAAGACGTCGCCACCCTCGCCGCAGCCAAAGCAATGCCACACCTGCGTGGCGGGAATAATGTGGAAGGACGGAGTCTTTTCGCCATGGAAGGGGCAGCAACCCCAAAACTCATGGCCGCGGGGCTTGAGCTCAACCGTTTCCTGCACGATGGCAACTAGGTCGGACGCAGCGCGTACCTGGTCTTTTTCCTCATCACTAATCACGGACACTCACCCCCTGCTCGCCCAAGTTGTGACGAATATCTTCGATATTACCCTCGACGGTCGCGATCAACTCATCCAGCGAATCGAACACGCGCGACGGACGCAGCCAGCGCGTAAACGCCAGCGAAACGGAAGCGCCGTACAGGTCGCCCGTATAACCAATTAAATTGGCCTCGAGATGCGCAGATGCCGCATCGTCGGCATACGTCGGCGGCAGTCCGACGTTAACGGCAGCGGGCCACACGATGTCGTTAACCAGCACCAGGCCCTCATACACGCCATCGGCAGGCACCAGAATGCCGTCGGGAACATGTAGGTTTGCCGTGGGAAAGCCCATGCCAGAACCCTCGTGACGGCCGCGAATAACACCGCCGCGCACCATATACGGGCGGCCGAGTAACTCAGCAGCAAGCTCCACATGGCCCTGTCCCAGCTCATGACGAATGCGGGTGGCGCAAATGGCCTCACCGCCCTCGCAAAGCAAGTCGTGCCCGTATACGTCAACGCCGCGCTCGGCACCCCAGGCGCGCATCTCGGCAACACCAGAAGCACCGCCACGACCCAGCCTAAAGTCGCTGCCAACGCGAATCGATCGAATGTCGACCAGACGCGACACCAGCGAGAGAAAATCAACATGGTCAAGCGCCGCAACCTCAGGCGTAAAGGGAACGGCCACCACCGCATCGACCCCGGTTTGAGCCAGGGCATGCAGACGGTCGGCCGTCGTCATCAATTTTTGAGCGGGCGAAGGGCTCACCACGACGTCCGGGTCGGGATCGAAGGTAACTACGACCGCCTTACAGCCATGGGCACGGGCGTCACGGACAAGCGCCGCAATGAGCTCCTGGTGTCCACGGTGCACGCCATCGAACACGCCAATGGCGATCGAGGCAGCACCCAGGTGCTCACACTTATCAAACGCATCGGCACTAACGATGTGAGCCTCGTCCGACTCGACCGCGAAAAAGATACGCGCGAGCTCGCGAGCGGACAACATCATCGAACACCGCCGATGGCCTGCGGAAAGACATGCTCCATGACAAAGCGGCCACCCTCAATGCGAGCGAGCGCCTTGAGTCCCCCATCGAGCACCAACGCAAAAGGCGCCTTCGAGGCATCGAAATCGGCAAGCGCACGCTCAACGGGAATGCGTCGGCCGCAGAGCAGATCGTCGGCAAGATTGCCCGGCAAGTCAACACGCGTGGCGCCCAGGGCCGCAATGGGATCCAGGGCAAAGCCAGGCGCGGACTCGGGGGAAAGTTCCTCGACCGCATGACAAGCGCCAATGGAAACAACACCGGAGGCCGTGCGGCGCAACGCGGAAATGTGCGCGGCGCTCTCACAGGCGCGGCCCAAATCGCGAGCGAGCGCACGGATATAGGTACCCTTGCTCACTGAGAACGCCACGGTCCACACACACGTATCACCTTCGCCTCCCACGGCGATCAGGTCGGCGGCATAGACCTCGACGGGGCGCGGAGGTAGGTCCACCGCATTGCCCTCGCGAGCAGACTTGTAGGCGCGAACGCCATTGACCGAGATAGCCGAAAACGCGGGCGGCACCTGCATCTGCGGACCCAGCATAGCGGCCAAGCGCTCACGGGCATAGGCAGGATCGCGGAGCTCGTTGGCAACAGCCACCGTGCGGACCGCCTCGCCCTCCGCATCATCGGTATTGGTCTCGGCGCCAAACGAAATGTCGGCGACATAGCTTTTGGTATCGAGGGTTAGCATGCCCAGCAGACGGGTGGCCTGGCCCACACCCACCACCATGACACCCGATGCCATGGGGTCGAGCGTGCCGGCATGGCCGACGCGCCGCTCATGGAGGGCGCACCGGCATTTCGAAACCACATCGTGGGACGTGCAGCCCACCGGCTTATCGACGGCGAGCAGCATATTCAGTTGAGAAGGCGTACGACGAGCCATGTACCATCCAAAAAGTTAAAGCTCGACGGTCACCGAAGCGGGATCCTCCCCCACCAGCTCGGCCAGCATGGGAAGTGCCACGGTAAGCGTCTCGAGAATCGTTCCGTTGTTGGAGAAACCGGCGGCAGCGGGATGTCCGCCTCCGCCAAAGGTAGCAGCGATCTCGGACACGTTGAGGTCGCCCTTGGAGCGCAGGTTGCCGCGCACCTTGGTATCGCCCTCAATGCCCTTCAGGAACAGACAGACCTCGACGCCCATCACCGAGCGCACCACGTCAACCAGACCGTCGCACTCATCCGAGGTGACACCGCAGGCCTCAAGGTCACTCTGGTACGCGTAGCTATACGCGACGCGCCCGTGGGCCACTGTCTTAATGCGGCCCATAACGATGGACTTGAGGTGCAAAAACTCAACGCGCATGCTCTGGTAAACCTCGAGTGCCACACGCGCCGGATCGGCACCGTGGGCAACCAGACGCGAGGCTGCATGGAACGCGGCTGCATCGGCGTTTTGGTACTGAAAACGGCCGGTATCGGTAACCAAGCCACACAGCAGGCAGGTCGCAACGCCATCACGTGCGACAATGCCGCAATTGTCCAAGAAGCGGTCGATGATCATGGCGCAGGCTGCAGCTTCGACGCGCCTCAGGCTGAGCTCGGCAAACTCCTCGCGCGCCGGATGGTGATCGAAGCACACCACATGCTTGGAGCGACGAAGCACCTCGGCGGAATTATTGAGACGCTCGACGACCGGCACGTCCACCGAGATGAACAGGTCAGGATTGCCGGCATACGCAGATGCCGGTACCAGGCGATCGGAGCCTTCCATAAAGCGGTAGATGCGCGGAACCGGATCATCGTCTGCCAGCAGCAGGGCAATGTCCTTGTTAGGGAAAAACTTCATAAGCGAGAGGCCCAGACCCAACACGGAGCCCAGGGCGTCGCCATCGGGAGAAGTGTGTCCCGAAATCGCAATGGAGGACGCACCCTCGATGAGCTCGAGGATGCGTCGCTGAATATCTGCAGACTCGCACGAGGCGAGGTCGGCGGAATTAGTCATCTAAAGCTGCCTCCTGGGCGGCATCCGCTATCGGATAGCCGTCCTCGTCCTTTTCGATCGCAAGCGTGGCGGGAACGTTTTCCAGCGCACGCGTGATGCGCTCGGCCTCATCGGTCGAGCGATCGATGCGAAAATCGAGCTCGGGCGTAACACGCCAATCGAGCGAGCGAGCCAACAGGCTGCGAATACGGCCCTTAGCGCTTGCGAGCGCCTCCATGACCTCGTCGTAGCGGCTCGCATCGCACGACACGAACACACGCGCGAACGAACGGTCCACCGCGACCTCGACCGCGGTCAAAGTAACCAGGTCGAGACGCGGATCGGAAACCTCAAAGAGCAGGATATAACCGAGCTTCTCGCGAAGCTGCTCGCCCAGACGGCGGGTTGCCTGCGTTTGCTTCATAGCGCTACCCCCTACTCGGTACGGGCAACCTGGTCGATGCGGTAACCCTCGATCTGGTCGCCGGGCTTGATGTCCTGGAAGTTCTCCAGGCCAATGCCGCCCTCGGAACCGCTCTTGAGGCTCTTGGCCTCGTCCTTGTAGTGACGCATCGAGGCGATCTTGCCGTTGAAGACCACGATGCCGTCGCGCACCAGACGCACGGAATCGGTCGCGGCGATCTCGCCCTCTTCGACGCGGACACCGGCGGCGATACCGACTTTGGGCACCTTGAAGGTGTCCAGGACGGTCGCGGTACCCGTGGAGACCTCGACCTCGGTGGGCTTAAGCATGCCGATACGGGCAGCGTCGAGTTCCTCGAGGCACTTGTAGATGACGTCGTAGCAACGGATCTCGACGCTCTCGCGCTCGGCGGCGGAGCGGGCCTTACCGTCGGGACGGACGCCAAAGCCGATGATGATGGCGTTGGAGGCGTCGGCCAGGACGACGTCGGTCTCGTTGATGGCACCAACGGCGGAGTGGATCGTGTTGATGCGAACCTCGGACTGATCCATCTTGTCGAGCGAATCCTGAAGGGCCTCGATGGAACCCTGGACGTCGGCCTTGATGATCAGGTTGAGCTCCTTGACTTCGGCGTCGGCAATGGTCTCGAAGAGGTTCTCGAGCGTGACGTGCTTGACGCGGCTCTGCTCCTCGATACGGGCCTTGAGCGAACGCTCGTCGGCAAGGGCGCGAGCCTCGCGCTCGTCCTCGAACACACGGAACTCGTCACCGGCGTTGGGCACGGACTGCAGGCCCAAAATCTCGACGGCGTCGGAGGGACCGGCCTCGGTGACGGCGCGGCCCTTGGGGTCGAGCATGGCGCGGACGCGGCCGTAGGTGAGGCCGGCGACAAGCGTATCGCCCACGTGCAGGGTACCGCGGGTCACGAGCACAGTAGCGACCGAGCCGCGGCCCTTGTCGAGCTTGGCCTCGAGGACGTTGCCGGAGGCAAAGGTGTCCGGGTTGGCCTTGAGCTCGAGCACGTCGGCCTGGAGCAGCACGGTCTCGAGCAGATCGTCGATACCGATCTTCTGCTTGGCCGAAATGTTGACGAACATGTTCTGTCCGCCCCACTCCTCGGGGATGACACCGTACTCGGTGAGCTCCTGGCGCACGCGGTCGGGGTTGGCACCCGGCTTATCGATCTTGTTGACGGCGACGACGATGGGTACGCCGGCGGCCTTGGCGTGGTTGATCGACTCGACGGTCTGGGGCATGACGCCGTCGTCGGCGGCCACGATCAGAATGACGATGTCGGTCACCTTGGCACCACGGGCACGCATGGCCGTAAAGGTGGCATGACCCGGGGTATCGATGAAGGTGATCTTGCGGTCGTTGATCATGACCTGCGAAGCGCCGATGGCCTGCGTGATGCCGCCCGCCTCGCCGGCAGCGACGCCGGTGTGACGGATAGCGTCGAGCAGCGACGTCTTGCCGTGGTCGACGTGGCCCATGACGGTGACGACCGGGGCGCGCGGCTTAAGGTCGGCGGGATCGTCGTAGAACGAGAAGGTGTTCTCCTCCTCGGGGGTGATGATCTTGATCTGTCGGCCCAGGTCGTCGGCAACGAGCTCGACGAGGTCGTCGGACATGGACTGCGTCATGGTGAGCGGCGTGCCCAGCAGGAACAGGCGCTTGATGATGTCGTTGGCCGGAACGTCGAGCGCCTCGGCGAGCTCCTGGACGGTAACGCCCTGGGAGACCTTGATGGCGTCGAGCTCCTCGGGGTTCACGCCCTGGGCCAGCGCCTCCTCTATCTTGCGCTCCTCCTGAGCCTTGGCAGCCTCGCGCTCGCGCTTCTCCTTGCGCTTCTTGCGGCGACCGGTGGACTCGCGAGAGGCCTCCTCGACGGCAGCACGAGCCTCCTCGAGTACCTTCTCGCGGCTATACTCCTCGGCCTCGCGAGCCATGCGGCTATAGTGGTCCTCTTCGTTGTTGTGACCGCCCTTGCGCTTCTTGCCCTTGCCCTGCTTATCGGGGTTGGGGAAGTCCATGCCGGCAGCGACGTTGTTGCTGGCGTTGGTGCGATGGCTGTGCGGACGGCTCTCGGAGGCGTTGCGCTCGGAGTTGTTGTCAGAGGCGTTGCGATCGTTACGACGGCCACCGCGGCGGTCGTTGTTGCCGCCACGACGGTTACCGCGCTCGGCGGCGCGCTCGGCCTTGGCCTTGTCCTCGGCGTCCTTCTTCTCCTTGAGCACGGTCTCCTGTGCGGCGATCTGGTCGAGCAGCGAACGGAAGCGCGAACCGGAGTCGGAAGCGGGAACGGCGCGGCGCTGGGCCTCGCGGGCAGCCTCCTCCTTCTCGCGGGCAAGGCGCTCCTGCTCGGCCTTCTTCTTGGCCTCGGCCTCGGCGCGGGCAGCCTCCTCGGCAGCCTGGGCTGCGGCAAACTGGCGGCGCTCCTCCTCGCGGGCCTTCTCGGCGGCGATGCGCTCGCGCTCGGCCTCGGCAGCGCGTGCGGCTTCCTCGGCGGCAGCCGCCTGCTCCTCGGCCTGCTTGGCGGCCTCGACTTCCTGAGCGCGGGCCTCGATCACCGAGGCGAGCTGCTTGCGGACCATGGCGACATAGGCGTCCTCCAAGGTGGAGGAAGCGGACTTAGCGGGAATCTTCATATCGGCGAGATGACCCATCAGTTCCTTGGAGGTCATGCCGAACTCTTTGGCCAAGGTGGACACACGGACTTTTGCCATATGACTTCACCTACCCTTTCTGGCACCTTGGGTGCCTAGAGACTGAACGAGCGTGGGAGACGCGCCGGGGCCCGCCCGGCGCGACCGCGCGCTAGATCAGGTCCTCCGCATCATCGAAGGCGTCGGTGTCGTGGACACCGCAGAAACGGGAGCCGGGACGAGCCTGGTTGCGGCACTGGATGCCGTCCTCGGACACATACTCGCAGCGACGGACGTCCTCGTCCTCCTCGTCACCGATCAGGTCGGCGGCGGGCTCCTCGTGAACGGGAACGTTCTTGAGGATGTCGGCGGCAAGGGTCTCGGACTTGATGTCGATATGCCAACCGGTCAGGCGCGCGGCGAGGCGGGCGTTCTGGCCCTCCTTGCCGATGGCGAGGGACAGCTGGTCGTCGGGCACGATAACGCCGGCGTAGGCCTTCTCCTCGTCGATAAGGACGCGGGTGACCTTGGCAGGCGACAGGGCGTTGGCGACATAGACGGCCGGATCGGCATCCCACAGGATGACGTCGACGCGCTCGCCACGGAGCTCGCCCACGACGGCGCGAACACGGCTGCCCTTGGGGCCGACGCAGGCGCCAACGGGATCCAGGCGATCGTCGAGCGAGTGGACGGCGACCTTGGAGCGCTGGCCGGGCTCGCGGGCGATCGACTTGATCTGGACGGTGCCCTCATAGATCTCGGGCACCTCCTGCTCAAACAGACGACGCATGAGCTCGGGGTGGGTACGGGAGATGACAATCGGCGGACGGCTGTGCTCGCCACGAACCGGCTGCAGGTTGGAGTTGGGGTCGCGAACGTCGATGATCACGGCCTTGATGTGCTGATTGTGCAGGTAGCGCTCGCCCATCGGACGCTCGTTGCGCTCGTTCTCATAACGACGCTGGTCAAAGTGCGGAAGCTCGGCCTCGACGCCCTCGCGGATCTTGACAATCGTGAAGTCGGGCGTGGACTGCAGCACGGTGCCGCTGATGAGGTCACCGATGCGGCCGGAGAACTCCTCGTAGATCTGCTCGCGGGCGGAGTTGCGCACGATGGCGTTGATCTCTGCCTTGGCGTGCTGGGCGGCGATGCGGCTCGTGTTCTTGGGGGTGACGTCGATCTCCTCGAACTCGGTGAAGTTGCCCTCCTCGTCCATGGAATCGTCGATCGGCTCCAGGCGGTAGACATAGATCTTGCCGGTGGTGCGGTCGATGGTCACCTTGGCGCCCCACTCAAGATGCAGGATCTCGGCGTAGCTCTTGGCGAGCGACTGCTCCAGGCGGTCGATCAGGTAGAGCTGGTCGATGTGCTTCTCCTGGCAAAGCTCCATCAGGGCGGACATCATGTCGGATGCTGCCATCTTACTTTCCTTCCTTCGCGGGCTTGAAGTCGTAGGTGGGCTTCAACTTGCACTTTTTAACATCAGAGAAATCGAGGGTAACGGACTCGCCGTCCTCGAGCTCGAGGGTCACGTTCGTCTCGGTCGCGGCGGCAATCTTGCCGGTGTACTTACGACGGCCCTCGGTGGCGGTGGAGGTGAGCTCGCAGTCCTCGCCCACAAAGCGGGCAAAGTCGCGCGGACGGCGCAGCGGGCGCGCCATGCCCGGGCTCGACACCTCGAGCGTGTAGCTCAAAGAGATGGGGTCGAGCTCCTCAATCACATCGCCGACCCACTTGGTGTTGGCCGTGACGTCGTTGAGCGACAGGCTCTGACCCTCGGCACCCTCGATACGCACGCGCACGCAGGGGGCCTTGGTGGCACCCACGAGCTCGACGTCGACGATGTCGACATCGTACTGGGGAGCGACGGCCTCGAGCGCGTCGATAATCGCCTGCTCGGTCTTGGTCTTGACCATTGCGGCACCTCCATCCATACAAAAAAGAAGCGGGGCCGAAACCCCACTTCTTTCAATTACAACTTCATTTGCAAGCAAACTATACCAATAGCTGCGGAAACGTGCAAGCACAGTACGAATCTGCAGGTCAGCGTGCGCACAGGTTCTCCACAAGAAATGGATAATTGAGTGTTGTCACAAGCATCCATAACCAAAGCGAGGGACGACTCCCTGCGGAATCGTCCCTCGCTTTTTGATGTCAGCCATGCGCGCAGCGCTTACTTGACCACCAGGTTGACCAGCTTGCCGGGCACGCAGATGGCCTTGACGACCGTCTTGCCCTCGAGCCACTTGGCGACGGCTTCCTCAGCGGCAGCCTGCATCTCCTCGTTGGAGGCGTCGCGGGCGACGTCGATGTGGCCACGGACCTTGCCGAGCACCTGTACAACGATCTGCACCGTGTCCTCGATGGACTCGGCCAGGTCGAACTCGGGCCAGGCGGCGGTGTAGGCATTGCCTTCACAGCCGAGTGCCTCATGCCACAGCTCGTCGGCCCAGAACGGGCAGATGGGGGCAAGGACGCTCACGATATCCTTAGCCACGCCGTAGCACAGCGCCTTGTCACGGGAAGCGCCCTCGGTGGCATTGAGGTAGGCGCTCGCGGCGTTGACGAGTTCCATGACGGCCGAAATCGCGGTGTTGAACTGGCCGCGGTCGAAGTCCTCGGTGCACTTGGCAATGGTGCGATGACGCTCGCGATAGAGCTTCATCGCGACCTCGTCGAGCGCGGACTTGTCAAAGGCCACGTTGGCATCGCCGGACTGGACGAGCTGCCACACGATACGCCAGGCGCGCTTAATGAAGCGGTTAGCGCCCTCGACGGCCTTGGGATCCCAGTCGAAGTCCTTCTCGGGCGGGGCGATAAACAGGATCGCCAGACGCATGGTGTCGGCGCCGTAGGGCTCAATGACCGAGCTCGGGGGCACGACGTTGCCCTTGGACTTGGACATGGTGTCGCCGTTCTCGTCCTTGACCATGCCCTGACACAGCAGGTTGGTGAAGGGCTCGTCAACGGTCAGCAGGCCCAGGTCGCGCAGCGCCTTGGTAAAGAAGCGGCTGTAGAGCAGGTGCAGAATGGCGTGCTCGATGCCACCGATGTAGTTATCGACGGGCATCCAACGATCGGCAGCCTCTCGGGAGAAGGGCAGCTCGGTGTTGTGCGGATCGGTATAGCGCAGGTAGTACCAGCTGGAGCAGGTGAAGGTGTCCATGGTATCGGTCTCGCGCTTGGCCGGGCGACCGCAGACCGGGCAGGTGGTCTCGTAGAACTCCTTGCACTCGGCGAGGGTCTCGCCGGCACCCAGGTCCAGGTTCTCGGGCAGCGTCACCGGCAGCTGGTCCTCGGGCACGGGCACGATGCCGCAGTGCTCGCAGTGGATGGCCGGGATGGGGTTGCCCCAATAACGCTGGCGGCTGATGAGCCAGTCGCGCAGACGGAACTCGACCTTGCGGCGGCCGCAGCCCATGGCCTCGAGGTCGGCCACGATTGCAGCCTCGCCCTCGGAGTGCTTGCCACCGCGCATGCCGGTGTACTTGCCGGACTGGACGAGCGTGCCCTCGGCAGCGTGGGCGCAATCCCAGTCGACGGTCTCGGCATGGAAGGTATCGATGGTCTCGCCGCTGGCCTCGACGGCAGCGCGGTCGTCATCGTCCAGGATGATCGGCACAATAGGCAGGTCATACTTGCGGGCGAACTCAAAGTCGCGCTGGTCGCCGCAAGGAACAGCCATGACGGCACCGGTGCCGTAGTCGGACACGACGTAGTCGGCAACCCACACGGGGACCTTCTCGCCGTTGACGGGGTTCACCACGTAGCGGCCGGTAAAGGCACCGTGCTTCTCGAGGGTGCCCTGGGCACGCTCGACGGCAGAGATATGCTTGGAGTCCTCGACGATCTTAGTCACGGCCTCCTCGTACTCCGTACCCTCGACGAGCTCGTGCAGGCGCGCGTACTCGGGAGCCAGGACAAAGAAGGAGACACCGAAGAGCGTGTCGGCTCGCGTGGTGAAGACGGTGATCTTACCCTCGTCGCCCTCGATGGGCTCGTCATCCTTGTCGCACAGGGTAAAGTCGACCTCGGCGCCCTCGGAGCGGCCGATCCAGTTGGCCTGCATCTGCTTAACGCGCTCGGGCCAGCCGGGGAGCTTCTCCAGATCGTCGAGCAGCTCCTGGGAGTACTCGGTAATCTTGTAGTACCACTGCTCAAGATCGCGCTTCTCGGGCTCGGTGCCGCAGCGCCAGCATTTACCCTCGTTCACCTGCTCGTTAGCCAGAACGGTCTTGCAGGTGGGGCACCAGTTGACCGGATTCTTCTTGCGGTAGACCAGGCCCTTTTCCCACATCTTCTCAAAGATCCACTGACCCCAGCGGTAGTAGTCGGGGCTGCAGGTCTTAACGGTGCGATCCAGGTCGTAGGAGAAGCCCATGCGCTTCATCGTGGCAAGCGCCTGATCCATATTCTTATACGTCCAGGCGGCAGCCTGCGTGTTGTGCTTGATGGCGGCGTTCTCGGCGGGCAGGCCAAAGGCATCGAAGCCGATGGGATGCAGCACGTCGTAGCCGCGCATGCGGGCCTGACGGGCCATGGCATCGCCGATGGTATAGTTGCGCGCGTGGCCCATGTGCAGGTCGCCCGACGGATACGGGAACATTTCGAGCACGTACTTCTTGGGCTTGCTGGCGTCGGTGTCGACGGCAAAGAGGTTGGAGTCCTCCCAGGCCTTCATCCACTTGGACTCAATGGCCTGTGCGTCGTAGGCAGGGATCTCATCCTTATGATCTGTGCAATCGCACATATCAGCTCCTTTGTTAGCTGGGTTGGGGCGGGGCGTTCTTACCTTTACTCGCTGCTGCGGACAGTCCTGCTCGCACGAAGAGCACATTAAGTGCTCTTCGGCTCGTGCGGAACTTGCAGCGAGCAAAGGTAAGAACGCCCCGCCACATCGTTAACTCGACTGATGATAGCAAATACAACAAGCGAGATGCCTGCGACTTGCAGGCATCTCGCTTTATCTAAATAACGTGGTTGATGCTCAACCTTTGATATGCAGCTCTACCTTATCGATAGGAAACGCTCTGCTGAGAGTCCTTAACGACTACGTCGTGGGCGCCACCTTCGACGATGGAGGTGGAGCTGACCAGGGTCAGGCGTGCCTTTTCCTGGAGCTCGGGGATCGAGAGGGCGCCGCAGTTGCACATCGTGGACTTGACCTTGTAGAGCGTGCCGCCCACGCCGTCCTTGAGGGAGCCAGCGTAGGGAACGTAGGAATCGACGCCCTCGACGAAGCTGAGTTTCGCAGCACCGCCTAGGTCGTAGCGCTGCCAGTTGCGGGCACGTGCAGAACCCTCGCCCCAGTACTCCTTCATATACTGACCGTTGACGTTGACGCGCTCGGTCGGGCTCTCGTCAAAGCGGGCGAAGTAGCGGCCCAGCATCATAAAGTCGGCACCCATGGCCAGGGCGAGCGTCATGTGGTAGTCGTAGACGATGCCACCATCGGAGCAAACGGGCACGTAGACGCCGGTCTCCTCGTAATACTCGTCGCGAGCGCGGCAGACGTCAATCAGCGCGGTGGCCTGGCCACGGCCGATACCCTTGGTCTCACGGGTAATGCAGATGGAGCCGCCGCCGATACCGACCTTGATGAAGTCGGCACCGCAGTCAGCCAAAAAGCGGAAGCCCTCGGCGTCGACGACGTTACCGGCACCGACCTTGACGTCCTCGCCGTAGTTGGCGCGGATCCACTCGATGGTGCGCTTCTGCCACTCGCTGAAGCCCTCGGAAGAGTCGATGCACAGGACGTCGGCACCGGCCTCGACGAGCATCGGCACGCGCTCGGCATAGTCGCGGGTGTTGATGCCGGCGCCGACCATGTAGCGCTTGTCGCCGTCGAGCAGCTCGTTGGGGTTGGTCTTGTGGCTATCGTAGTCCTTGCGGAAGACGATGCCCATGAGGTGATCGTTGTCGTCGACGATGGGCAGGGCGTTGAGCTTGTTGTCCCAGATGACGTCGTTGGCAACCTTGAGGCTGATGTTCTTGTCGCCCACGATGAGCTGCTCACGCGGGGTCATGAACTCGGAGACCTTCTTCTGGTGGTCATCGCGGCTGGGGCGATAGTCACGGCTGGTGACGATGCCCAGGAGCTTGCCCTTGGGAGTGCCATCGTCGGTGACCGGCATGGTGGAGTGGCCGGTCTTCTCCTTGAGCTCGATGACCTGCTCCATGGTCATGTCGGGGGTCAGCGTGGAATCGGACTGAACGAAACCAGCCTTGTGATCCTTAACGGCCTTAACCATAGCAGCCTCGGACTCAGGGGTCTGAGAACCGTAAATGAAGGACAGGCCGCCCTCGGTAGCGAGCGCGACACCCATGTCGACGCCCGAGACGGACTGCATGATGGCGGAAACCATGGGGATGTTCAGGGTGATTGCCGGCTTCTCACCGCGCTTAAAGCGGGTTAGCGGCGTCTTAAGAGAGACGTTGTTGGGGATGCACTGCGAGGACGAGTAGCCAGGGACCAGCAGATACTCCGAAAACGTGTGGGACTCACCGGGAAAGAACGTAGCCATGTTTCTCCTTTTTCCATGCGACCGGTCGGCTGCAGGCCTCGTAGGACCCAGCCCAACCTTAGGCGCCCAATACTGGGGAAGTATCTTAACGCACTTTGACTGCTACAATGCATGATTTAAGAAGAGCACACGAGGGTTTGACGCAGGCTTTGCGTTTACCCAGCAAACACTTTAGTGGGGAGACGTGGAGCACATGGAGTACAAGACGACGGCAAAGCTGGTCATTCAAGCGTGCGACAAAGACCTGCCGGGCGTGTTCGGCCATGGCTGTGTCTTGCTGCTGCAGGGCATCGCCCGCGAGCACTCGCTCAACCGCGCCGCCAAGAGCATGGGCATGGCGTATTCCAAAGCCTGGCGCATTGTGAACGAGGCGGAAGGACAGCTGGGCTGCAAGCTCATCGAGCGCGACGGCGCCCGCGGATCATCGCTCACCCCCGCCGGCGAGCGAGCCATAGCGGTCTACGAGGAGCTGCAGGCCGACATCAACCAAGTAATTGCCGCAGAGGCCAACGACCTCATCGCCAGCATCAATGCAGAGTAGTCCTTTTAGGCCGTTTTTAGCCCACAGCGCCCTCGGGTCGAGGCTCGCGCCACAAAACGGGCCCATCTACTACGTTTAGTTGAATACCCACGACCATACCGGACATTATGAAAATAAAACCGCTGGTAAACAGCTTGGTAATTTTCAAAATAGGCGGGTGCGGTCGACCCCTATTGCTTAAACGTAGTAAATAGGCCGTTTTCGTGGCACAGACCCCGATTAGCTACTTGCGAAGGGCGTTATCGAGAGTGGCAGCCACCTGCAGAGGGTCGTCGGTGCCGGCGAAGAGGCGGATGGCGCCCCCCTGCTTACCACGCGGGGCCGAAAGGCGCGTTGTTGAGCCGCCGGCGGGCGACGTGCGGAACTCCCCCGGCAATGTGTCGAACAGCTCACCCGCACTTCGCTCGATAAGGTCAAACTCAACTGCCGGGCCAAAGCCGTGCTCGAGGATTCCCGTTGCAACCGCATGGTCGGGATGCGAGGTCAGCCCGGGATAGCGCACGTTGCGTACCATCTCGTTGGCGGCCAGATACTCGGCCAGCGCACGGGCGCGATCGAAGTGGGCCTGCATGCGAGCGTCGAGCGAAGACAGCCCCCGCTCCAGCATGCAAGCCTCATTAGCAGAAAGGTCGAGTGCAGACGCGCCGCAATCCGCAAGAAGCGCATGCGCACACTCGGCGGCGGCATCCACGCGATGGCGCTTAAGCTGCGAGCGCGCCACCGAAGCGGCGACGAGCTTGCGCGGCGCAACGCCGGTACACACACGGTCGAGTGCCTCGAGCGACAGGACGGCACCCAAACGCAGCGGATCGCACCCAAAGACGCTTGCCACGGTGTTATCCACCACGAGCAACGCACGGGCCTCACGCGCCGCCCGACCCAGCGCACGCAGATCGGGCACACGTAGGCCAAACCCGCCGATGGAATTGACGAACCACCACAGATGCGACCCGCCAGCATCAAACGAAGCATCAAAGCCCTCAGACGCGGCGGTAAACGCCGCAACCGACGGCTCCCCCACGAGCACAACGTCGCAGGCATCAAAGCCGCGCGCAAACGCATCGGCAAAGTCATCCGCAAAGGCCACCAAGCGATCGCCGGGCTGCACAATCCCCAGCATCGACAGCGCCGCCGGCACATGCGAGGCCGCAACAAGACACGCCTCACGCGCGCCGGCCCTTGCAGCCCAGGACTCTTCTAGCTGTTGCACGTCCACACGGCACCATCCCTTACATAAAACCAAACCAAGACCAGCTCACCCAGGTCGAGAAAACGTCAGCGCAAGCAGCGTCGAGCGGTCCGGCGTTCGTTAGAACGCCGGAACAAAATCACCCGTGATATTCGCCGTTGTATTGGATCAACGTTAGATCTTCCACGCCATCGAGTGCGCGGATGGCGTCGGCATAGGGCATATCCACACCGTCCGAGAACACCTCGACGGCCATTTCGACCTTGTCACCGCGCATCGTCTTGGATTTGACGGTGAACTTGGTGCGCCCAAATGCACGCACGATATCATCGCCGGTGGTCTGCCCCGTGTAGTGAATGACCATCATGTACACGCGCGCCTTGTCCTGATGGCTCGCAAAGCCGGCAATCATCACCACGATCACCACCGCCGTGAGCCCCACGAGCGCATACATACCGGCTCCCGCCGTAATGCCCGTGGTAATGGACCAAAACAGATACAGCAGGTCGAGCGGGTCCTTGACCGCCGTACGGTAGCGGACGATAGACAGAGCACCGACCATACCAAGCGAGATGACCACGTTTGTCGAGATCGCGAGCGTGACCATGCAGGTGAGCACGCACATGCCCACGAGCGTCACGGCAAAACTGCGCGAATAGACCACGCCAGTAAAAAAGCGCTTGTACACGTAGTAGATCAGGATGCCCATGGCGAGCGCCACGAGCAGCGAAAGGCCGATCTTGGCAGGGTCGACCTGGCCAAACGCCTCCAAGACGGAGTTCTTAAAAAAGTCCCTGGTGCTCATGGTCTAAATATCCCCTCGGTTCCCAAAATCCGATTCCCAGTAGTTAAAACCGCGCAGGTAGGCGGTCTTGTCATAACACAGGCAGTACTTAGAGACCGCCGTGAGTTCGGCCGCGCCCGGCGGCACCATATCGCGCACCAGCTGCGGGCAAAACTCGGTAAACTTGACCTCCATCACCAGCTTGCCGGGCTCCAGCACGGGCAACGCGGGCAACGTCGCGTCAAAGATGTCAAAGCTCCCCACCGCCGCACGCACGTTGCTATCAAAGGTAATGCGCACGGTGCCCTCGTCCATCACCCACGGCTCGCGCTCGTAGTCCACGATGGTCCGCGGGCGCATCATATTACAGATGCACTCGATGTAGAACTCGCGACAGAGCGGATAGGGGCTCCTCAGCAAAAAGTCGTAGTCGCCAGCCAGAATCTGCTCGAACTCGTCACGCGTGAGCGGCGCGTCCTCCTTGTAGATCCAGCTGCCGTACTTCTTTTTGCGCTCGAGCTTAATCACCTTGTCGCTGCCGTTATAGATGCGCACGCGATACTATTTGCGCATGAGAATACCGGCGTCTTTTTCCTCGTAGGCCGAGTTGCAGTAGTCGTCAAAGTACAGGCTGCGAATGGTATAACCGCCCGCCTGCGCATGCTTGTCCAGCTTAAACACAGGCGCCATGCGACAGGCAAGCGCGGCGTGCTCGCCCTCGTTAATGAGATATTTGAGCTCGTGGCGGTAACGCTCCTGCGTGGCACGCACAGGCGGAGCTGCCAAGCGCTCAAGCAGCGCGCTAGCCCTCCTCATACGTATCCTCCACGACCTTACCGCCGTCCTGCACGTAAAAACACTTCATGCCGTAGTGCTTGCCGTCGTCGGTCACATAGTAGTCAAACGCATCTTGCGTATAGCCGTCGGAGTTGGTGGCGCGCACGCGCACAAAATACTGGCCGGCATCGGGCGCATCACAGGTCACCTCGGGAAGTAGCACGTCCTCGGCCTTAAAAAGCACGTCGCTTATGGCATAGTCGCGCGCCAGCTCCACGGTATAGCGAATGTCACGCGCTTTAAAGTCGTAGGACGCATCCCAGTTCATACGCAGCTTACCGTTATCGATCTGCGGCACGCCAATGTAGAACGGCATGGGCTTTTTATAGCTCTCGCAGTAGCTCTTATAGTTCTCCTCGATCTCGGAGGGAATCGCCGCGGCGATCTGCACGTATTGGTCCTTGGTGACAGGCAGATTGTCGGTATCGGGCGAAGCAAAGACCAGCGATTCGGTAACCTCGCGATAATGTTTGATCATCTTGGCCAGGCGCGCCTCGGTCATATACGAGCGCAGGTCCTTTACGGCGCGGTCGAGCTCACTGCGAAACGCCTTACTGCGCAGCGCACGATTGAATAGCACGTTGCCCCAGTAGTTGCTTACGCCGCGCTCCCAGCTCGCATAGTCCGAGAACCCGGTAAGAGAAAGCTCCAGCTTACGCAGCATGCCGTCGTTATCCCAATCCAGGATATACCAGACCTTGGAGTTAAGCGGGCTGTACAGATAGCAGTTACGGTTCTGCGTATCGCAGTTGCCCGTCAGGATCTGAAACGCCAGCCAATAGACCAGATTCTCGGTATCAAAGTAGGTGTCGAGCACGTTATCGATCTTTTGCGATTCGTCGTTGAGCGCATCGAGCATCTCGATGAGCTTGGTGTGGTCCGAATCGCCCTTAATCTCGAGCATGCCCTCGAAGTTTGCCTGGTTGTAGTCGGGATCGTCGGCAAGCTTAATGGTGTCCTCGTAGCGATGGAAATCAAAGCTGTTCACCTTGTACAGGTACCCGCTCTTATCCAGGCCATGTGCCTTAAGCGCCGTCTTGTTGAGCTGCTCCACCTGCGTAAACAGGCCGTAGTCCTCAAAGGTATCGTTGGACTTTTCGGTCTGGTCGCACACCCACAGATGCACAAACTGCGTACGCAGGCCCATCATCTGGGGAATTCCGCGGATAAGGTCGTAGGCCATCTTGTTGCGAAAACGCATACCCTCGCCCATGTGCTTGTTGAGCGCAATCGCGCGCTGTTGGCGCCAGGTGCCCTTGCCCTTTTTGAGCTCCACCTTGTAATTCTTTTGCGTGTAGGAGCTCGATGTCTGGCCGCGCACCTGCACGGTGGCATTGGGCGCTTCCTCGCCATAGCCAACCTCGCCGGCCACCGGGCCGTCTTCGTCGCCCGCCTGCAGCAGGCCCATAACCTGATAGCGCGTCACGCCCATGTCGGCATAGTCATACACCGAGTACGTGTTGATCTCGGCCCAGCTATGGTCCGTGTTCTCGGAGCTGTTGCCGCGAGAGACCGTCAGATACATGGTCACAATGCCCGAGTCATCATAGACCTCGTACAGCTCGTCCTTATCGCGCAGATGCTTGGACTGGTCGGAGGCCTCGGCCTTTTTAATCTTGCCCTGCTTTTTGACTTTTTTGGTCGAGGATTCGTCCTGAGATGAGCAGCCCGAAAGCAGCAGCGCGCCGGCAGCTGCCTCGATCAGACAGCGGCGAGACATCAACTTATCGATCATCAGAACCTCCCCAATGGTTGCGATACACGCGAACTACTGCGCGCTGAAACGCGCCGTGCGGCACGCCCTTGCGGCGGCCTTCCTCATAGCGCTGCTCGGCACGGTCGAGCAAGCGGCCCAGCTGTGTAAAACGACCCGTTTTGTCGGTCGCCACAATGGGCTGCTGACTCAGGATACGATACGGTAAGTTGGCGGAATAGGTATCGAGCCGCAGCAGCGCCACGATAAAAAACACCACCGCACCCAACAAAAAGCCAAAGCCGTAAAACTGCTGCGGCAAAAGCAACGACACGGCGGTCGCCAGCCCTGCCACACCGGCAAACAGGCCCGAGGCCAGAACGGCTCCCTTGTAGTCGGTAAAGTACAGCAAGATAAGCAGGATCGTGTTGCCCACGGCATACAGGCCGTAGCCTACGCATAACGTGCGAAAATACCCGTGCATAAGATTGTTAAAGCCCAGCGGCAGGGCCGAGAGCACCGTGGTCTCGAGCGAAATGACCGCCGCCGTCACAAACAGCTGCTTGAGCGCGCAAAAGCGCAGTTCGCTGTTGAGCGTGGAGAGCATCTCCTCCTCGGCCACCACAATATCGCCCACCACGCCGCCGTCGTTAAACAGGCTGTAGTAGTCACGGTAGCGCGGATAGAAATTGACCTCGACCGACACCACAAAGTTGACGGTCGTGACGAGTGTGGTCAAAAACGCAATGAGTGCCGGCACGTCATGGTAAGGAGCCCCGTAAAACAGGCCTTTGATCTGCACGCCAATAGGGCCCGCCCAGATAATAACCAGGTGTACGAAAAGCCCCAAGTTGGTAAACAGCCCCGTAAGCGCAAGCGGCATAAATTGGTCGAGCCAGCGCAAAAAACGCCAGGGACTCCGATCACTCTGTGGAAAATACCGGTACAGCAGTACCACATCCCAGGCAAGCATGACGCCGGAGCCTAGGGCGATTGACGCCAACAGGCCCTCGACCGGCGGCAGTCCCAACGCCAGCGCTGCCAGGGCGCACAGGCACGCCACGCCAATGGCGGCCGCAAAGCTGCACAGAATGCCACGATAGTCTTTGATGGCCGTGAGATAGCTCATGCCGTTCCAGTTGACGATCATGATGTTGAAGAGCCACAGGCACAGTAGCCCCTGCAGCAGCGTGGCCCCCGAGAACAGCAAAAAGACGCCGTAGAGCACCGTGCCCGCAACGAGCATGATGGCATTAGATCCCCAAAACGAAGGCAGGATCTCATCCTCGCGCTCGGCAAAGAGCATGTCGGCCAAAAAGCGCGTGACCGGCATGGAGAAAAAGCTTGTGAGCGTAAGCGAGGCCAGCAGTGTATAGGTCACCATGCACACCAGCAGATCCTGGTTGGCGCGCCCCACGCCCCACAGACCGCACAGCACCAAGATACCCACCTGGAGTAGCACGCCCAGCAGCATGGGGCCCGTGCACACAATGCCGGCGTAGCCATAGGCGCGCATCGTGGCAAACAGACCCTTGCGCCTAAATAGGCGCTTGAGCTCAAAACCGATTCCGGCCACCGGCTACTCCCCCTCTCTGGGCAGGTCAAACGCGCGCGCCGTCTCGTCGTACAGCGCGCGATAGTTGGCGAGCATCTGCTCGTGCAAAAAGTACGTGGCGACGCGACGCTGGCCGCGCTCCCCCATCTCAATGCGGCGGGCGCGGCTTGTGCACATGCGCTCCATGGCATCGGCCAAGCCCTTGCGATACATGGGCGGCGCCACAAAACCTGCCACGCCAAAGTCATCGCCCGGGGCGCCTTCGAGCAGCTCGCGGCAGCAGCCCACCTCGGTCGTCACGCAGGGACGGCGCGCTGCAAGCGACTCCAGCACGCTGAGCGGCTGGCCCTCGGAGATGCTCGTCAGAATGGTAAAGTCGAGCTTTTCCATGTACTCGACCACGTTGACGCGGCCGGTAAAGATCAGGTCGCGCACGCCCAGGGTGTCGACGAGCGCATGGCACTCGGCGCCGTACTCTTCGTCGTCCACGCCACCCATGATGTGCAGACGCACCTTGGGCAGGCGCTCGTGCAGCTCAAAGAAGGCATAGATCATGGTCTTGACGTCCTTGATGGGCGCCAGGCGCACCACCGCGCCAATGTCCACCCAGCCGTCATCGGGCTTTAAGGGAATGTCCTTAAAGCGGTCAAACTGGATGCCGTTGGGAATAACCATGCATTTGTCCGCATCGCAGCCCATATCGATCTGCGTCTTGCGAGCGTTATGGAACAAACTGGTCACGCGGAAGGCGCGACGGTAGATCTCCTCCGAAAGCAGGTAGAAAAAGCGGATCCAGCGGTCCTTAAACGACGGCACCACCCAGTCAGCGCGAATGATCTCTTCCTCGCGTTCGCGAGTATAGATGCCATGCTCGGTCAGCAGCACCGGCGCATGGTGAACGCTTGAGCCCAGGCAGGCGAGCAGGCCACCGTAGCCGGTCGAGATGGCGTGGTACACATCGGCCACCGGCACCTCGCTGCCCAGAAGGTAGAGCACGGGCAGCAGCATGGAGCGCATGGTGTGGAATGCATCGGCAAAGGGCGTGTATGGGTACTCGGCCAGGCACACGTCGCGAAAGATATCCATAAAGGCGCGACTCTGCAAAAACGAGAGCGGATGCACGCGACGGCGCTGGAAGATATCGAATAGCACGTCCCAGTCCGGATTGGAGAGCGACACCAGGCGGCGCAGCGCCTCGCGCTCGCGGGCGTTAAAGTCGGCCTCTTCTTGCTCGCCCGATAGGCGCAGGGCATCGTCTAGAAACACCTCGTGCACCTCGACCACGTTGCCGGGCAGCTCGTAGACAAACTTGCCGCGGTCGACAGCATGCGCGCCAATCACCCACAGCACAAACTCGTACTCGGGCATGGCCTGTATGTAGCCGTGCATCCAGGTGGACACGCCGCCGTGCACATAGGGGTAGCAACCCTCGAGTACCAAGCAGATTCTCATTTGTCGCCACCCTCCTTGCGTGCAATGGTCACCGTCTTGTCCGTGGCTTTGACCAGGTACAGGTCGCCCATCAGATGCGTAATCTCGCCACCCGTGACTGCACCTGGCTCACCGTTGTTGGCGCGGAACATGAGCCACGCCTCGTCGTGGAAATTGCCCAGGCTGAGCGTCCAGGCATCCGCACTTGTATCCACGCTCACCGTCACGGACGAAAAGCGCTGGATGGCGCCCGAGCATTCCGAACCGGTCTGGCGCCGCAGGTCGGGCGCAGACTTGGTAAGCCACTCCAGGTAGTTGGTCAGACCGCCCTTGTAGACCTCCCAGCCCTCCTTGGCTCCGCGACCGGGATCCAGTAGGTCGTCCGGATGCATAAAGTGCGTACTCACGTAGTGCATGTTGAGCTCGGACACGGCTGCCAGACGCATATAGGAATCGTTGACCATGCCGCCCGAGACAATACGTGGCTGCTCCACAATGCCATCGCTCGCCACGCCAAACTCCTGCACATAGGGCAAGTCGGTGCCATCCTCAAAATACGTACTGGCGATGGTCTTAATGCGCGGAACGTCAGTGCCGATAAGCTTGCGCGCACGGGCCGAAAGGATATTCGACGGTGGCACATAGACCGAGCCATGCGCGTTGGGCAGTACCTCGTCCTGGAAGGCTATAAGCTCGTTGAGCGATGCGACGAGCGCCTCCTTGTTCTTCCACGTCTTGTAGTCGTACAGTGTGCCATAGTCGGTATCCCAGAGCGCCAGCGGCTGATGGTTGTAGCCGTGGAAACCCAGCTCTCCGCCCATCTGCAGCAGCATGCCGCCAAAGTAGCGGAACTGCGTGGTATCGGCCTGGCGCGCGGGCTCGGTCTGGTTGACCGCGTCCTCGTAGTTTTCGATCATCACGCCGGTAAAGCGAACGCCATATTTTTGCGCGAGCTTTTGCAGATCGGGCCACCAGACCTTGGTATAAAAGTCGGCGATAGAAAGCCCGTAGTCGCGCTTGATATAGGTGCCGTCGCCCGAGGGCACGGGGCTGGGAAAGTCGTCCAGATAGAAGACGGCGCTGTTGATGACGGGGTAGGCCGTGGCATCGCCCAGCAGACTGATCGCCGCGGCGTAAAAACCGCGCATGACCTTGTCATAGATACCGATATTGCACACCACGGTGCGACCGCTACCGCAGTCATTCGACCAAATGAGCGGGGCGCCCGCATCGCCGGTCTTAGCCCACACACGAGCCGTCTCGCGCAGCGAAACCGAAAGCGACGAATCAAAGGGGTCCGAGAGCTCGTAGCGCTCTCCCCCGCCCAGCATAAAGTCCTCGCTCGGCACAATGCTTTCGGCTTTTACATAGTCATATCCGGCAGATTCAATGCCAAGCTTGGGAGCAATCACTTGCAGATAGCCCGAGTTATCCGGCGGCATGGCGAGCATAAGCGAACCGCCGGCACTCACCCAACTCATAATGTCGCTCAGGTGCGTACCGAGCCCATCGAGCGACGGCATGAGCAAAATCACGCGATCGTAGGAGGTCAGCGAGGGAATGGCATCCGCGCCGTCCAGCGCAAGGTCCACGTCGCGGTGCGCGATCTTCATATCGAGCAGAATCTGGTCGAACTGCTCCTTTACGTCCTCGACGCCAGCTTGATCGGAATCGGTAATGACCAGGCACGTGGGCTTTTGGCCAAATATTGCCGAGGAGGCCGGAACCGCATCGTTGGCGGCAAGCATCCCCAGCTTATGCTGGCCCGCACTGTACTGCACGCCGGCGCGCTCCACCAGCAGCACGGCCGCCATGGCAATAAAGACCGCCCACACCACAAGCAGCCCCATCCAGCGAAAATGGCCCGCACGGTCGCGGATATGCTGTACCACGCTCATCGGGCCTCCTCTCCGTTGCGCCAAAACGCCAGTTCCTCGCGGTTGGCGGCGCTCAAGTATACATGCTGTTTGTCAATCGCATCAATCACACGGTGGACCTCGTCACCGTCGCGGCGCATCACCGCAAGGCGCAGACAAAGCATCCAAACCTCCTGCTCCTCGGGCACATCGAGCACCAGCTGGTCGGTCACGGCCTGCGCCTCGTCGATCTGTCCGACATCGGCCAGCGCCGTCGCGTATCGAATGCGAAGCTCAAGGGTGTCCTCGCGCTCGCAGCGACGCGCAAGCAAACGCGCGTACTGTTGGCGCTGAATCTGAGCAACGCGCCCCTCAGCCAAGCCCGAGCCCAAGTATTCACCAAGAAAATCGCAGTATTCGTTGAGGTTTTGCGCGCTCGGGTCCGTCTTAAAGGCACGCTCCAGCTGCTGCAGTTTAAGGTCGGACTCCTTGGAGATCTGCGCCACCGCCGTCGCGGCATAGTGAGCCACCTCAACGTCGTCGTTAAGCTTAGCCGCCTGCAGCTGCGCCAGGTACGCTTCGGGCTCCTCGGTGAGCATGGAGAGCATTAGGCGACGCCGGTCTGCCGGATCGTTGACGATGAGCGCCTCCTCGAGCGGGATCACGCCCGCATCGGCTTCACGGTCGTGCACTAGGATGCTGCGATGAAGGTCGTCGTTGAAGCGCAGCGACTCCAGCGCAGACTCTTTCAGCCCCTCGCCAAACACCGCGCTGCGGACCGATAGCAGAACCACCAGCAACGGGCCCCACAGCGGCACCAACACTATTACAGCCAGCATGTGCCCGCGCACCGGCAGCAGGCCCAACTTCATGAGCGTCCACAGTATCAGGCAAACCAGCGCATGAATCAGCAGCAAGACGGCAGCAACGACAAGCGAGATCAAGCGACACCTCCCTCACCGTCGCCGGTGTAAGCGATGTGCTGCAGCAGCGCCACGATGTCCTCGCCGTCGACGGGCTCCACCGCAATCTGCTTTGCGCTCAGGCGCTCGCGGATAATGGGCAGATCGCACGCCTTTGCCTGGCGCATAAGCAGGTAGAGCATGTCACCATCGACCAGGCCCGCCGCATCGCTCTCGCGGATTGCCGACCCAATTGCGCCCACCAGCTCGCCGACAGGCTCCATGCCCGGTACCACGCGCAGGAGCAAAAAGCTGCCCATCTTGCCATCTGCCAGCGCCTGCTCGGCCGCGAGCTCTTGGCCAAAGGCAGCCTGTTTGAGCACGCAAGTGCCGTCAACGCAGCGTTTATCCTGTGCCACCGCCTCATAGTCAAAGGCACGGCCCAGCGCGCTTTCGACCAGGCCGCACAAGATGCGGAACAGGTTTTGGTAATAGAGCGTCATTTGGTTTTCAGCCGCGCGACGTACAAAGATCAACACGGCGGGTGCCCCGTCGCGCTCGATCGTGTATCCAAACATGGGAAGCCCCGGCGTCAGCTCGCGGTTCACCCACAGATTCGAACGACCCCCGTCGCCCAAAAGAGGTGCAAGCTGCTCAAGCGTGAGCGAGCGTGCGGCATCTTCGGCAATCGCGGGACTTGCTGCCACCAGGCGTGCAAATGCCCCGCCCGAAACATGGTAGATCGCCACCGAATCGTTCTCGAGAATCTCGCCCAGAAGCTCGCAGCACTTGCGATAGATGTCGCGTGGGTTGAACACATCGAGCTCCTGCGTCACGGCAAAGATCTTGCCAAAGCTGTCGTGGCGACCCACGATCTGGCGCCTGTACGCGCGCTTGTCCTCGATCGCGTCGTGGTAGAGCTGCGTAAGGAACGTATTGCGGTTGCGCACGAGCTCGTTATGATCGCGCTCCGCCCTAATGGCTTCGCTGTTGCGCAGCTGCACATAGCCGCACACGGCACCCACAACAAAGTACGCAATAAACGGCAGCCAGTTGGACGGCTCGTAGAACAGGCCCTGGAAGGTATAGCCGTACAGAGTAAAGTAACTCGCGGCCAAACCCACCGACACCAGCAGCGCCGCAACCAGGCCAAAATCGAGCCCATACAGCGTGCCGATCAGTACCACGTACAGCAGGCGGTAGTCGAGCACGTTAAGCTGAGCAGACTGCGAAAACACCAGCTCCAGGCCCTCAAAGAGCACCCAGGCCAGCGCGGTCTCCAGGCATTTGATGGGCAGTGTCCGCCCGCGCATGCGGTCGATGGCGGCACGCAGCGGATGGCGCTTGCCCGCGAGGGTCTGCTCCCAGCGGGCGTGTATGGTCGAAAGATCGCGCAGCACGTCATAGCGCTGGAACCACCCGTAGCGCGTGCGGACGGTATCGCTCGGAGCAATGGAGACGACGGCGTCCCCGTCGTAGGTAATGTCGAGCCCCGGGAACAAGCCCTTGAGCGCCTAGCCCAGGTCTCCCACGGTGTGGGCAAAGCTATCCGGAACCTCGAGTTCCTCGAATGTGGCATCCCAGCTGTCGAAGATGCGACGCACCAGAACGGCCAGCTCCTCGGCGCAGAGGGCACCGAGCGGTGAGTCCGCCCCAGCCCTCATGACAGCAGAGCCTTGCGAGCACGCCTCGAACAGCGGGGTCAAAATCGGGTCTTCCAGCGTGGGCGAGGCGGTGTACAGATACGGCACGCGCAAGATCTTGGCCTGAATGCCGTCGCGGACCGCATAGTAGCGGCACAGGTCGTTGGCCGCACGGGCAATGATGCCCTTGCCGTTTTGCCCCGCAACGTCCACCGCACCGTCCGCTCCCATGGGACCAGTCACAAACAGCAGCTGAATCTGGCGACCCATGCAAGCTCGAAAGACGGAGCGCAGCAGCTCGATGTCGCCAACGGCCTCGGTATGCGGCGTGAGATAGGTAGAGAGGTAGACCACACGGTCGAATTCGTAAGCCTGGTCCAGGTGCTGCAGCAGCTCTTTCCAAGACGCATGGAGCGACGACCCGTCGCGGCGCGCCTCGTTGGCCGCCACGACCTGAACATGGTCACCGGGAAACGCCTTGGCACAAAAGTCGTCATCGACATACGCGGTATTGCCAACAACCAGCACTTCCACCGTGCGCTCCCCCTCCCCAAATTTAGCTTTTGCCATGGTAAACATGCGTATTGTACGCTGTCAATGTAGGCCAAAGGCAACTTTAAAGCTGTTTTAAGAACTTTTTCAGACGGGAAGCGACTCGCGCCTGAGCCAGAGAGCCCTACACGTGCCGCTGCACGGCGGAGAAAGGCGAATCCACTACCCCTCAGGCATAATTCCTGAGCAAAATCAAGCAGAGCACACGGCTTTTTGCGCCACTTTAAGACGTAATCGGGATGTGGCGAGAGGCCAAATTCGGAAGTGCGGGGAAAACCAAAGGAATGCTGACCAGACCCCCGTTTTAGGCTTCCGCGACCTGCGGTTTTGATACAAAAAAACCGCGTTGTGCTCGAAGGTTTTCGATTTTTCCCCGCACTTCTGTAATTACATCTCTGGATCGAGGGCGCAGGCAATGGTGACGACATCCACGATAGCGCCCCCCTATGCCTGATACCAAAATCGTTCCATAGGGACCCGTTTCCCAATGGGATGATTCTTCACAAAGGGCATTAAGGCGCATGAGAACATGGTAGAGGCAAGCAAGCGCGCTTCCACGTTTTCGCCCATGGTGACCACGGTATAATCCAACGAGACAAGCAACGAACGGGAAAGGCAGCGCGGATGAACCTGGGCAGCGAGAGCGAGACCGTCGAGTTCAAGAAGTCCACTGGCGAGCATAAAGAAGCACTGCAAGCCATCAGCGCCATGCTGAACAAGCACGGCCGCGGCGAGCTCTACTTCGGCGTGAAGGACAACGGCGATGTCATCGGCCAGGATGTCAGCGACGCAACGCTGCGCCAGGTGACGTCGTGGGTGTCCGACAAGATCGAGCCCGCGGTGTTCCCGACGGTCGAGTGCCTCGACGCCGATGATGGGCTGCGATACATCAAAATTGCCTTCTCAGGTGCCGACGCCCCCTACTCCGCCGACGGACGCTACTTCACCCGCGTGGGGACTTCGAACAAAGCGCTGTCGGCCTCGGAGCTGAGCGCCATGGTCGTCAAGCGTGAGCGCGCCCGTAGCCCGTGGGACTCGCTGCCGTCCGGCAGGCCCGTCTCCGACGCCGACGAGCAGGCGGTGCGTGACTTCGTCGCGCGCGGCGGCAGGGCCGGACGCGTGGGCGGCGGGTTCGCCGGCGTGGAGGACACCTTGGCAAGGCTCGACCTCGTCGCGCCCGACGGCAGCCTAAGAAACGCCGCGGTGGAGCTGTTCTGCGAGGGATCCGACACCTACCCCAGGATGAAGCTGGGGCTTCTGGGCGGCAACACCAAGGCCAAGATCCTCGACCTGCGCCGCGAGAGCGGCACCATGCTCAAGCTGCTCGACTTCGCCGAGTACTTCGTGACGTCGAACATCAGGCGCGAGTTCGTCATCGGCGAGACGGGCATGTACCGCAAGGAGATCCCCGAGATCCCGGCCGAGGCCATCCGCGAGGCGGTTGCCAACGCGCTGTGCCACCGCGACTACACCACCGGCACCGCCGTCGAGGTCAACGTGTTCATGGACACCGTCCAGATCGTGAGCCCGGGCCTGTTCCCCGAGGGCGACTCGCCGCAAGAGCACCTAGACGGTACCGCGAGCGAGTTCGGCCTCCGAAACCCCGCGATCGCGCGCACCCTGTTCCGCGCCGGCGTCATCGAGCAGTACGGCACGGGCATACCGCGCATCAAGGAGGCCTGCGAGGCAGCCGGCGTGAGGTTCCGCTTCGAGCAGACCGTCAACAGCACCGTCGTCGTCTTCGAGCGTCCTGGGTTGCAGAAAGCGGCCTTCAGGAGAACCGCGGCCGACAACCGACCGCTCCTCAGCGAGCGCGAACGAGCAGCGATGGCAATTGCCGCCGCTCAGGGGAAAATCACGACCTCCGACCTCGCGCGGGAGTCCAATGTCGGTAGGAAAACGGCCTCGAAGACTCTGAAAGACCTTGCCGGTCGAGGCCTGTTGGAATGGGTAGGGAAAAGCCCGAAAGACCCGCACCAGTTCTACAGGATGCCAAGCGAAGTTTGAGGCTGCAGGTCCTAGCCGGGAAACAGGCCCATTGCGTTTGCTGCCCTCCCCCTGCTGGGCACTACTGAGTAATCTACTGGGCACTGCTGAGTAATCTACTGAGTAGTGCCCAAGCGCGAGTTGGCAAGTCCGCCGAAGCCCAGAGAAACGGCTCCGAAGAATATACTGACCGCTACTGACCGCTACTGACCGCTACTGACCGCGGCATTCGGCAGGCCCGCCGAATGCCGCGGTCTCCCGAGACTAGCAGAGCCGCCCTTATTGTTAGCGCTGCCGAAGCAAGCCCTACTTCAGCAGCAACTTGAATTTTCGTGCGATGAGCCTCCCCGGAGCCAAGAGCCTTTTGCCCTAATCACAACACCGCAATTCAAGCACCGCAGAAAACTCCATTAGCGATGAACCAGCCACTTGAAGACGTGATCAAGGTGCGGCAAGGGGTCAAATTCGGAGGTGCGGGGAAAATCGAAGAAATGCTAACCAGGCCCCAGTTTTCGCTTCCGCGAACTGCGGTTTTGGTGCTAAAAATCGCGTTGTGCTCGAAGGTTCTCGATTTTCCCCGCACTTCCGTAATTACATCCTTGGATCGAGAGTACAGGCAACAATGACGTCATCCGCGATAGCACCCAACAGTCACGGACGTACAAAAGGCCGTTGCCGGAAGCCTCCATACAACGACTCTTCTTTGCGCGCGCCACGCTCGCAATGCTCCATTAAATGTAACTAATTGATTTGCTATATACCATTCATAATGGCACATAGCAAATCAATTAGTTACATGTGGAGGCAGAACATGAGGGAGTACGTCGAGAAGCAGCTGCACACTAGAGTCGATTGCGAGCCCAACGACGCCTCGGAAATAACGACGCAAAACTCTTTCCGAAAGTGTAGGTGAGCGAAATGGCGACTCATGCATACGATGACCTTTATTCTTATCTAGCCGCATTCAAGAACAGCTCTCTTGCCGAAATAATTGCGTACCTAGAAGAACTGGGGCAAAGGAGGTTCGACGCCTTTATTAGGGGCCTTGCACCCCTTATCCCAATCGAAAAAATCGAAAATCAATCCCTGTTCAATTTTTCTGTTGACTCCACCCTTGAAGGAGGCAAATTCCCCTGCACTGACTATGCCTGTCGAGAGCAAAACATTTACCATTTGGCAAAGTTCTCAGCATTGTATGCAGATAAAACACTGATTCATTGCCCTATAGAATCGGCATTCGAAATGGGGCACGATGATTATGCCTCAGTCGATGAACTTGCATTCGGGATCTATTTGACCATGCGAGTCGAAGACATAGTCAAAGCTGGAATACTCGGATTTTCGAGCAATTACATTCCTCTTTGCAAAGATTGCCTAGCGCGACAAATCGAAAGAGAATCAAAAGCAAAAGGATTGATATCGAGTTATTGGGATGAACTCGTACGACAATTCTGTTCCTCTACCTCGTGCACTTTAAAACAAGCACCAGATGGGAATCTGTGTGTAGCGATTGAGGGAATGGATGCATATGGGTCCCATGATGAGATGGATGTCGATTTCCTGGTAATCCCGTCTGAATACGAATCGCTCTATGCAAGCCAAGGCGAAACGCGATTGGATAGAGACATGCTGGAGAAAGGCGGCATCTCGACTATCCTACTGCCTTTGTTGGACGATTGCTTTCAAGCCCTCGTCAATCCCTATTTTTCGAATAGCTCGTATTTAACCACTCGTCCAGCTCAGATTGAGTTCCTCGAGTCCGCAACTTCCACCCTTTATCCTCGAAAAGATCAGACCATACCCATTCGCCGGTTATCTTGCCCCCTCCCCATTGCTGAAAATGCAACGTTGCGTAGCATCCTTGATTGCCGCATTAGAAACGAAGAGTCGTTTCTTGTGTTTAGGGATACCTTGTCCAAAGGCCTGAGCGAAAGGCCCATCGACACCTCGACATTAGCTGACCTGAAGAACGACCTAATAGAGCCCGAGCTTCACAAGATATCTTTAGTGATGAAAAACGAGCGATCCCGATTAGTCACCTCCGCAGGCATTGAAGCCGCTATCGGAATTGCGAGCTTTACATTGGGGCAATACGGAATCGCATCACCTTCTGATGCCATGGCCTTCCTCGGGGCTGCCGGCATAGGGGCCGTTGCATCTCAATCCGCAGATTTCTTGCGAGAAGCCAAGGCAAAAGAGAACCCCATGTATTTCCTCTGGAAGCTCAATAGAAACAACCGTCTGTAACCTAAGGGGCAGAACACCGCAGTCGCCGAGCATATCTCGATCATTAAATAAAGGCAGCACTAGAAAGGATGCGAATCGTGAAGAACCGATTCCCTTTCCGAATGCCTAATGCAGTAAAAATCACTGGTAGATCCGAGCAGTTTAACCAAGACGACAAGAGCGCGCTCAGATTGTTGTCTGCAGTAGCTAGCCAAGTATAGATACCATCCTGTTTCCAAATTCGGTCCTACGATAAACCCTTTCTTCTTTCTCAATTTCGTCGGGATCGTCGAAGATGAGCGTCGTATCTACTACGTCCCACTGCTGCCGATGGATATCCTCAATCAGCAATCCCAGCCCGGTTAATCGAAGAAGAACTTCTGCATCTCTGCCTCTGAGCGTCTGAAAAGTTTCCTTTTCTCGAAGCATTTCGTAGTCTCCAGGTAGAAATCTGTCCAAAGTCTCTGCAAACAAACGAAGATCGTCCCAGCTAATTTCTTTATCTAGGTAGGCCTCATAAATCTTTGCTAGTCGCCGCGCTTTGTCCTCCTCAATGTATCTTTCGAGCAGGATAAGCAGGTACTCAATATCGCGCTTCCTATTTGACTCTTCAAAGTATTGCTTGTACTTGTTCCATGAGCCATTTTCAAAAGAGTCGCGGTTGAACTCATCGAGGAAACACGCATACTTCTTCAGCAGATGCGCATTGTGGATATTGTTTCCGATTTTGTAGATGCTCACTAGGCTTGAGATGACGGGGATGTCCTTCAAGAACTCGTTTTGGAGAATTTCGTCCAGGCCAACCTCTGCGATATTCGAAATAAGTTCGAGAGAGTCGCTGCAAATAGTCGGCCTTGCGTCGTCTTGCAAGCGCGATAGACCGGCCTTAGTTGATTCCTCTGCGTTTACCATAAGATTACCTTTCATAATAATTTGCCAGTTTTGGCATGCGTTTGCAGCGCCGCTTTTCTGAAAGTGGCTCCAATTTAAATGCCATCCCCCGAATAGGCGCTCAGGTTCGATTCAACAAGTGCATTGGTTGAAAAGAGCTTTAGACCCCCTTCGCGGTAGAAGTCGCCTGTGCAGAGCAACCAAATCATCTTGTCGAGCTTGCAGGCAGTGGACTCGGGGTCCACGCCGCCCTTCCGCGCCGCGCGCGCGGCTTCGAAATGGCAACGAGCCACTTCGGCCTCGCTGTCAGTGGTAGCGTAAAACTGAACAGTATTCAGCTGGCCGTTGACACAAACATCGACGAGTGGCTGCTGAACAAGCTCGACGACCTGATCAGGGCGATGCAGCTCGAGCTCATGGAGCTGCACCACGGTTCGTCCTCGACTGTCTTCTGCACGCAGTGCAGGTCGAAGGGCTAGGCAGGAGCCCCCGAGGCTTTTCCTAATTCTAGGTGTTAAAGTCGATTACTGCCTGCCGTGGAATAGCCTCCACTTTTCGTCTTCGATGTCTCTTTCAATTGAAGACCTCACTTTTAACAGCCATTCTCTGTGTTTTAAATATTCAACACCTGCGGGCAGCTGAGCAGCAATCGATTCAATCGCCTCAATCTCCTTGAGCTTTGCTGGAATAAAGCCTTTTTCTGGAGACCCGCTCATTGAAGATCGACGGAGATCCAAATCGTTGATCGATATCCCGTCTTTATCGAGCGACAGAATGAGGGTGATAGCCCTGACCCTCGCCTCGTCATTGCAATCGGACAAGGCCCAGCTAATTCTATCGAGACTATTTGCGTCGGCGATCCTTTCGCGGATGATATATTCCAGGCGCTCCCAAAAAATATCGCTCGAGAGCGCATTTGCGTCACGAACGGGAAACAAAGCGGCTATTTCAAACCTACCGAGTGGTTCGCTCAGCACTTCATCGATCAATGCTTTCAGCAGATTCCAAGCACGATTGTCCTGGACGGTCCAAAACGAGCTGATTCTTCGCAGGAGATCGTGCCTTTGTCGGTAGTAGAGGCTGGCAGCGTATTCCAAAAAACGGTCAATCATTGAACTGTCAAGGCGTAAAAGGCAGCGTAGGAAAGCGAGGTTATAGTCGAAAGAAGGGCGTCCTTCAAGTGCGAGAAAATACAGGTTGATAGCCGGTAAGGGATTGGATCCGAAGTACGAATCTAGAGCGGAGACGCGCTTTTCGTCTCCGCAGTTGCCGAAAAACCGCCAAACCCCATCATTGTGAGTGCGTTCGGAAAACCTAGAAGCATATTTGAGGATATAGCCAGGATGCTTTGGCTCGACTATCTCCAAATCTTCCAAGCAGAGATGCGTTCTGCCGTCATCGAGTCTTGCGAGGATCTCGTCGAGCTCCTCCTTGTCGGGCCCGTTCTTTATTGCTAGCAAATCAAGATAGTCAAACAGGGCCGGATGGTCACTCACGTCGATCACCGCGCCCAGCTCGTTTCTAAGGACCTTCCTGCCGATGGTTTCAGCAAGATGGTCAAGTGCTTCGTACGGGACGGGGATCGTCGAGGGCGACGAAGCGATATTGCGTGCGATTATGCTTGAGGCAGTATCTGGGGTCCTTTTGGCGATTTCCAGAAGGACTTTTCCGATAGCCCTGCCCGACTCCCACTCTTTATCGGAAATCTCATAATCTTCGGCTAGCTTTCCCAGGGCTTCGGTCAGTCGTTCTAGCGGTAACTCTTCCGCGGATATCCTCGGTTCTTTCTCTACGAGAGACTCGGAGTTCTCCAGGCCAAGTGCGTCGAATGTGCTCTGGCGGAACCCATCGAGGCTCAGAGGGGGATTCTGCGCGCATGTTTCGTAAATCTGGTTGATGCTTAAGCTGCATGAGAGATCGATTGTCGAGTCTTCGCTTATATATTTGGGGAATAGATCTTCGATCATCGAGAGCACCGAATGCATGTTTTCTGCATGCTCCGCTTCAGGTTCTTTGCCATAGAACGAGAAGTGCTGCCGAAAGGTGGATCTAACTTGCCTGCTGAATTCGGTTTCGACTAGAACGGAGAGCGCCCGGAAGCAATGGGCGTGGAGCTCGGCCAGCTCTGATGTGAAATTAAAGATCAGGGTGTTGTATGTGTACGTTATGCCGTTTTGCCGAACGCGCTGGACCCTTGAAGAGAGGTATGAACTCGTCAAGACGATCAGACATGCTGCAACATTGCGGGAATGCGATTGTTGATATTTTTGAGCGAGGGCATCGAGTTTGCTGTTTTCCAAATCGAATCCCGTACGATCGAAATCGTAAGCGAAAGCGCCGTCTTGCCCGCATGCCCAGTTGTACTCGGCCGCCCGCTCTGTGCCTCTTTCTACACACTTCACGAACAACTCGGAGGCTGTTTGCGAATACTCGCTCGAGTTCATCAGGGATACGGAAATATGCAGGGGCATAGATCCGTCCGATGTCGAATTCATGCCGAGAATTTCTTCCGATACGTCAGCGCAAGCAGCACTTTCGATGCGGTTTGAGGCAAAGGCGAGCGCCTGTACGGGGAGGAGTTGATTGAATGTGATTATGAACTGATCGGCAATTCGCTCATCCCGATTCTTTATTTCATCCCAAGCTTTCTCGCATTCCCTTCGAAGATAGTCATACACGCTCGCACTTCCGCATACTTCAGCCATTGACTTGGCGGCTTTGAGATACGGCGCGTTCGGCATTTCTGCGGTATGCAGAATGAAATCTGCAAAACTGCCGTTCCCTTCTTTTGCGAAGTGGCGGCATATCAAGAAGTCGCGAAGATTCTGCTCTTCCATCCTTATGGCTAGCACGCCACCGGCTGAGGTAAGGATCGTGACGATTTCCTGGTCGTTCAATCTGGATGCAAAATCCCGAATCTCGGCGTCGTCGTACCCCAAGCCCAAGAGATCCTCATAACAAGGGTCTCCTTCAATAAGATCGCAGCAGTCGTAGATTGCAAGGATCTCTGCGAGACGTTGCTCTCTGCTGGAGTACCCAGCTAAGGCGGAATTCATATAGATGTTCAGAAGATCGTATGGCTCTTGGATGGCTTCGAAATTGCCGTCTGCTATGGGGCTTGCTGCCATGATAGCCAAGCGCAGGTTTCCGTTTGCGATTGCCGATACTCTCTCCCTCAGTGCTATGTTTTTTATGTTGTATTCGGTCTCGAGTATCGCTTCTATATTTTCCGCGGTTAGAGGCTCCAGCTCTATTTCTCTGAAATTTAGATAACTGCCGATTTTTGCGGTCAACTCGCTTCGGTGCATCTTCCTGCAGGTGAGGACAATCTTTAGCTTTTTGTTTTCCAAACAGATTCCCAGCAAGTGCTCAAGTGACAGGTTGCCGTTTGCATCATCGACTAGAAGGATAATGTTTTCCGACTCCGACAAAATCAGCTCGATATCATCGTCGAGATGCGATGAATACCTAGAGTCCAAGATAAGAAGATCCCAGTGATGCCGTTTGCTGAATGAGAGGCATGCGTCGAGGGCGATCTTGGTTTTCCCCGATCCAGACTGCCCCTGAATCACCACTGCCTTGTTTTGCTCTATCGATTCGACGATGACTGAAAACTCGGAATCCCTGTGCATGAGGAGCTTCGACAGGTCGGTTGAGAAACGGTCGTTCAGGCTTCGCTCGATGAAGCGGTCTGGGGCGATGAATGATCCCTTTCCGAGTGGAACGCCCAATACCGTATGCGCTAGCGCAGGGTATTTTCCATCAAGGTCGCTCGCAATTGTCTCTGGCCCGATTATTTCTATCCGTGGATCGATGGCACGGACCTCCTCGAGTACCAGAGGTGAAAGGCGAAAGTATGTGTGGCACAGGATGATTCGATCTATGAGTTGCGGATTGATTCCGGTTTTGCTCCTGTCGAGGCAGTCTTTAGCATCATTTAGCAGCTTATTGCGGATGTCGGAATTAGAGGTTGTGTATGCCGCGAAGAGGTAGTGTCCATTCTCTTCTACGGAGTACATGTCTGGCACTCCGGTCGTGGTTTTATCCGTGCCGCATTGGGATCCTAATTCAATGATGTTGTTAAGCGAATATCTCCTATATAGATACTGATTTGCTAGTGTTTGAAAACGCCCGCCTTCGATCTGCCTTAGCTCTTCTTGGATCTGATTTATTTGGGACATTTTGCTCCTCGCGATAAATTCGCCTTTTGATTTCTCTTTTCTTACTCTAGTCCGCCTACCTAAGCAAGCCTTACAAGCTCGAGGGACGAGTCGACGACGTCCTCGAAGTCAAGCCCCGCCGCATAGGCCCTCGGATAAGGCGAGCGGAGGGCGCGTGACCCCGTCGGAAATGGCCGCCGTTAGGTGCGCGTTCGAGAGCTGCGCGGCGGAGCTGGATGGAGCCTGGGCAAGGCATTAGGGCATCCTCGTCCTTGTCGTAAGACTGCCATTAGAAGATCTTCTGCAAATCCTAAGCCACGTTTCAACTTGGCAAAAGCTGCGGATCCTAGATATCGGCAAGACATTCGAGACTCTTGGATATGGCGTCGAAATAGATCCTTTGGTAATACTCCATGGTCTCGACCTTGCCGATCTCCGATCCGAGCCTCTTGGCCCAAGCTACGAGGGCCTTCCTGTCCTCGCCCTCGAGCGAGGCCGTGCACGACCTCATGTGGTCGCCCGGAAAAAGGACACTGTGCACAAGCCGAATATCTTCGGGAGGCATCTTCTCCATCGCCCTCGCGAGGAGGGAAGTGTCGAGGGAAATGAGCGACAGGATGGGTTCCGACCAGTCATCTGATTTCGAGAAAGCCAGATAGAGCTTCGTCGCGAATTGGTCGGGGGCGTTTTTCAGGACGTTGCCAAGAGACTCCGACTCCCGTTCGCGTAGCGTCGTCAAGGCGAGCTCCCTCAGCCTGTCGACCTCCTCCAAAGCCGGAATCTCATGCGCTTCGCTCGAGTCGAAAGGGATCTCCTGCCATTCGACTCGATTCTTTCCGATTGACCTCACTGCAGACTCGGGATCCCGTCCAATGGAGGATTCCATCGCCTTGACGAGCGGCGCGACCCCTTCGGGAAAGGCGTCAGCAAATTCCCCCGCAATGCCTTTGACGGCACGCAGGACGTCGGGATAGACGTCGAACGACAAGCCGCGGCTCCCGTCCCCGGGGACAATCCCGGCGACTATAGTCTCCACCATGCCAGGGACATCGGCATCGCGGAAAGTGGCGTGTCTGATGCCTTCGATACATTCAATAGCTTTCCGCGCGGCCGGCCCGTCGGGATGAAAGGTCGCAAGGTAATCTTCCAGGCAGGAACGAACATGCTTGGAATCGACCCCCTCACACCTCTCGAAAAAGCGGGGGATGAAGTCCAGAGCGGCGTATTTGAGCCGGCGCGACTCGAAAATGCCACCCCTAAGGATGGAATCCTCCCGGCTTGACGGAGGCCCGATGCGCATCCCCTTCGCCGCCCCCGCTGCAAAGCCGAAAGCCTCTTTGAAAACTGCCCTGGCAGACTCCGGGTCGGTGGGTTCAGCGAAGAACCCGGATTCCTTCATCCCGACCAGCACGGGGCGCATCTTGCTGAGGGATCGCAAGTTCGGCGATTCGCTTCCTTCAATCGCCGAAACGGCGTCCTCGAGCGCGCCTGGGTAGATGCCGCCCAGCACGCCTCCCAGAACGCGTTCCACAACCGAGCCGACCGAGGGCCTGAACCGGCACTTCCGCCAGACGGTCTTCTCGATGAGGCTCTCGTACTCCCTGGTCGTCCCCTTCTCCCCCTTCGGTCCTAGCCCTTTCCTCCACTCATCCTCGTTGCAGACGAGGAGGACCTTCTTCCTGCAGCCAACGACGAGGTGGTCGACCGCCCCGAGCAGCTCGCGAATGCCCATGTCGCACCTCTCCACGTCGTCTATGACGAGGAGGGTCTCGGGGCCGATGATGAGGTTTACGGCATTCAGCGGCGCCATCTTGAGATCGACGCCCGCCTTCTTCTCCAGCTCCCTGATCTTTTTCCCGAGGAACGATATTCCCGTGTCCTTGGCGAACCCGACGAGTGAATCCCACCTGCCCCTCTCCCCGCCGGCCGCGCACCCTATGGCGTATTTCGAGATGAAACCAGACTCAATCGCCCCGCAGAGCTCCGCTAAGTCCTTGGCGCCGTAGGCGGACGCCACCACGACGGGATGCCGGCTCTCATCCTCCTCCAGCTTCTCGGTCAGTGCGTGCTCGACAAAGTAGGTTTTCCCGCATCCCCATTCCCCGGTAAGCATGAGGGCGTACGAGTTCTCCTTGTCCTCGATGTACTCCCTCACGACGCCGATGATGTCATCCTCGTTCACCTTGGTCGCTCCTTGTCCGCCATCGGTTTCCACCCTTACCTTTCCTATGGCCAGGCGAGAGCCTACTCCAGCGCTTTCGGATCCCATTCGAACCCTTCGGCCTGCCGCCTTATCGCCGGGTCGATGCACTTCTTGACGAGCTCAAGCGCCGCGGCCGCGCGGTGCAAGCTAGTGGATGACCATTTCAAACAAATCTTTCGCGATAAAATCAACGCGCTTCTTAACGTCAAAACAACCATTCGCATAGCGTTTAGCAAAAGCTCTTGTAGTGGCATAACGCGATTCAGCGTATATGGGCAGCTTTTCCTTAAGCGATTTGTCTTTACATTTCGCGTTAAGTCGCTCTTCTAGCATGAGCAAGTTCCCAATAATCGAGTTTTCCTGAGCCTGCGAATCCGGAAGAATGTGCTCTATTGTGAATGCCTCAGAAACCCTAACACCAGACTTAAGCTCCTCGAGCAAGGCAAGGACCAACTTGCAGCGATCCTTCAACTTTGTTTCGCTATACAACGGCCACGAATGAGACCATCCAAGCGAAAGGAGATTAATTCGAAATGTTTCTTCTGAAGGCAGTTTTTCGTTAAAACTATTTTTCCACTCATCTAACACTTGCTGGGTGCAGTTCAACTCGATTGCGTATGAGTGTTTCACGATCGAATCCGATAGGTGGTTCGACTCCATTCCCCCGATTATCTTATAGCAAATATAGAACCGGTAAATAAATCCAATCGCATCATCATACTGCTCGCTCGTTAGCTGCTCTATTTCGCGAGCGTGCATTAAACTCATAAGAAGCGGCCTGAAGACGCGGACATTGTGTGTTCTTAAGAAACTCAAGATTTCCGCATTTCTGTCATCGCTGGTTGGCTCGACAATCTCTGCATAATATCCGGCTTTTAGCCTTAAATCATAGAGAAGATCAGCAGCCTTCTTTGGATCCGTAAAATCCCTTATTTTCTTATATGCTCCATCCTTGTCGCCTTGACCTAGGCGATATTTTTGAATTGCGTAGTGACGCAAAAAAGCTTTCATGTTCGAGCCGACTGTTGCTTCAATTTCCGACCATACCTGTTTTGCATCATCGCGCTTTTCTATAGGATGGATATAGCGCATAATATAGTTCTTCAGAAGCTCATGGTCCTCAAGCTCGATACCTCGCGCATTCAATATTTCGAATATTGTGTACGAATCTTCCTCAGACGATGATTTGATGTTTACATATGCGACAGAAATGACCGCATCCCTGAAGGCCAGCAACTCCTCATCCTTCATCTTGGCGAAACTTGCACTGAAATATTGGAAGGCTTTAACGATCAGTTCGTCTTTTGATCCGGACGCGCGTTTGCTCTTCGAGAAAGCCACAGCAGACATGGCAGCCGCATCTTCAGGAGAGATAGCAATTACTCCTTCGACGATCCTCGTTAATGATAAATGATTCTCCGGAGCGACGATCGCGTGCTCAACATCCTTAGTATCTATCGCCACTAGATATTTTTTTGTGCCATTAGCGTGGTTAATCATATTCCTTTTCTTGAAAGCGAACATGAGGCTAGACAGCAAGAGCGTTAGGGTAATAACTCTTTGTTGACCATCAATTATTGTAAAAACCCCGAGGCTGTCTTCTTCTTCTTCCTCCATCAGCACTATCGAACCGATGAAATGCGACGTAGCAACTTCCTCTGTCACAAGCTTGATGTCTTCGAATAGATCTTTCCAGTTATGCTCATCCCACACGTAAGCGCGCTGATTGCGAGGGATTCTATAGATTGAGTCATTAAGCAGCTTTCCAACCGTACTCTGACGTGCTTCAAATGCCATGTTGATCCCTTGCCTTCGCAATAGTTTTGTCGGCCTTGCCGCCTCTCGGCGTCACCAACGCCTTCGCTACAATAAAAGTCGGCACATCGCCGAGCAGGGCCGCCTTTTCGCTCGCGAACATGCCGACTGCCCCAATCAATCTCCGTCGCTGCCATCATCGTCGATTAACCAACATGTCAGCAGCAGGCAATCGTCACGTCCACAGTCCATTCTATATGCCGGCTGAGCATGGGGCGCATCTTAATCGCCAAGATATCCAGGAAGCCCGAGCTTCCAGGGAAATGCCTTCAGACGCCTTACGTTGGGTAGGCCCCCTACAGAGATCTATTGGCCGTGCACCGCAAACAACGCGTTAGGCCGTTGCACGCAATCGGCCAGCCACCCAGCATCCCCAATCCGCGTCACAACTCCCTACCCCGCTCCAGCCATCGTCATCTCCATACAGTGTCCAAACCCACACCAATAAAACCAACCCACGCAACAAGCAGCCCTCGCTTAGCAACCCAAACACCACCACAAGCCAGCAAGCAATCACCAGTCTGCGTTCGCAACATCGCTTGGAACGGCAAATGCTTACCGCGCCCTTGAAACACGCCAAACTCGTCTACAACCTGCGGTTTTTCGTTTATACTGCAATCGTTGAAATGCCGGTACGCTTGCAGAATCGTACCTGTTCCGATTACAGACGATATGAGCAGGACATAAAAACATTGAGAGCCCCTGCTGCATGAAAGACCGCGGATTAGGCCGACAATGGTGAGTGTCTAATTCAGCCGCGGCGGCCACGCCGCATTCATGGAAGGGGCTCCCATGCTCGATACTACCACCTTCGTCGGCCTCGACGTCCACGCCCGCTCGATAAAGGCAGTCTCCCTCGACGTCATGACCGGGGAGGTGCGCTGCGCGACCTTCGGCTACGACGCCGGGGCAGTCGCGGAGTGGGTGCGGTCCGTGGACCCAAAGGCCAGGTGCGTGTACGAATCCGGGGTCACGGGGTTCGACCTGCAGAAGAGGCTCTCCGGCCTCGGGGTCGACTGCGTGGTCGGCGCCGTCTCGAAGATGATCAAGCCCAGCGCGGACAGGCGCAGGAAGAACGACCGCAACGACGCCGAGTTCCTCGCCCGCATGCTGTCGGTCGGCAACGTCGTCGAGGTGTGGGTCCCCGACGACGAGTGCGAGGCCGCCCGCGACCTGACCAGGGCGCTCGAGGACGCGAGGGACGACCTCTCGCGCGCGAAGCAGCGGCTCTCCAAGTTCCTGCTCAGGCACGGGCTCGCCTTCGACGAGAGGACGCCCACCGGCCGCAGGAAGGGCAACTGGACCCGGGCGCACTGGTCCTGGATCGAGTCGATTAGGTTCGCGGAGGGGGCCGACAACGACGTGCTCGCCTACTACGTCGACGCGGTCAGGCGGGCGGCGGAGGAGAAGGCGCGGCTCGAGGGGCTCGTCGAGGCCGAGGCCCGCAAGCCCAGATGGAGGAGGAGGGTCGACTCCCTCCGCTGCCTCAAGGGCGTAGACACCGCGTCCGCCGCCGACCTCGTGTTCGAGGCCGGCGAGTTCTCGAGGTTCAGGAACGCCCGGTCGTTCGCCGCATGGGTCGGCCTGACGCCCTCCGAGCACTCCAGCGGGGAGAGCGACCGCAGGGGCGCGATCACCAAGGCAGGCAACAAGCACCTGAGGAAGGCGCTGGTCGAGGCCGCGTGGCACTACCTGACGTGCTCGGGGCGGCCGAAGGACCTCGCCAAGGGCCAGGCCCCGGACCGGGGCGCCCGGAGGCATGCCGCCAAGGGCGTGCGGAGGCTGGTCGAGAGGCGGGAGGCGCTGCTCGCGCGCGGGGTCCACGGCAACAAGGCGAACGTGGCCACGGCGCGCGAGCTCGCCTGCTGGGTATGGGCGGTCGGCCTCATGGCCGAGGAGGCGTAGGGGGGCGGTCCCCCGCACATAAGCCAGTCACCCCGGAAGCGGTTCGATCCGAAGCCGTTGAGGCGAACCTCAGGTCCCTTTTCTGCGAGCGCCCAGGGCGCCACACGCGTGCACAGACTGTCGGTTCGACGTAGAAGCCTCAGCCGTAGCAACGGATTGCCCAGCGAGAGATCGCCGCGGGCGGATATTAAACTGCAAAGACGAGCGTCGGTAAGACACGCCGAGGTCGCCGCGGACGGGCTGATATAGGGAGAGGGCCTGACCCCATATCGTTGGGGCCAGGCCCGATTTTGCCTCTTGACAATGTCCTGCTCATATTAAATGCCGGTACGCTTGCAGAATCGTACCTGTTCCGATTACAGAAAAGGGGCCGTCATGCGTAAGCCTGCCTCCTGCGTCCTTTCCATCGCGCTCTCGCTCGTAATGACGGTTGGTTTTATCCCGTCACCCGCGCTTGCCGAAATCGCCAGTGCGCCAGAACCCGCCGCGCAAAGCGCCGGCAAACCTAACGAGAGCCCAGCCGAAACCACGTCGGGCCAAGCCCGGGCAAACGATCAAATCAGCGCCGCCTCCGGCACCAATGTAACGGCCAACGCAACGCAGCCGATCGACGCCAGCATGTTCAGTATCGAGGACACCGACATTCGCTACACGGGCAATCCCGTGATGCCCACCGTCACGTCGTCGACCGTGCCGAGCGACCAGTACACTGTCGCCTACGAGAACAACGTAGCCATCGGTCAGGCGACCGCCGTTGTGACCGCCGACGACCAGAACTACAGCGGCACCTGCGCGATCCCATTTGAAATCAAACCGGCGAACGCGGCCGCGAACTACCAGCACAGCACCACCGCGCAAAGCGGCGACATCACGCTCACCGTCCAATGGAACGACCCGAGGCTCGGCCAGGAGACCACGTTCCATGTGACTGCGACGGGCGGAAGCGGTGCGTACCAATTCCGCATGGACGCACCGACGTATATGGATCCCGACGGTAGCAGCGAAAGCGTTGCCGACCCCAGCCGTAACCAGTGGCAGCAATACACCGGCGAATGCACATCGCACGACTACCAGTTCGAAATGACCGCTAGCGGCACCTATTACCTGCGCTTTTACCTGATGGATAAGGCGGCCGGCGTGTACTATCTGCGCTCAAACGTGTTTGCGAGCGCGAACGACGACGCCTATCTGGCGGTCAGCGCCATCGTGAAGTCCGCAGTCGACAAATGCAGCGCCGATACCGACGGGTCCGACTACGCCCGCGCCCTGTGGCTCCACGACTGGACGCTCGACCAGCTGGAGTACGACCACAGCCTCAACTGGTGCTCGGCCGAAAGCGGCCTCACGCGCCACCAGGGCACCTGCGAGAGCTACCAGCGCATCTACTCCAAGCTCCTTGACGCCGCGGGCATCGCCAACGGCCGCATCACCGGCAACGGCCACACCTGGAACGCCGTAAAGATCGACGGCAAATGGTGCCAGATGGACCTAACCTGGGACGACACCAACGACAACTGGTATGGGGACCTGGACCAGCGCCTTGCCGTTGCGCGTGCGGTCTGCTCCGACTCCCCCGTGCTTCTGCTCGATGTATGCACATCGGCCCTCGACCCCAAGACCGAGCGAGAAATGCTGGACCGCATGCGAAATCTCGGTCATACCGTCATCATCGTCACGCATCGATCTGCTGCGTTGGAGGTTTGCGATCGGGTTATAGGCCTTGCATCTAAATGGTGATCTGCCGAGCAGGCTCTGCTCCCCAACGCCATGCAACTTACTTCGGATCGGACTCTACACCACTTTCTCGGCACTATCGGCGCGATCGAAATCATAAGTCACATTAAAGCAGTGATTAACACTTATTTCTTCAATGCGCAGGACCACTGCATGAGACCAGCTCTAATCAACGCAAAATAATGGGAAGAGAATTTACGCGCAAGGTATATAGGCCATTTCCAATTATTATATGCAAGCTGAGCGGCCCCATTACCAACCACAAGCGCCCAGACGCCCATGCCAGTAAAGGAAATTAAGACATACGACAATACAAAACCTGCAATAGCCGAAACTATATAAGCCGGGAGATAGGGGATTTCATTCGTACTGATAATGTAATTACAACACAATGAATGATGGTTCCAAACCGCAAGATAAACAACCAAGGCGAAATAAAGAAGCCCGTCGGGGGAAAAACCTTTCTTAACTAGGAACAAGACTGGGAAGCCGACAAACCAGACACCGATCGTGCATACAACAATTAAAATCCAATATAGAGACAGACTTTTTTCAATAATTTTTCGTGCAGTCTGAACTTCGCCACCAGCATAAGCAGATTGAAACATTGGAATAAAAGATCGAACGTAGGCGCTGGCAAACCCGTAAATTGCACCGCCAACTTGAATAATTAATGAATACTGAGAGTTAACCTCCACACCAAGAAAATAGGAGCAGAGCAGCGAACTCAACTGAGTGGAAGCATAGCAGCAAAGTTGAACAACGCCGTCCCTCCACGCCAAATAAGCCACTGAAATAAACGTTTCTTTTATTTCAGAAATAGAAACACCCGTACAAGCATCGTTTGCTTTTTTTATCGCCTCTGAGTGAACCTCCAGAAAGCGACCGCAAAAAAATCTCAGCACAATGTCATTAAACAGATAACCGATGGCAGCGCCAATGATGCCAAAACCCATAAACAGCAAAAACGCAGAAACCACAAGCTGCCCAATGCGACCATAAGACTTTGCCCTGCTTTCAGCGGAAATATCCCCGAACCCTCTCAGGCAGGTCGTATAATGAAAAAAGAATAGATTAAAAAACACATCAAAACAAAAAATTAACCATGCGGTCCAACAAGAAAAGGGATCAATAGCACTTGAAATTGAAGAAATGTAGGCAGTTCCAACTGTAGCGGTAAGCATCAGGACAACGCAAGAAATTAACGCGTAAACAATCCGGGATGTTTTAATCAATTTGCCAAGCAGCTCATAGTCTACAGAATCACCAACTTGAGATGAATCGTAGCCGCTCTTGCTAATGCTACGCGCACCGCTAAGACAATAGACAATGTTTCTCGCAAAAGTTGGTGTAAAGCCAAATTCAAATAACAGCGTTAAATTCCCAATGGCAACAAAAGTGTACCAGAGACCAAGTTCGGCGTTAGATAAGTAAGCAAGCAGAAACGGAAGAAGAAGGAAGCTGCTCCCCATTGAAAGAACAGTGCTTACATAGTTCCATATAATGTCTGACTTGGTAGTATTAATTTTTGCCATTATTTAGCCATCTCCACAACATCCTTTGATGGCACCCTGGATTGACAGGGCCCCTTATCTGAAAAGGCGGGCAGCGCCATAAGCATAAAGAAATTACATGCTGGATATAACATTCCGCATTCAACAAACCCCATTAGGGAATACAAGACCAAGCCCATGAATGTCACGTGGGCCGAAATACGCGCTTTATTTATCGCTACGCAATAGAAAGCAACAAACGCGGTAAATGGGATCAAACCGTATTGAATAAGTAGTCGACAATATGCATTGTCAAGCATGACTCTTGTTTGTATTAAATAACCACCCGTTGCAGACGGCAGCGAAACTATGGCCGTTAAGTCATTACCAAAAACAGTCAGAGGGTAGTTTTCAAAATAATAGGCGGAATAAAAAATCCGGTTGGTCATTAAATTATCAAGCTGAACAAGACATTTATTGGCACCATGGGACCACATAAAGGGCAGGGCTATACTAATAATCGCCAGAAAAAGCGGTAAAAAAGTAAATAGGGACCCATATGGTTTTGAACGGGGGCTTCTGAATGAAATAACCGAATACAAGGCCATTACGAAAATGCCTGCTGCAGAAGTTTTTGAATCAGCTACGAAAAAAGCAATTGCGAAACAGAAGATGCCCGCAAGACCGCTTCTGCCTTTCAGCTCAAAAATAGAAGCAGAATAAGCAATAAACAAAAGCTGTCCAAAATTATTAGGATGGGCAAAGCCCATCGAATTTCGTACAAAATTGCTACCGCGCGACATTAATACAGAAGGAATGGCACCGACACTATTGAGACCAACAACCATCAATAGCATAAAGACGGACGATACAAGAATAGACCTTGAGATATAGTATTCAGGGACGTCTTCAGCGCAAAGGCAAAACAGCGCCAACCAAATAATCTGAGGGGCTTTATTTGATTTCAGCGACCCGACGCAAATTAAAATCAGCAGCAAGCCAACTAGCACTTTCACATGAGAAGTCTTTTGTAGTAAAAGCTTCAGCAGTAGAAACGCTAAGGCAAACAACTCAAGGACCAGCGAAAGCACCGCAAGAGAAATCCCAAACACATTGGTAGCATTTACTGATCCAATATAATAGGAAACTGAAAAAAAAGCCAAAGCAAAGCTGAACATTACAGCCCCGGCATTTGCTCGTATAATCTCAGTCCATGATCTTTCCACATTAGTCAAATTCAATTAACGTACCCCATAAACAAACTTAGTAAAGCCAATTGCAGCCATAACACGCCTCGCAAGAAGAAGACGGATCGTAATGCGATTTTTCACTTCAGAGATAAATCGACGTGAATAGCGGTGAGAAGCAAAGCCTTCCATTAAATAGCTGAAATACGACTGGCAGACCATATTAGAGACAGGCTTAAAAAGCTGATTCGATTCCAAACGTGCACAATTACGAATCAAAGATAAGACTTCCCTGACTGCAGATTGCTTATATAGTTCGCTTAAATCCGGATTCACGTGACATAGCTCATATAGTTTTACCAGTAAATTATCAACACTCTCGATAGCCGAGATATCAGTATTTCTCGTTACTGAATCACTATTGTTGACATAGCAATAGACCGCCGAGTCCACTACTTTTACACTTTCAGCCAGACGATAAGCATCTACCATAAACAACGCGTCTTCACCGAAACGAATGCCATCTTCAAATTTAAGAAAACCATTCCGGAATAATGATTTCTTAAATATCTTTCCACAAACGCTTCGGAATACAACACCTTTAGTAAAGCTCGAAAACGGAACTTTATTAACATTATCCCAAAATGCAAGGCTAAGAGAGCATGCTGTTTTCCAGTCGATGCTTATAGCCTTGCCCGAATAATCGCCATGCTCATTCAGTAGAGCCCCGATAACCAAGCTACAGCCATCTGAGGATTCAAGCAACAGCCTAACTGCATTTATAGGCAGCATATCGTCAGCATCAACAAATGCCACCCAATCACCGGAGGCCTCATCGATACCCCTATTACGCGCCACGCATACACCACTATTGTTTTGACTAATCAGCTTAATCCGGTTGTCGCCCTCTGCAATAGCCATAACTAGCTCAGCGCCACGATCTGTCGACCCATCATCAACAATAATTATTTCAATGTTGCTCACACTCTGACGCTGAAGACTATTTAATGTCTTTTGAATCGTTTTTTCAGCGTTATACATCGGCACAATCACGCTCACGAGAGGATTGTCGACCAAGGAAGATTGACAGCAATTTACTTGCTTGCTTGTTGACGTCATAAACAGACGCCCCCCGCAAGCTTATTTGGACGACCCATAGAAATAATTGCTTCAATCCATTCGGCAACATTAAAGGAGCATTTTAAAAATTTATCAGAAATATCAGCCGCATCTGGAACGCCAAATGAACAGACATAAGGTAATCCGTTAAGCTTGGCCTCAATTGCGGCAACACCAAGTCCCTCAAACGAAGCAAGAAATTCAAACGTAGCATATGAGCTGAGGGCCTTTATATACCTACCAACAACGATTTCGGTTCCACCCAGCCCATTTGAAAGGCCAGATACTAAAACCCTAGGCTTATTGTGGTCTAAGGCAGACGAAACCATTAAAAAGCCTTCCTTCCAAATCTAAGTACCGATAGAACAGAGGAGATGAACCAAGACAGCTTGGGTCCAATTACTGGCGCAAGCTTTTTCCGCATTTCAACACGGAACTTCTTAGCGGGTGACAACCAGGTGCCTGAATAATGGTGAATAGAATATGTATCATCAGTAATTTCAAACTTGCCACTATGACTGTCTAGGGGATCAAAATAAGTAGCAGGGTATGCAGTGAAACCATTTAACTGCTGAAATGAACCATCTCTCTTAAGAGCACAACTCACTTCCAGGTAATCAGTTAGCACCCTCGGAGAGGTATCCATAGAGTTGCGGCCTTTTCGCATCTCAAATCTCATAGATTCATATAATTTTGCGACATCGCTCATGACATGGCTTCCGGCCTCAGAACCCATGATGAGGCCAGGATTCAAGAAGAAATTATTCTTCATGAATCCCGCAAAAGCCTCATTATCTAAAAGCTCGTCCAGAGGCTTCAGGACTTCGACATCTGTATCGAGAAGGATTCCACCCTCTGAATACAGTATTCTGTAGCGCGCATAATCGCTGACAAACGCCCATTTTTTTGAGGCATATGCCTCACGACAAAATTCACATTGATTTATATCGAAATTGCTTTCGTCCCATCTACGAATTTCCCAATCAGGCATGATCTTCGACCAAGACTCAATGCATTTTCTTTCAAGTTCAGGAAGCTCACTTCCACCGAACCAGATGTAGTGCAGAACTTTAGGAATCATCAATTCCCTTTCGAACAATAGGCTACTTCTTGATGATTTTTTTAACCAGACGCTTCATCGGGTCATAAATTCCAAGCTTTTCGCATGTATGCCTAGCAAAGCGCTCGGCTTTTACTTTTCCGGAATCGGGGAACCACTTATTCATAAGCTCCTCACCATCCAGATTCGCCACATCAGCCATGAATTCATCGCGACGCGGATTCAGCTTCACGGACTTAGTAAGTTCACGAACACCTTCTACTGCAGCCTCAACATCAATCTCCTTCATACGGGCATAGCTTGAGGCTCGATCAAGCAATTCTTGTCCCTCATCGCTTTGGATGAGAACTCGAGTGACGCCCCGATTGTCGTCGAACTCTTTCGAGAGTCGATAAACATCGAAGAAATCCCAGCAAGTCAAATCAGTAACGCGATAACGCTTTTTAAACGGGCATTCGTAACAAATGGGTCGATCTGAAAGATCAGCAAAAAAGGCCCTTAGGTAAGGATCTGTTTCGACACCTTCACTGTACAGCCGTTCACCATACAGAGTCTCGCCTTCGAGCTCGCACATATTTGAATAGCGATAGCCAAACCGTGATTTATCTCTAAAAAGAACGGTCTCACCTTTTACGCCAACCTTTGCGTCAAGCCATTCGACCTGCCGCGCGAACACAGCGCGAGCGGGGTTCGCGCGGCAGACGAAGTCTGCCACGCGTAAATTTGCCGGCTTGCCGCCCAAAAATCGAAGCAGGCCTTCGCATTGACAAGGGGTACCAATAAAGAGAACTTCACGTCCAGATTTTAGTTGTTGTTTGACCTCGGGATACGCAGGGCCAACAACGCTCTGAACATATTTACTGTTGCGGAAGCGCCAAAGTTCATCAACGCTTTCCACAGAAAAATGTCCGACCTTAAGTCGCCCAGGGGCTCCTTCGGCTCGCACAAGCTGTTCACCGCGCAAATAACCTGCACCAAACACAATACCGCCGTTGGCAATCACGGCCTGAGCAAGGGCAGTGAAGGCTCCACCAGAAGTGCTTTCAGCAAGCACCTTTTGATCATTATGCTGGACTAGAAAGGCTCGTTGGGACTTAGGCTCGTCCTTATCAACATTAAGCACTGGGCAAGCCTTTTCGCATAATCCGCAATCAATACACTGGTCAGCATTGACTACGGGGTACTCGCAGCCCTCGGTGTCATATTCCATTGATATGCACTGCTTGGGACATTTTTGAGCACAGGCAGCGCAACCGCAGCATTTACTTTTGTCCGTGATGGAGATCATACTGTTCCCTACAACTCAAGAGCTGATTTAAGCCAATTGGCCGATTCATTCCTATACACATTAAGTCGTTGACGTACTGACACAAAGTCAATTTCATTTGCCATTGCGGCACGGAAAGCATCCTTCGATTCGCAAATACGATCGGAGTTTCCAAGGACACGCAACAATGTATCAATACGTGAGTTCGTAGACTGAGCACCCATATTCTCGTGGCGACGGAACGAGAAGAAGGGCACCTCAAAAATATTTGAGAAAACGCTTCCGTGGAAAGAGTCAGTACAGACATACGAAGCATGGGCAATCAAGTTGACCCACTCAGCCGGACCGGCTTCCCAAGGATAATAATCCGCGTAATCGTCATCAGCCTTAACATATTCATCGGGATGAGCAATGGCGACAATCTTCAAATTATGCTGCTTGGCAAGCTCTTGGGCACATTCACGATTCCATGCATTCTTACCCATGAAATAGCAGAAAACATAGGGCTCGTCAGGAACGTCAATCGAGGAGGAACAAGCAAGGCTTGCCCACTGATCTCTAGCCAGCAGCATCGTAGGGTCGCATACAACAGAGCATCGGACGCCCGTAGCTTTCTCTACCAAATCCGCTCCCGTATCCTCGCGAACAGAAATGGCCGAAAAATCGGAAAGAAAATCTTTTGTTTTACGAAGATATTTTTCAGAAAGGGAAGATACTCCAAAACTAGTGGAATAAGACACCTTGCGGACAGGAGGCTGCACGAAAGATAGTGTAAAGTACCTACCAGCAATGTTAACAGGCAGCCAAAGCTGATCGCTGCCAACAACAACGCTGTCATAATCAGCCACAAGCGCCCCAAGTTCTTCAAACGAAGCGGCTTGAGGAGTAAAACTAAAATGTGTTGACTCGAAAGATGAAAATGCACTTTTCCTCTTTGCCATTTTCTTTCCAAAGTCAGCATCAAGCTTCTGCTTGATGCGATGCTTTACAAAACCCAGCTTTGCACGATAAAGATCTACATCAAATAGATGCTCAAGATAGTAATCATTGCGTCCTTCAGAAATAGCATGACCCAGGCCACGTTTATCAATAGTATTGACTTCAACTCCCAGCTCCTCAAGGGCACGCTGGGTCGCGTACGCCTGAAGAACGCTGCCAAAGTTGATTTTGTCATGACACGACGCGACTGCGACTCGCTTAGAACATGTAATAGTCAAGCTATCCCCTTAATCAACAGAACCTAAATAGGTCATATAACAATCCAATAACACTCTGGCCGCAGCATTAATTTCAAATACCTGCAAACCGGCATCGTCGCCAGGCGCGAAGACCTCTGTGCTCAACTCAATAAGTCTTTCGGCCCACTTTATACAGGAGCTAGAAAGTGATTCAAATTGCATCATGGATGTAACAGCGGTCTCAGAGGTAACGGTATCAGACGCAAGAATGGGTGTATGCGATGCCTGGCATTCAACTCCGACCATTGGGAGGCCTTCATACAGGCTCGGCAGGCAGAAAACATCAAATGCTCGATATAAAGATGCTGCGTCGCTTCTAGTGCCCAAAAACCGAACAGAATGGCTAATCCCCAGACAATCAGCTTGGTCCTTTATCTGTTCAACCAACGGACCAGAACCAACCAAAACTAAAACTGCATCATTACGAATCTTTAAAACCTGATCGAATATATTAAGCAAATATGAGTGATTCTTCTGCTCTGTAAAACGACCAATGTGCCCAATTAGAAGCTGTCCATCAGCAACACCAAGCGATCGCCGCGTCCTTAGGCGATCCTCATCATCTGGCGCGAAAACAGACAAGTCGACAGCATTACGCATGACTACAAATTGAGAACTCGATCCAAATAACCATTCACCAGCGAATTTACTACATGCAAAACGGTGAGTCGGATACCGGTTTGATTGCGTTTTCAGCACGGCCTTCAGGGCATTCTTGGCATACTCACCCCTACCACTCGTAGAGTGGCTATGGGCGATACGCACGGGGACACCTGCCTTCTTCGCAGCACGAAGAGGAAAGACCGAAAGCGCGTTGATGTGACTATGGACAATCTTCCAGCCCTCTTGCTTAAAGAGACGCTGAAGCTCTCGCTGGTATTCAGCTACATGCTGATAGGGCGGTATCTCAAAGACCCTGCCACCGAGCGATTCGATCTCGTCACGGGGAACAAGCGTCGAATCGGAATCAACAAGAAAGTCAAACTGCACTTTACCGCGATCGATGTGACGATAGTAATTCATAACGACAGCTTCGACGCCGCCACCAACCATCTTGCCAACAACCTGAGCCACCCTAACCGGTTCAGTCATTTAGCAAGCACCTCCACCGGTAAAGACCTCAACGACCGTGAGGAGAACAATCTTCAAGTCCGTGATGGGGCCGCGCTTGGCGATGTACTCCAAATCACGGCGGACCATGCCGTCGAAGTCGGTATCGTTGCGGTCAGTCACCTGCCACCAGCCGGTAATGCCCGGCTTCACAGCCAAGCGCTGCAGGTCGTACTCGGTATACTCCGCGACCTCGTTGGGCAGCGGCGGGCGCGGTCCGACGACGGACATCTGACCCATGAACACGTTCAGGAACTGCGGGAACTCGTCGATGGAGTGCTTGCGGATGAACTTTCCAATCTTGGTGACACGCGGGTCATTCTTCATCTTGAACATGGCGCCGGCGATCTCGTTCTGCTCCCTGAGCTCGGCGAGGCGCTCGTCGGCGTCCTTGTACATGGAGCGGAACTTCCACATGCGGAAGGTAGTCAAACTACCGTCGGGACGGGTGCGGCCAACGCGGATCTGACTATAGAAGGGGCTGCCCTCGCTCTCCAGTCGGATGGCCGCGGCCAGCACCAGGCTGGGCACAGCGATGACGACGAGCACGGCACCGCTGAACACGATGTCGAATGCGCGCTTCACTGCCCTATATGCCAAGCGCGAGCGGTCCCAGTCCATGATGGATTGCATGGCCTTGTAACGGCCGGCGCCCTCGCGCCGGTCCATGGCCTGGGCAATCAGTGCCGCCCCCGCAGGCGCACAGCTCTTTGTTACTTCTTTAGCAGCCACAGTCAAAACAACATCCCCGTTCCCCAGGGATCCCCCAATCGGTAAATTCAAAAATGCGAACGAATTGCCAGTGCGACGTCTCCCTTACGTTTTGCTGGGAACGTCGAGCGGTAGCAGCTCCCTAAATGCGGAGTCACCTTCGCCCACGTCTACCAAGCACCAGCGTTTATGACGGTCGATCTTGTGCACGCGGGCCTCTTGCCCCACCAAAGGACCCTGTTCTATGTGCAACACGCCGTCTTCTATGCGGGCAACGCTGTTGCGCACCACGCCGTCGTCGTCGAGCACGCTGCAATACCAGTCCTGCGCATCGTCCGGCATGGGCATGTACGCCCGCTCCCTACTACCGACGATGCGACAGCCAAAGCTCAACTGGGCCAAAGCCCTATCGAGCGCGGCGGCATCGTGCGTGGCGACGAAGAAATATTCCTTGTACATAGGTTTGGTTTGGAGCGACCAAGCGCCGTCCCGCTTAAACCAGAACTCCTTTTGCATTACAAAAGCGTCCTGCATAAGGTTGTGTGGGATAATGCAGCGGACCTTTTCGCAGGTCTCGCGCTCTTTTCCATTGGGGGTGTGAACCAAATACCAGCGGACGCGGCCGTGCTGGCTGTTGGTGGTGGCGCCGTTAAATGCGCCCGGCAGCTGCTCTTGGCGCCGTGCCGTCTGTTCCATGTCCTCGCCCCCTCTTTTGGCTTTGCGATGCACGCAAATGCAGGGGCGTTTAGAACAGGCTTCTCGCTCGCAGCTAGGCGCAGTCGCAAAAGTACAGGTTTTTGTATCTTTCGACAAACGTCATTATACGAGCAATCAATCAGCGTTTGCCCAGATTACGCAAATGTACTGCTAGTAGGTACATCTCCATACCCCTCTACAAAAACCTGTACCTTTTTGTGCAACAAAAAAAGCCGCTCAACCAGCGGCTTTTCTAATTTGGGCATGAAAAAAGGCGACCGCCCTCTGTGGACGGTCGCCTTTGTAAATTGTTATACAGCTTGCCTTAGGCGCGGGTCTTGATCTCCTCGAGAACCTTGACAACAAACTCGTCGACGCTCATCTGAACGGTCTCGTTGGAGCGATCGCGGACGGAGATGTTGCCGGCCTCGACCTCCTTCTCGCCCAGGATGAGCATGTAGGGCACGCGGTCGATGCTGCGGGCCTCGCGGATCTTGTAACCAATCTTCTCGTCGCGGTCGTCGCAGACCACGCGAATGCCGGCCTCCTCCAGCTTGGCGCATACCTCGTGGGCGTAGTCGCGGCTCTTCTCGGAAACCGGAAGCGCCTTGATCTGCACAGGAGCCAGCCAGGTGGGGAACTTGCCCGCAAAGTGCTCGATCAGAATACCGATGAAGCGCTCGATGGAGCCAAAGCACACGCGGTGCAGCATGATGGGGCGCTTCTTGGTGCCGTCGGCGTCCACGTACTCCAGATCAAAGTTGAGCGGCATCTGGAAGTCGAGCTGCACGGTGCCGCACTGCCAGGTACGGCCGAGCGAGTCCTCCAGGTGGAAGTCGATCTTGGGGCCATAGAAGGCGCCGTCGCCCTCGTTGACTTCGTAGTCCATGCCCAGCTTCTCCAGAGCGGTGCGCAGACCCTCCTCGGCGCGAGCCCAGTCCTCGTCCGAGCCCATGGAGTCCTCGGGGCGGGTGGAAAGCTCAACGTGGTATTTAAAGCCAAACTTCTGGTACACGGAGTCGATGAGGTTGACCACGCCCACGATCTCGTCGGTCAGCTGATCGGGACGCACAAACAGGTGGGCGTCGTCCTGGTTAAAGCAGCGCACGCGGAACAGGCCGTGCAGGGCGCCACGCAGCTCGTGGCGGTGCACCAGTCCAATCTCGCCGGCGCGGATGGGCAGCTCGCGGTAGGAGTGCGGCTTGGAGGCGTACACCAGCACGCCGCCCGGGCAGTTCATGGGCTTAATGCAGTACTCTTCGTCGTCGATGACGGTGGAGTACATGTTGTCCTTGTAGTGGTCCCAGTGGCCCGAGGTCTTCCACAGCTGCTTGTTCATGATAAGCGGCGTGGAGATCTCCACGTAGCCGGCCTTGTGGTGGATCTCGCGCCAGTAGTCCAGCAGCGTGTTCTTAAGAATCATGCCATTAGGAAGGAAGAACGGGAAGCCGGGGGCCTCGTCGCGCATCATAAAGAGGTCCATCTCGCGGCCGATCTTGCGGTGGTCGCGCTTCTTGGCCTCCTCCAGCATGTGCATATGCTCGTCGAGCTCTTCCTTGGTGGCAAAGGCGACGCCGTTGATGCGGGTGAGCATCTTGTTGTCCTTGTCGCCCTTCCAGTAAGCGCCCGAGACGCCGGTAAGCTTAAAGGCCTTGAGCGCCTTGGTGTAGCAGATGTGGGGGCCGACGCACATGTCGATGTAGTCGCCCTGCTGGTAGAAGGTGATGCGGGCGTCGTCGTCCAGGTCGCCGATGTGCTCGACCTTGTACTTCTCGCCGCGCTCCTCCATAAGGGCGATGGCCTCGGCGCGGGGCTTCTCGTACACGGAAAACTTGAGGTTCTCCTTGACGATCTTTTTCATCTCGGCCTCGATCGCGGGGAAGTCGTCCTCGCTGATCTTGACGCCCTCGGGCAGGTCGACGTCGTAGTAGAAGCCGTTGTCGGTCGCGGGACCGTAGGCAAAGTCGGCCTCGGGGTACAGGCGCTTGATGGCCTGCGCCATGATGTGCGCGGCGGAGTGGCGGATGACGTGCGTGACCTCGTCCTGCGGGAGCTCGGCCACCGAACCGTCATTGTAGAGTGCCTTCATGGGTATGTTTTCTCCTCTCGGATGCCTGATGCAAGTGCGTGCGATGCGCTCGGCGTTTTAACTTGCATCATTATAGGCAGGTTGCCTTGGTATACAAGCGCCCGCCGCACCTTAATGGCACGGCGGGCGATTTTCTACGCATGCTTCATCGTGTGGGGTGGGGTGCGCGTGTGGCTTGCGCGAGACGCGCGGTGCCCGTGGCTAGCGGCCGGCCCGGCGATGGATGCGTTACTGGATGCGAGTTCGGCAGTAGGGGCAGACCTTCCAGTGCGCATCGAGCGGACGATGGCAGCTGGGGCAGACGTTGCGAACCTGGGTGTCGCACACCGGGCAGACGACGAAGTCCTTCTCGATGGGCGCGCCGCACTGCGGGCAGGTGCCGTACTGGGCAAGCTGGCGCTCGCGCAGGGCCATGTCCAGCTCCTGCTCCTCGCGGTCGGACGCGTAGGAGTGCGGACGCAGGACCAGGTAGGCGATGAGGCCTACAAACGGGATGAGGGCGATGATGCCCCATGCCACGTAGGCGCTGGCGCCGCGGCGGCGAGCGTCGATGAACACATAGACGACCGACAGCACATACAGGGCGATGATAAAGCCAACAAAGGCATAGACGACGCCCATAAGCTGCGGCGACATGAGCTCGGAGATGTACTTGGACATTACGGGTACCTTTCGGGATATTAACAGTCCGGTCAAGTTTACCACGGGGTTTGTTTATATGGGACCACGGCTAGGGGCGGGGCTGGCGCGGACACAAACATCTCAATCTGTAACAGGTGGGAGCGGAATTCGGGTCTAGATGTTACAGATCGAGACAAACGGATGACCCGCCAGACTAACGTCTCAATCTGTAACATCTGGAACCCAAATCCTCGTCTAACTGTTACAGATCGTGACGAACGGTTGCCGTAGTTGTCGGCAGACGAGGTTATCGACGTTGCCGGGTCTCCTCTCGCCTGCCGTTGGCGGGAGTTGCGGGGCTGTTCGCCGCATTGCCGCCGCGCTGGGGGTGTGCAGACCGTAGGATAGTCTTATTGACATCCTGTCAACTTGTCTTGGAGGCACCGTGGCAGAAACGTTTGATATCGCGATTGTCGGCGCAGGCATCACCGGATGCGCCATCGCACGGCAGCTCGCGCGGTTTGACCTGTCAATTTGCGTGGTCGAGGCGGCTAACGATATTGCGCTGGGCGCGTCGAAGGCCAACGGCGGCCTGGTGCACGCCGGTTACGATCCGGCACCGGGCACGGTTAAGTCGCAGGTCAACGCCCGTGGCTGCGAGTTGTACGGTAAGTGGGCGCAGGAGCTGGGCTTTCTGTTCTGCCGCACCGGGTCGATGGTGCTGGGATTTAACGATGAGGACCGCGCGCACCTGGAAAAGCTACGCAGCAACGGCCTGGCGAACGGCGTGCCCGAGCTGGCGATTATCGGCCCCGAGCGCATCCACGAGCTGGAGCCGCGCGCGAGTGCCCAGGCCACGTGCGCACTATGGTGCCCTTCGACTGGTTACGTTGACCCGTTTGAAGTGGCCATTGCCGCGATGGAAAACGCGGTTGCCAACGGCGTGACATTTATGCGGTCTGCGCCAGTGGAGGCCATTGAAGTTACCGGATCGAATGACGGAACCACACACTTTACGCTGGTGACGCCCGCCGGAGACGTGCACTGCCGTTACATAATCAACGCCGCGGGCAACGGCGCCGCCGACATCTCGCATATAGCCGGTGCCGAAGAGTTTCAGATGGTCTGGCGCCAGGGCAACATCGTGGTGCTGGACAAGGAGCCGCGCACGCTCATGCCGCTCTACCCCGTGCCGACGCCGGTGTCGAAGGGCGTTATCGTCACGGGCACCGTGCACGGCAACACCGTGATCACCGCCACGGCTGCCGTGCGCGAGCCGGGCGACACGCAGACCTATGCGAGCGATGTGAAAGCGCTGCTGACCGGTGCGCGCAAGCTGGTGCCCGATCTGGATACGCGCCGCGTGGTGCGCGCATTTGCCGGCGGGCGTCCGGTCATTCAGGGAACGAACGACTTCTTTATTGGACAGTCGGCCGTGGTGCCAAGGCTGTTCCAGGCGGCGGGCATTCAGTCGCCGGGCGTGGCAAGCGCGCCGGCCATTGCCGAGCGCATGGAGCAGGTACTGCGCGACGCTGGCGTGGTGTTGCGCGAGCGGGACGACTGGGATCCCGCCTGCGTTGCGCCGGACGACTTTGACCGCGCACCGCTTGAGCGCAAGGAGGAGCTGATCGAGTCCGAACCCGCGTGGGGGCAGATCGTCTGCCGTTGCGAGACGGTGCCCGAGGCCGAGATTGTGGCCGCGATCAGACGCCGCCCGGGCGCGGTTTCGGTCGAGGGCGTCAAGCGACGCTGCCGTGCCGGCATGGGTCGGTGTCAGAGCGGCTTTTGCCAGAGCCGTGTGGTGGCGATTCTTGCCCGAGAGCTGGACTGCGACCCCAGCGAGGTGCCGCTGGAGGACACTGGCTCGTGGCTCGTTGAGGGACCTTTGAAGGGGGTGCGCTAGGATGGCGACGTTTGATATGTGCGACGAACGCGCGGAGGCCGGAGCCGCAGCGTCGGTAGCAACGCAGGCCTTCGACGTGGTCGTCATCGGAGGCGGCCCCGCCGGCATGGCGGCCGCGCTTGCCGCGCAAAAGGCAGGCGCGCACGTGGCCATCGTGGAGCGCGAGCAGCACCTGGGCGGCATCCTCCGCCAATGCATCCACCCCGGCTTTGGCCTGTCGCACTTTAAGCAGGAGCTCACCGGTCCCGAGTACGCGCAGCGCTTTATCGACCAGGTGCACTCGACCGACATTGCGCTGTTCCTGAACAACATGGTGATTGGGATTGATTCGGGCGAGCCTACGGAAGAAGCCGCGGTCCACACCGTCATGCTCATGAGCCCTGCCGGCATGCTGCAGCTCACCGGGCGCGCGGTCGTCCTTGCCATGGGTTGCCGCGAGCGCACCCGTAGCGAGATCAAGATTCCCGGCAGCCGACCCGCCGGCGTGTTTACGGCCGGCCTGGCGCAGCGATACATCAATATCGAAAACCTCAAACCCGGCTCGCGCGCCGTCATTTTGGGCTCGGGTGACATCGGGCTCATCATGGCACGCCGCTGCACGCTCGAGGGGATTTCCGTCGAGGGCGTGTACGAGCTTATGCCGTACGCCAACGGTCTGCGCCGCAATGTTAAGAACTGCCTGGACGACTTTGGCATTCCGCTGCACCTGTCCACCACCGTCACGCGCGTGATCGGGCACGACCGCGTGGAAGCCGTCGAGGTGAGCCAGGTCGACGAGCGCCTAGCGCCCATTCCGGGGACCGAGCGCGTTGTTCCGTGTGACACACTGCTGCTTTCGGTGGGATTGATTCCCGAGAACGAGCTTTCGGTTGCCGCGGGTGTAGAGCTTGACCCGCGCACGCGAGGCGCCGTGGTGGACCAGAGCCTGCAGACGGGCGTACCAGGCATCTTTGCCTGCGGCAACGTGCTGCACGTGCACGACCTGGCCGACAACGTGACGACCGAGTCCGAGAGGGCTGGCGCAGCTGCAGCGGCGCACGCGCTGGAAACCGGCGCGGGCGTCGCTGCGGACTGCGAGCTCACCGTCTCCCCTGCCGGCATTGCGGGATACGCGCTGCCGGGACGCATTACGGCCGTGGCGCTCACCAAGCTCAGCTTCCGCGTGCGCCGGCCGGTCGACGCCGCCCGCGTGCGCATTCTGGCAGGCGGCGAGGAGATGTTTGCAGGCAAGGTCCGCCCGTTTAAACCGAGCGTCATGGAGAGCTTCCCACTACCGGCAAAGGTAATTCAGCGCGCACTCGACCTGGGTGTTAACGAGATTGTCCTGTCCGTCGACCCCGTTGAGGAGGCGTAGAGTCATGAGCACAAACGCGATTGAAACGCTGCAGTTCAACTGCACCACCTGCCCATCCGAGTGCCTCCTGACCGTGGAGGTCGAGCGCAGCGCAGACGGCGCCGTGGTAGAGGTGCGCTCCGTAACCGGCAACAGCTGTCCGCGTGGCGATAAGTTCGCGCATCAGGAGCTCACCTGCCCCATGCGCGTGCTCACGACGACCGTGGCCGTATCCGGCGGCGATGAGGCCCTGCTGCCCGTGCGCACCGCCGATGCCATCCCGCTGGCACTCCACGCCCAAGCCATGAACTTCATCCGCGGCGTGGTCGTCGAGGCCCCCATCCGCATGGGCGACGTCGTGCTAGAGAACCTCCTAGACACCAACATTAACCTTATCGCCAGCATGAACATCGACCGAGCCCAAGTAGCTAATTAGGGACGGGGCTCTTTTAGCTACTTTTGCCTTCACGCTTGCCAGGCTGGTCATGCTAAGGAGTGTCCCAAGGTGCCGGCATAAAAGGAACGTCCCTATGTGCCGGGCTTGGGATACCATGGTGGCACCCTAGCGAAAGGATGTTTCATGGCACATGTCGATGACCAGCGCGTGGCGCGTGTGCTCGATGCGCTCGAGGCTCAGCACCCCGGCGCACAGCTGCTCGTAAACGACCCATGGTCGATCTATTACCTGACCGGCTTTTATGCCGATATGTTCGAGCGTTTTTGCGGCGTGCTGCTCGTGCGCGATGCCGAGCCGGTGATCCTGGTCAACGCACTGCATCAACTGCCCGAGTACGACAATGCCCGCGTCGCCTATCACACCGATACCGATGTCGTGGCCGACGCCATCGCTCGCGAGGTCGATCCGACCAAACCGCTCGGCATCGACACCGTCATGCGTTCCGGCTTTTTGATGCCGCTCATGGAGCGCCACGCCGCCAGCGAGTTTTTCCTGGGCGATTTTGCCGTCACCGCCGCACGCACCTACAAGGATGCCGCCGAGCAGGAGCTCATGCGCGTGTCCTCGGCCGCCAACGACGCCGTGATGGCCGATGCCATCAAGCTCGTCCACGAGGGTGTAACGGAGCGCGAGATTGCCGATCAGATGCTCGGTCTGTATCGCAAGCACGGCTGCGAGGGCTTTAGCTTTCCGCCCATCGTGAGCTTTGGCGCCAACGCCGGCGACCCGCATCACGAGCCCGACGATACCGAGCTTAAACGCGGCGACGTGGTGCTGTTCGACATTGGCGGACGCCGCTGCAACTATTGCTCGGACATGACGCGCACGTTCTTTTGGGGCGAGCCGAACGAGGAGACGGCACGCATCTACGACATCGTGCGCCGCGCCAACGAGGCCGCCGAAGCGCTCATCGCACCGGGCGTGCGCATGTGCGACCTGGACCGCGCCGCACGCGATGTGATTGAAGACGCGGGCTACGGCGAATACTTCACGCATCGCCTGGGTCACTCGATCGGTCTACAGGACCACGAGCCGGGCGACGTCTCGCTCGTCAACGAGCAGGTCGTAGAGCCGGGCATGACGTTCTCCATCGAGCCGGGCATCTACCTCCCCGGCCGAACCGGCGTCCGCATCGAGGACCTCGCCCTGGTGACCGAGAACGGCGTCGAGATTCTCAACGCCTACCCCCACGACCCAGTCCGCCTAGACTAACCAATGTGCCAAAGGGACAGCCCCTTTGGCACATTCCGCTAACGCCGCGCCACGAAAACGGGCCATCTACTACGTTTATCCCGCATGGGTCGACCATGCGGGTCTTTTTTAAAAATGGCAAGCCCTTTACCTGCGGTTTTCATTTCGCAATTCTCGGTGTGGTCGGGGGTAGTCGGTAAAACGTAGTAGATAGGCCCATTTCGTGGCAAGCGAGTCAACTCGGGGCACAGGGCAGCCAAAAAGCCCCGTCCCAAATTGACTGCTTTTGAGTTGCGGTGATATACGGACTGTTTGAGGCTTCTTGCTTGTAAAACAGTCCGTTTTCACCGCAACTGATGTGGGGATGGGTTAACGGAGCAGCCCCGCTACTTCGCCGGCCAGGGTGATGGTGCCGGCTGCTACGAAGGGCTCGCCCGCGGCATCGAGGGCTGCGAGAGCCTCGGATACGCTGGGATACACACCCGCGAGCTTATCGGCGTCCACCAGGGCGGCGAGCTCCTCCGCCGGCAGGGCGCGATCGGAATCGGTCTGAGTCACGACCACGCGCGGGAAGGCTGGAATCAGCACGTCGACGATGCCCGCCACGTCCTTGTCGGCCAGCGCGGCGCACAGCAGCGTGGGGCGATTCTCTACGCACGGATCGATCTCATCCAAGGCGCTCACAAAGTTCTCGCAGCTCTGGGGATTATGGCAGGCGTCGATCAGCTTGAGTGGATCGGTTCCCAGCACATCAAAGCGACCCGGCGTGGGGCAGCCCGCAAGCGAAGCGTCGAGCGCATCGTGGTCGAGCTCGCGGCCCAGATACCCCTCGCACAGCATAATCGCGCACGCGGCATTCTGCGGCTGATACGCCGGCTTGACCATACTCGACGTATAGATCGCGCGCGGCGTGGTGCAGCTAAACTCCACCGTATCGCCCACGTGTGCCGGAAGTTTGGTCGTCGTATGGCTCACAACGAGCGGCACAACGCCGCACTCACGGCAACGGGCATCCATCACGCGCTGAACGCTCGGCTCATGCGTGCCCTCGCCCAAAACAACCAGGCGCCCAGGCTTAATAACCGCAGCCTTCTCCCCCGCAATGGCCTCGAGCGTGTCGCCAAGGACCTTCGTATGGTCGAGTCCAATACCCGTAATGGCGACGGCCACGGGATCGGTCGCACTCGTGGCGTCCCAACGGCCGCCCATGCCGACCTCGAGCACGGCAACATCCACCGCAGCCTCGGCAAACACGACAAGCGCGGCAGCCGTCAGCAGGTCAAACGGCGTGATGGTATAGGCGCGCTCCCCCGCCGCCACACGATGCGCATTCACGCGACGTCCCGCCTCAACAGCGGCAGAAACGCCACGGGCAAACGCCTCATCGCTCACAACGCGCCCATCGACCTCCATGCGCTCGGGATAGTGCACAAGCTGCGGCGACGTATAAAGCGCGGTCTTGAGCCCCTCACCACGAAGGATGGCAGCCGAAAAACGCGTGGTCGAAGTTTTGCCATTGGTGCCGGCAACCTGAATGCAATCGAAATACTCATCCGGACGCCCCAGCTCATCGAGAATATCGACAACCGTCTCGAGCAGAGGACCAGCATCCCCAGAAATCCGCCCCGTATCAGCAGCCAGCCCAACAGCCTCACCAAACGAAAGCAAATCAAACTCAAAAGGAACGGTATACAAGCCAGAACGCTTAGGCATTTTCAGAACCGCCATTCATAGAAAAATAAAACAGTATAGGTTGAGGATAGTCAGACACTATGACCCAATCCAGGGGCACGGAAACGACAGGAGCCCCCGCTCGTGACCGCGGGTCGGGGCTGCGACAATGTTGTTGAAGTGCCAGAGGCGCAGCCGCGCCGCAACGAGGTTGGGAGGCTCCCGTGCCTAGATATTCTACCGCCTTCGGAATGGACGTACACCTCAGGTCCACCACCGTCTGCGCGCTCGACGCGGAGACGGGCGAGGCCGTGACGAGGAGGTTCCGCGGCAACCCCTGGGGCGAGGTCGCGGAGTGGATGTCGGGCTTCCCCGGCCCGTCGCTCGCCGCCTACGAGAGCGGCTACCTCGGCTTCGCCCCGCAGAGGGAGCTCTCCGGGCTCGGCGTCGACTGCGTCGTCGCGGCCGTCTCCAGGGTCCCGAGGTCGTCGGCAGACCTCTCGTCCAAGAACGACCGCAACGACGCGGCCAGGATGGCCAAGGCGATACTGTCGCACGACGTCACCCCGGTATGGGTGCCGTCCCCCGAGATCGAGGGGCTCAGGGACCTCGCCGGGGCCCACGACGCGGCGACCGCGAGGCTCGCGGCGGCGAAGCAGCGGCTCCTGGCGTTCCCGGCCCGCCGGGGCTACGCCTACGGCGGCACGACGCCGGCCGGAAACCCCCGGAGGTACTGGACGTGCGACTTCCTCAGGTGGCTCGACAAGGTCCGGCCCGCCGACGACGGCGGCATCCGGGCGCTTGCGGCGCTGAGGAGCGAGGTCGAGGCGGCCGCCGAGACGCGCGACGACCTCCTCGCCGAGTACAGGGCCGCCGTCGCGGCGGGCCCCCTCTCGGCGGAGGTCGAGGCGCTCCAGTCGATCAAGGGGTGCGGGTTCGCGCTCGCCGCCGCCTTCGCGTCCGAGGTCGGCGACTTCTCGAGGTTCCGCTCCGGCAGGCAGGTGACGTCCTACTTCGGCCTCGCCCCGAAGCAGAGGTCGAGCGCGGACTCCGTGCGCCTCGGCGGGATCAGCGGGGCCGGCAACGCGCTCGTCAGGAGGCTGGCAGTCGAGGGGTCCTGGAGCTACGTCCAGGCGAGCCACCAACCGAAGCTGATGCCCAAGGGCAGCGGCGTCCCGCTCGAGGTGAGGATGCACGGGAGGAAGGGTTCCGAGCGCCTGCTCCGGCGCCGCGAGGAGATGCTCGCCAGGGGCATGCCCCAGGCGAAGGCGAACGCCGCCACCGCCGCCGAGCTCGTGAGGTGGCTGTGGGCCCTCGGCGCGATGTGCCGGGAGGCAACCGAATAGACATAGCCCCCGTCCCGGCGAGCCGGGCAGCCTTCGGGGATACCCCCGCTTTCGCTGGGCGCGCGGCAGCGGCCGCATGCGCGTAGTCAGACTTGGGGAGCCCCGCCGAAGGAGAGGATTGCGGGCCGCCGGAGCGGTATCCGCGGATATGAGACTGAGCCGAAGGCGTCGACGACATGCCGGGGGCGGACCGGGACGGGTTCAACGGCAGGCCCCGCCGACCGATTGCAAGCGGTCGGCGGGGCCATTGTGGCTCTTGACAGCGGATTGGGTCATATGAGCGAAAACGCCTCTGATGAGCCAAGGTGCCGTGAAACAAGGGCGCATAGGGCTTATGCCCATGCGCCCGAAGTTGAACGGCGGATTGGCCATCAGAGGCGTTTGCAGCGTCGAGCCAGCCGCCGTTCGTTAGAACGGCGGAATAGGTGTCCGCAGTAGCGAGCAAAGCGTCGGGACGCGCCCCTCAGTAAGATCTACGAGAAGTCAGCAACCTGAGCAGTCAGCGCCGCCAGGATCTCCTTGAGCTCAGCTGCACGGTCCCTCTTCTTCTGGACCACCGCAGGCGCGGCCTTGGCCACAAAGCCCTCGTTGGCCAGCGTCTTCTCGCAGCCGGCGAGCTCCTTCTGGGCCGCGGCGATCTCCTTCTCCAGGCGTGCCTTCTCGGCCGAAAGGTCGACCTTGCCCTCAAGCACCACAAAGACCTCGACGCCGCTATCGACCACGGCAATGCTCGCGGCAGGCTTCTCAACGTCGGTACCCATGACCAGCGAAGCGGTGTTGGCCAGCGGCTCGATGGTCGAGCGCAGGCTCTCAAGCTTCTCGATATCCTCGGCACCGGCGCGCACGACTACGTCGAGCTCGGCCTTGGGGCTCAAGCGATAACGCGAACGGGTAGCGCGGGCGGCAGACACGACGGCGCGGCACAGCTCAAACGCGCGCTCGGCGTCCTCGTCAACATACTTGGCGTAGTCAGTGGGCTCAGGCCACTTGGCGATCATGAGCGCCTCGGCGCGGTCAACGTTGCCCTCGGCATCCAGGTCGAGCACGCTCGCCGGCATGTTGTCCCAAATCTCCTCGGTGACAAACGGCATGAGCGGGTGCATCAGGCGAATAGAGGTATCGAGCACAAAGATCAGGTTGCGCTGCGCCTGCAGACGGCCCTCGCCCTTCAGGCGGGCCTTGGTGACCTCGACGTACCAGTCGCAGACTTCGTTCCAGAAGAACTGCTGCACGCCGCGGGCCATGTCGCCAAAGGTGTAGTTCTCGATGCCCTCGGTGACCATCTTCACGGCCTTGGCCAGACGGCTGAACATCCAGGCGTCGGCCGGCGTCTCCACGACAGGCTCGCCGGGCGTGTAGCCCTCCATGTTCATAAGCAGGAAGCGGCTGGCGTTCCAGATCTTGGTCACAAACGACTTAGCCTGCTCGGTGCGCGGGCTGTCGATAAGCTTCTTGGTCTTCTTATCGATATTCGCGTCGAACTTGACGTCCTGGTTGTTGGTGCACAGCGTGAGCAGGTTGTAGCGCATAGCGTCGGCGCCGTACATGCCAATGAGGTCCATGGGGTCAACGCCGTTGCCCTTGGACTTGGACATGCGGCTACCGTCCTTGGCCAGAATCGTCGGGTAGATGACGACGTCCTTAAACGGCACCTCGTCCAGGAAGTACAGCGAGCTCATGACCATGCGGGCGACCCACAGCGCGATGATGTCGCGCGCGGTGACGAGCGCCGTCGTGGGATGATGGTCCTCGAGCAGCTCCGGCTTTTGCGGCCAGCCCTGCGTGGCAAAGGTCCACAGCTGCGAGCTGAACCAGGTGTCCAGCACGTTCTCATCCTGATGCACGTGATGGCCGCCGCACTTGGGGCACACGTCGGTGTCCTCGGTAAGGGCGTCCTCCCAGCCACAGTCCTCGCAGTAGAACACGGGGATGCGGTGGCCCCACCAAAGCTGGCGGCTGATGCACCAGTCCTTGAGGTTCTCCATCCAAGTGGTGTAGGTCTGCGTCCAGCGCGCGGGGTGGAAGGTGACCTTGCCGGAGTTGACGGCGTCGAGCGCCGGTCCCTTGAGCTTGTCGACGGCGACGAACCACTGCTCGGACAGCCACGGCTCCAGCGCGGAGTCGCAACGGTAGCAGTGCATGACGGAGTGATCGAGTTCGTCGACGTGATCGAGCAGGTCGTGCTCCTCAAACCACTTGATGACGGCCTCGCGGCACTCGTCGCGGTTCATGCCGGTGAACTCGCCGTAGCCCTCGACGACCACCGCGTGCTCATCGAAGATGTTGATCTGTGGCAGGTCGTGGGCCTGACCCATGGCGTAATCGTTGGGGTCGTGGGCCGGGGTGACCTTGACAAAGCCAGAGCCAAAGTTGGCGTCGACGTGCCAATCCTCAAAGATGGGGATCTCGCGGTCGACGATGGGGAGCTTAACGGTCTTACCCACAAAGGCGGCCTTCTCGGGGTCCTTCGGGGAGACGGCAACGCCCGTATCGCCGAGCATGGTCTCGGGGCGCGTGGTGGCGACGACGATGTAGTCCTGGCCGTTGACCGGCTCGGTCAGCGGGTAACGCAGGTGCCACAGGTGGCCCTTCTCGTCCTTGTACTCGGCCTCGTCGTCCGAGATGGCGGTGGTGCAGTTGGGGCACCAGTTGACGATGCGCTTGCCGCGGTAGATCAGGCCGTCGTGGTACCAGTCACAGAACACCTTGCGCACGGCCTGGGCGTAGTCCTCGTCCATGGTAAAGCGCTCGTTGTCAAAGTCGACGGAGCAGCCCATGCGCTTGATCTGCTCGACGATGATGCCGCCGTACTCGTGGGTCCAATCCCAGCAAGCGTCGACAAACTTGTCGCGGCCGATCTCCAGACGACTGATGCCCTCGCTCTTGAGCTTCTTGTCGACCTTGGTCTGCGTAGCGATACCGGCGTGGTCGGTGCCGAGCACCCAGCGCGTGGACTTGCCGCGCATGCGGGCCATACGGATGATGGCGTCCTGGATGGAGTCGTCGGTGGCGTGTCCCATGTGGAGCTTGCCGGTCACGTTGGGAGGCGGAATGGTGACGGTGCAGTCGCCCACGCCCTCACGGCGCTTGTAGTAGCCGCCGTCGAGCCACTTCTGCAAGATCGCCGGCTCGTTGGTCGACGGATCGTAGTTCTTGGGCATTTCTTCCATATATCTCTCCCTGTCCCGCCGGCGTGTCCGCCTGCTTGGTTTTCGCTCGGTCAGGTCCTGGCTCGCACGAAGAGCACATTAAGTGCTCTTCGGCTCGTGCGGAATCTACGAAAACCAAGCAGGCGGACACGCCTTAGGTATCGATTACTTCAGTCTGAATTGACTTCGCTTTGGCTTAAACAAACACACAGAATAACACAGGTAGTTGGGGTTATTGCGTATATATAAAATAGCCTCCGACCGCGGGTGGTCGGAGGCTATTAGCAAACACGTTTTTGGCTGGTTTACCCGTAGATGCGTTGGGGCTGCTCTTCGCCCTTTACGGAGGCTTCGGTCACGATGACCTTGGTGACGCCTTCCTCGCTGGGGAGGTCGAACATCGTCTGCTGCAGCACGTCCTCGCAGATGGAACGCAGGCCGCGGGCGCCGGTCTTGCGGGCGAGCGCCATACGGGCGATCTCGTGCAGGGCGGCGTCCTCAAACTCAAGCTCAACGTCCTCGAGCTGGAACATCTTGCGGTACTGACGCACCACGGCGTTCTTGGGCTCGGTCAGGATCGACACCAGGTCGTCCTCGTCGAGCGCCTGCGTCTGGGTGACGACGGGCGTACGTCCCACAAACTCGGGGATCATGCCAAAGGCGTTGAGGTCCTGCGGGAGCACCTGACGAAGCAGGTCGTTCTCGTCGACCGAGGTGGGGCCGGCGATCTCGGAGTTAAAGCCCACGCCCTTGTTGCCCACGCGGTCGGCGATGATCTTGTCCAGACCCACAAAGGCACCACCGCAGATAAACAAGATGTTGGTCGTGTCGATCTGCAGCAGCTCCTGCTGGGGATGCTTGCGGCCGCCGGTGGGCGGAACGCTTGCCACCGTGCCCTCAAGAATCTTAAGCAGCGCCTGCTGAACGCCCTCGCCCGAAACATCGCGGGTGATGGAGAGGTTCTCGGCCTTGCGGGCGATCTTGTCAATCTCGTCCACGTAGATAATGCCAACCTGCGCGCGCTCAATGTCGCCATCGGCAGCGTTGATGAGCTTGAGCAGGATGTTCTCCACATCCTCGCCCACGTAACCGGCCTCGGTGAGCGCGGTGGCGTCGGCGATGGCAAACGGCACCTCGAGGATGCGCGCGAGCGTCTGAGCGAGCAGGGTCTTACCGGTACCGGTGGGACCGAGCAGCAAAATGTTGGACTTGGCGAGCTCCACCTCGTCCATATCATCGTCGAGCTGCGAGTCCAAGCCATCGTCAAAGGCCGAAAGCGCAGCACCGCCCTCGATCACGCGGCGGTAATGGTTGTACACGGCAACCGACATGGCACGCTTGGCGTCCTCCTGGCCCATAACATAGGCCGAAAGCTCGTCATAGATCTCGTGCGGCGTAGGCACGTGCGTGATGACCTGGCGGTCGTCCTCGAGCTCAAAGCCCTCGGCCTCGGGGTCCACGGCAGGCTGGGATGCCGGCTGACCGTGGTCGTTGAGGAAGCCCGGCAGCTTGCCATTGCGGGCAGCATCCATAAAGTCCGAAGCCAGCGACTCCTCCAAGATCTCGGAGCAGGCGGCAACGCACTCGTCGCAGATAAAGATGTTGGTCGGACCCTTTACGAGACGACGGACCTGTCCCTGCTCTTTTCCGCAGAAGGAGCAGCGGATGGGGTTGCCGTTCTCGTCGAAGTTGTCCTGTATGTTACCGGCCATCCTAGGCGTCCTTCGCGGCGAGGTCGCGCGAGGTGACGATACGGTCGATCAGGCCGTAGTCGAGGGCCTCGGCAGCGGTCAGGTAGTTGTCGCGCTCGGTATCGGCCTGGACCTTCTCGATGGGCTGGCCCGACGCGTCGGACAGAATCTGGTTGAGCTCGCGACGGGTCTTCTTGATCTCCTCGGCCACGATCTCGATCTCGGTCTGCTGACCCTGAGCACCGCCGCTGGGCTGGTGAATCATGACCTTGGAGTGCGGCAGGCAGAAGCGCTTGCCCTTGGCACCAGCCGAAAGCAGCACGGCGGCCATAGACGCGGCCATACCCACGCAGATGGTGGAGACCTGCGGCTTAATGAAGTTCATGGTGTCCAGAATTGCCAGGCCGGAGTAGACCTCGCCACCGGGCGAATTGATGTAGAGCGAGATATCCTTCTCGGCATCCTGGCTCTCAAGATGCAGCAGCTGGGCAACGACCAGGTTGGCGCTGACGGAGTTGATCTCCTCGCCCAAGAAAATGATGCGGTCGTTGAGCAGGCGCGAATAGATATCGTAGCTGCGCTCGCCGCGCGGCGTCTGCTCGATAACGTATGGCACGAGGGCGGAATCGAACTTAGCGATCATACGCATCTCCATTTCTCTCTTGCGGACCAAATTGGTTCTAGATAAACGTACGGTGCCCGCATGCTATGCATTGGCTGGCACCGTACGAAGCTACCGGATAACCGGTGTATAACTTTACCCCATCACGGGCGCACGCATGCGCTCGCGGGCAAGGTGGCGAGAATTACTCGGCGTCCTTGGCGGTCTCGTCGACCTCGGTCACCTTGGCGTTCTCGACCAGGTGGTCGACGGCCTTGGAGCGACGGATGGACTCGCGGACGGCAGGCATGCGGCCATCGGCGATGAACTCGGCCTTGGAAGCCTCGACGTCCTTGACGCCGGCCTTCTCGAACTCGGCGTTGATGTCGTCCTCGGTGACCTCGATCTTGAGCTCACGAGCGAGGGCGTCGAGAGCCAGGGACTCACGGGCAACGTCGTTGGCCTGCTTGTGCAGGTCGCCGATGAACTGCTCCATGGTCAAGCCGGAAGCGGGCAGCCAGGTGTCCAGCGTCATGCCGCGGGCAGCGAGGTTGGACAGGAAGTTCTGGCCAAGCTCCTCAAAGACGGACTGCTCGTAGTCGGCGTCCATCTCCTCGAGCTGCAGGCGCTCGGCGAGAGCGGAGACGCAACGGTTCTCCTTCTCGGCCGGGAGGCGGGAAGCCTTGTCCTGCTCGATCTCGATCTTGATAGCGTCGCGCATGGCGTCGATGCTGTCGAAGCCAAAGTCGGACTTGACGAGCTCATCGGTGAGCTCGGGGGTGTTGCGGACCTTGATGCCCTTGACGGCAACCTCGACGGTGTGAGTCTCGCCCTCCTCGACCTCGTCGGTCCAGGTGACGGTCTTGACGTCGTCAACGTTGGCGCCGATCAGGGCCTCGTTGAACTCCTTGGGGTTGCTGTCGCTACCGGCGATGAGCATGCGGCCCTCGGCGGCGAAGTTGTCGGCGTTCTCGACGGCCTTGAGGTCGACGGTGACGTAGTCCTCGGCCTCGACGGCGCGGCCCTCGACGTCCTCGAAGGTGGCGCGGTAGTTGAGGAGCATCTCGACCTGGTTGTTGATCTCGGACTCGGTGACCTCCGCAGGGGGCATCTCGATCTCGACGGCGTCGAAGGAGGAGAGCTCAGCGGCAGGACGCAGGGAGAACTCGACGGTGTAGGTGTAGTCCTCGTGATCCTTGGCGAGGTCGAGGTCCTTGTAGTCACCATTCTTGGTGGGGACGATGTCCAGCTCGTTGAGGACGGCGGGCTCGTTGGCGGCGATCAGGTCGTTGGTGGCCTGAGCGAGGGTAGCCTCTGCGCCAAGTGCGGAGTCGATGACCGGACGGGGAGCCTTGCCGGCACGGAAGCCCGGGAAGCGGTACTTCTTGGCGGTGTCCTTGTAGGCCTTCTTGATCGCGGCGTCGACGTCGGCGGCCGGGATGGTGACCGTAGCGGTGAGCTTGGCGTCCTTGACGTCAGAAGCGGTGATGTTCAACACGTTCCTCCTCATACTGCCCAGCTTATCTGAGGTGCTGGTACCTTTATGCAACAAAGTGTCGCGACGGCCGAAGCCGACGCAGATGCGTTGGTGCGGGCGAAAGGACTCGAACCTTCACGGGAATCCCACCAGAACCTAAATCTGGCGCGTCTACCAATTCCGCCACGCCCGCATGAGCGCACAGACTAGGAATGATAGCAGATACGAACGGCAAGCGCACGCACACCTTTTACAAGCTCACGACCTCACCACGAGTGCAAAAGGCGGGACGAGTTGCCCCGCCCCGCCCATTACGACTTATTCGCTGACCCGCTACTCCCCCAGCAGGGCCTTCTCGGGCGTGATCGGCAGCGAGCGAACCTGGTGGCCGGTGGCGTGTGCCACGGCCGAGGCAACGGCGGCGAGCGGCGTGTTGATGACGACCTCGCCGATCGACTTGGCGCCAAACGGGCCCGTCGGCTCGTAGCTCGGCTCAAAGGCCACGCGAATGCTGCCGATATCCAGGCGCGTGGGCAGCTTGTAGCTCATAAAGTTGCCGGTGCGCAGGCGGCCGCGTTCGTCGTGCTCGACGATCTCGTAGAGCGCGTGGCCGATACCCTGGGCAATGCCGCCCTCGGCCTGGACGCGCGCGAGCGCCTCGTTGATCACGGTGCCGCAGTCCACAGCCGCCGCGTAGTCCACCACGGTCACCTTGCCGGTGGCCTTGTCGACCTCTACCTCGGCAATGCCGGCCATAAACGGCGGAGGCGAAACGGGCAGGCAGGCAGAGGCGTGCGAGGTGAGCGCGTCGCCACCCGCGATGTTCTTGACGCACAGGTTGGCAAAGTCGCGCAGCGTGAGGTAGCGGTTCTGCTCGCGAGCGGCACGCTCGTCGGACAGGCGCACGTACTGACCATCAAAGACCACATCGGCGGCGTCCACGTCCCACATCCGGGCAGCCTTGGCGCAAATCTTCTCGCGCAGCTCGGTCGCGGCGTTCTTGGCTGCCAGACCCGTCACGTACGTGCCCGAGCTCGCGTACGAGCCGGCGTCGAACGGCGACACGTCGGTGTCCACGCCGCGAACCACGATCAGCGAGCTTTCAACGCCCAGCTCCTCGGCGGCAATCTGCGCCAGAATCGTATCGACGCCCATGCCGTTATCGGTGGCGCCGGTGCCGATGGTAATGAAGCCGTCCTCTTCCAGGCGCATGTCGATGCCGGCGATATCCACGTTGGAAATGCCCGAACCCTGCATGGTGAGCGCACAGCCCAGGGCACGCACGCGATCGCCCAGGTCGACGGCCAGCGGCTTGTCGCGCCAGCCGATCATGTCCATCGCGCGCAGCAGGCAGCGGTCGAGCGCGCAGGCGTTGAGCTTCTCGTTGTAGTACTGCGGCATGACCTCGCCCTCGCGCACGATGTTCTTAAGGCGCAGGTCGGCGGGGTCCATGTGCAGCATGTCGGCAAGCTCGTTGACGGCGCTCTCCACGGCAAACTGGCCCTGGGTGGCACCGTAGCCGCGATACGCGCCGCCGCGGTTGGTATTGGTGTAGACGGCGTCCCAGCTAAAGCGGCTCGCCTTCACATGGTTGTAGATGGGCAGGCTCTTGTGGCCCGAAAGGCCAATCGTCGTGGTAGCGTGCTCGCCGTACGCGCCGGCGTTGGACAGCGTATGCAGATCGATGGCCGTGATGGTGCCGTCGTTCATGGCGCCCAGCTTAACGGTCATCTGCATCTGGTGGCGCGAGTTGCCCGCGGTGATGGTCTCCTCGCGGGTGTAGCAGCAGTAGCTCGGACGGCCGGTCTGCTGGGTGACGAACGCCACGAAGATCTCGCAGCAGCCCGTCTGCTTGGAGCCAAAGCCGCCGCCGATGCGCGGCTTAATGACCTGCACCTGCGACTGTGGGATGTCGAGCGACTGCGCGACCATGCGGCGCACGTGGAAGGGCACCTGCGTCGAGGTGGTCACCGAGATGCGGCCGAACGCGTCGGTCGTCGCGAAGGCGCGGAAAGTTTCCATGGGCGCGGTCTGCGTGGCCTGGCTGGTGTAGGTGCGCTCAAAGACGATGTCGCTCTGGGCGAACGCCTCGTCAAGGTCGCCAAAATCGCTGGTACCGCTGCACACCAGGTTGCGAGCAACGTCGCCGCCTTGCGGGAACATAAAGGTCACGTCGCCCTCGGGGTGGACCACGATGTCGTTATCGAGTGCCTGGGTAAAGTCGAGCAGGGGCTCGAGCACCTCGTAATCGATCTTGATGAGCTTGAGTGCCTTGTCGGCGGCCTCCTCGGTCTCGGCGGCGACGATCGCCACCTCCTCGTTTTGATAACGCACGAGGTTCTCGAGAATCAGGCGGTCGTAGGGACTCGGCTGCGGATAACTCTGACCGGCGATGGTAAAGCGGCGCTTGGGCACGTCCTCGTAGGTGTAGACGCCCACCACGCCGGGCACCTTCAGGGCGCGCGACGTATCGATGGAGCGGATCTTGGCGCGGGCATAGGGGCTGCGCTTGAGCTTGACGATCAGGGCGCCGGCGGGCACCAGGTCGCCCGTGTAGACGGGACGACCCTCGAGCAGGGCCTTCGAGTCCTTCTTGGGCTGCTTGTGGGTGATCTGCTTGTAGGAGACGCCGTCGGAGCTGGTGTCGTTGACCGGCAGCTCGGGCATCTCAAAGCCCACTTGCACGCCGGACTCGTTGAGAAAGCGGACGATGGCGCGCAGCTGGCTCTCATAGCCGCTGCAACGGCAGAGGTTGCCGGCAAGCTGGCGTGAGAGCTCCTCGCGCGTGGCGACGAGGCTCGGGTCCTCCTTGGCGGCGCGGGCAAGCGCCAGCACGTTCATGATGAGGCCGGGGGCGCAAAAACCGCACTGCTCGGCGCCTTCGGCAGCCATCACGCGGGCGAGCGCCTCGGACTCGGCCTTGAGGCCCTCGAGCGTGGTGATGGTGTGACCCTCAACACGGGCGGCGGGAACCGAGCAGCTCAGCACCGGGTCGCCGTCGAGCCACACCGTGCACAGGCCGCAGTTGGTGGTCTCGCAGGCGCAGCGCACCGACGCGCAGCCCTGCTCGCGCAGCAGCGAAAAGAGCATGGTATCGGGGGCAATCTGAACCTTGACCTTGCGACCGTTGAGCGTAAAGGAAAGATCGATGAGTTTGGCAGCCATTAGCGCACCTCGCTAGAATCGACGCCGGGCACGCGGCGGCAGGAATACTCGTCCGTGGCAAACTTAGGCACTTGCACGCCCTCGAGCTCGCGGGCAAGCGCAGCCGAAAGCTCGATGCCGGCGGCGCGGCGCACGGCCTGGACGGCAAGCGGGGCCGAGATGCGGCGGCGGTAGTCGGCCGAGCCCCACATATTGGTGCCGTAGCTCAGCGCGCGTACGGACGCGGCCAGGGAGCGCAGCTCGTCCTCGGAAGGCTGCTTGCCGATAAGGCCACATGCCTCGCCCTGCAGCAGGGTCGCGCGCAGCGGACGGGCACCCACGGTGACATGCCAGCTGTTGTCCCACCAGGCGGCGGTGACGTTTAAGGAGGGGAAGTCGGTCGCGGCCTTGCGCACGGCCTCGTAGCTCGCACGGTAATCGTGCTTAACGACCACCACGTACTCGATCACGTCGCGCACGTAGCCCATGTCCACGAACTCGGCGAGCGGCACGCGGCCGGCACCCGTCAGCTCAACGTACGAATCGAGCGCGAGGAAGGCGGAGAGCACGTCCGAGAAGCCAAAGCGACCGTAGATGCTGCCGCCCACCGTGGCGGTGTTGCGCAGCTGCACGCCCACGATATCGTGGACGGCGAACTCAAAGACATGGTTGACAAGCGCGTTGAGCCCAGTATGGCGCTCGAGCTGGCGCAGCGTGCACATGGCACCGATGCGAAACTCGGTCTCGGTCTCCTCGATCTGATCGAGTCCGCAGGCCGAAAGGTCAATCGCCGTCGCCACGCGACGCGAACCCAGGCGCATCCAGATGCCACCGCCCACAATCTTGTTGTTGCGGTTCTTCTGCAAGAGCTCATAGGCTTCGGCCGCGTTTCCAACACGGACGTAGGTACCGAACTTGAGCACGTTCTCCCCCATCTCTCCACTTGTCCAGTACTTTTAAGTGTACCAAACGAGGGGCCGCAACTCATGCCGAGACAAAATGATCCGTTTTCCTCCGTCCCCAACGGATCAAAAAAGGCTCCCAGCCAAGATGACTGGGAGCCTTCTACGATGCTATGTCGAGCGAAGATTTAGCAGACGCCCTGGGCGAGCATGGCGTCGGCGACCTTCAGGAAGCCAGCGATGTTGGCGCCCATGACAAAGTTGCCCTCCTGGCCATACTCCTTGGCGGTGTCGTCCACGTTGTGGAACATGCCGCGCATGAGCTGCTCGAGCTTGCCGTCGACCTCCTCGAAGGTCCAGGACAGGTGCTCGGCGTTCTGGCTCATCTCCAGGCCGGACACGAGTACGCCGCCGGCGTTGGCAGCCTTACCGGGCATAAAGGCGACGCCGTTCTCCTGGAAGTAGGTCGTGGCCTCGATGGTCGTAGGCATGTTCGCGCCCTCGCCGACCACCTTGCAGCCGTTGGCGACGAGCGCCTGGGCGTCCTCGAGCAGCAGCGTGTTCTCGCGAGCGCAGGGCAGCGCGATGTCGCAGGGCAGCTGCCAAACGCCACGGCCGTCGCCCTCGTGCCACACGGCGTTGGGCTTCTCGTCAACGTACATAGCGAGCGTAACGCCCTTGTCGTGGCCGGAGCGCTTCTTGTTGTAGACGTGCTCGAGCACAGTGTAGTCGATGCCGTCGGGATCCTCGACCCAGCCGTGAGTATCGGAGCAGGCCAGCACCTTGCCGCCGAGCTGGGAGACCTTCTGGACGGCGTAGATAGCGACGTTGCCGGAGCCATGAACGACGACGTTCTTGCCCTCGAAGGAGTTACCGCGGCTCTTGAGGTACTCGTCCACAAAGTAGGCCAGGCCGTAGCCGGTGGCCTCGGTACGGGCAAGCGAGCCGCCAAAGGAGAGGCCCTTGCCGGTGAGGACGCCGGTCCACTCGTTGGTCAGGCGCTTGTACTGACCGAACAGGTAGGCAACCTCGCGGCCGCCAACGCCCAGGTCGCCGGCGGGAACGTCGGTGTTGGGGCCGATGTGGCGATAGAGCTCGGTCATGAAGGACTGGCAGAAGTGCATGATCTCGTTGTTGGACTTGCCCTTGGGGTCAAAGTCGGAGCCGCCCTTGCCGCCGCCCATGGGAAGGGTGGTCAGGCTGTTCTTGAGGATCTGCTCCAGGCCCAGGAACTTGAGCATACCCAGGGTGACCGTCGGGTTAAAGCGCAGGCCGCCCTTGTAGGGTCCAATGGCAGAGTTGAACTCGACGCGATAGCCGCGGTTGACCTGAACCTTGCCCTGATCGTCGACCCAGGGAACACGGAACATGACGATGCGCTCGGGCTCGACGAGGCGCTCCAGCAGGGCGGCCTCCTCGTACTCGGGGTGGGCGTCGAGCGCCGGCTGGATGGTGCCGAGGATCTCGGTCGCGGCCTGGATGAACTCAGGCTGCTCGGGATAGCGGGCCTTGAGCTCTTCGAGAACTTTCTGCGTGTAGCTCATGCTTCCTCCAATGATGGGAAACGAAAAGTGTCGGTCGCGGCGCCCCATGCGCCGCGAGCTTTATCGTGTATGGATAATATCGCACTGTTGCTACAAAGTTACGAATAAGGCAACGAGCGGATGTTTCATTTTGATTACGATGCAGGTAGATAGCTTTTTGACCGCCTGACGAGCAAATCGCGTGTTTCGAAGCTGTTTCCCGCACGTTTCGAAACCACCACAAAGGGGACAGGCACCTTTGTGGTGGTTTTGGCGAGATGCGTTGGCGGGAACGGATGTGAATCGAACACATCCAAGACGTTTTGCACGCCTCACAACGGTTTTGAAGACCGCGGGGCCCACCGGAGCCCATCCGCTCCCAAACGTGGCGGTATTTTACCAAACCCAACAGACCACAACCGAAAAGAGCGATGCGGAAACCGCTAACGCAGCGATCTCAGACCGCCGGACTCCTTGTCGAGTACTGTAAAGCGCACGGCATCCAGGTACTCCAAGATGCTAATGGTTCGTTTGCGCGACACGCCCAGGGCTTCGCGCAGCACACTCGTGGTGGCGGCGCCGCCAGCAGCCTCGATAGCCGTCGCAACAACCTCACGCGCATGGGCCTCGGCAGCGGCGGACAAGGCAACGTCGCGCTCGACCTTAACGATCGAGTGGTTGAGCGAAAGCTCGCGCAGTGCACGCGTCATGGTGTCGCGATCGAGCTGCAACTGTTCGCTCACCTCGGGAAGCGTCGGCGCATTAAGACCGGCCTCATCCAGCAGGGCAACGATACGCTGGCCAGCCTCGCGCACCACGCGTATCGCCGCGGCGGCGGAATGCGGGTCGAACACCTCGGCACCGTCGACGGCGCACACGCCACGTGCACAGCCCTCGGCAATAAGTGCCATCGCGACATCGTTACCGGCGCCCGGCCAAGCCGCGTGCGCGACCGCACCGGACGTAAAGCCGATCTCCTTGGGAGCCGCCGCGTGCATGGAGGACAAGGCCGCAGCCAGCACATCCATTGCAGCATCGAGAGCCGAGGCATCTGCGTAGAGCACCGCACCGCCCGCAGCAAGCTCGCACACGGCAGCCTGGTCCACAAGCCCACGCAAAACGATCTCGACCTCGCCGGTAACAAGATCGAGCGCTGCGGCAACACCGGCAGCAGCAACAGGCAGCGTTTGCAGCGCCAGCCACGCGTGTACGCCGTCCGCGACATCTCCGGACTCAAGCGCCGCATACAACGCGCGCTCCCCCGCCGACAGGACCCGCGCGCGGCGACAGCGCGATAGCAGGACGCGTCCGCCGCCAAGCAGCGAAATCGGCGAATACGACAGAATGACGGCATGATCGCCGGCGCGCAACGGCAGCGGCCGTTCCAGGCGCACCTGCACCACACGCGTCTCGCCGACCGCAATAGGCGGCTCGTCGTCTAAAAGCATTATGCGGCCGAGCACCTCAGCCGTGCCCGCCATAACGTGCACGCGTGTACCCGAAGCAAGAACGCCGGCTCGCACGCCATCGCGCCCCACATATGTCAGTTGCATCAAAAAGCGCAGCGTCTGGCCCACGCGACCCTCGACGCCGAGCATCTCGCCGCGCTTGAGGCCCGCCACGCCATCGCCCACCAGGTTCAGGGCGACGCGCTGGCCGGGAACCGCGCACTGGGTATCCCCGTGAACCTGCACCCCGCGCACGCGACAGCGCGTTTGCGACGGCAGCGCAACGAGCTCATCGCCAACCGAAACGGGACCGTCGTGCAGCGTACCCGTCACGACGGTTCCGGTGCCGCGGATGCTAAAGCAACGGTCGATGGGAAGACGGGGCGCGGCGCCCGAGCCAGCGGTCGCCTCCAGATGCTCCGACCAGCACGAACAAACCGTGTTATCGAGCGTCGTAAGCAGCTCGTCCAGGCCCTCGCCCGTCTTGGAGGACACCGGCACTATAGAGGCACCCGCAAACACGGTCCCGTCCAGAAACGCCTCGACATCGAGCTCCGCCAGCGCGGCAATCTCGTGGTCGGCCAAATCGCGCATCGTGAGTGCGACGACCATGCGCGTCACACCCAACAGCTCCAGAACCCGAACGTGCTCGCGGGTCTGCGGCATCACGCCCTCAACGGCCGAAACCGCCAGCAACGCAACGTCCACGCCGGTGGCGCCCTGCACCATGGCGCGCAGATAGTGCGCATGCCCGGGTACGTCGACCAAGCCGACAAGCTTGCCGCTGGGAAGCTCGAGCTCGCCAAAGCCGAGCTCAGTGGTCATGCCTCGGCGCCGTTCGACCTCCAGACGGTCGGGATTTTTGCCGGTCAGCGCCTCGATAAGGGCCGACTTTCCGTGGTCGACGTGTCCTGCCGTTCCGACGATAACGGGACATTCGACAAGCTCGCGCGCGGTCATCGACGCAAACCTGCCCGCACGGCATCCGCCAACGCAGACGCACACAGGTCAAGGTCGGTGTCGCGCAAAAGCGTGCGAACGTCAAAAAGCACCTGGTCGTGCCGCACGCGCGTCACAACCGGCGTATCGGGCTCCTGTACCATAGCGCGCTTTAGGCCATCGGCGGATAGACGCCCATCGACGGGACAGACGGCAACGCAAAAAGTTGGGAGCTCGACGGTCGGCAGCGAACCGCCGCCCGGAGCAGACACGCCCTCGACAACCTGCAGCTCCACCGCCTCCTCACACTGAGACTCGCGAAGCTTGCGCAGCATGCGGTCATGCAGGCGCTTGGCCTGACGCTCGAGCGGAGCCGGCGCGCCGGAAAGCATGTTGAGCACCGGGATCTCCCGATGCGCTGTATCGGATCCGGTCACATACAGGCGCAAAGTGGCCTCGAGCGCCGCGAGCGTGAGCTTGCCGGGGCGAAGCGCGCGCATAAGCGGATGCGAGGCACAGGCGGCGATTACCTGGGCGCTACCGAGAATAATGCCCGCTTGCGAGGCGCCGAGCAGCTTGTCGCCCGAGCACGAGACGACGTCAACGCCGGCGCAAAGCGAGGCGGACGTGGGCTTCTCCCCAGCATCGACGAGCACCTCATCTGTAAGCAAAGCGCCCGAGCCCTGGTCCTCGTACAGTAACAGCCCGTGCTCATGCGCCAGCGCAGAAAGCTCCGCCGCGGAAACCTCCTCGTGGAAACCCTCGATACGGTAGTTAGAAGGATGAACTTTCAAGATCATCGCCGTATTGGGCGTAATGGCGCTTCGGTAATCATCCAGATGCGTGCGGTTGGTGGAGCCCACCTCGACAAGCTTGGCACCCGAAGCCGCCATGATATCGGGAATGCGGAAGCTGCCGCCCACCTCGACAAGCTCGCCACGGCTCACGATGACCTCTTTGCCGCTTGCATGCGCGGCAAGCACCAGCAGCACCGCCGCGGCGTTGTTGTTGACAACCAGGGCGTCCTGCGCCCCCGTGAGCGTGCGCAGCAGACGCGCGGCATGCTCTTTGCGGCCCCCACGGGCACAGGTCGCGACGTCATACTCAAGCGTGCTGTAGCCGCGGGCGACATCGGCCACCGCTTGCACCGCTGCGGGAGCAAGCGGAGCACGGCCCAGATTGGTGTGAATCACAACGCCCGACGCGTTGACGGCAGGGCGCAGGGTCGGCAGCGACAGTCGGTGGCACCGCTGCTCGATGGCCAAGGCGAGCTCGCGCTTATTCCTAGCGGGGACGCCAGAGCGAATCGCCTCGCGCTCGGCATCGAGCTCGGCATCAATCGCCTCGCGCACAATCATGTCGCCCGCATCGCCGGCAGCCTTCATGACCGGCCACTCGGCCAGCAGCTCGTGAACGGCAGGAATGGAGCGCAGGCGGTCGCGCACCTCGGCAGGCATGGATTCGCAGTCGCTCATGGAAAGCCTTTCGACATGTTCAATAAAAAGCGGGTCCCCTTTGTCGTCAGCAGCAAAATGCGGCAACGCACATGCAAAAAGGGACAGGTCCATTATGGCAGCTCGTGACAAGACGGCGCAGCGCCTCGCTCAAAACCTGCCAAAATAAACCTGTCCCTTTTTGGTCGGTTATGGGTTGGGTCCTTTAGGACTCTTTGTTGGCGTAGATAAACCAGTAGCCCAGCGCAACGATCAGGGCGCCGCCCACGATATTGCCGAGCGTGGCGACGGAAAGATTGAGCGCCAGGCCCGCCGCGTTGAGGGCGTCGGCGCCGGCGACATCAACTCCATAGCCGCAGGAGTGCATCAAAATACCCATGGGCAAAAAGTACATGTTGGCAACGCAGTGCTCAAAACCGCAGGCCACAAACGCGGCAATGGGCAGCAGAATGCCCACGACCTTGTCGATCACGGTCCTGCCAGCGGTACCGATCCATACAGCCAGGCACACAAAGATGTTGCACAGAATGCCGCGGAAGAAGATGGTGACGGCGTCAATCGAAACCTTACCGGCGGCGACGCTCACCATGGTGTTGGCGACGGCCTCGCCGTTGAGCTTGTAAATAGCTGCCATGTAAACCAAAAAGACGACGAACAGCGCGCCGGCAAAGTTGCCGATCCACACAGCGACCCAAGCCTTGAGCATCTGGGCGAGCGTGATCTTTTTGCTCTTGAGCGCGCAGACCATAAGCGAGTTGCCGGTAAACAGCTCCGCGCCGCAAATGAGCACGAGCACCAGACCCAGGCAAAAAGCAAGGCCACCCACAAAGCGCTGGGCGCCCCAGCCAAGCGTGGGATCGCTCAAAAAGACCGTGAAGAACAGGCCGCCAAAGGCGATGAACGCGCCGGCGAACATGGCAAGCATAAAGGCCTTCGAGGTCGGTAGATTGGCCTTGGTAACACCGGCAGCCTCGGTCTTGGCCTCGATCGCGGCGGGCGCCAGGCAATCGGGGGTGGAATATTCTGCCTTGGAATCTGCCATGTCGATCACTTCTTTCTTACGTTGTGGGACAAGCATTGCCAAAGCACATGTCCCGCGCCGGATGGTCAAAACAAAACAGGCCAGAAGTAAACGTACCTCTGACCTGCAAATTACTTGGAGCGACGGGTTCGTCACCCGGTACTCTCACAAAAACGGCCTTGATCCCAAAAAGAATCAAAGCCGTTAACCAATCTTATGGAGCGGGCGACGGGAATCGAACCCGCGTCATCAGCTTGGAAGGCTGGGGTTCTACCATTGAACTACGCCCGCAAGATATGGTCGGGACGACAGGATTTGAACCTGCGACATCCTGCTCCCAAAGCAGGCGCGCTACCAAACTGCGCCACGTCCCGAAGGTGTTGAGCAGCTAAGGTCTAAACCTTGCGTGTCCCAAAGCGAAGGAAATTATAGGGGAGACTCCCCGCCTGTGCAAGCGCAGAAACCCTAGCTCCTCGAATGTGCGACAAACTTGCTGTGGAGCAGACCGATCACAAAGGCAACTACGGCGACCGGCGCCCACGCGGCACCGATGTCTGCCAGCGGCAGCACATCAAACGGTAGCCACGCTCCCGCAAAGAACGCATCGCGGACCGAGGTGATCACGCTCTGCACAGCGACTACGCCGCCGACCCAGACCCACACCTGCGGATGAGCGTCGCAAAAGCCGTGCACCAGGCCCATAAGCACCAGCACGATGGCAACGGGGTACAAAGCGTTGAGCATGGGCACCGAGAACATAAGGATCACGTCGAGGCCCACGTTGGAGAGCACGCACGAAAACGCTGCGAACACAAAGGCGAGAACCGCAAAGGGACGGCGCATGGCCTCCTCAGAGGCCTCCGCTCCCCCTTCGACCACATACGTCTCGCAGAAGTAACGCGAGCAGCAGCTGATGAGGCCGATGCACACGTTCATGCAGGCGAGGAAGAAGATGGCGAAGACCACGACCGTGCCAGCAAGCCCAAAATGCATGGAGGCCGAACGGGCGAGGATGGCGGCGCCGTTGGTAGCGTCGGGCATCACGGTGCCGAGCTGCATACCGGCAAGGCCCAAGCCGCAGTAGATGATGGCCATGAGCACGCCGGCGATCACACCGGAGCGCGAAATTTCAAAAGCGACGCGCTTGTCATCGGTGACACCCAACTCGTGGATGGTCTCGGCGATGATGATGCCGAAGGCGAGCGACGCGAGCAGGTCCATGGTCTGATAGCCAGTCAGAAAGCCCTGCACGGCGGCGCCCGCATCGTAAGGAGCCTGAGGCGCGGCAGCCGGTCCCAGCGGCGAGATCACGGCAGCACCCACGACCAGCACAATGAGCGCAATGAGTGCGGGGCCCGTAATGCGGCCGAGCACGCGTGTGATGACACCCGGGCGCAGCGTGAGCGCAAACGCGACGACAAAGAAGCCAACGGCAAACACCAGGCGAGCCGTACCGAGCGAGACGCCCCCGGGTAGCAGCGGCACCAGCATTTCGAACGCCGTAGAGCTTGTGCGCGGAATGGCCAGGCACGGACCGATGGCCAGGTAGACCGCCGCAACGAAGAATTCGCCAAACTTAGGATGCACACGCCCGGCCAGCTCTCGGGCCGTGCCAGCGAGCGCGACGGCGATAAATCCCATAACGGGCAGACCGATAGCGGCAATCAAAAAGCCGATCATGGCAACCGGCGTGGCAGAACCTGCCTGCAGCGCCAGCAGCGGCGGAATAATGAGGTTACCGGCGCCAAAGAGCATCGAGAACAGCGCAATGCCGACGGTAACGACATGGTCGGAACGCAGACCGCGCGGGGCGGATGAAGCCATAGGCACACCTTTCGGGTCGAAACAAAAACGGGACGGGCAAAATACCCGTCCCGCAAGTATAAACGGTCCAGCAGCTTTAGCAGGCTAAATTGCGCAGAGCATCGATAGCCGTGTCGACTTCTTCGGTCGTGTTGAAATACCCAAACGAGAAGCGGACGACACCCTGGCGCTCGGTATCTAACGCACGGTGCATGAGCGGAGCGCAATGGGCACCAGGGCGCGTCGCAATCCCCCACCCTTGTATGAGCGCGTCCGAGATCTCGGCCGAGTCGATATCACCCACGTTGAGTGAGACGATCGCCGAGCGCACGGGCTGGTCAAACGCACCGTAGAGCGCAATGCCGGGGATTTCGCGAGCACCGGCGAGGAAGCGCTCTGCAAGCGAGCGCTCATGCGCCGCAATCGCCTCGACCCCGCCTTGCGCCTCGATAAAGTCGAGACCGGCAGAAAGTCCCGCGATGCCGTGGCCGTTGAGCGTGCCCGCCTCAAGACGCGTGGGCCACTCAAGTGGCTGCAGTGGGTCAAAGCTGTGCACGCCCGTGCCGCCCATGGCCCAGGGCGCCACGTCGACGCCCTCCGCCACGGCCAGGCCGCCGGTGCCCTGCGGGCCCATGAGCCCCTTGTGGCCGGTAAAGCACACCACGTCGAGCCCCATGGCCTGCATATCGATATGCGCCGTACCGGCAGACTGCGAGGCATCGACGATCACAAGCGCACCCGCGGCATGTGCCAAGGCCGCCACGCGCGCAATGTCGACCGCGTTGCCGGTCACATTAGAGGCATGCGTCACCACCACGGCACGCGTACCGGGCGTGATCAACCGCTCGAGCTCGTCGTAGTCGAGCGCGCCGTTCGCGTCGCAGCCCGCATGCTCAACCGTCACACCCTGCTCCGTCGCCAAGCGATTGAGCGGACGCAGCACCGAGTTGTGCTCAAGCACCGTCGTGACCACGCGGCCACCGGGACGCACCACACCACAGATGGCGGTGTTGAGCGCCGCCGTAGAGTTGGGCGTAAAGCACACATGGTCCGCCCTCGGGCAACCTAAAAGGCGCGCGAGCTTGGCACGGCAACCGTGAATCGTACGAGCGGCATCGAGGGCACCCGACGTGGCGCCGCGCCCGGCATTGCCGAGCGAGCACATCGCCTGCGTCACGGCATCGATGACCGTCTGCGGCTTGTGCATGGTCGTCGCCGCGTTATCCAGGTAGATCATCGCACGACCTCCCACATATCAATCACGGTATAGCCCTCGGTGGGAACGCCCGCCGCGGCGAGTTCGCCGCGCAGCAGCTCCTCATCGGCAGGCAACGCTTTCCACGCCAGACCACAGCCGGCAGCGACCTCCCCGGGCACGGGAATCGTTCGCCCGGGAAGGCCACGCTCAACGCACAGGGACTCGCAGCCCATGGCGGCCGCCGTGGTGGGAAACGTGATGACAAGCGCCGGGCGCTTCTCCCTCATGGCAACTCCAACCAATACGCTACGGGCGCACGACGCGCACGGCCTGCTCCATCTTCTCCACGATCACATACATGTTCGTGACCTCGCCCACGGCAAGCTGGTCCTTAATGCCATAGTGGTCGAGGCAGGTGCCACAGGTGAGGATCTCAACGCCCTGCTCGGCCAGGCCCTTCAGGTCGTCGAGTACCGGCGAGCCCTCGACGGTGAGCTTGGCTCCGCCGTTGTAGAACAGCATGGTCGCGGGCAGCTCCTCCTGCTGCGTCACGGCAAAGATGAAGGCCTTCATGAGCTTGTGGCCCAGCTCGTCGTCGCCGCGGCCCATGCAGTCGGTGTAGACGGAAATGACGAGCTCGCCCTTGCCGGTGCTGGCACCACAGAAGGCAGCGCCATCCTGCTCGGGATCGGCCACGGCAATGGCACCAGAGGTCGCCACGGTCACGTGCCACTCAGCGTCAGAAACCTTCTCGACCGAGGCCGTGCAGCCCTTCTCCTGCGCCATCTTGGAGATGTTCTTGACGGCGGTCTCGTTATCGACCGAGGTCACCACGGCACCCTCGCCGTCAAACTGTTTGAGCGCCTTAAGCGTCTTGACGACGGGCAGCGGGCAGGCATCGCCCATGGCATTGACTTCAATTTTGGTAGACATAGCTACATCCTTTCAAAAGGGACCGCCCAGAACAGCAGGCGGTCGCATAAACGGTTTTCCTTAATGCACAACGCGAACAGCAGGACCGCCCGGCACCGGCTCGCACGCGCGACCGATTGTGGCGGCAACGCGCCCCTCGGCATGTAAACGACGCGCAAGCTCATCCACATCCGCCACGGGCGCCGCGATAAGCAGGCCACCAGACGTCTGCGGATCGTACAGCGCGTCGAGCATGCCCGGCTCCAGGTCCTCGTCGGCAGCCACACGCGGGCCAAAAAAGTCCTGGTTGCGGTAGGAGCCCGCGGGGATAATGCCCAGACGCGCCATGTCGAGCACCTGGTCAAAGAGCGGCACCGCCCCCGACACAAGCTCAATCTGCACGCCCGAGCCCTCGGCCATCTCGAACGCGTGCCCGATCAGGCCAAAGCCCGTGACATCGGTGCAGCCGTGAAGCTCGAGGCCCTCGGCCAGACGAATCGGGGCCTCGTTGAGGGTGCGCATCGAGTCGAACATGGCTGCGGCCTCGTCCTGCTCGATGAGCTCGCCCTTAATGGCCGTGGTGATGATGCCAGAGCCGATCGCCTTGGTCAGCAGTAGGACATCGCCCACGCGCGCACCGCTGTTGGCGAGCATGCGGTCGAGTGGCACAAAACCGCTCACGGACAGGCCGTACTTGGGCTCGTCGTCGTTGATGGTGTGGCCGCCCGCGATGGTGCAGCCAGCCTCGACGCACTTGTCGGCGCCACCCGCCAAAATCTGGCCGGCAACCTCGACGCCCAGGCAGTTAGGTATGCACAGCAGGTTCATGGCATGGCTCGGCCGCCCGCCCATGGCGTAGATGTCCGAAAGCGAGTTGGCCGCGGCGATCTGACCAAACAGAAACGGGTCATCGACCATCGGCGGGAAGAAGTCGATGGACTGCACGAGGCCCAAGTTGTCGCCAACGCGAAAGACGCTCGCATCGTCGGAGGTATCGAACCCCACGAGCAGGTTGTCGTTATGCACATTGGGTAAGTCGCCCAGGACCTGGGCGAGGGCTCCAGGAGCCAACTTAGCGGCTCAACCAGAGGCAGCGGTCATCTGCGTGAGCTTGATGAAATCGTCAGCCATCGATCCCTCCTCTCATAGGTCAATCTTTTCCTCCCAGTATACGCATGGTGGCGCCGCGAGCGGACGGCGTATCGCAACCCCTACGCGACGCAGCAGAAGGGACAAAGGGACTGTCCCCTTGTCACATTTATCGACAAACCAGATGAATTCTCTTGGCATCGAAGTGCATGCGCAGGGTCTCGTCGGCCTGCGGCAGCTCGTCGGAAGCCACGCTCACCTTGTTGACCTTCCACTGCAGACGCGTGGGTGCATCGACACGTGGCACGTCCAACAGCACCAGCCGCTCAAAGCGCGAATCGCTCACCCGGGCCACGTGTAAGTCGTAGCTGTTACGACCCCGCTCGGCACGGTTGTCAACATGGAAGTAACTTGCGCGAATCCCCAGGTACGCCACATCATCAGGAACCTCGCGACCCACATTAAAGGTCATGCCCCAGTCGAGAGCCTCAACTTCTTCGTCGCCGATCTTGCACGCCCGGCTTGTGTTCTTGCAGCCCGTCAAGCGCAGCGCGGCCAAGGTTTGCGGCCGGCGGACCACATCTTCGACGGAGCCGATCTCCTCCACATGCCCGTTATGCATCACGCAAATGCGCTGGCACAGGCGACACGCTTCGTCGATATCGTGGCTCACGTAGAGCACGGTGCGGTTGCACACGTCGAACAGGTCGAGCATGTTCTGCTCGAGCGCGCTCTTAAGGTAGGCATCGAGCGCGCTCATGGGCTCGTCGAACATAAAAATGCCCGGGTGTGCCGCCACCATGCGCGCAAGCGCCACGCGCTGCTGCTGACCACCCGAGAGGCGTGCGGGATAGCGGTCGGCAAAATCGGCCAGACCAAAAATGCCCAGATAGCTCTCGGCGAGCTTTTTGCGTGCAGCGACGTCACCCGCATCCTGTACGCCGGCGCACACGTTATCGGCCACCGTCATATTGGGAAACAGCTGATAGTTTTGGAACAGCAGGGCGCATTTACGCTCCTGGGGCGATAGGTTGATGCCCGCCGCCGAATCAAAAAAGGTCACGCCGTTGACGACGATCTTGCCCTCGTCGGGCGTCTCCACACCGGCAATGCAGCGTAGCGTACAGCTCTTGCCGCACCCCGAGGCGCCCAGCAGCGCCACGCGCTCCTCTCCAGCCTCAAGCTGCATATCGAGCGTAAACCCGGGATAGCGCTTTTTGATATCCAGAACGATCGACATGGCCTATCGACCTCCCTGCAGAGTGGCATCATCGCGCATGAGCTCGGCCAGCGCCTCGCGATCGATACGCAGGGCATCGCCGCCCACCGGGTCGAGCGAATCGTCCGTATCGGCGAGTTCTTTGGCCCGCTTGCGCTCCGCACGGGAAAGGCCCCGCTCGCGATACTTTTGCGAATGCGCGGTGTACATGTTGATAAACAGGATGACCAGGAAACTAAACGCAATCACGACGACAACCCAAAAGAGGGCAACTGGGATGTTGCCACCCATCCACTCAAAGTAGATAGCGATGGGGATGGTCTGCGTAATACCGGCATAGTTACCCGCAAAGAAGAGGGTGCAACCGAACTCACCCATCGCACGGGCAAAGGCGAGCACCGTACCGGCGGCGATCGAGGGCCAGCCGAGTGGCATCATAAGCTTGGCAAAGATACGGCGCTCGGACCACCCCAGGGTTCTCGCGGCGTCGAGCATCTGCGTGTCCAGGCTCTCAAAGGCGCCGAGCGCCGTGCGGTAGACCAGGGGAAACGACACCACCACGGCAGATATCACCGCCGCTGGCCAGGTAAAGACGATCGAGATGCCGTGCGCGATAAGCCACTGGCCAACCCCGGTCGAGCGGCCAAACAGCATGAGGAGCAGAAAGCCGCACACCGTGGGAGGCAGCACCATGGGGATGGTAAAGGCCGAGTCGAGCAGGCCCTTCACGCGGCTCGTCGTGCCCATAGTCTTCCATGCGGCAAACAGGCCCAGCGCAAAGGCAATCACCAGGGCAAGGCCACTCGTTTTGATAGACACCCAAAGCGGGCGATAGTCGATGCCGGTCAAAAAGGCGACAAGGGACGCCAAGGGCTCCTGTTCATCTTGCATCATAACAGATGATGCTACCACGATTTGAGCGCTATCAAGCCAACGCGCGCCGCCCTTGGCATCACCCGAGGCTGATGCGATGACCACATAGCGGCCCCCATTCGCACCGCGCTCATCAAAGGCATAGGTATACCCACCGACATTAAACGCCGCTTCCGTCGTGGCATACCAAGGAAGATCCATGTCTTCCAGCCGTGCGCCTCCCATGCAGTTTGCGCTGTCGAGCTCACAGACGAGAGCCTTGAGACCCGATGCGCACTCGTTGTCCTGCGGATCCAATCCATACTTCTCGACCGCCTTGGGCGATACCCACACCACAACGCGATCGGCAGCAGGCGCCACTACAAGGTCCACGTCCTCGTCAACGGGAAACCGGTAGCCCTCAGGCTGGCCCTCCATGGCACGAGCGGTCCCCCTGGCCAACCGCTCAAAACCCTCGATCCCATAGGAAAGCCCATGAGCGGTCGCAGCAACCTGAGCCCCGTCCTCAGCTTCCCCAGCAAACGCAAATCCTGGCACCCAGCAAAGCGCGAAGGTCAAAGCACAGGCGACAAGCATGCGGAATCTATTAAGCACGAAAAGCTCCAAGAGAATACAAGGACGGAGTTAAACACAAAACGATGGAATTATCGCGCCAGGCCGCACTACGCGGAAAGCTCAAATCCGTACTTAGCCCAAATCTTCTGCGCCTTCTTGTTGGTCAGACAGAAGTCGATGAACGCCTTGGCCTCGTCGGCGTGCTCGGAGCTCTCGGCAACGGCACCCGGATACACGATGGGCTTGTGCGAATCCTCGGGGCACACGAAGGCCTCCTCGATGCCGTCGTAGCGGAAGATGTCGGAGCTGTAGACAAAGCCGGCCACGCAGTCGCCCGTAGAGACGTAAGCTGCAGCGGTGCCGACCTTGTCGGCCAAAGCCACCTTGTCGGCGAGCTCGGGTGCATACTCACCGTCGTCGCCCTCGGTACCGGTGTAGAGCCCAACAGAAGCCAGCGCCTGGTTGGCATACTTGCCGGCGGGAACGGTCTTGGCGTCACCGATGGCGATTTTGCCGTCCAGGCTCGCGACGTCGGCGATAGCCTCGACCTTGGTGTCGGAGCCCTCGGCACGAATAATCACGAGGTCGTTGACGAACATGTCCTCGCGCGTGTCGGCATCGACGAGCTCGGCGGCCTCGGCATCATCCATAGTGCCCTTAGAGGCCGTGATGAGCACGTCCACCGCAGCGCCGGCGCGCATCTGCTCGACAAGGTCGCCGGACGCCTTAAACTGCGTGTCGGCAAAGGTGGTACCGGTCTGATCGGTGTAGAGCTTCTGAACCTCGGGCAGAGCTTTCTCGAGCGAGTTGGCGGCAAATACCTGCAGCTCGACAGCCTTCTTGAAAGAAGTCTTGGCAGAACCCGCATCGGAGCCGGCCGGCTCAGACGTCTTGTTGCCCGAGCAGCCAGCAAGGCCAAGGCCGGCAGCGGCGACAGCAGAAAGCGAGACGAATCCGCGGCGAGAAACCATATCGAACATGTTCAACCCTTTCGAGCGCTACGCCCGGGCACCCCGCCGCGGGCTTTATCCTGTAATTGAATTATACTTTAGCGCGAATAATGCTTGTGATAAGAAATTATCGTTTGATAATTTCTTATACCGATAGCCGCAAGACGCTCGCGTTGTCGCCGCTTAAAAAAGCGGAGCGACCCATAAGGTCACTCCGCTACAGGCAAGCAGTTTAGCGAGCGTGTCCACCGCCCGCCGCCATGTGGGCCGCGTGCTCCAGCTGGTCGCTCACGGCCTCCCAGCTTTCGCGAGCCGCCTTCGTGGATCCCGGAAAGTTGATGACAAGCGCAGCCCCACGCTGCATGCACACGGCGCGCGAAAGCATGGCACGGCGCGTCTTGGTCATAGAGTATGCACGGATCGCCTCGGCAATACCCGGCACATCGCGGTCGCAGACGGCACGCGTCGCCTCGGGCGTCACGTCGCGCATCGAAAGCCCCGTGCCGCCGCAGGTGATGACCACGTTGGCCTGGCAATCGTCGGCCGCAGCCACAATGGCAGCACCGATCTCGTCAACATCGTCATGCACCACCGTATGCGAGGCAACCGTCCAGCCCTGCGCCGCGACGAGCTCCTCGAGTGCAGCGCCTGCTTCGTCCTGGGCAAGATCGCGCGTATCCGAGCACGTCACGATCGAAATCTTCAACTCCATAGCATTCCTCCTACAGCACGGCGCCCTCGGGCAGATCGACACGGACGACATCCACGACGTCGCCCGGCTCAAGATCGCACGGACCCTCGTTGATGCGCAACAGGCAGTTCGCATGCTGCATGGTTCCGAGCAGCGCCGAGTTCTGGCTGTGCGCCTCGGTGACCGTAAGCTCACCCGTCTGCGCATCGCGCGCAACCGTGGCGCGATCATAGAAGCGTCGGTCCTGTCGCTTTTTCACGCCGTGCGTGAGCGTCGCCTGCTGCACGGGACGCGCCCCCTCGGCAAAGCCGCGCATCTTGCGGATCGCCGGACGGGCGAGCATCTCAAAGCCCACATACGCCGCGGCCGGATTGCCTGAAAGCCCCAGGTAGGGTTTACCTCCGAGCAAGCCAAACGTGATGGCCTTGCCCGGACGCATCGAGATGCGGTCAAACAGCACCTCGCCCTCGCGCTTAACCAACGCCGTCACGTAGTCGTAGTCGCCCGCCGAGGCACCACCGCTCGTAATGACAAAATCACACTCCTGCACGGCACGATGCACCAGCTCGGCAATCGTCTGCTCATCATCGGGCGCAATGCCAAAGAACACCGGCTCGGCTCCCGCATCGAGTGCCTCGGCCATCAACGCGGACGAGTTGGAGTCGCGAATCTGCCCGCGCGCCGGCACGTTGCTCGGCGCAACCAGTTCCGTCCCCAGCGAGATAATGCCCACGCGCGGGGCAGCATGGACCTTCACGCTCGCATACCCGGCGCTCGCCAGCAAGCCGGCGCCAGCCGGGGCCACAACCTCTCCAGCACGCATCACGGAATCGCCAGCATGCGCTTCCTCAGCAGCCGAGCGAACGTTCTCCCCCACCTTGGCAGGCATCGAGAAGCTCACGTGCGAGCCCTCGTTGCCGTCACCATTAAGCACCTCGACGATCTCGTATTTCACCACGGCATCCGCACCCTCGGGTACCGGCGCGCCCGTCATGATGCGGACCGTCTCGCCCGGGCCAAGAGCGCCCTCAAACACATGGCCCGCGGCCTCGTGTCCGATAACGTCGAGCGTCACCGGCGCCTCACCAGACGCCTGCGCCAAGTCCGCCGAGCGCACGGCATATCCGTCCATAGCGCTGTTGGCAAACGGTGAGATGTCGATATCGGCCACCGCATCCTCGGCCAAGGGAAGGCCGGCGGCCTGCCACACGGGAATCTCGACGAGATCGGTCGGAGCAACATGCGACAGAACAATCGACTGCGCGTCCTCCAGCGGAATGAGTTTCTCTGCCATATGCACCTCTTAATGCCACGGCGCACAACAGGGGCGCCGATTCTTTATGCTTGTCTCAGTATAATCCCCCGACGCGCGACCGCGACTTTGCCTGTACCCGCAAATACACCTGTCGGCCGCAAGCAGCGAAACAGAATGGAAACCAACCCACCGGTTCGTCGCGTTTGCCGCGTTCTATAATGCTTGCGTTGCAACCTAAAAGAGGAACGTATGGCTCATAACGACAAACCCGAAAGCGCAAACGAAGCGCAGGATCATTCTCAGCCGCTCGACGATGGCGGTTTTTTCTCCCTGAACGACGTCATCATGGCCGGCAGGCATCAACTCACCCGTTCCGAGCAGCTCTTGGCAGCCGACACGCGACGCAACGCCCGCAACCTACTCGCGAGCGCTAAGTTGCTCGTACTCGTCGCCATCGTCTCGCTCGCCATGGGCGTTGCCGCTTGGGCGTTTTTGGCCTCGCTGAATATCGCGACCGATTATCGTGAACACCATGCGTGGATGTACGCGCTGCTTCCCGTTGTGGGCATGGCCACCGCGTGGGTCTACAAGAACCACGGTCTCGCCGCCAAGCGTGGCAACAACCTGGTCATCGATTCCGCCTTGGGCACCCGCCTCATCCATATGCGCATGGCCGTCCTCACCTTCGTCTGCTCCACGCTCACGCACCTAACGGGCGGATCGGCCGGTCGCGAGGGAGCTGCGGTGCAGATTGGCGGCACCATCGCCAGCAACATCTCGAGCCTCGCCCACCTCAAAAAGCATGATCACCACGACCTCATGCTCGCCGGTATCTCGTCCGCTTTTGGCGCCGTATTCGGCTCGCCCCTCGCCGGCGCGTTCTTTGGCATGGAAATGTGCTTTATCGGCAAGATCGACTACACCGCGGGCATCTACTGTCTGGTCGCCTCGTTTACCGGCTACTTTACATCACTCGCCCTGGGTACCGAGTACGAAGCAAATGCCATCGCCAGCGTTCCCACCATGACACCACGGACGGTTGTCATCGTTGTTATCAGCGCCATCATCTTCGGTCTGACGGCACGCCTCTTTGCCTGGTCGGTTCGAACCGTCAAGAGCCTGTACGGTCGCTTTATCACCAATTACCTTGTTCGCGCACTCATCGGCGCACTCGTGGTTTTGGCCGCCTATGCCCTCCTCGACGCCTGGGACTACGCCGGCCTTTCCACGTGGCTTTCCGGCGCCGGATTTGCAGGCAACACCACCCTGGCGGACGCAGCCATCAAGTTGGTCGTCACAGCGCTTACCCTGGGCGCCGGCTTCCAAGGCGGCGAGGTCACGCCTCTGTTTGGCATCGGTGCGGCGCTCGGCGGCTGGATCGGCTGCCTCGTCGGAATCGACCCCAGCTTTCTGGCGGCTCTCGGCATGCTCGGCGTGTTCTGCGCCGGCCTTAACGTGCCCATCACCACCTGTATGATGGCCATCGACCTGTTCCACGGCACGGCCGCCGGCTTCTTCGTGATCGTGGCGTTTATCAGCTATCTCGCCGGCGGCCACCGCGGCGTGTACCCCGCCCAGCGCATCATCTCACCCAAGCGCCGCTCGCTTATTGTGGACGAGGGCGGCACGGTGGCAGAGGCTATCGAGCGCCACAACGACCTGATAGAGTAGACGTTAGTATTCGCCGTGCAGCCACAATCGGGAGCAATTCGACCCGAGCGAGACCGCACCGTCACGTCATACGCCGGGAGTCACCCCATGCACGGAACTGATTTTGGTCGCACGCTCATCATCGCCAACCCAGCCGCCCAGTCGGGTGCGGCACGCGAAGTTGCCGAGCGCCTGCAACGCTTTTTGGATATGACCGCGCGCGCATCCCAGTTTGACCTGGTGCTAACCGAGCACATGGGACACGCCAAGGAGCTTGCCGCACGGGCTCAGGGCTATCGCACCGTTATCGCACTCGGCGGCGACGGCGTGATCCACGAGGTCGTCAACGGGCTTATGACGCAAAAGGAGGACGCCCGCCCCGCTCTTGCCGTCCTGCCCGTGGGCTCCGGCAACGATTTTGCCCAGACGCTCGGCATCGAAGATTTCTCCGGCAAGGATTTTGGCGCGCTGCTCACCTGTGAGCTGCAGCGTCAGGACATCGGGCGGATTCGCTCATGGAACCCCGCAAGAGGCAGCGGCGAGGCGATCGTCGAGTATTACGACCAGACGCTCTCCGTCGGTATTGATGCCGCCATCGGCCTTGGCACCACCGAACTGCGCAAAAAGACCGGCTTGACGGGCGCTCCGCTCTACACCCTCTCGGGACTTGAGCAGTTTGGCCTACGCTATCGCAACTACCCCATGACAGCCAGCTTTGACGGCGCGCCCGCCGAGCGCTTAAGGGCGATCATCATGGCGATTCAGCTGGGCCCCACGTATGGCTCGGGCTATCGCATCTGCCCCGATGCCGACCCCTGCGACGGCATGCTCGACGTCTGCTACGCCTGCGGCCCCGTCCCTCGCGCGGTAGCCCTGCCTATGTTCCTTTCGGCCAAGGACGGCCACCATACCAAGTTGCCGCCGGTTCGCATGCGCCGCTGCCGCCATGCCGAGCTCACTTTTGAGGAGCCCGACTACCCCATCCAAGCCGACGGCGAGCCCGTTTTCGCCTCGCGCATCGAGGTCGACATCCTCGGCGGCGCCCTCCACGTCTGGCACCCCACCCGCTAGCCATCCCTAAGTTGCGGTGAAATAGGGACTGTTTATGCAGCTAAAAACGCAAAACAGTCCCTATTTCACCGCAACTTATAAGGAGGCTATTCGTCGCTGCCCGGTTTGCGACGGTTAGCCTTTTTAATAGCGTTGAAGTGCTTGTCATTGAGCCTGCGCTGGCGAGAGCGCTGAGGCACCTTGGTCTTTACGCGTCGGCGCGGTGGACGCCCGCGACGCTCAAGCTCAGCGCGCAGCTTACGCAGGCAGCTACTACGGTTTTGGAACTGACTGCGGCTCTCGCGCGCCGTCACGGTAATTCCCGAAGGGATATGTTTCATGCGCACCGCCGAGTCCGTCGTGTTCACGCCCTGTCCGCCCGGACCCGTCGCGCGAAACACCTGCACCTCGCAATCGCGCGCCAACTCCTCGGCCGACATCTCGGCATAGCGCGCATACTCGCGCCATCCCATCTTGTTCTCATCCATATCAACACCTCCCCTCATACAAAAAATGTGACAAAGGGACGGTCCCTTTGTCACATCGCATACCAATCGCTTGTGTTGCGCGCTTAGGCGAAGGTGATCTCGCCGGTCTCGCAGTCCATATCGGCGATACGGGCCAGGCTCTCGACGCGGAAGCCGCGCTCGCGGAGCTTATCGCCGCCGCCCTGGAAGCCCTTCTCCACTGCAATGCCAATACCGGACACCTCGGCACCCGCAGCCTCGCAGATCTTGATAAGGCCCTCGAGCGCGCAGCCGTTGGCCAGGAAGTCGTCGATAATCAGGACCTTGTCGCCCTCGGACAGGAAGCGCTTGCCAACGATGACCGGGTACTCCTTCTGCTTGGTAAAGGAGTAGATGGTCGTGGCATACTGCTCGCCGTCGAGGTTGATGGATTGTGCCTTCTTGGCAAAGACCACCGGCACGCCGCCAAAATGCTGGGCTGCGATGCAAGCCATGCCAATGCCCGAAGCCTCGATCGTCAGGATCTTGTTGATCTCGACGCCTTCGAACAGACGGGCCCACTCGGCGCCCATGTGGTCGAACAGCTCAACGTCGCACTGGTGGTTGAGGAAGGCATCAACCTTAAGGACGTTACCGGCTTTAACGATGCCGTCATGGCGAATACGATCCTCAAGCTCCTGCATGGCGCAACCCCTTCTCGCGGCAACGATACCGCGCGATTAATAAACGTTGTTCGATAGTCTACCACGGACCGACCCCCGCCCGCCCCACAAGCCGCATCGCACCACAAACCAGTCTTTTTGGGACGGCGCGAATCGTGGCAGACAGCCTCCCAACGCACTAATGGCGGGCGCGTATCTTCACCAAACGCACCATGGCAAGCGCAAAGCCCACAGCGGCCACAGCCATCAACACATAGAACACCGAACGGAAACCAAACAAGAACACATCCGGACGGCCTGCAACAAAACTGGTCACGGCCTCGCCCATCGCCACGCTCATCTGCCCATACAGGATATGCGACGCCGCCGTAATGCCCACTGCCATACCCGCATAGCGTGCCAAGCTACCCAGACTGCCCGCAAAGCCGAGCGCTTCGCGCGGGGCCGAACCCATATACAGCGAGTTATTGGGGCTCTGGAAAATCGACGTGCCGCACGACATAAACGCGACACAGCACACGATCACAGGGATGGAAGAGTGCTCGTCGAGCGTGCTTACCGCAAAAAGACCGCATACGTACACGCCCAGGCCGACCGCCGTGGGGCCCTCGCAGCCAACACGGTCCGAAACCGTACCCGAAAGCGGGCCGATAAAGGCATTCACCATCGGCAGCGCCAAAAAGAGCAGTCCGGAAATGTCGGAACCAAAGCCGTGGGCGTCCTGAAAATAGAACGGCAGGATAAACTCGGATGCGCCAATGCCAACAAACACGATGAGCATGCAGGCAAGGTTGATGGTGAAGGCCGAATTTGCAAAGCAGCGACGCGCGGCCTCCGCCAGCGACATGGGGCGCTCGCCGGCCTCCGGCTTAACATGCGGCAGCGTATAGAGCCCCACGATAAACGAGATGACGCCAATAGGCAGGTTGATGAGGAAGATACTCTCCCAGGGAAAGCTTGCCACTAGCATGCCACCGAGCACGGGGCCACACATCATGCCGAGGGCCACGAAGGTCGCAAGAATACCCATGGCACGGCCTCGTTCGCGCGCCGGGAACGACTCGGTGATGATACCCATGTTGTTAGCCATGGCCGCCGCGCAACCGACGCCCTGAACGATGCGCGCCAGAATAAGAACCTCGAGCGAGGCCGAAAGGCCGCACAGCAGCGAACCGACCGAAAAGACGATGACGCCCAGCTGGAACACATTCACCTTGCCGCGCACGTCGCCCAGACGGCCAAACGGCAACATAGCCACGCACGTCGCAAGCAGATACACCGAGCTTACCAGCTGAATGCGATCGAGGCCCACGCCCAGCTCCTTTTGCATCACGGGCAGTGCCACGGTCACGACGGTCGAATCCAGACACACCATAAACGTCATGATGAGCACGGTAAACAGAATCGCCCATTTGTTCTTGCCATGGGTATCGCCCTCAAGGGCAATGTGCTCGCGGCGCAGCTGCTCTGCGGTTTTCTCCATATCCATCCTTTCGAGTGGCCCAACGCAAAAAAACGGGGCCCCAATCGCCTGCAAACAGCCGCGATTGGGGTCCCGCCTACGGAATCGGAACAAAAGGTCGCCGAAGCTTTCTGCCAGCATCGGCACCTTGTACGGAGCTAGCCTAGCACTGCTCGAGCGCCTGCTCAAGGTCGGCAATCAGATCGGCCGTGTCCTCGAGACCGCACGACAGGCGCACCATGTCGGCGGAGATGCCGCAGGCGATGAGCTCCTCATCGTTCATCTGGCGATGCGTGGCGTTAGCAGGATGCAGGCAGCAAGTGCGGGCGTCGGCCACGTGCGTGGCGATCTGGGCGAGCTTGAGGCTCTTCATAAAGGTCTCGGCCGCTGCGCGACCACCGCTAAAGCCAAAGCTCACAACGCCGCAGGTACCGTTGGGCATGTACTTCTGAGCCAGGTCATAGTACTTGTCGCCTTCCAGGCCCGGATAGCTCACGAAGCGCACCTTGGGATGGCTCTGCAGGAACTTGGCAACGGCCAGGCCGTTCTCGCAATGACGCGGCATGCGCACATGCAGGCTCTCGAGCGAGCTATTCAGGAAAAACGCCGCCTGCGGGTTCTGCATGGGGCCAAGGTCGCGCATGAGCTGAGCGGTTGCCTTGGTGATGAAGGCACCCTCACGACCAAACTTCTCGGCATACGTCACGCCATGGTAGCTCTCGTCAGGCGTGGTGAGACCCGGGAACTTGTCCGCATGGGCCATCCAGTCAAACTGACCGTGGTCGACGATTACACCGCCCAGGTAGGCAGCATGTCCATCCATATACTTGGTGGTGGAGTGCGTAACGATGTCGGCGCCCCACTCAAAGGGACGGCACATCACGGGCGTCGGGAAGGTGTTGTCGACCATCAGCGGCACGCCGTGGTCATGTGCGGCCTTGGCAAAGCGCTCAATATCGAGCACGGCAAGGGCGGGGTTGGCGATCGTCTCGCCAAAGACGAGCTTGGTATTGGGCTCAAAGGCTGCCTCGAGCTCTTCATCAGTGCAGTCGGGGGCAACGAAACTGCAGGTCAAACCCATGCGCTCCATAGTATGGGCGAGCAGGTTGTAGGTACCGCCGTAGATGGCAGAGCTTGCGACCACATGATCACCGGCGCCGGCAACGTTAAAGATCGCAAGGAAGTTCGCAGCCATGCCCGAGCTCGTGAGCATCGCAGCGGTACCGCCCTCCATCTCGCAGATCTTGGCGGCAACCAGGTCGCACGTGGGATTCTGCAGACGGCTGTAGAAGTAGCCCGACTCCTCCAGGTCGAACAGCTTGCCCATGTGCTCGGACGTGTCGTACTTCCACGTGGTTGACTGGTAGATAGGCACCTGACGCGGCTCTGCGTCACCCGGGCGATAACCGCCCTGAACACACGTCGTACCGATGGTCTGCTCGCTCATATCCAACTCCCTTACTTGGGTTTTGTTTTATTCGGTTCACGATACCGCTACCCCGCACCCCTCTCAACCCATCCCGCCGATAGGTTATGGGACAAATTAATCAGGTTTATTTGTCCCAAATCTTAAGAAAGTGTTCGATGGCGAAAAACAATGAGATATGCACTGCGGTCTCGATAAGCGAATGCGCCAGCAAGGGTACCATAGGCGGGTACACCGCAATCAAGGAGACACCGATGAAGCAGATTGATACCACTCAGCTCAACACTGCCACCTGCCAGGCTCAGGCTGCCGAATACCACGCCCGCGGCTTTAACTGCGCGCAGGCCGTCGCCTGCACGCTCGCGCCCGCCGTCGGGCTCGACCCCCAGGTCGCCTTTACCCTCACCGAGGGCTTTGGCGCCGGCATGGGCGGCATGACCGAAACTTGCGGTGCCATCTCGGGCGCCGTGGCCATCATGGGCTTTGTAATGAGCGATGGCATGGAAAACCCCAAGACCAAGGGCCAGACCTACAAACTGTCGCGCGAGATTGCCAAGCGCTTTGGCGAGAAGAACACGACGACCGTCTGCGGCACGCTCAAGGGCATCGGATCGGACAAGGGTCCGCTCCGCAGCTGTCCCGGTTGCATCGACGATGCCGTCGAAATCGCCTGCGATGTACTAAAGCAGCTCGCCGAGTAAACGGCAGCGACATAAAACGACAGCCGGCGCGCTTGGGATTCATCCAAATGCACGCCGGCCGTCGTCGTTAGAACTCAGCAAACTCGGGAGCGCTGACCTCAATCTCCTCGCGCCCCGCCATAAGCTCGCGCATCTTAGCGCAAAACGGCTCTTGCTCCCCCGCTTTAAACACCAAGTGAAGTGTCACAGCATCCGCGTAATCGGTATCCGAAACCTTGGCACCCGAATCCTGCGCCACGCGAAGCACCTGCTCATACTGTGGATAGGCCACATGCACATCAACCGGCACGACGCTCGTCATCTCGACGATCTGCCCGGTCTCCTGAGCCGCGGCCACCGCCGCCTGCGTCGCCGCGGTATAGGCGCGCACCAAACCACCAGGCCCCAACAGCGTGCCACCAAAATAGCGCGTTACTACGCAGCAAACATTTTTGAGCCCCGCACCGCGCAGCACCTCGAGCGTCGGCATACCACTCGTGCGGCTCGGTTCACCATCATCGCTCTGGCGCTCGCGTCCATCGACCAAAATCCACGCGGGAACATTGTGTCGAGCGTCATAATGACGCTTGCGAACCATCTCGATAAAGGCATTCGCCTCGTCCTCGGACTCAATATGGACCAGCTGGGCAATAAACCGGCTCTTGCGGTCCACAAACTCGCCCGAAACCTCAATATTCGATTGCAGAGTAAAATAGCTGTCCAACAAAGCCCCTCAACAAAATAAAGCGCAGCAACAAACAGCCTCAATAATACGATAACCCTAGTAAAAAGAATGGCAACGCCGATGATTCCGTCAACGAAAGCGAGAACCCGTCAGCGCGAGCAAGGTGCCTTGAAAGACGAGGGCATTGACCTTATGGTCATGCCCGAAGGCTTGAAAGGCAGATTGCCGCGCTGACGGGTTCGCAGCGTCAACAAAGTGCTGAGTGGGCTTGTAAGCCGGGTTCTGTCGTGAACGGTCATTTATCTTGTCTGCACGTTACCGTGCAGCTCCACGCACGCTACCCGAACGCGGACCGGGCCGGCCCATAGCGTTCCTATTCGCGCTTGCTCCGGATGGGGCTTGCCAAGCCGCCGTGTTGCCACGACGCTGGTGGTCTCTTACACCACCGTTTCAGCTTTTCCCTTTACGCCTTGCGACGCAGGTGGGAGTCTTCTTTTCTGCGGCGCTTTCCGTCGGATCACTCCGCCCGGCCGTTAGCCGGCATCCCGCCCTCTGGAGCCCGGACTTTCCTCACGCGTACCGCAAGCAGTACATCGCGCGACCGTCTGGCCCACTCAGCAGTGCAAGAGTGTAGCACACCGCCGCCACAGGCAACGGCACAACACAAGCGCTCGACACGATAAACCAAGAAGCGCCCATGCGCTACAATAATCCCGTCGATGGGCAACGTTGTCAGTCGAGACGCGACCGCGCTCCGCACCCCTCCGTCTACTCGGTGCGTTCCCGCCTCCTCCCCGAGGCGGGATGTCGGCTTTTTTCATGCACCGACAATTCAATAGCCTGTGGACAGCCCGGCAGCATTGCGCATCTCGGTGCCAAATGCAAAAAGGGACCCGTCCATTACGGACGGATCCCTTAAAACAAGTGATCGTCAAACCGATTTACTCGGCGTCGGTCTCCTCGTCCTTCTTCTCGGAAGGCAGCGGGGTAACCTCAATCTCGACGCCCAGAGTCTCAGCAGCAGACTTCATGGACAGGGAGATACGACGACGGTCGAGGTCGATCTCCATGACCTTGACCTGAACCTTGTCGCCCACGTGGGTGACCTGAGAAGGCTGATCGACGTGCTTGTTGGCCATCTCGGAGATGTGCACCAGGCCCTCGATGCCCTCGCCCAGGTCGACGAAAGCGCCGAACGGGACAAGCTTGGTCACAGTACCCTCGACGATAGCGCCGACGGGGTACTTCTTGACCAGTGCGCGCCACGGATCCTCGGTGGTCTGCTTGAGACCCAGGGAGATGCGCTCACGGTTGAGATCGACGTCGAGAACCTCGACCTCGACCTCCTGGCCGACCTTGACAACCTCGGAAGGATGGTTGACGTGGTTCCAGGAGAGCTCGGAGATGTGGATGAGGCCGTCGATACCGCCGAGGTCGACGAAGGCGCCGAAGTCGACGATGGAGGAAACGGTGCCCTGGAGACGCATGCCAGACTTGAGCTTGGACAGGATCTCGGAGCGCTCGGCCTTACGGGACTCCTCGAGCACGACGCGACGGGAGAGGACAACGTTGTTGCGGTTGCGGTCCATCTCGATGACGCGGGCCTCGATGCGGGTGCCCATGTAGGAGGTGAGGTCCTTGACGCGACGGAGGTCGACGAGGGAAGCGGGCAGGAAGCCACGCAGGCCGATGTCGAGGATCAGGCCGCCCTTGACAACCTCGATAACCTCGCCCTCGACGTTCTCGCCGGAGTTGAACTTCTCCTCGATGCGGTTCCAAGCACGCTCGTACTCGGCACGCTTCTTGGACAGGACCAGACGACCGTCCTTGTCCTCCTTCTGGAGAACCAGAGCCTCGATGGGATCACCGAGTGCAACGATGTCTGCAGGGTTAGCGTCCTTGCGGATGGACAGCTCGCGGACCGGGATAACGCCCTCGGACTTGAATCCGATGTCAACGAGCACCTCGTCATGCTCGATCTTAACGACAGTGCCGTTAACGAGATCGCCCTCATCAAAGTCGGTAATCGTACCGTCGATGAGGTTGTTCATCTCCTCCTCGTTGACATCGTCAAGAGAGAAAATGGACGAGTTCTGAATCTCACTCAAAGGTGGACCCCTTTCGAACTACGGGGCCCCGATTGCTAGGACCTACAGAAGGGTGCGACAAGCACACAACGTTTAGGAACACTCGGGAGCCGACAGATACTAATGTGACGCTTATGCAATCACGTTCGTATAGGTTACGGGGAAATGAGTTCGATTTCAAGCGTGAACTGCGATTTTTTACTCGTGTGGAGACTTTTTCGTAATCTTATGAACACACGTCTCCGCAACTTGACGATAACCAGCCAGGCATTCGGCTTTGGGGTAAAGTATCCGGAGCCAACGATTCTAGATCGATTTTTCGAGAAAGGTGCCCGCGTGCTCAAAGCAGTCGTTTTCGATATGGACGAAACGCTTCTTAGCATCAACCTCAACGCGTTCATCCTTCGATATTTTAAGGACGTCTCTTCGATGCTCGCGGATATCGGGCGCCGCAGCCGCGGTGGCACGATGGCACGCCTCGGCACCATCCTGGTCGACCTCAACGCCAATCGCCGCAGCAGCACGGACAATCGCACCAATCTTGAGTTTTACCAAGAAGAGGTCGAGCGCCGATGCGGCATTTGCCTCTCGGACCCACTTATCTACGAGGCGTTTACCTACTACGACCGCGAAGTTCTTCCGTACAAGAATGACGAACTCATCAACGCCCATGCCATGCCGGGCGCACACGCCGCGCTTCAGACCGTACAGGACGCAGGGCTGCGCTGCGCGCTCTTTACCAACCCCAGCTTTCCGCAGGGGGCCATCGAGTGCCGCATGGGTTGGGGCGACCTGGCCGACGCCCCCTTTGAGCTCGTCACGCACATGGGAAACGCCACCCGCTGCAAGCCTGATGCCACCTACTATCTAGAGCAGCTTCAGGTGATGGGACTCGAACCGCACGAGGTCCTTATGGTGGGCAACGATCCCAAACGCGACTTCCCTAGTCCCGCCTGCGGCATTCAGACTGCCTATGTAGGCCAGGGCAAGCCCAACCGAGTCACCTGGCGCGGAACCATGGAAGGCTTCGCCCGCGACTTTAACGCCGTAGTAGAAGCCTTCTACGAACACCAAGTAGCCGACGAACTAAGCTAGTCCACAAATCTGGAATGAGACAAAAGGTCAGGTACGTTTGCCGCATGCTTCCTTACGTAGGCAACGACTTGAGGACAGGATGCGATGCCCCGGCGTCCTAGGCCGTAATCATCTTGACACGCTCGCCGATTTTGGCGTCGCGCTTGTCGGAGATAACAGTAAAGCCCTCCAGGTCGCACACCTTTACATTTGAAAACACGTGAAACTTGGAGCTATCGGCGAGTACGTAACTCGCCTGGGAATTCTGCATCACGATACGTTTTTTGATAGCCTCGGGATAACCTGGCGTCATGATGCCGCGGTCCTCGTCCACCGCGTTGACACCTATAAACGCCCGGTCAAAGTACAGCTCGCGCAGCGCGCTCTCAACCATAGGACCGGTGAGCGAGCAGGTAACGGGGTTGAAGTCGCCGCCAATTACCACCACCTTAGCAGCAAGCTCGCCCGTAAACCAACATGCATAGCCGTTGGTGGTGTAGATAGTCACCGGCTTGTCGACGAGCAGGCTCAGGAGCGCCATCGCGGTGGTACCGGAGTCGACATAGACCGTCTCACCGTCCTCGACCTCCGCCGCCGCACAACGCGCGATCAGGTCCTTCTCGCTGCTCCGCTGCGCACCCTTCTCAAAAACGCTCGCCTCGTGAGCCGCGGAATGCAACTTAACCGCGCCGCCGGTCAGATACTCGATGCTCCCCCGCTTCTCAAGTTCTTTGAGGTCACGGCGAAGCGTAGACATCGACACATCGGGCATAAAGGCCGCGAGCTCGTCGATCTTCAGCAGATCGACCTCCTTAAGCTTATTGAGAATCAGTTCATGCGCTCATACGGAATCATCGGCGTTCCGTCCTTTTCATCTGTTTTCAAAGTTTACTCCAATCATGTCAATCAAAAGCAAAAAAGGGCCGCTGCGATATAAACAGCGACCCTTTATTAGATGGAAGTCGGTCTTAGCCTTGGACACATGGTGTGGGGCCTCAAAGCAAGACTAGGCGAGCTGATCGTCCTTACCGGTGAAGATGTAGCCGAGCACGCCGACGACAACAGCCGAGATAACCATACCGATCATGGCGAAGGCGAAGTTCATCGGATCGGAGGAGACGAAGGCCGGGAACGTGGTGACGGAGCCAAAGACAAAGGCAGTGGTGACAACCTTGAAAACGCCGAGGAACGCGCCACCGCAGGCACCGCCGATAATCTGAGCCAGGAAGAGCTTCTTATTCTTGAGGAGCATGCCAAAGAGCGTGGGCTCGATGATGGCAGAGAGGCAGATGGTCACGGCGCCGGTCATAGCAAAGCTCTTGAGCTTCTGGTCGCGGGCCTTGAGGAAGACGCCGAGGGCGCAGCCGATAACGGCAAAGTTGCAGGCAAAGGTGGCCGGGCAAATGTAGTCGAAGCCGTTGGAAGCGATGTTGTTGATCATGATAGGGTTGACGGCCCAGTGAATACCCATCGAGACGAGCACGGACCAGCCGCCGCCCACCAGGATGCCAGCAAGTACGTTGGAGCGGGCGATGAGCCAGTTGACCACGAAGGCAATGCCCTCGCCGGCATAGACGCCCAAGGGACCAATCACGAGCATAGTGGCGGGAACCATGATGATCAGCGAGACCGCGGGGAGCACGACGAGCCTGAGAGTCTCGGGCACATGCTCATCCAGGAACTTATAGAGGAACGAGTAAACCCAGATGGCGATGATGGCCGGGATAACGGTGGAGTTGTAGCTCATGAGCACCACGGGGATGCCGAAGAACTCGCTCATGGCGCCGTTGCCCGCATCGCCCATCAAGCCGATAAAATCGGGATAGAGCAAACAGGCGCAGATCAGAGCCGACAGGTACGGGCTCGCACCGAAGCGTTTGCCCGAGGAGAAGCCTAGAAGCACCGGCAGGAAGTAGAACACGCTCATCGAGAGGGTGTAGAGGATGGTGTAGGTACCCGTGCCCTCGGTGATAAGGCCAAGCTGAACCGCAAGGATTAGCAGGCCACGGAGGATACCGGAGCCGGCCATGGCGGGCAGCAGCGGAGCAAAGACGCCCGAGATAGCAGAGAAGATCCTGGAGACGATACCCTCATCGGAGGAGGTGCTCGTGGAGACCTCGGCGCCCGAGCCCTTGACGAGCGGCTCGAACTTCTCATAGAGCTTGGGCACCTCGGTGCCGATCAGCACTTGATACTGGCCGGCCGAGTTGACGGTGTTGACCACGCCGTCGACCTCCTTGACGGCCGCGTCGTCACACTTGGAATCGTCGCGTAGGTTCAGGCGAAGACGAGTGGCGCAGTGCGTCATGCCCGAGATGTTCTCGGGGCCGCCCACGGCGGCAAGAATGCCCTTGGCAGTAGCTTCCCAATCGCGTTTCATATAATGATTACCCCCCCATCGTGCAGAAGAGCTCGCGCACGAGCGCGGCCGCTGAAAGCGCATCGTTTGCATCGATCACGGACTGAATCTTTTCCTGGCCCACGCTTTCCAGGGCGTCATTCATAAGCTTCATCATAACGAGGTTATGAGCGCACTCCCCTTCCGCATCCTCGATAATCGGGAACGTATCGAAGTAGACGGCGCGGTCAAAGGCGTACTTCTTGAGATAGAAGAGCATTTCGAGCGTCTTGACAGGCGTAGCCATGCCAATCATGAGTCCGTCGTCCATCACGCCGTAACCATCGTTGAGGTGAATGCCGTAGAGCTTGCCGGCACGGCCGAAGATATCGGTAGCCATCGCGGGGTTCTCGTGCTTCATGAGCATGTGACAGTAATCGAGCGTGACACCCAGATTCTCGCGGTCCGCCGCGTTGAGGATCATGCCGGTGAGGCCCATCGTATCGATATAGGCGTAGCTGCGCTCCTCATAGGGCTTGTACTCGATGGAGATATGCAGGTCGGGCGCATAGTCGCAGACCGCCTGGAACGCCTTAACGAGGTTGTCAAACACGTGGGTGTAGTCGATCTGGAAGCTGTAGTCGAAGCCATCGTGGCCGAGCCAGATCGTCACGGTATCGCCGCCGCAGGTGCGACAGTAATCGCAGGCCTCATAGCAAAGCTTAAGCGCCTCTCCAACGAGCGCGGGATCCTGGTTGCCCAGGTCCCCATTGATAAAATCGCCGCGAAAGCGAAGAGCCGTGCCGTTGAGCTTAAGGTCGTGTGCGTCGAGCTTGGCCTTCATCTCCTCGGCGGGGATGCCCACCACGTGCTCAGGGTAATTAAGGTCCACATGGGTGAGGCCGACAAGGGCCACATCCACCATCGCCTGATCCAGGAGGGCTACGACCAGCGCCAGGCGGTCCTGCTCATCTACGCATGGTGCCCACTGCTCTCCCTCGGCGCCATGGTGATCAACCAGGTCCCCGTGGGAGCCCGCGTGGTGATCTTCCTCTTGCTGTTCGCGTGCTCGGCGCTGTTCGCCGCGCGCCTGCACCTGTTTGAGCCAGTACTGCGTCACCACTACAATCCCAAGGCTCAGCGAGATGAGACCGTCACGCCCGAAGACCCCGCTTCCGCCGCCGAGGAGCGCGCGGCGCACGTGGCCCATGAGGAGCGGCTGAGCATATCGAGGGGCTCCTTTCCAAGAAGGGAAACGACCCTGCGGGACGACACGGCGAAAACCATCGTTGATTCCGGCAAGAGACGCCGTTTCTCTGGTAGCTTCATCTTCAACCAAGACCGACAATGCCGGCCGGGCACTCAACCCAAAAGGAGACAGCATGCCCAACGAGCTCAGCTATGAGATCAGCCTCGAGCGCAGCAACCAGATCCGCGCCGACCTGCCGCAGCACCCCGAGAAGTACACCATGCTCACCGGCGATCGCCCCACCGGCCGCCTGCACTTGGGCCACTACTTTGGCACCCTCAAAAGCCGCGTCGAACTGCAGGAGCCGGGCGTCCACACCAACGTGCTCATCGCCGACTACCAGGTCATCACCGACCGCGACAGCACGGACAACATCCAGGACAACGTCTACAACATGGTCATCGACTACCTGGCATGCGGCCTGGACCCCGACAAGACCATGATTTACACGCACTCCGCGATTCCCGCTTGCAACCAGCTCATGCTGCCGTTCCTCTCCCTCGTCTCCGAGGCCCTGCTCCAGCGCAACCCCACGGTCAAGGCGGAGATGGAGGCCAGCGGACACGAGCTCACCGGCCTGCTCCTCACCTACCCCGTGCACCAGGCCTGCGACATCCTGTTCTGCAAGGGCAACGTCGTGCCCGTCGGTCGTGACCAGCTGCCCCACATCGAACTCACCCGTACCATCGCCCGCAAGTTCAACAACCGCTACGGCAACGTCTTCCCCGAGGTCGACGCTCTGCTGTCCGATACGCCGCTGCTCCCCGGCCTCGACGGCCGCAAGATGAGCAAGTCTTACGGCAATGCCATCAACATCTCGATGACCGCCGAGGGGACCGCCAAGCGCATCAAGAAGAGCCAGATCGACGGTGAGCGCATGATCACGTTCGATCCGGAAGCCCGTCCCGGTGTGTCCGGCTTGCTCTCCACCGCCGCCATCTGCACCGGCCGCTCCGAGATCGAGATCGCCGATGAGATCGGCATGGGCGGCTCCGGCGCGCTCAAGAAGTACGTCACCGAGAGCGTGAACGAGTACTTCGCCCCCATCCGCGCCCGCCGCGAGGAACTGGTCCAGGATATGGACTACGTCAAGGACGTCCTACGCGAGGGCAATCGCCGTGCCAACGAGGTCGCCGAGGCGACGCTCGCCGAGGTACGCGAAGCCATGGGAATGGTGTACTAAGCCATCCGGCTCGCGGAAACGCGCGGCGACACGCGAATGGGCCATCTTCACGTGTCCGCGCCTTCGACATAGCCAAGGTGTTACGAGGTGGGCGATAATAAGCCCGCCTCGTTTTTTACGTTGTATGGGGGATTGCATGTACCGACTTGTTGCCAGCGATATGGATGAGACGTTTCTCGATGCCGACCACGCCATCCCGGCGTCCAATCTCCGAGCACTCAAACGCATGAGGGAGCTCGGTGTGCTGTTCGTCCCTTCGAGCGGGCGATGGTATTCCTCGATCATGGACAACTTCTCGGGGGAGGCCCGTGAGCTGATCGAAGACGGCTACGTGCTCTCCTACAACGGCGGCTTCATCAACCGCGTGGGAGACCCCACCCCGCTCACCACCTGCGGCCTTTCCAACAAATGCGCGAACGCGATCTATGCAAAGGGGCTCGAACTCGGACTCTGCATGCACGTCAACGTCGCCGACGGCCACGTGTTCGTGAATGACGCGCCCGCACGGGAGCGCGACTATCTGGAATCGATCACCGGGGTCACTCATTTTCGCGGATCTGACCATCCCGATCTCTCATTCCTCGAAGGTCGCGGCATCGCGAAGATCCTGTACGTCGACTGGGACTTCGATGCGCTGCAGGAATTGGGTCGCGAGTTCGCGCCCATGGCCGAGCGACTCGGCGTTGACATTACCTTCTCCTCCAAGCGCTACCTCGAGCTCATGCCCGCAGGCGTTGACAAAGGGACGGGGCTCGCGCGCCTTGCCGATATGCTGGGAATCCCGATGTCCGAGGTCATCGCCGTTGGCGATTCCGCAAACGACCTCTCCATGATCAAGGCGGCGGGACTGGGCGTCGGCGTGGCGAATGTCACCGACGACGTACGGCCGTATTGCGATGTCGTCCTTGAAACGGCTGGGACTGAGGGTGCGTTCTCCGAACTCGTCGAGCGATTCCTCGAGCCCTAACGACCACATGTCACCGTGTATTTCTATTTGTAACCCTTAGTTAACTTATGGAGAGGCCGTGTGCTCGTCGGCCTACGACTTGGGTCTCAGAGAATTAGCTATAGTTAACTCAACGAAGGCACAGGCGAATTAAAGACCTTCGACACGAACGTTGCGCCTTCCCTCCCCTCGCGCAACACCTCTTTGGAAAGGCGCCCCGCACATGTGGGGTGCCTTTCTTGACTACAATGGCGATATCGATTGAAAGTGAGGGTGGCATGGCAGACCGGGACACCGACGGATTCTTCAACCGCGTATACGACATGGTGCGCCAGGTGCCCTGCGGCATGGTTGCCACATATGGTCAGATCGCCAAGCTCGTTGGTGAGCCCCGTCGAGCCCAATACGTGGGATACGCCCTGCACGTCAATCCGGAACCCGGCACCATCCCCTGTCATCGCATCGTATTCGCCGACGGACGCCTCGCAGAGGGGTTCGCCTTCGGTGGGCCTGAGGCGCAGCGCAAACTGCTCGAGGATGAAGGCGTTGCCTTCCTCGCCAATGGGCATGTCGACCTGCAGGCCTCTCGCTGGCCCGCAGGCCTGGTATGACAAGGGGCGCCAACTGAACTGCGCCCCTTCCCGTATTTGACACTTTGACAGGCAACCCAATCAGACGGTCGCTTCGAGCGCATCCTCTGCACGGTCGACCGTGCTTCTGACCTTGGCGCCCTGTTTGAACCACGTGCGCAGGTCCTCGAGCGTGCTGCCCGCTGCATACACCTTGATTTTTCGACCGCCCTTCGTAGTCACCGTGCAGCGGTCGCCGCTCTCGCTGTCCTCGTGCGCCGTGACCTTCTTGAGGTAATCGCGGCGGAACGCCACGACGCGGGCATTGCTGATCTCGATGAACCAATCGTCGTCGACAAGCGAAGTGCCCGTGGCACCTCGACTTGCCATCTCCTCGGCGAAGGAGAAACCGAGTTCGCGCTCCTGCCTGCCGATCTCGTAGATACCACGAGCGGGCATGCTGAGCATGAGCAGGGGCAGGAGTCCCCCTATGAACAGGAAGAGGAACGGAACGAGCAAGAGCAAGCGGGCTCCGGCATCGGTGAAAACAGCCATGAAGGCGATCACGAGCGAGAAGACGAGCGCCATGCCGTTGAAAACAATCGTCAACGGCTTGATGGCAGACCAACACAGGCCCGCCTTGGTCATGGGACCGTCGACGGCGTCCGAGACTTCGATGCCCTCTTCCTCCAGACGGGCGAGGAGGTTGAGCGAGCACACCCCCTCGAGGCTTATCGAGCAGAACTTCCGGTCGCCCTCGAACAGGTCGATCCTCATCATCTGCGTGTGAAGCGTTGCACGGGTGATGTGGCCAAACGTCGTCTCCTTGCGGATGCCGAAGGCGTTACGCGAGAGAATTCGCTCACCGTCCACGTCGATGCGCGGGATGCTCAGCAGGGCCCAGATGGCCATGCCCGCGAGCGCCATGGCGTGACCGAACCACACAAGTTCGTGGTCCCACTCGCCCAACGAGACGCCCTGCCAGACGTAGACACCCAGCATGAGCAGTTCGAACGCGACGGCGCAGCAGGCGATGATCGTGCGAATGGCAGCGGGCATGCGCACCGTGAAGCGATCGAGGCTGTCCGTCGCCTCACTGCGCTCGCGCGCGCCGCGACGGGCGACCCATGCAGTGAGCGGACCGACGATGAACACCACCATCGCCACGCGCAGGAACGATTCGAGCATGTCGCCCATATTAACCACCATCCCAGTAGAGAACTTGAATTGGGGAGACTATAGCAAAGCAAAGCGGTTCGCACGGCATCGCCCGGGTTTTTTCGGCATACGGCGGAAACCAGCGGCAACGGACGTTGAGAACTCGTCCGACATAGGAGATTCAGCCGAAGCGATTTTTCTTGACATGGTCTCAATGTGATATCACAATGCAATCAGCAGTCGCACGGACTGCCCGGGGATTCGCCTCCTCCCCATCGCAATCTGGAGGCGGCGCCGGGGCCGTCACGCAAACGCCGGCGCAGTCGTGAAAGGAACTCACATGAGCGTGGAAAAGCAACTCAAGGCCACGTCGGGCTATGGCATGCTCGCCGCCGTCATCGCGGCGCTGCTCGCCATCGTCGGCCTCTTCATCTGGAGCCTCGCCGGCATCGCCGGAACGCCGGACGGCGTCGACGCGCCTGCCGCCTACGGCTGGGGCATGGGTATCAGCATCACTGCGTTCTGTTTTTGGTTCCTGCCGCTCAACGGCTTCTTCTCGCTGCAGCCCGGCCAGGCGCGCGTGTGCATCCTCTTCGGCAAGTACGTGGGCACCGTGCGTGACGAGGGCTTTTTCTGGGCGAACCCGTTCTTTAGCAAGAGCATGGGCGTGAGCGGCGCCTCCGAGGACGCCATGGCCGCAGCCGCCGCAAAGGCAAGTCTTTCCCTGAGCGAGAGCGTCAAGGCGGCGGGCAACGCCGCCAAGGGCCTGTCCACCACCATCTCCACCCGTGTACGCACCCTGAACGGCGAGCGCCTGAAGGTCAACGACAAGATGGGCAACCCCATCGAGATCGCCACCGTCGTGGTGTGGCACGTGGCCGACACCGCCAAGGCCCTGTTCGACGTGGACGACTACCAGAGCTACGTGGCCATGCAGGCCGAGACGGCGCTCCGCCACGTGGCCAGCGTGTACGCCTACGACCACCTGGAGGACGAGTCCGACGCCGCCGGCGCCATCACCCTGCGCGCCAACGTCGAGGAGGTCTCCGAGGCCCTGCGCCGCGAGCTGGCAATGCGCCTGGCGCCCGCCGGCGTCGAGGTCGACGACGCACGCCTCACGCACCTCGCCTACTCCCCCGAGATCGCTCAGGCGATGCTGCGCCGCCAGCAGGCCGAGGCCGTCATCGCCGCGCGCAAGAAGATCGTCGAGGGCGCCGTCTCCATGGTCGACATGGCCGTCAAGGAGATGGCCGCGGGTGGCACCATCGAGCTGGACGACGAGCGCCGCGCGCAGATGGCCAGCAACCTCATGGTAGTGCTCTGCGGTGAATCCGAGGCGCACCCGGTCCTGAACGCAGGTTCTCTGTACTAACCACCCAACCTCAGTTTAGGGACTGTCCCTAAACTGAGGTTTTCCAGCCACACGCACCTCAGCTCGATAAGAAAGCACGTCATGGCACGCAAGCAATACCCCCTTCGCATAGACCCCGCCGTATGGGAGGCCGTCCAACGCTGGGCCGACGATGAGATGCGCAGCGCCAACGGCCAGGTGGAGTGGATCTTACGCGACGCTCTCAAGCGTGCGGGGCGACTTCCCAAAAAGGAAGCCTTACCCAAAAGCGCGTCCAAAGACGATGAGGGCTAAGCGGCCCCGCGGGCGTCGCGAGCCCAACGCGAACTCAACGCAAAGTCAGGGCAGCACTCACTCCATATGTGAAAGCCAACCCCCGGAGGCATTCGCCTTTGGGGGTTTTATTTTCCCAGCTAGATAGCATATATAAAGCCTTTTGACAGCTCGTTTTTGCGCTGCGGGCGACAGATATAAAGACCTTTGATGGTACGATTTGCCCGCCAATGCCATGGTGGCCCTCGACAGGGGTCACCCCGACCCGCAAGGAGCAGACGCATGGAGCTGGGCTCGCACATCAAGGAGCATCGGACGGAGCTCGGCCTCTCCCAGGACGACCTGGCGGAGCGCATCTACGTGTCGCGCCAGACCATCAGCAACTGGGAGTGCGGCCGTACGTATCCGGATGCCCAGAGCCTGCTGCTGCTTTCCAACGTGTTCGGGGTGACCGTGGACTCCCTCATCAAAGGAGATGTGGAAACCATGGCACAGGTAATGAACGAAGCAGTCAAGAAGTACAACGCCCTCTCCACAATCACGGTCGTGAGCGCGGTCGTGTTTTTGGTGCTGAGCGCGTGGGCGGCGTTCCAGTTCGAATGGGGCTGGGGCATGCACATCGCGCCCACCGCGGCGTTTGCCGCCGTGGCGCTCGTCGTGATGCTCGTGGCGTTCGTGTATATGGAACGCATGAAGAAGCAGCACGACCTCGTCACGTACCGCGAGGTGTTGGCGTTTAGCCGCGGCGAGCAGGTCGATCGCGACACGCTCGAGGGGCGCCGTGAGCGCGAGATGAACCCTTGGGTCAAGGGCACGCGCAACGCGGTGCAGATCATCATCGGCGCCATCGCCGGCGGACTGGTGGGCGTCGGCATCGGCATGCTCGCCAAGATGCTGAGTTAAAAGCGCGGGTACGCACCCGTTCCCCGAAATGGTATCCCCCTTAGCCCCCCATTCTGAAGATGTATGCCAGAATGGGGGGCGATTCCCGTTAGGAGGTGCCCCATGAACGTCACCGTACGCGCGTCCCTCATCGCATTGATCGCAATCGTTGGCGTCTGCTGGGCAATCCCCGTCCTCCTGGTGAGCGTCGTCCCATCCGATGCCGGCATGATCGCCATGATGGCGCTGATCTACCCCGTGCTCCCCGCAACTGCAATCACCCTCGGTCTGCTCGCCGCGAACTCCGCGAGGACGCTCTTCTGGGTACCCGCAGCGCTCGGAATCGGACCCGCGCTCCTGTTTCCCCTCGCGGTCGAGGGCAGCCAGGACCTTGCGTTCCATGGGGTTGCCTATACCGCAATCGGCTACGCCGCCATGGGCCTGCGCACATGGACGACTGCTCGACAACATCGCTAAGCCATCGCCCCGCAAGCCTCCACAAGCCAGATCTCCCCTCGGCGATGGCACGCATCGCAGCAACAATCATGCAGGTAAACCCCATGCAAAACAATTTTTGCAGCGCCCGGCAAGCCTTGCCGCATATGATGTACAACAGATTCGATAGCGCACCCGATGTGTTCGCGGGACGCTCCTTCACGACCGGGAGGTGACGATGGACATCAGCAACCAGATAAAGACGAGGCGCGAGGCGATGGGGCTCTCCCAAGAACAGCTCGCCGAGAAACTCTACGTGTCGCGTCAGACGATCTCGAACTGGGAGCGGGACAAGACGTATCCGGACGTCCAGAGCCTGCTCATGCTGAGCATCCTATTCGGCACCTCCATAGACACGCTCGTGAAGGGAGACGTGACCGTTATGGAAGAGGCAGTCGAAAGAGATCGCAAGCGCATGGGAACGCGGATGCTATGGCTGGCCGTGCTGATGCTCGCGTTGCTGGCGGTGGCGTTCGCACTGATACTGTCGCCGGCGTTTAACTGGATGGAGGGCACCTGGGGCGCCGGCGTCGCCGCGGCTGCGGCGTTCCTGCCGGCGATAGCGGCGCTTGTTGTCGCAACCGTCCTCGAGCGCATCAAGCGCGAGAACGACCTGGTGACATACCGCGAGATCCTCGCTGTCCGCAATGCAGACAGGTGCTTTACAGCCACAAGCGCGATAGTTTCAACAACAAGATGCAGTGCCCCAGAGCCCCTAGCAGTCGACGATGGTCTTGCCGATCATGATGTTGAGAATCTCGACATCGGTATCCTTCATGCCCACACGGCCCACATAGCCCATGCTCGCGATCGTCTCCTCGACGGTATCCTGGATCAGACCCTCGCCGGCGCGGAAGCCGCGGCCCTGCATGGCCATATCGTGGCCCAGAATCGCCGCATCGACGGCAGCGGAAATCTTGGCGGCACAGCTCGCCTTGGCGCCGTCGCACACGATACCGCCCACGTTGCCGAGCGTGTTCGAGACCGTCGCACCAATCTGTTCGCGCGTGCCGCCACACAGCCAGGTAATCGCGGCACCGGCACCGCACGCGGCGCAAATAGCGCCGCAAAACGCCGAGAGCGCACCAATATAGCTCTTGATATGCACGGCGATAAGGTCGGACAGCATCACGGCGCGCACCAGGCGCTCGTTGTCGCAACGCAGGTAGTCGGCATACTCCATAACGGGCAGCGCACAGGTGATGCCCTGGTTGCCCGAGCCGCACACAATGGCGACCGGCAGCGCGCAACCGTTCATGCGGGCGTCGGACCCGGCGGCCGCACGCGCACGGGCGCGGCAGGCGACGTCGTCGGCACGAGCGCCCAGCAGCGTGCGGCCCACCTCGGCGCCCCAAGCGTGCGCGAGGCCCTCGGCACTGATCGCACCGTTCAGCTCAATCTGGCGCTCAACGGCCGCGCGGGCCCCCTCGATATTGCCATCCTCAATAAAGTCGACAATGGACTCAATGCTCATAGGGGTATCGGCGTTATCTGCCGCCCGCTCGGCCACCACGCGCTCGGCGCAGGCGGCACACTCCCCCGCCGACTTGCCGCATACTGGAATGCCGTCGAGCGTATGGCACGTGACATTGGTGTGGTGGTCGGTAATCTCGACGACCGCGGTATGGCCCTCGGCCGTGGCAGTCACCCTGATGTAGAGGTTAGGCACGCCCTCGACAAGCGACACATCGCAGTAACCGGCATCGGCAAGGAGCTCGGCCACGCGAGCGCGGTCTTCGTCGTTAACGCTCTCGAGCACCTCGAGCGCGCTCTTGGCGTCGCCGCCCACGGCACCCAGCACGGCCGCCGCTTCAATACCGTGCATACCGCCCGAGTTGGGCACGGTCACGCTCTTAACGTTCTTGATGATGTTGCCCGAGCAGGCAACGTCCATATGATCAGGTTCGCAACCGAGCGTCTGGCTCGCCAGCGCCGCCGCATAGGCAACGGCAATAGGCTCGGTGCAGCCGAGCGCACAGACAAGCTCGCGGTTCAAAACATCGCAAAACGCGGTATCACGAAGGGAATCGGTAGGCATAGGTATCTCCTGCTTGCATAACGGGCTGGTCTCTCAAAAATAATTAGCTCTTCTATTTGATAACAATGCATCAAAAACCGCAACCATGGTTCCGGCGGACGGCGCTCAAGCACAAACTGGCGGCATTCATTCATGAAAAGCGGGTCTTGTTGCCTGCTAAAGCGTTTGACCAAAAACGCCCGAGCGTTTACGCAAAAGTCGCGCTATCATGCAGTCGAACGCGGTAAACACCTTTAGCATTTGCGCCGCACAGACCAGAGAGGAACCATCCATGAAGATCGGTATCGGTAACGACCACGCCGCCGTCGAGCTCAAGAACATCATTTCCGAGCACCTGAAGGAGCGCGGCTGCGAGGTCGTGAATTTTGGCACCGACACCTCCGAGAGCTTCGACTACCCCATCGCCGGTTACAAAGTGGGCAAGGCCGTTGCCAACGGCGACGTTGACCTGGGTATCCTGATCTGCGGCACCGGCGTCGGGATCAGCCTGGCCGCCAACAAGGTCGAGGGCGTACGCGCCGTCGTGTGCTCCGAGCCCTTCAGCGCCAAGCTCTCGCGCATGCACAACAACACCAACGTGCTCGCCTTTGGCGCCCGCGTCGTTGGCTCCGAGCTCGCCAAGATGATCGTCGACGAGTGGCTCGACGCCGAGTTTGAGGGCGGCCGTCACGAACGTCGCGTTAACCTCCTCAACGAGATCGACCACACGCGCGGCCTTAAGATCGTCGACGAGGCCTAAAGATTCACAAAGCCATACGCTAGCGCCAGCCCCCGCCCGGAAGAAACATCCGGACGGGGGCTCTTTAGTAGTTTTCTATGCGTTTACCAAAAATCTACCGGAATAAAAGGGCGCCGCGGTTGGAATTCCGCGGCGCCCAAGCCACACGCTAACAGCTTTAAGGAGTCAAAGCTGGTTTAGCCAAAGAAGCGCTTGATCTCGATCTCGGCGTTCTCCAGACAGTCGGAGCCGTGGATTACGTTGGCGTTGACATCGACAGCGAAGTCGCCGCGAATGGTGCCGGGAGCGGCATCAAGCGGGTTGGTGGCGCCCATAAGGGTGCGCATCTTGGAGACAGCGGAGAGACCGGAAACGACCATCTTAACGACCGGACCGCTCGTCATAAAGTCACAGAGACCGCCAAAGAAGGGCTTGTCGGCCAGATGAGCGTAGTGCTCCTCGACGGTAGCGCGCTCGAGCGTGGTCATCTCCATGCGCTCGATGACAAGGCCGCTGCGCTCAATGCGAGCAACGATCTCGCCGATCTTGCGATCGCGCACGGCGTCGGGCTTAATCATGATGAAGGTCTTCTCGATAGCCATAAGGTAGCCTTTCAAGTAGGTTCGCGCGTGCCCAAGTCCCATTCCGGCACTCGCCTGGACTGCATCGTAACAGAGTTTTAGCTGCAGTTAAACAAAAAGCTGTTTATTGAAGCGCTGCAATTAATTGAAGCGTTCCATATGTGTCACTTCTGTTTCGAAGCCCGATTAGAGTACCATCCGACTGCCCATCAACCGCACCGAACCGAGCGGACGGTCGGTTGCCGCCTGTGAACGCACTCCCTTCACAACCTGCCCAAAGGTCCTACAGAAGTTCTCGACAAGCCCCTCCCCCATTACAACAAAATACGGACGCCCACATCAGCAGACGCCCGTAAGAAGCAAAAACGATTTATCAATAAATGGCTAATAAGCCTCAAGCAAACCCTTACTTTGCCCCGTGGCCCATCTCGACGACCTTGGTCAGCGACCCAAACGTGCCTTCGTCGGCCACGAGCTGCGCCTCGGCACGCTCCAGCTGTACGGCAACGGCGGCAGGGGCGGTACCGCCCTCGGTCGTACGCGCGGCGACAATCGACGGAATATCGAGCGCCTCGGTAATATCGCGCTCAAAGAGCGGACTTGCCTCCTGGAACACCTCAAACGGCAGGTCCTCGAGGTTGCAGCCGCGCTTCTCGCACATCAGGACCAGATGGCCCACCACGGCGTGTGCCTCGCGGAACGGCAGGCCGCGCTTTGCCAGGTAATCGGCAACATCAGTGGCTGCCAAGTGGCCCACACCACACTCGCGCGCCATGGCGTCCTCGTTGACAGTCCAGGTCGAGATCATGCCGGCCATAACCGACAGGCACTGCATGAGCGTATGGGCGGTATCGAGCGCACCCTCCTTGTCCTCCTGCAAGTCCTTGTTATAAGCAAGCGGCAGGCCCTTCATGGTCACGAGCAGCTGCACCAGGTTGCCGTACACGCGACCGCTCTTGCCGCGGATAAGCTCAGCAAAGTCGGGGTTCTTCTTCTGCGGCATGATAGACGAGCCGGTGGAATACGAGTCGGAAAGCGTGATAAAGCCGAATTCGGAGCTCGACCACAGCACGATCTCCTCGGAAAGACGCGACAGGTGCATGGCCATGACGGAGCCGGCGTAATGCAGATCGAGCAGGAAATCACGGTCGGAAACCGCATCGAGCGAGTTGGGAATCACACCCGCAAAGCCAAGCTCGGCAGCCGTCATCTGGCGATCGAGCGGATAGCTCGTACCGGCAAGCGCGGCGGCACCCAGCGGGCAGTTGTCAGCGGCATCAAAGGCGGCCTTCAGGCGTGTAAAGTCGCGCGCGAACATCCAGGAATACGCCAGCAGATGATGCGACAGAAGCACGGGCTGAGCATGCTGCATGTGCGTGTAGCCCGGCAGAATCACCTTGTCGTACTTCTTGGCCGCATCCACCAGCACATGGCGCAGCTCAAGATTGGCCTCCATGAGTTCCTTGGCCAGCGCCTTGACGCCCAGACGCGTATCGGTCGCAACCTGGTCGTTGCGCGAACGTCCGGTATGCAAGCGCTTGCCCGCCTCGCCGATGCGACGCGTCAGCTCGCTCTCGATGGACATATGAATGTCCTCGTCGTTGATGTCGAAGGTAAAGTTGCCGGCATCGATATCCTGCTCGATTCCGGTCAGGCCCTCAGAGATCGCCTGCTCGTCCTCGGCACAGATGATGCCTTGGGCGGCCAGCATCTTGGCATGTGCCTTAGAGCAGGCGATATCCTGCTTATAGAGATGTTTGTCGACCGGCAGCGACGCGCCAAACTCCTGCGTGACCTCGGCCACGCCCGCCTCAAAACGACCGTCCCAAAGAGCCATGGAACCGTCTCCTTTCATCAAATATCAAAACAAGCGCCCAAGGCTAGGCACCCTGTCGCTAAAGCGATTTATCAACCGCTAGTTTTGCACATTCCCCACCGTGCGCGGGGGCCATGTAGCTAATTTGCAAAGAAGTGACGCACCATGCACTTGGCGCCCAACGTCTCCCTGCGGATGTTGCCCTGCGAACCATCGACCCAGGCCTTCAGGCTCATAGGGACATCCTCGACCTTTGCAGCATCGAACTCGGGCGCGAGGGCAAGTAGAGCATGCGCGATAGCATTGAACATAATGGATACTCCTCATATATATAGGCGCAGAGCCGCCAAATTGATAGAAGGAGCCCCGCCGGACAACCCCGGCGGGGCTCGGACTCAGCCGCAGACGCGGCATCATATGTGCGGGCGGAACGTAGGGGCCACCGATGTTATAGAAGTGTCAGCAAGCATAACGAAAGGTAGGGACCCCGTGCGCCCGTTATGTATCACGCGGATGGGCCGCGCGAATACCAAGGAAAGGAGGCGCTAGGCCTGGGCGGCAGCAGAGCTGGGACCCTGGACCTTAGCCCACGTCTTGAGCGACAGCGTATCGATCTCGATAAAGCCGGCGCTGGCCTTCTCGTCAAACGTGGTGTCGCGGTCGTAGGTGGCCAGACCGTAGTCGTAGAGGCTGAAGGGGCTCTTGCGGCCGACGACATGGCAATTGCCCTTAAAGAACTTCAGGCGGACGGTGCCGGTCACGAACTTCTGGGTATCGGCCATAAAGGCGTCGAGCGCGTTTTTGAGCGGGCTGTACCACTGGCCGTTGTACACGGCGGTGGCCCAATCCTGCTCGAGCTTGATCTTGGTCTTGAGCAGGTCGCCCTCGACGCAGATGTCCTCAAGCGCCTTGTGGGCGGTGATGAGCGTCAGGGCGCCGGGAACCTCGTAGCACTCGCGGCTCTTGAGGCCCACCAGACGATCCTCGACCAGATCGAGGCGGCCAAAGCCATTGTCGCCGGAGATCTTGTTGAGGGCGATGACGATCTCGGAGAGCTTCATCTTCTTGCCGTCGACGGCGACGGGCTTGCCGGCCTCAAACTCAATCTCGGTGTAGGTCGGGGTGTCCGGCGTGTCCTCGGGGTTCTTGGTCATAACCCAAGCGTCGTCGAGCGGCTCGTTCCAGGGATCCTCCAGGTGACCGCACTCGATGGCGCGGCCCCACAGGTTGTCGTCGATGGAGTAGGGGTTGTCGTTGGCACCCTCGGGAACCGGCACGTTGTGGGCGTGGGCATAGGCGACCTCGTCGGGACGGCACTTCAGATCCCACTCGCGAACCGGGGCGATAACCTTAAGCTCGGGGTCGAGGGCCTTGACGGCAGCCTCAAAACGGACCTGGTCGTTACCCTTGCCGGTGCAGCCGTGGGCGACGTAGGTCGCGCCAAACTCGTGGGCGACCTCGACAAGCTTCTTGGCGAGCAGCGGGCGGGACAGGGCGGAGAGCAGCGGGTACTTGTTCTCGTACATGGAGTTGGCAGCGATGGCCTTAGTCAGAAACTCATCGGAGAACTCGTCGCGCAGGTCGAGCACCTGGCAATCGAGAACGCCCAGGTCGAGCGCCTTCTGCTTCTTGGCATCCAGGCCGGTCTCCTCCTGGCCCACGTTGCCGCAGACGCAAACGACATCGAGATTCTTCTCGTCCTGGAGCCACTTGACACATACGGATGTATCAAGACCACCGGAATATGCGAGAACGACTTTTTCCTTGCTCATGGCTGTTTCCTTTCGCCCTTGGTAGCTAGTTAGAACATCGGTCAGTTGCAAGTCATTTCAAGGTCATATACCGTGCAATATCAGGTTAAATAGCAAAAATCAGCACATACATGCCCTAGAAACATGCAGCAATGTCGTGCTAAAACCCAACGACCTCAAAATGACTCTGTTGAGGCAATTCGCCCCATGCGGACAGAGACGATTGTTATCGTCGTCGGGAAATTGCGCGCTGGCGTCGGATGGCATTGCCTGCAGTAGTGATGATCTTTACGAACTGCATCTGCCTCTCCTTTCACCTATCGCCGGGCGCAATTCTAATATCGCAAACGGTACCTTTTCCTCGGTAAGCGGTTGTTTTTCCGTCTCCGTTTTCGATGGTCGCTATATTACGCTAAAGTGCCCGCGGCACAAGCGACAACTTCAAATTTCTGAAAAGTTTTTTCATTACTTTGTGAATGAAGATGCAAACGCGCGCCAATCCTGCGAAAATACGCCTGACTACGAGTTGATGGTTATAACGTCTGAAACAATTTCGAAACGAAAGGCTCGCTTTTATGCAAACTTACGAATCGGACGCCAATATCGGAAACATTAAGCTCATCGCCGTCGACATGGACAAGACACTGCTGACCGACGAGCGCGTGCTGCCGCAAGGCCTTGACGAACGCCTGGACAAGCTCGCCGAAGCCGGCATCGTATTCTGCCCCGCCAGCGGACGTCCCGCCCCCAAGCTCGAAGAGATGTTCGAGGGCATCAAGAACCGCCTCGCCTTTTGTCCCGACAACGGCGCATGCGTGATCTATCGTGGCAGCTATATCTATAAGAGCAACATCGATGTGGCGCTGTATCAGCAGGTGCTCGCTCGTGTCTCGGAGGACCCGCGCGCCGTTCCCGTCCTGTGCTGCTACGACGAGTTCTATGTGCTCGCCCGCGACCATCAGTACCACGACGAAATCAGCGTGTACTACAACACGATCAACTATGTCGACACCTTTGAGGGCCTTGATATCGAGTCCAATAAGATCTCGGTCTTTTTCCCTGCCTACGATGCCGAGCCCGCATTCCGCGAGACCTACAGCCCCGAGTTCTCGGACAAGCTCTACGTCACCAACGCCGGGCGCGAGTGGATCGACTTTATGAACCTGGGTGTCGACAAGGGCGCCGGCGTCGCGCATCTGTGCGAGCAGCTCGGCATTGATATCGCCGATGCCGCCGCCGTGGGCGACACCTACAACGACATTCCCATGCTGGAGCGCGTCGGACACAGCTTTATCGTGGACAACGCCGAGGAGCATATGAACGCGCATGCTAAGTGGCGCATTCCGAGCAACAACGACGGGGGCGTACTGACGCTCATCGACGCCATCCTGGCGGCTCGTTAACGTTACTCGTCGGACCTGGCCGGGCGAGGCGGGTAAGTTTTTCGTTCGGTCAGGTCCTGGGCTCGCTCGGAAAGCACATTAAGTGCTTTCCGGCTCGTGCGGAATCTACGAAAAACTTACCCGCCTCGCCCGGCCAGGTCCTGCGGTGACTTGCTTGCCGCCTAGATGGCGTCTTGGCGCCTAGATACTTTGGCTGATTTTTATTGAACGAAGGACGCTCCTTGTTGATGAGGGGCGTCCTTCTGGTTTTGTATTACTTTGGAATTGTGGTCGTGCCCTTACTTGGCGTCTGCCCAGGTCACTCCAGTCGAAGCTTCGGCGATTAGGGGGACGCGGAGGTCTACTACGTGCTCCATGACGTCGCGGACCATGGTGGTTAGGCGCTCGACTTCGTCGATGGGGCACTCAAAGTCCAGTTCGTCGTGCACTTGCAGGATCATGTGGGCGGCAAAGCCCTCTTCTTCTAGGCGGCGACTTACGCGGGCCATGGCGATCTTGATGATGTCTGCTGCGGTGCCCTGCATGGGATGGTTCATGGCCGTGCGCTCGCCAAAACCGCGGAGTTGCGGATTTTTGGCCTTGAGCTCCGGAATATGGCGACGGCGGCCGTACATGGTCTCGGCGTAGCCCGTCTGCTTGGCACGTGCCACCACGTTGTCGAGGAACGTGCGCACGCCCGGATAGGCCTCGTAGTAGCGGTCGATCATGTCGCGCGCCTCGGCCATCGAGATGTGCAGCGACTGCGACAGACCGTAGGCCTGCTGACCGTACACGATGCCAAAGTTCACGGCCTTGGCGCGGCTGCGCAGGTCGGGTGTCACCTCGGACACCGGCACGCCAAACACGCGCGCGGCCGTCTCGGCGTGGAAGTCCTCGCCCTCGTTAAAGGCGCGCACCAGGTGCTCATCGCCCGAGAGATGCGCCAGCAGACGCAGCTCGATCTGCGAGTAGTCCACCGCCAAAAAGACGCTTCCCTCGCCTGCCGAAAACGCCGTCTTGACGGTACGGCCCAGCTCCGAGCGCGTCGGGATGTTCTGCAGGTTCGGGTCGCTCGAGGACAGACGCCCCGTTGCCGTGATGGTCTGGTTGTACGTGGTGTGCACACGGCCGTCACTACGGCGTAGCGGGCCCAGCGTGTCCAGATAGGTGGACTTGATCTTGGACTTCTCACGCCAGTCCAAGATCAGACGCACGATTTCGTGGTCACGGGCAAGGTCGCTCAGCACCTTGGCGTTGGTCGAATAGTAGCCGCGCTTGGTCTTTTTGAGACCCTTGGTCGGAAGCCCCATAACGTCAAACAGGACGTGCGAGAGCTGCATGGGGCTGCCGATGTTAAAGGTCTCGTCGCCTGCCAGGTCGCGAATGCTGCGTTCGACCTCGGCAATCTGGGTAGCAAGTCCCTCGGACAGACTATGCAGACGGTCGGGGTCTACGAGCATGCCCGCGCGCTCCATCTTGGCAAGCACCGGCACGAGCGGCATCTCGATGCCGTCGAACACGTTGGCGGCGTTCTCGCGGGCCATGCGGTCGCGCAGCGGTGCGACCAGCGCCAGCATCAAGGCCGCCGTGCGAGCGGCGGGCGCAGGAGCATCCTCGCCGGCACCCTCTGCACCGTGCGCCGCAGGCAGCGACATCTGCAGATAGGTATCGGCCAGATACGCCTCGTCAAACTCGGAGCGGTCGGAATCCAACAGGTAGGCGGCAACCACGGTATCGAAGATACGCGTGGAATCGACTACAAGCGGATCCATGAGCTCGTGCTCGGAAGAATCGATGGGCGAAAGCTCATGCAGCAGCGCCTTCGTATCCGGACTCGCCACGCGGCCCTCCATAAACAGGCGCGCAAGCACACCGGCGATCACGCCGTGGGCGAAGTTGAAGCCATCGACCACGGCAGGCGCACCACCGTCGCCCTCCTCAAGCGCAAGCAGCCCCTTGGACGTCGCCAGCCAAAGCGTGCGTGTCAGGCCAAAAAGCGCGCCCTCCTCCTTGTCATCGTCCACCACGGCGGCAATCCACTCGCCTGCCTCGATCGCACGAGCGATCTCGTCGGCAACAGCAGCGAGCGCCTCGGCATCGCCAGCGGCAGCGCGCATAACGGGGGGAATCTCAAACGTGCTGGCAGCGGCCGCAGCCCCACCCTCGCCGCCGATGAGCGACAAGAAACGGTTCTGCATGGCCGTAATGCCGAGCGCGCCCAGCGCCGCGGAGACTTCGTCGGCAGAAAACGCCGGGAAGGACGTTTCGTCAAAGTCGAGCTCGACAGGCGCATCGGTGCGAATGGTCGCAACCTTGCGGCTCAGCAGGGCATCATCGATGTGCGCACGCAGGTTCTCGCCCATCTTGCCCTTGACCTCATCGGCATGCGCGATGACCTCGTCCAAGCTGCCGTACTGCGCAATGAGCGCGCTCGCCTTTTTGGGACCGATGCCCGGTACGCCGGGAATGTTGTCCGACGTATCGCCCTTCAGACCGTAAAAATCGGGCACGAGCGCCGGCGTAATGCCGTGATACAGGTCGTCCACGCTCTCGGGCGTCATAATCGCCACGTCGGACAGGCCCTTGCGAGTCGAGACCACGTTGACGTGCTCGGTCACGAGTTGATACATGTCGCGGTCGCCGGTCACCAGCAGCATGTCGCAGCCGGCCTCCTCGCCCAGGCGCGCCATGGTTCCCAGGATATCGTCGCCCTCCCAGCCCTCGGACTGCAGAATCGGCACGTTGAGCGCCGTGAGCAGCTCCTTAATCATCGGAAACTGCGCGTGCAGATCGGGGTCCATGGGCGGGCGCTGCGCCTTATACTGCGGCAGCATCTCCATGCGCACGCGCGGCTTGCCCTTGTCAAACGCCACGACCACGCCGTCGGGGTTAAAGGCGTCGATCATCTTGAGAAACATGTTCAGAAAGCCAAAGATCGCGTTGGTGGGGCGACCGTCCGGCGCGTTCATGGTCGGCGGCACGGCGTGGAAGGCGCGGTGCATGAGCGAGTTGCCGTCGATAACGGCAAAGGTGCGGCGCTTGTCAGACATATTGAATACCTCGCTTTGGGCTGGGCACGGTTTGCTCACACCAGTTTACACGCTCCCCGCCCCGCGGCCACCACACATCAAGCTCCCCCGCCACCGTGAGCCCGCGCGTGATACGATGGCTCACGGTACATCAACCAGCACGATCGATCCGAAAGGAGCCTGCGTCATGGAGCGTCCCTGCGCATGGAAAAAGTACACGCCACAGCAAATCGAGGAGCTCGAGGAGCTTTGCCGCGGCTATAAGCAGTTTTTGAGCGAGAACAAGACCGAGCGCCTGTGCGTCAAGACCGGTATCAAGATGGCCGAGGAAGCGGGCTACGTCAATCTGGAGACCGTGATCGCCGAAGGCCGCGAGCTCAAGGCAGGCGACAAGGTGTACGCCGCCAACCACGGCAAGGACCTTATGCTCGTCAACCTGGGCACCGCCCCGCTCGAGCAGGGCTTTAACATCCTGGGCGCCCACGTGGACTCGCCGCGCCTGGACCTTAAGCAGAATCCCGCCTTTGAAGCCGGCGACATGGCCTACCTCGACACGCACTACTACGGCGGCGTCAAGAGCTACCACTGGGTGGCCTCCCCGCTCGCACTCGTGGGCGTCATCTGCAAAAAGGACGGCACCACCGTCGACATCAACATCGGCGACAAGGCGGATGACCCGGTCTTTACCATCTCCGACCTGCTGATTCACCTCTCGAGTGAGCAGATGTCCAAGCCTGCCAAGGATGCCATCGATGCCGAGATCCTCGACGTGATCGTGGGCGGCCGCCCCGTCAAGTTCGATGAGGACGACAAGGACGCCCCCAAGGAGCCCGTCAAGCAGATGTTCCTGGATATCCTCAAGGAGCAGTACGACGTCGAGGAGGAGGACTTCCTCTCCGCCGAGATCGAGGTCGTGCCCGCCGGCCCCGCCCGCGACATGGGTCTCGACCGCTCCATGATCTTGGGCTATGGCCACGACGACCGTGTCTGCGCCTACCCCTCCATGCTCGCCCAGATCAACGTGGCAGACGTCGAGCGTACGAGCATCACGCTCATCGTCGACAAGGAGGAGATCGGCTCCGTGGGCGCCACCGGCATGACGAGCCGTTTCTTCGAGAACACCGTCGCCGAGATCATGACGCTCGCCGACGAGGACAGCCCGCTGGCCCTGCGCCGCGCACTCGCCCGCAGCCGCATGCTCTCCTCTGACGTGTCCGCCGGCTTCGACCCGGGCTATGCCGGCAAGTTCGAGACCAAGAACGCAGCCTTCATGGGTCGCGGCCTGTGCTTCAACAAGTACACGGGCAGCCGCGGCAAGGGCGGCTCCAACGACGCCGACGCCGAGTACGTGGCCCTCGTCCGCGATATCATGGACGAGGCGGGCGTGGACTTCCAGACCTGCGAGCTCGGCCGCGTCAATGCGGGCGGCGGCGGCACCATCGCCTACATCATGGCCAAGTACGGCATGAACGTCATCGACTCCGGCGTTGCCGTCCTGTCCATGCACGCCCTGTGGGAGGTCGCCAACAAGGCCGACATCTACGAGGCCTATCGCGGCTACAAGGCCTTCATCGAGCGCGCCTAACCAACCCTTCATCAGTTGCGGTGAAATACGGACTAAACTGGCCCATAAACGGCCAAAACAGACCGTATTCCACCGCAACTTCCTTTTTGGCAGAGGAGAGTCCATGCTGCAGGTCATCATTTCGCCCGCCAAGCAGATGCGTGCGGCCCAAGATGCTTTTGAAGTCCTGGGCATTCCACCTTTTGCGCACGAGACGGCTCACCTCCACCGCGCACTGCTAGATATCGAGCGGAATGAAGGCAGCGGTGGCCTGCAGGCGCTCTGGAACGTGAGTGACAAACTGCTGGGGCCTTGCCTCAACACCCTGCATGAGTTCCGGCCCATCCTGAATAACAGCGATCTCGACAATCCCGCACTCGCCCGCCACCTCTCCCCTGCCGTCATGTCCTATCACGGCATTCAATGCCAGAGCATGGCACCCGAGGTGATGGATTCCGCGCAGCTCGCATGGCTGCAAGACCATCTGTGGATCCTCTCGGGCCTTTACGGATGCGTACGCCCCTTTCATGCCGTTGAACCGTATCGGCTGGAGATGGGCGCGAAGCTTGCCGTCGACGATGCCCGAGACCTCTACGCGTTTTGGGGCGACAAGCTCGCACGGGCCATCGCTCCGGCGGGCTCCAACATCACGATCGTCAACCTCGCCAGCATAGAGTATGCCAAAGCCGTTCTGCCCTGCCTCGCGTGCGACGCCACGGCCGTCACATGCCTCTTTGGCGAAGGCATTCGCAACGGCAAGCCCATCCAGCGCTCGACCGCCAGCAAAAAGGCGCGCGGCTCCATGGTGCGCTGGATGGCAGAAAACAAGCTCGAGGATGTAAGCGGGCTCACCGCGTTCGATGTTGGCTATCGCCACTTTCCCGAGCTTTCAAATAAAAACACTTTGGTCTTCCTGAACGAGCAGGCCTTGTAGGATCACCGCTACTTTTGAATGTGCCGCCTAGGCACGGCGTCTATTCCGCCAAGCCGTCGGCTTTGGCAATTTCATTTGTCGAGCCGTCCTGATAGGTAATCTTGACATGCTCAACCTCGGACACCGCAACACCCGTCGGAGGCTCCAGGCGCCATTCCGTCAGCGCAATGTCCATGGTCGTGGGAACGTCCCCCTGATCTTTGAGCTCGACCGACAGCGTCTTAAGCGACGCATCGAAGGTCACGCGCTCGATCTCTTCACCAGGAATGGAGCCACCGCTCAGCTGCAGCTGCACAAACTCGTCGCGCGGATACCAATAGTCGCCCGGCGCGGCCACCGTGTTACCACCAGCGACCTTCACCGCCATGATCGGCAGGGCATCGTCGGCCTCAAACTCCCAGGCAGCGCCGCCGCGACCCCCAAACGTCCAAATACAAAAGGCAATCACCAGCACGGCAAGCACCGCAAAGCCAATCGCGACAAGGCCATGGTGCGCACGGCTTTCCTCGGCCGATACATCCCATTGCGTCTCTCGATATAGATGCTTGTCTCCCATGTTCGCCTCCCCACAGGCACGCTCGTTGGCCCAATCGTACCCATTCAGGCTATACTTGAGCCCATGACATAACGGGGAGCTTGCAGGAGAAGACGGCAGGCTGAGATTGGGCGCGCCCGCCCTGACCCGCAAACCTGATATGGGTAATGCCAACGAAGGGAGCCGTGCCAATGAGCACACAGATCGAGCCCAAGCTCGTCACGCAAATCGACTTCGCCCGCGCCGGGCAAATCACACCGCAGATGAAGGAGGTTGCCGAGCGCGAGCATCGCGACCCCGAGTACATCCGCGAGCGCGTGGCCGACGGCCGCATCGCCATTCCCGCCAACATCGTGCATATCAAAAAGGGCATGCGCGCCTTTGGTGTCGGCGAGGGCCTGTCCACCAAGGTCAACGTCAACCTGGGCATCTCGGGCGACAAGGCCGATGCCGCCGAGGAATGGAAGAAGGTCAAGATCGCCGAGGACTTTGGCGCCGACGCCATCATGGACCTCTCCAACTCGGGCAAGACGCGCCAGTTCCGCCAGCAGCTCATCGACGAGACGCCGCTCATGGTGGGCACCGTCCCCATGTACGACGCCATCGGCTACATGGAAAAGCCGCTGGTCAAACTCACCAAGGAAGACCTGTTCGAAGTCGTGCGCGCACACGCCGAGGACGGCGTGGACTTTATGACCATCCACTGCGGCATCAACAAATCGGTCACCAAGACCTTTAAGGAGACCGGCCGCCTGATGAACATCGTCAGCCGCGGCGGCTCGCTGCTGTTTGGCTGGATGGAGGTCACCGGCAACGAAAACCCCTTCTACGAGTACTTTGACGAGCTACTCGAGATCTGCCACGAGTACGACGTGACGATTTCGCTCGGCGACTCCTGCCGCCCGGGCTGCCTCTACGACTCCAACGACGCCACCGAGACTGCCGAGATGATCGAGCTGGGCAAGTTGTGCAAGCGCGCTTGGGCTGCCGGCGTCCAGGTCATGGTCGAGGGCCCGGGTCACATGGCGCTCGACGAGATTGCCGCCAACATGAAACTGCAGAAGCGTCTGTGCCACAACGCCCCGTTCTATGTGCTCGGGCCGCTGGTGACCGATATCGGCGTGGGCTACGACCACATCACCGCTGCCATCGGCGGCGCCATCTCCGCCAGCTCCGGCGCCGACTTCCTGTGCTACGTGACGCCGGCCGAGCACCTGTGCCTGCCCAACGCCCAGGACGTGCTCGATGGCCTCATGGCCACCAAGATTGCCGCGCACGCCGCCGATATCGCCAAGAAGGTGCCGCACGCCCGCGACATGGACGACAAGATGGGCCAGGCACGCCGCAAGCTCGACTGGGATGCCATGTGGAAGTGTGCTCTCGATCCGGTCACCGGTAAGAAGCGCTACGAGGAATCCCCCGCCGCCACCGAGGGCACCTGCACCATGTGCGGCAAGATGTGCGCCGTTCGCACCGTCAACAAGGTGTTCGAAGGCACGACAATCGACCTCGGCATGGAGGACTAACGCGTCATCGGAGCCGCAATCGAACACAAGGTGCTCGTCAATTGTTGACGTGTGAACATTTACTTATATTTACGTAAAGATTGCACCGCCCGCCCGGGATCGGCATACAGCCGGCCCGGGCATCTTTATAATGCGGATTGAAGACCCATTTGAATCCGACCGAACAAGGGAGCGAACATGGATCGCAGCAAGGTACCTGCCGTCCTGTCCATCGCAGGATCCGATTCCAGCGGCGGCGCCGGCATTCAGGCCGATATCAAGACTATCACGGCGCACCGTCTGTATGCCGAGACGGCCATCACGGCCATCACCGCACAGAACACCCTGGGCGTCACCGCCGTGCAGGACATCTCCCCCGATATTGTCGCGGCGCAGATCGATGCCGTCTTTGACGATATCCGCCCCAACGCCGTCAAAATCGGCATGGTCTCCTCTGCCGAGATTATCGAGGTTATCGCCGAGCGCTTGAGCGCCTGGGATGCGCAGAATATCGTCGTCGACCCCGTCATGGTTGCCACCTCGGGCGCTCGCCTCATCGCCGAGGATGCTGCCGAGGCGCTCACCCACTGCCTGTTCCCGTTGGCGACCGTTATCACGCCCAATATTCCCGAGGCCATGGCGCTGCTCGACTACGAGGTCGATTCCGAGCGCACGCAGCAAAACGCCGCCATGCTCCTCACCCGCCGCTTTGGTTGCGCATCCCTCGTTAAGGGTGGGCATCTTGTCAACGAGGCCAACGATGTATTGGCCGAACCCGCGCCACTCGATAACGAAGGCAACCATATGGGCGATCCGCTCACCACGTGGTTCCGCCACAAGCGCATCGAGACCGGCAACACGCATGGCACCGGCTGCACGCTTTCATCCGCCATCGCCTGCGCATTGGCGCAGGGCATGGATCTTGCCGACGCCGTCAACGCCGGCAAGGCCTACCTAACGGGCGCTCTCGCCGCCGGCTTTGACATGGGCAAAGGCTCCGGCCCTGTCAACCACATGTGGCAGTACTAAATAGCCAGTAACCTGCCAAAAAAAGACAGGCTACCTTGCACCAAAAACCGTCGCAACATTCGATGAAAATCGTGCAAACGCGAAAAATCATTAAATGTTGCGACGGTTTGATTTTAGATAGCGGTCGAGCAAAGGACCAGAGCGCCTATTCGTCGGCGAGTTGAATTCCCAACAAACCCGAGAGTGCCAGCGCCTGCTCGGCATTGACCGTCAAGCCACGCAACTCATGGTAATCGCCCGAAACAACGGGCGCCGCGAATGTACAACGCGATACATCCACGCCGGAAAGCGACGTCTTAAACACATCCATACGCGTCAGGTCACAGCCATCCAGGCGTATCTGACCCAGCTTGGCACCCTGAAACGCGGCCTCGGTCAAACGCGTGTCATGCGCAGCCATGGGGCCAATGCGTCCCTCCGAAAGGTTCGCATAGCTCAAATCGCACGATGTAAACGACACGCTCGACAGACGCGCCCTGAGCAAGTTGAGCCCCGGCGCCGAGCAGTCAACGAAGTCGCAGCGGTTGAGCCAGCAGCCTTCCATGTTGCAGCGGATAAAGCGGCAACCGCGAAACACCACGTCGCGAAACGTCGAGCCGCTCCAGTCAACGCTATCGAACTCGCAAGATCGGAACACGACGCCATCGAAGGTCGCGCCGTTCGCCACGTCGCAGGCAAGATCCAAATCCTCAAAAGCGGTATTGGAGACGAGCTCATCGCCCTCGGCAAAGAGGTCGATGAGCTCGTCCATGCCCATATGGCAGCCAATCCGTTCGTTTACCCGGGCAAAACCACCACAAAGGTGCCTGCCCCCTTTGCGGTGGCTTGGGGTCGCGCTACTCACCGAGCATCTCTTGGAGCTTGGCTGCCACGGCATGTCCCAAGCTCTCGTGGCTTTCGGGCATCATATGCAGATAGTCGATATCGCCCGGCTCGGCAAACTCGGCGGCATTCAAAAAGTCGCAGCCAAACTGCTCGGCCACGTGCGCATAGTACTCGCCAAAATGTTCAGATGCCTCGACGGAACGCTCGTCAAAATCGGTCATATATACATCGGCGATTTGCGGCTTGATCTTGATAGGAGCCATCAGCAGGATGCGCGGGCAAGGCGCAGCGTCGGTCCACGGAAACGCGCGGACGGCGCGAATCAGCGCCATGGCGCCACGGGCGATATCGGAAGCTGTCACGTTAAAGACCGTCTTACAGTCGTTGGTGCCCAGCATGATCACAATGGCGTCCAGCGGCTTATGAGCCTCGAGCAGCATCGGAAGCGCGCGAATGCCGTTGAGGTTAGTGTCCAGATGGCACATGTCGTCGCGTACCGTCGTGCGGCCGTTGAGGCCTTCTTCAATTACATGCCAGCCCTCGCCTAAGTCACGTTGGACCACGCCACACCAGCGCACATCCTGCGCATAGCGCACCGCGGTACCGTCGCGCATGCCCGCCGGATCGTAACCATAGGTGTTGCTGTCACCAAAGCACAGAACGTTTTTCATCGTAAGCTCCCCACTCAATAAAAAGCCGACAGGAGCAGCCTCTCCCGTCGGCTCGGTATATCGCATCACGAGCACCGTTTACAGGTACTTGCGCCAGTCGTCGTCATCCTCGTCATCCTCGGCAGCGGTCTGAGCCTGCTCGGCGGCACGGGCGGCTGCGGCGCGGGCGGCAACCTGAGCATAGGACTCCTCGTTTTGCTCGGGGAAGTTTGCCAGCACGTGCTCGAATTTGGCGAAGTCCTCGTCCCAGCGCGTAGAGGGCACGGCAAAGAAGACCTGCTTGACCTTGAAGTCGCCCGATGCGAGCTCCTTGCGGAAGAGCTCGGCCACGGCCTCTGCGTCAAAGCCGTTGTTCTCGCAGCCCCAAGCACCCAGTACGAGCTTCTCGCGGCCAAGCTCATCGCAGATAGCAAGCACAAAGCGAATGCGGTCGCGCAGGGCGTCAAGCAAGGCATCGTCGCTCACGCGGTACTCCTGGCGAGCACGCTTGGCGTTGGGTGCAGCGGCGACGATCACGTCGGCATAGGCGTGCACATGCTTGCGCTCGAAGCGCACCGCGGGCACCACCAGCGCACGGTTGCGGTACAGCTCACAGTTGATGTTGCGGCGACGGTTCTCACCGTACCATTTACGCTGCTTATCGAGGACGTTGTACAGATACGAATCGGCGCACAGCGTGGCCTCCTGGCCCAGATAACCCTGAATATATCCACCGCCCGGATTGGTAAACGAGGCAAAGGCGAGCACGGCCATGTCGCAGAACTGCGCATAGCCGCGACCGTTATCGAGGATTGCCTGCGTGGCGGAGGCATCAAGCACAGTGACCTCGGGCAGGACCGGAGCGGGCTCCTCAGCAGGCGCGGACTCAGCTTCGGCGATTTCCTCGGCAAGCTCCTCGACGGGCTCGGGCGCCGCCTCGGTCTCGGGCGCCGCCTCGACCTCGGCAGTCTCCGCGTTCTCGACGTCCTCGGCGACCTGCTCTTCGGGGGCCACAGCAGTCTGAACCTTGGCCTTCATCGCCGCGACAAAGCCGGCGGGCATGCCGTCAAACTCGCGAACACCAGCAAGCGAACGCTCGATATCCTTGGCGCAGGCCTCGGACACAGTCATCACATGGCGCTCGGCGGCCTTGGCACGGGCCTCGCGCTTGGGATTGGGCTGACCCGCTCGGTTGGACCTGCGGTTACGGTTCCTGTTGTCGACGTCTGCCATACATGGCCACCTTTCCTGTCGCTGCCGCTATCGGCTTTTCCCATCCATGATACCCCGCCGCGCACAAAAAAGACGGCCCCGAAGGACCGCCTTTCGCATCGTTTTACCGTGTCCGGCAGGAAGCATCGCAATGCCGCGCTTTAATCGCGACGGCCGAGGATGTTCAGGATGCGTAGGAACACGTTGATAATGTCCACGAACAGATTGGACGCCATGAGCACCGCATTGGGCAGCGTAGGCGGCACCGTCGTGGCCACATAGGTGTCGTAGCCAATAAAGCCGGCAAACACCACAATCACGATCAGGTCGGTGATGGACTGCGAAACGCCCATGAACATCAGCACGATCTCGACCAGAATCGTGGCAAGCAAGATGCCAAAACCAATGCCATACACACGCTGGAAGAACTTGGGGAAGGTCACGCCCAGCGCACCAAAGACAAAGGTGATGGCGGCCGTGGCGATAAAGGCGGTGTTAATGGTAGGCAGGTCGTAGTTGGCAAGACCAAACGACGCCGTCAGGCCAAAGGTGCTCGCAAAGACCACGTAGCCCACGAGCGACAGGCCCACGGACTGTTTGCTGGCAGCAGCCGACATCATGACCATGCCGACGATGGTCAAAATAAATGAGCCAAAGACCAGCGGCAAAGCGGCGCCGCTCATCATCATGCGCGCAAACGACATGGTGCTCGTAAAGTAAGCACCGGCGCCCATGGCGCAAAAGCCCAAAAAGATCAGAGCAGACATGACAAGGTTGTACGCGCGCGGCGACATCTCCTTGGCACGGCTTGCGCCGGTCTCGATGGGGCCATTCTGATAGCCCTGGATATCGTTCATACTTTCGTCCTTTCAAAAAGCACCGCGACGGCGCCGTAGCTGACAAGATTCCTGCCATTGTACCCGAATGCCGCGCGCTCTTACCTACGGCGCTCGCCCTCGAGCGTGCGGTCAAACGCCCAGACCCACCAACGCATCACGTGGGCCTGCGAGCCGTCCGGCCGTTCGCGCGCCCGGTCCTCCAGATACAACTCGGTCGCATGACCGCCAAAACGAACCTTATAGGTTGCCGTACGAATGCCGTGAACCGTCAGGCCAAACCCAGTGGTCGAGACAATCTCGTCAATCGTAAAGCACCGACCGTCGACCCAGCAGACGGTGACCGGCACGACCTGTCCTCCCGCGAGGATGCGAGCCACGACGTCCACATACTGCTTGTGCACGCGTCGAGTTTTGCCATCTGTCTGTCGATATTCCATGCCTCCTATTATCGAACGCATGTTTGCATGTTGTAAAGCGAACAGACTGTGGTTTTGGAGTGTCGTAGTAATCGCACGTGTCCGCATGGCGTGTTAGCAAAAAGAACACCCGCGGTCAACAGGGCTAATATTCAATGTTAGTGCCAAAAAATTCACTTCTCCCATCAGAACTCGGTAAAGAAACCCGCAGGAGGTGATACGATTTATCATGTTTTTGTAACGTGTCTGAAAACTTCGAGAAAGCCATATATGGACGCAACGTTCTCAACCTTCCTCGGCCAACTTGTGTCGAACCCAGTCCTTGCCGTCACCGTGATCCTCGCGCTCGGCGCCATCTTCGTCAACGGATGGACCGACGCGCCCAACGCCATCGCGACCTGCGTCACCACGCGCTGCATGCCCGCCCGCGCCGCCATTCTCATGAGCGCCGCATTCAACTTCCTCGGCGTGCTCATCATGACGCACTTTAACGCGAGCGTCGCCAACACCATCTCACATATCGTCGACTTTGGCGGAAATAGCACCATGGCGCTCGCCTGCCTGTGCGCGGCGCTCTTCTCCATCGTCGTCTACGGCGCCACGGCATCGCGTTTTGGCATCCCCACCTCGCAAAGCCACAGCCTTATCGCCGGCCTGACCGGTGCCGCTATCGCCCTCGGCGGCGCGAGCAGCGTCAACGTCCACGAGTGGATGAAGGTCATCTACGGCCTGGCGCTCTCCATTGGCCTGGGCTTTGTCATGGGCTGGGTCCTGTGCAAGCTCGTCTCGATTCTTTTCGCCGCCGCCAACAGGCGACGTGCCAATGTCTTCTTTAAATACGCTCAGATCGCGAGTGCCGCGGCCATGAGCTTTATGCATGGCGCGCAGGATGGACAGAAGTTCATCGGCGTGCTCTTTTTAGGCGTGGCCTTCGCCAACGGCCAGACGAGCGTCGGCGATGCCGGCATCCCCATCTGGATTATGCTGCTGTGCTCGGCCACTATGGGTATCGGCACCAGCGTGGGCGGCGAGCGCATCATCAAGTCCGTCGGCCAGAGCATGGTCAAGCTCGAAAAGTACCAGGGCTTCTCCGCCGACCTGGCGGGCGCCGCGAACCTGCTGCTTGCCACCCTTACCGGCATCCCCGTGTCCTCCACGCACATCAAGACCTGCGCCATCATGGGCGTCGGTGCCGTCAAACGCCTCTCGGCCATCAACTTCGGCGTCGTCAAGGACATGATGTTCACCTGGTTCTTCACCTTCCCCGCCTGCGGACTCATCAGCTTTGTCATGGCCAAGCTGTTCATGATGTTCCTCTAGCCACACCGAGCGTCCATCCGGACCGCAAAACTTCGCCCACCCGTCTTCGCCTCGAAAGGACCCACTCATGGCAAAGAAACCCGATTCATTCTACTTTGACAACTACGTCGCCTGCGCCGACCTTGCCGTCCAGGCCGCCGAGCTGCTTACCAAGATTTTCGAGAACTTCGATCCCGCGAAGATTCACGATATGCTCGACAAGATGCACGCGATCGAGCATGCGGCCGACAAGAAGCACCATGAGCTTGAGGACGCCCTGCTCACGGCCTTTATCACCCCGCTTGAGCGCGAGGACCTGGATCTGATGAGCTGCTCGCTCGACACCGTGCTCGACCGTATCGAGGGCGTCGTGCAGCGCGTCTACTTCACCAACATCCAGAGCATCCATCCCGACGCCATCGTCATCGCCCACAAGGTGACCGACGCCTGCCGCGCCATGAAGGACCTGATGGTCGAGCTGCCCAACTACCGCAAGTCCAAGACGCTGCGCGAGCTCGTCATCCAGATCAACACCATCGAGTCCGAGGCCGACGAGCTCTATATCAACGCCATGCGTAACCTGCACGTTAACGGCAAGGACCCGCTCGAGGTTATCGCCTGGCGTGACGTGTACGCCTTCCTGGAGTACTGCGCCGACTGCTGCGAGAATGTGGCCGATGTCGTGGATTCGATTGTCATGAAGAACAGTTAATTGGGGGTACGTGTCCCGGCGGCGAAGGGCCGGCCACGGTTTGCTTTCTCACTCCGGCTGCTTTGCAGAGTCGTTCGAAAGTAAACCGTGGCCGGCCCTTCGCCTTACGTACCACCATTGGGAACTTTGGCTGATAGATTTAGCGCGATGGGGGTTTGGCTGAAGGGACCTATGGTACCCGTTCGGACACTTTGGCCCTTGATGAGCGTTTGGCTGATTGCTGCTTTGGGTACTCTTTGGGTTACTTTTGGTTTGTTTGATTTTTAATTTTAGGAGGGCTTGTATGTCTTATTTGGATCTGGCTCGGTCTCGGTATTCTTGTCGCGAGTTTGAGAATCGTTCTGTTGAGCAAACTGTTGTGGATGCCATTGTTGAGGCTGGGCGTATTGCTCCTTCTGCTTGTAATAATCATCCAGCCCGTGTGATGGTGCTGGATACGCCTGAGCTGTTGGAGAAGGCTGCTGCTTGTCAGCCTCGGTTTGCTCGTGATGGGTCCATCTTTGGGGCTCCGCTTGTCTTCCTTATTTGCAGCGTTACCGGCGACGCTTGGGTTCGCCCCTATGACCAGATGAACTCGAGTGCCATCGACACCTCGATTGTTTGCGATCAGATGATGATGGAGGCCGAGGAGCAAGGTCTGGGAACGTGCTGGGTATGCCATTTTAAGCCCGAGCTAGCCCGCGAGCAGTTCAACCTGCCCGAGGGTGTCTATCCCTATCACATGCTCGTCTGTGGCTATCCTGCCGACCACATCGCAGACCCCGAGCATCGCGAGGCCCGCACCATTCCCCTCTCCGACTTCCTCCTCAAGTAGATTTTTGGGACATGCCTTAAAACCTACCCTTGACCGCTCACCCGTTCGCCGAGTTCTGCGCCACTATGTGCAGGGCTCGGTTTTTTATGTTACGCACCCCGGCACAGTCATAAAAAAGGACCCGCAAGCTGCGGGTCCTTTCTAGGCACTAAATTGTAGGCCGAATGTTAGTCCAGGTCGTCGGCAGCAAAGTTGTCGATCGGGGCAAAGGGATCGGCTACGGGGACAACCGGATCGGCGACGGGCAGCGGCTCGGCGGCGGGAACGGTCACCGCGGGAGAAGCGGCAGAACCGACCGGCGTGGAGGCCATGAGGTCGGCCGGGAAGGAGTTCTGGGCATCGTCCATGAAGTGCTGGATGAGCTTGAGATACTCGGCCTTGAACTCCTCACGGGAAGCCTTGAGACGATCGATTTCCTCAAGCTCGGCCTGCTTTTCGGTCAGAGCCTGGCGGATAACCTCGCGGGCCTTGGCGTCAGCCTCGTTGCGGATACGCTCAGCGTTCTCGTTGGCATCGTTGACGATGGTCTCAGCGGTCTGCTGGGCAGCGATCAGGGCAGCGGAAATCTGGCGCTCCTGAGCGGAGAAGTCAGGGGCGGGAGCAGCCACGGGGGCGGCGGGAACGGCCTGGGCGGTGGCATCCTGAGCCTGGGCAAGCTGAGCCTGTGCATCGGCAAGCTGCTGCTCGGTAGCAGTCAGACGACCCTTAAGGTCGACGATCTTAGCGAGCATAGCGTCAACCTCGGAGGACAGCGTCTCCAAGAAGACGTCGACCTCGGCAGGATCGTAGCCACGCTTGGCCTCAGAGAAAGTCTGAGCCTGGATGTCTGCAGGGGTAATAGCCATAACAAGTCTCCTTTTTCATCGCCTCGGCGCTACACGCCCGACGTAAGTTACAAAGTCAGTTCTATACGAGTATACCTATAAGAAGCTGCAGAACCAGCCTCTGCACCAACTGCAACGCAATAATCGCAACGACCGGCGAAAAATCGATACCGCCCATCGGCGGAATGAAACGACGGAACAGGTTGAGCCACGGACCGCACACGCTATCGAGCACCGCAGCAATATCCTGAAGTAAACCACCCTGCTTCATGGGAATCCACGTCATAAAGCAGTAGACGACAATGAGCGTGGAATAGAAGTTGAACAGCGTGTTGACCAGCTGGACGATAGTGTAGATGTTGATGGGAATCTCCTCGTCTTGTCTTTACTTAAGGTAGCCGTCGGCACGAAGCTTCTTGAGATCGGAATCTTTGACCTCGCAACCGGCGGGCAGCACCATGAACACGCGGTCGCCTACCTCCTTGACCGTGGCGCCCAGACCGCAGGCAAAGCCGTAAGAGAAGTCCAAGACGCGCTTGGCAACTTCGGTGCGTACGCCCACAAAAATCAGTGCGACAGGCTGCTTGGTGCGAACGCGGCGCACCACGGTCTCCACGTCGTCATAGCTCTCGGGGCGCAGGACATAGGCCGGCAGCTGCGGCGTGGCGTTGATGATATTGCTCGCATAGGCCGAGGCATCGCTCGGTGCAGGCGCGGGTGCAGCGGCGGCACGGGCGCGGGTGTTCTCGGCGTAGCTCGACGGCGTGTCATAGGCACCAGGACGATAACCGCTCGCAACGCCGTCCTGCGAGCGCGAAGGCGGGTTATACGTCGTGGCATGGCGGGAGTCATCGCCGACCAGCTGACCGGAGCGCGTATACACGGCAACCGACTCAGCTTCACCGCGGCGCGTCTGACCAAGCAGGCCGTTGCTCGGCTCGTCTTGGGTGTAGAAGCCCTCGCCCGAAGCACCGCTGTAGCCGTTGCCCTGATAACTATCGTCATAGCCGTCATCGTAGCCGTAGTCGTCGTCCTGGCCATAACCCTGGTCGTAACCCTGCTGGCCGCCCAGGTGCATCTTATTTTTAATCTCGTCAAGGAAGCCCATGGTTGTGTCCTCTCGCGGTTTAGTGCAGGCGCCCCGATAATCAGTGCGCACTTCAGAGCCTTATTTTACTGCAAACTCCGGGCTAAATACTACCCTGCCCAGGCGAACGAGCGTAGAGCCCTCCTCAAGGGCAGGCTCAAAGTCCTCGCTCATGCCGCAGGAAAGCTCAGGCAGGTTCAAATCGGGATGCGCCGCCTCCAGCTCATCCCTCAGCTCACGAAGCCCCGCAAAGGTGCGGCGTGCCACATCCTTATTCCCCCGGGGCGCCATAGTCATAAGCCCCTGTACGCAAATTCCCTCAAGTTCCGCAAGCTCACCCGCGGCGGCGCGAATCTCATCGGGCGAAAAGCCTCCCTTCGACTCCTCACCACTCACATTGACCTCGATGAGCACACGCTGGGGGCCGGCGAGCTCGCCTGCCTCAATCTTGCGGACAGCACGGCTCGAGATCGCCTGTGCCAGATGCAGCGAACCCACCGAGTGAATCAACTCGGCTGAGCTCAGCACCGCATTGATCTTATTGGTCTGCAGGTTGCCGATCATATCGAAGCGCACCTCGGGCAGCTCCGGATGCTCCGCCAGACCCGTGAGCTTGCGAACCAGCTCCTGCGGGCGGTTCTCGGCAAAATGGCGATACCCCGCTTGGATGGCGGCAACGGTCTCATCGACACCAACGGTCTTGGACACGGCAATGAGGCCCGCGGCGTCGTGGGGGCGGCCCGCGCGATCGAGCGCCGCATAAAAACGTTCCAGAATCTGCTCGCGGCGAGCGCGCATCAAGTCCAAATAGTTATCCATTGCTAATCGCCTCCGCTGACAGCCAAACAAGTAGTCCCATGCTAACGCAAGAGCGCGGTCCCGCATGTGCAAGGCCGCGCTCACTTAGGTATTTACAATCTTTCGACGAACGGGGTCACTTACTCCTCGTCGTCCTCGCCATCGTCCTCGTCCTCAAGATGATCGAGCAGGTAGCGAAGACCCTCGCTGACCTCGTTGGCGGGCACCTTGGCAACGTAACGCGCGTCGACGGCAGGCCTCATGATAACACCCTCGCCCGAAGGCACGCGCATGCTCTCGAGCTCATCCTCGTCCACACGGGCGATATCGCCGGCGTTCATACGCTGACCAGTCAACAGGAAGGTCAGACGGCAAGCGGCATCGATGGAAATGGAAGCGATGCGATCGAGGTAGCGCGAAACCATGATGGCGCGGCGCAGGTCGTCATAGTTGCTGTCGTCGTCCATAAAGTCGCCCGTATCCATACGGTTAAAGGTGCGGAAGAACTTCTCGTAGGCGGCGTGCACTGGCTCGTCCTCGACGGCCAGGTTGCAGATGATGGACATGTCATTGGTGACGAGCGCAGAAAGCGAAGAGCCCAGCACCTGGTAGACGGCCTCAGCCTCGGCCTCAACCGTGCCGACAAGCTCCTTGGGCAGCGAGATGTCGGCCTTGATCATATGACGCGTGGCACGGCAGATCTGACGGACTTTATCGGTCATGCGCTGCAGGTTAAAGTCGACATAGATGATCGTCTGAAGCAGGCGGAAGTCGGAGGCGACCGGTGACTGCGTGGCGATCAGGTTGTAGCAGACGGCCTCCAGGTTGGCGCAGCGCGCGTCAATCGAAAGCGTGCGTTTCTTGGTCTTGGTGGCGAGCTTGCGGTCGTCGGTCACATAGGCCTTCACGGCATCGTGGAGAGCCAGATCGACGGCCTCATAGATGCTCAGCATCTCGTGACGGGCCTCGACGAGCTGACGGGAAAACAGTTTGCGCATGGTTCACTCCAATCAGTTGGGTGCGGTCATGCAGCCCGCACAGTGAATACGCACCGGACCAGGTCCGACGGCTTGGGACTAGTCGCACCGATCAGCCAAAGCGGCCGGTGATATAGTCTTCCGTCCGCGAGTCCACCGGGCTGGTGAAGATCGCGTCGGTTTGACCATACTCGATGAGCGTGGCGGGCTCGCCGGCAACTTCCTGCAAGAAGAATGCGGTGTAGTCGCTGATGCGAGCTGCCTGCTGCATTGAATGCGTGACGATGATGATCGTCATCTCGGGCGCCAGCTCGGCCATCAGATCCTCGACCTTAGAGACGGATGTGGGATCGATGGCGGAGCAGGGCTCGTCCATCAGGAGAACATCGGGTTGCACCGCAAGCACGCGCGCGATGCACAGACGCTGCTGCTGACCGCCCGAGAGCGCCAAACCATCCTTGTTGAGCTGATTGGATACCTCTTTCCAGAGGTTGGCGCGCTTGAGCGATTCTTCCACGATGTCATCGAGGTCGCTTTTGCTAGTCACGCCCTGCAGACGAGGGCCAAAGGCGACATTCTCGTAGATGGATTTAGGAAACGGGTTGGGCTGCTGAAAGATCATGCCCACGCGACGACGGAGGTCGACCGGGTCGACGCCCTCGGCATAGATATCATTGCCGTCGAGCGTCATGGTGCCCTCGACGCGCGTACCCTCGATCAGATCATTCATGCGGTTGATGCAGCGCAAAAACGTCGACTTGCCGCAGCCCGAAGGGCCAATGAAGGCGGTGATGGCGTTTTTGGCGATGTTGAGGTCAAGCCCCGTCAGCGCATGAAAGTCACCGTACCAAAAGTTGAAATCCTTGGCCGTGATGGCCGCTTGCTCCAGCGTGGGAGCGGACTGATAAACGGACATGGGACTCCTTAACTAGCGACGCTTGCGCGACAGGAAGCGCGCAAACAGGTTGAAGGCCAGAATGATCACCATCAGCAAGAGCGCGGTGCCGTAGGCTGCGTTCATGTTGATGCCGTCGTTGGCAAGCAGGTACAGGTGAACCGTCATGGGGCGGCCGGAATCGAGCGGCGAAATAGGTAGATTGATGGCTTGGCCCATGGTGTAGAGCACCACCGCGGTCTCGCCAATGGCGCGGCCGATGGCGAGGACGATGCCCGTGGCAATACGGCCAAAGGCAGAAGGAAGCACAATCTTGGAGACAACCTGCCACTTGGTGGCGCCCAGGCCGTACGCGCCCCAACGGATATAGCGCGGGACGGCGCGAATGGCCTCTTCGGTGGTGCGCATGACGATGGGAAGCATCAAGAGCGCGAGCGCCAGAGCGGCCGAGACCATCGAAAGGCCCAGGCCCATGGCCTCGACAAACAAGGCGTAGCCAAACAGGCCCATAACGATGGAGGGCACCGAGGCCAAAGCGTCAGCAGCGTAGCGAATGAGCTCGACGACCTTGCCCTGCTTGGCGTACTCGGCCAGATAGACGGCTGCCAGCACGGCAATCGGCGTGCAGATAAGCATGGCGAGCGCCGTCACATAGACGGTCGAGACGATCGTGGGCCAAATTCCGCCCTCGGCGTTGACGCCCTGGGGCCAACCGAAGATAAAGTCGAGCGAGATATGCGGCAGGCCGTTAATGACCACATAGGCAATGATAGCGACAAGCACCAGCGTGGTGATGTATGCCGCGGCACGGAACACGCCAAGCATGATCTTGTTGGACAGGTCCTTGTTGATGCGGCCCTTCTTGCCATGGGAAAGGGCACGCTTGATGCGCTCGCGCGACGAGGTCGTATCGACCGTCGTGTCAACGGAATCGGACATAGCCTACCCCCTCTTCTTCTTGGAAATCAGACGGACGATGCCCACCAGCGTGGCGGAGATGATAAACAGGACCACGCCCATGCCGAACAGCGCCGAGCGGTGCAGACCCGAGGAATAGCTCATGTCGAGCGCGATCTGGCTCGTGAGCGTCGAGATGGGGCTCGCAATGCTGTCGGGAATAACCGGGGCGTTACCCACGACCATGAGCACGGCCATGGTCTCGCCGATGGCACGGCCCATACCCAGCACGATGGCATCCACGATACCCAGCTTGGCGGCAGGTAGCACGACCTTATAGATGGTCTGCCACTTAGTAGCACCCATGGCATACGATGCCTCGCGAATACCCATGGGAATGGAATTGAGGGCATCGATGGTGAGCGTGGTGATGGTAGGGACGATCATGATGGCAAGCACGAACCACGCCGTCAGCGCACCAAAACCAAGACCACCGGTCAGTTGCGCGATAAACGGACGGATGATGATCATGCCAAAGAAGCCATAGATGATAGAAGGGATGCCGGCCAACAGGTCAACGGCAGGGCTGATGAGCTTGCGCACGCGCTTGCTGGCGATCTCGACCAGATACACGGCCGTGCCCACGCCTAGGGGCACACCCATGGCGAGCGCACCGACGGTCACCAGACCCGAGCCGGCAAGCAGCGACACGATGCCGTAGTGGCCCTCAGAGGGCGCCCACGTAAAGCTAAAGAAGTCCGCCAGACCGATGTCGGTAAAGACGGGCAGCGCCGAGTACGTGGTAAAGACAAAAATCAGGATGACGGTAACAACCGCCAAGAACGCGCAGGCAAAGAAAATCCACTGCAGCGCCTTCTCCTTGATATAGGTGCTGCGCGATACGAGCGCCAGCTCGCGCTTCTTGGGCGCCTGAGCATTCTGCTCAGTCTGGGAGTTTTCCTGTGCTTCCATGCTACTCACTCCCCTTCTCGTCGTTGGTGACGGGAATAAAGCCCGCCTCGCGAATCTGCTTGTCCATCTTTTCGGACGTCACGTAGTCGATGTAATCTTGCGCCTGCTGCGAAGGAGCACCCTTCACAAAGAAGTAAAGGTCGCGCGAGATGGGATAGCCGCCGCTCGCGACCGTCTTCTCGGACGCCTCAACATGATTGACCGAGACGGCCTTGACCGAGGTCTTGGCGTTGAGGCTATCGACGAAGCCCAGCGAAATGTAGCCAATGGCACCGCGCGAACGAGATACCACGTCGCGCACCTGGCCCGTGCCCGAAAGAACGGCCGAGCGGCGATCGAACGGGGTGCCGTCCATCACGATGGTGCGAAAGGCCTCACGCGTGCCAGACGCCTCGTCTCGGTTGATGACCTGAATCTTCAGGTCCTCGCCACCGACCTCTTTCCAATTAGTAATCTTGCCGGCATAGATATCGCGGAGCTGCTCGGTCGAGAGGCTATCGACGGGGTTGTCTTCGTTCACGATGACCGCGATACCGTCGTGGGCAATGACGATGGGAGTCAGGCCCAAATCCTGTTCGTCGGCATTGAGTCCACGGGAGGAGCTGGCGATATCGGCCGTGCCAGCGCTGACGGCTTCGATGCCAGCGGAAGAGCCCAAACCGGAAACGAGCACGTCGATGCCGGTCTCCTCCTTAAAGCCCTCTGCCGCAATCTCGGCGATAGGAAGGCAGGTCGTGGAGCCGGCCACAGTAATGGAAGAGGTAGAAGATCCCGAAGAACAGGCGCACAGCGTAAGCGTAAGCACGGCGGCGCTCAGGACCGATACGATCTTTCTCATAGCATCACGCCGATCGCAGCATGGCGCCCACAGGTGCCGTCCTCGTTACGGTAGGAATAAAAGCGGTCGTTCTGACGCACAGTCGAAAGCTGGGTATCCACGATATTATCCGCGTCCACACCGGCATCTACCAGCGCCTCACAAATGGCAGCGGAAAGATCGAGCATGCGAGAGGCACTCGCATCGATGCAAGAGAACTCGACGGCAAAGCGATCCATGAGTTCCTGGGATACCTCATATTCGTCAGCCAAGATATGGGGGCCGATATAGGCGGAAACGTCGCTCGCATCGCAGCCGGTAGCATCGCAAAGCGCCTGGCACGCCTTGGCAGAAATACGTGCAATCGTGCCCTTCCAACCGGAGTGCACCACGGCAAATCCGCCAGGGGCCACCAGCACCACGGGAACGCAGTCGGCAAAGCAGAGCAGCACGGGCACGTCATGGGCCGTACAGACGATGGCATCGCAGCCCTCGGCAATCTGCTCGCGAACAGCCTCAAGATCGTCGGCGCCGTTCGAAGTCACCGTAACGATATGGTCACCATGTACCTGATTGGGCACGAGCAGATTATGCTCGCACTCAGTGGCGCCCATAGCTTCGAGCGCTCGACGACGATTTTCTTGAACAGCAAAGGGGTCATCGCCTACATGCGAGCCCAGGTTGAGCGAGGAGTACGCATCTTCAGAAACGCCACCGGTGCGCTCGGTAAAGGCAAAGCGGACATCGGATGTCGCGCCCTCCACCAACGTAACTCCATCATGGTCGACACGCGAAACGTTGTCCGCACGTGCTGCCATACTAAAGCCTCCTAATAACACAAGTACCGCGGCGTCGCCGCGCAGTCCGCGTTTATACGGCTGTCATACTTCCTTAAAAGGATACCCGCAGCGGTAGGGACCAAACGTAAAGGGAACGTAAGGAGATTGGAGGCTTTCGTTTACAAACGAGAAACAAAACGGGGTGCATCCAAATGGACACACCCCGTGCAGGTCGTTGAGAAAAACGAACTAGAAGCTACCGCGCTTCAGGAAGTCGGGAAGCTCGAACTGGTCGTTGCCAAAGTTGGGCAGCTCGGTACCACCGACGTTGCGGGTCGGAGCGGCCTGAGCCGGGCTGGCAGCCGGAGCGGTGCGCTGCGGCTCAGCGGAGGCAGCGGCCTTGCTCTGAGACTGCTGAGCAGCAAAGAGCTCATCCTGACGGTTGACGTTGGAGTCGGAGAAGCCCGTAGCGATGACGGTGATACGCACCTGATCGCCCAGGGACTCGTCGACAACGGTACCGAAGATGATGTTGGCCTCGGGGTCGACGGCGTTGGCGACAACGTCGGCGGCGTCGCTGATCTCCTGGATGCCCAGGTCCTTGGAACCGGCGATGGAGAGCAGCACGCGCGTGGCACCATCGATGGAGCTCTCGAGCAGCGGGCTGGAGATGGCCTGCTGGGCAGCGTCGACGGCACGAGTATCCCCAGAAGAGGTACCGATACCCATCATGGCGGTACCGGCCTGCTTCATGATGGTCTTAACATCGGCGAAGTCCAGGTTGATGATACCGGGGACGGTGATGAGGTCGGTGATGCCCTGGGTGCCCTGGGAAAGGACGCCATCGGCAATCGCGAAGGCCTCGAGCATGGTGGTCTTCTTCTCGGCGATGTCGAGCAGCTTATCGTTAGGGATGACGATCATGGTGTCGACGCAATCGGAGAGGGTCTTGATGCCCTCCTCGGCGCTCTTCTTACGCTTGCGGCCCTCGAAGGTGAAGGGCTTGGTCACGACGGCGACGGTCAGTGCGCCGACCTCGTTCATCGCGATATCGGCAACGATGGGAGCAGCGCCGGTACCGGTGCCGCCTCCCTCGCCGCAGGTGATAAACACCATGTCGGCGCCAGCGAGCGCCTCGGCGATGTCGTCGCGGGACTCATCGGCAGCCTTGCGGCCAACCTCGGGATTGGCGCCGGCGCCCAGGCCGCGGGTAAGGTCGGTGCCGATGTGCACCTTGATATCGGCATCAGAGATCGCGAGTGCCTGAGCATCGGTGTTGATGGCAACAAACTCGACGCCGCGGATGCCCTCTTCGATCATTCGATTGACCGCGTTGGTACCGCCGCCGCCGACGCCGACCACCTTAATGACGGCAAGGTAGTTGTTGATCTCTGTCTCGTGCATGTCGGTCCTCCGAACAAAGGTTATAGCCATAGCATGGGTCGACCCCTGCGCACATTAACCTTCAGGTTGAAAGTAAATGCAAAGGTAAACCGTATTATGTTTGCACATTATGAACGTATCAGTCAAATAATTGACCGTGAAAACCAAACAAACCAGATAAACGGCGTGGTATGGCCCCTCAACAAAGCATCAACCAGCGCTACGAGGTCGGAGCATTCCTAAATGTGTAGTTGCCCGGAGAGCGCACATTGATATACGTTACGCCCTCTACCTGCGAAAGCAACTTGGTGACTACGCGTTCCTTCTTGGCGATATCGTCCGAATCGCCCAGCGACACCTCAATGCCGTTATTGAGGTTTGCCGAGATGGCTTCGACCGAAGGCGTGGAAATATCCTTGACTTGTCCCAAGAACTCGCTCGAAAAACCACGCACATAATCCAGGCCGGCCTTAACGGCCTTGGAGTTCACCGCCTGGCCGGAAACCGGAGCGACATCCGCCGAGACATCAGTCAACAACACCGCGCCATAGTGCTTAGCGAGCGCCAGCGCGGCATCGATTCCGGTCAAGGTATTTGAGCCCTGCCCTGTCGTGATGACGTTGCCCTGGTCGTCCACTTCGACCGACGTCGACAGCGGGGCGATCCAGGTGTCATCGTCTCCGATAGCCCAGGCAAGGTCATCGGAGCTGATATACGCAATGGCGATAACTTTACGCTCCGTCGGCGTGATGATAAGCGTATGGGGAAACTGGCGCTGGACATCCACGCCCGAAACCCACGGGTTCTGCTTGAGATCCTCGGTAATCTGGTCGGGATCGACGTTAAAAAGCGACGTTCCCTCGGGCAAGTCGATCAGCTGGATAGCATCGTGCTTCGTCACATGCTCGCTGCCTTGAATCTGAATATCAGTGGCAGTAAACAATCCAGAGTTGATCACCACGATGGCAACGACGACGAGCACGGCCAAGACGGCCAGAACGCCGCCCACGATTTTGCCTTTGCCTGTAACGACAGAAGCGGCGTCTGATGTTTTATTTGCCATCGCTCCAAGTGAAGATAACGGGTTGAAACCTTTTTTACTCGAAGGCTTCTTGGCGGTAGCCGGCACCGATGTCAGCGAGCGCGGTTTCGATGCGCCCAGCGTGCGACCTGGACGCGCCGCTTTAGTTCCCGTCGAGGGCTTGGGAGCTGCCATGGGACGGGCAGGCTTGGCGCCCATAACAGGCTTTGACGTCACCGAGGGACGCGAGGACTTTTTTGCGGCCGGACGATTACCGAGCTGCGAGCCGACGACCGGACGACTGGTCTGTCGAGCATGCCCGACAGACTTAGAGTGCGCGACGGTATTGCGTTGAGGTTTGGCAGGCGCGCCGGAACGCCCTCCGGCGCGGCGGAAGGTGGGTTTCGATGCTCTAGAAGCCGAGGAATTTAACTTCCGGTCTGAGCTCGATGCCATACGCCTCCCTCACCTTTCCGTGCATATGTCTGATAACCGCGGCAACGTCATCGGCCGAGGCAGTTCCGTTATTAACGATAAAATTAGCGTGAACGGGCGAAACTTCCGCGCCGCCAATTGAAAAACCCTTTAATCCACAATCCTCGATAAGCTTGCCCACACTCGCATCGGGCGGGTTACGAAAGACCGACCCGCAGGATGCGCGACCCATGGGCTGCGTACGCTTGCGCCTCGTCAGGTACCGTTCCATGCGCTCGCGAATGTCGGCCTTGGGCGCCGGTTTAAGCTTGAGCACACACTCGAGGATAATCTCATTGCGGGGAAGGCTGCATTCGCGGTAGCCCCAAGTGATCTCGGACCCCGCATAATGCTTGATACCGGATGCCGGGTCAAACGTTACGACATCCTCAACCAGCGAGCCAATCCACTCGGTCCGTGTGCCGGCATTCATGGATATCGCACCGCCGACCGAACCAGGAATGCCAACGGCAAACTCAAGGCCCGAGAGGCTACGCGACAGGGCATCGTTGACCAGGCGCGCAAACATCACGCCCGCACCGACCGTCAGCGTACAACCGTCATCGGCAACAACCGTGCGCTGAAACTCACGTCCGAGCGAAATGACGGCACCGCGATAACCGCCATCGGCAACCAGCAGATTGGAGCCCTTGCCGATGATGACCCACGGCACCTGCTCGCGATCGAGCACCGCCACGGCGCGGCGGAGGGCATGATAGCTATGGCACGTCACAAAGAGGTCGGCCTTGCCGCCGATACGATAGCTCGTATGACGCGCAAGGCGCTCGTCCTCGATCACATCCGTGTCGATCATGCCCGAGAGCGCCATGACGGCGTTAAACAGACCCATTAGACTTAAGCGTCTTTCTTGGCAGTCAGATACTCAATGAACTCGGGACCGACGGTCGTAACGTCGCCGGCACCCATGGTGAGCAGCAGGTCGCCCTCGCCCACCATCTGCTCGAGCTCCTGATTGAGCTCAAGACGGCTGGAGCAGTACACGACCTCCTTGCCAGGATGCTTGGCGCGCACGGTATCGGCGAGCATCTTAGAGGTGACACCCGGAATGGGCATCTCGCCAGCCGAGAACACATCAATCAGCAGCAGTTTATCGGCATTGGCAAATGCATCAGCAAAGTCGTCGCACAGGGCCTGCAGGCGCGAATAGCGGTGCGGCTGGAACACGACGTCGACGTGCTTGTAACCCAGCGACGAAGCGGCAGCAAGCGTCGCCTTGATCTCGGTGGGGTGATGGCCGTAATCATCGACCACGGTGATGCCATCGATATCGCCCACGTGGGTAAAGCGACGGCGGACGCCCTCAAAGCTCGAGAGCGCCTTGGCGGCGGCGTCGATGTCAAGGCCCAGGACATGGGCGACGGTGAGCACCGCCGTGGCGTTGAGCATGTTGTGGCGACCGGGATTGCTCTTGATCTCCACAGCGCGCTCAGTGCCGTCCTCAAAGCGAACGATAAAGTCACTCTGGATGCCCTTGACATCCGGGTGCATGCAGACGATGTCGTTGCTCACGGCAAAGCCGTAGGAAAGCACGTGACGGCCCGTCGACTTGGCGAGCTCGACCAGATGCGGGTCCTCACCGCAGACGATGACGGTGCCGTCCTCGCCCACCAGGCTCATGAATTTGGCGAAAGTTGCCTCGATCTCCTCGATACCCGAGTAGTGATCGAGGTGGTCGGCCTCGACGTTGGTCACAATGACTACGTTGGGGTTCAGGAACAGGAAGGAGCTGTCAGACTCGTCAGCCTCGGCGACAAAGTAGTCGCCCGAGCCGTTCTTGCCGTTCGTGTCATAGCCCTCGACGATGCCACCGATCAGGAAGCTCGGATCCAGACCCATGCGGTCGAGCATGGTGGCGCACATCGAAGACGTGGTGGTCTTGCCATGCGTGCCGGCAACAGCGACGGTGGTGTAGCCGTGGCCCAAAGCAGAGAGCATCTTGGCACGGGGCCACACGGGAATACCAAGCTCGCGAGCGCGCACGAGTTCAGGGTTGGACTCCGGAATAGCGGTGGAGACAACAACCACGTCGGGCTTGACCTCGTCAATCGTGGCGGCCTCATGGCCCACATGCACCTTCACACCAGCGCGGGTAAGCTGGCGGATATAACGTGACGTCTTAAGGTCGGAGCCGGTAACGGCATAACCGCGCTCGTGCAGAACGAGGGCGATGCCGCTCATGCCGGCGCCGCCGATACCGATAAAGTGGGCGCTCTTAAACTCGGGCGCGGAGGTTGCAGTCTGGGAATCAGCCATGTGCTCGTGTACTCCTTGCGTAAACACTGCCTGTAACCCGTTAACTGTACCGCACCTACCGCATCAGCGCGAGGGCGACCGACGATATCCCGTCTAACTAACGCAAACCCTCTACCGCATCCGCCAGAAGAGCGGCGGCCCTATCCTGAGCCAGACCACGTGCCGCCTGACGCATGGCGTCGCGCGCCGCCGCGTCATCGACCAAGTGCAGCAGCTCATCGGCAAAGGCAGAACCATCGATATCGACATCGGCGCAGAGCACACCGGCCCCAGCGTCGACCAGATAACGGGCATTGGTGGTTTGGTGGTCGGCCGTCGCATGCGGATACGGCACGAGCACCGAGGGCACGGCGAGCGCAGCGATCTCGGCCACGCTCGATGCGCCCGAACGTGAGAGCACCAAATCGGCAGCAGCCAGCATATCGCCCATGTTGTCGATGTAAGGCTGGACGCGGTAACGCTCCGCCTCCTCGGGCGTCAGTGCCAAAGCGCGCTCGGTCTCCTCAAAGCCGTCGGCACCCGTCGAATGCAACACATAGAGGTTCTTGCGCGAAAGCAGCTCGTTTTTGAGCGAAACCACGCGCTCGTTGAGGTGCTGGGCGCCAAGTGAACCGCCAAAGACGAGCAGCAGCGTAGCGTCCTCGGGAACGCCGAGTGCCTTGCGGCCGCGAGCGCGATCGCCCTCGATTACCGAGCGACGTACGGGGTTGCCGGTCATGAGCACGTGGTCAGGGTCACCTTCGCGCTCAAAGACCGAACGCGCTGCCGGCACCGAGATGCACACGCGGGCGGCGTGGGAGTTCATCATCTTGTTGGCCAGGCCCGGAACAGAGTTCTGCTCATGCAGCAGATACGGAACGCCTGCGCCCTTGCACCACCCCAGCAGCGGAACCTCGACATAGGCACCAAAACCGACGGCGGCATCGGGCTTGCCGACCTTTGAGAAATGACTGGCGAGCGCACGCTTGGCCTTGTTGACACGCCACAGCGAGGTCAGCGCCGTCCAAGGACGGGAGCGGTCGAAGCCCGTGACCGTAATGGGCACAAAATCAAACCCAGCCTCGGGGACCAGACGACCCTCGAGCTTGCGCGACTGGCCCACGAACACAACGTGGTGGCCACGATCACGCAGCTCTTCGGCCAAGGCGAGCGCGGGGTTGATGTGTCCTGCCGTGCCGCCGGCTGCAATAGCAACGGTCATCTTATCGGTCATGGTAGTCCCTTCGTACACGCGGTCCCTGGTCGTCGGTGCGCAGACGCGCCGACGGGTCCGAGTTCAAATCGATTCGATTATATCCGCCGCCCGCATTGCGAGGAGTGGGGCGTTGAGGACGACCTTGCGGCGCCGTTCGCTGACGCGGGCGGGCTGCCGGCTCGGTCGCAGAGCCATCCAGAACGGTAAAGCCGCCACGCGAAGGTCGTTCACCGCGCACATGGGCCACGCCGGCGGTGCTCTCGTCCATAACGGCAAAGCTCTCACGGCGGCGGTCATGCTCATCGCGACGGGCGCTCTCGTACGAAACGCGCAGGATCAGACCGGCGAGCATAAGCGACACAATAATCGACGAGCCGCCGTAGCTAATAAACGGCAGCGGCTTGCCCGTCATGGGAAACACGTTGAGGATGCCCAACGCGTTAATCAAAAACTGCACCGCGAGAATTACCGCGGAGCCAGACGCCATAAGCGCGCCCCGACGATCGGTCGCCTGCTCGGCAATGCGAAACGCCGAGTAGATCAGCATCGCAAACACCAAGAAGAACAGCACGGTTCCGACAAAACCGACTTCCTCGCCAATGATGGCCAGGATGTAGTCATTGTGCGCCTCGGGCAGATACGAGTACTTCATGGTTGAGTTGCCGATGCCACGGCCGAATAGGCCGCCCGAGGCAAAGGCCATGATGGCAAGCGTGGCCTGATAGCCGTCACCATACTCGTCGGCCCAAGGGTTCAAGGCAACCTGAATACGCACCATACGGTACGGCTCTGCGACAAGCGCAATCACGATCACGAGAATGCCGAAGATTAGCACGCCGATGATAAATCTGGGGTCGAGACCCGCAAACAACGCCATGCACATGAGGGTCAACAGGATGATCAGGACAGTACCGAAATCGGGCTGGATAAAGATCAGAAAGAGCGAAATGCCCAGGTAGATGCCCATCTTGCGAAGGAATTCGTTGATGTTGCCACCGGGCGAAAAGAAGCGATCGAGCATGATGGCCGAATACGCAATGGCAAATGGCTTCAAAAACTCGGAAGGCTGGAACTGAATGCCGGCGATGTTGAGCCAGCGCGTGGCGCCACGGCTGCCGCTGCCCACCAAGAAAACCAGCAGAAGCAAGAGCATCATGCCGATAAGGAAGATCCTGAGCACATCCTCCCCAAACCAGCTGTCCGGCAAAACGCGCACGATGGCAATCAGCGCTAGAAAACCGATCGCGGTAAACGCGGCCTGTCGACCCAAAAAAAACGTCGCCGAGCCATTCTCGTGCAGTGCCTCGACCGAAGATGCCGAGTACACCATCAGCAGGCCAAAGCAAACCAAGGTAAACAGGCAGGCCATAAATATCAGACGGGGGCGCATGATACGGGCGGGAACGCCGGCAATATAGCGTTCGCTAAACGTCTGCCCGCCGCGACCGGAACGCGGTGTTATGCGCCGCGAGGAAGCACGGTCCGAGTCGGGCCTCCTCATACCTTGTCGGGGGCTCTCCTCTCTCACCGCAACCCCTATTCCATTTGTGATTTCGCTGCAGCGGCAAGCTGGGCCACGTAGTCCTTAAACACGCGGCCGCGCTCCTCATAGCCCGAGAACTCATCGAACGAAGAGCAGGCAGGAGAAAGTAAGATCACGTCACCACAGCTCGAAAGCGAACGGGCAACGTCCACGGCGTCGCGCAGGTCATCCGCCTGGGCGATATCCACATCGCCATCGACATCAGCCTCGTCCATAGCGGCGGTGAAGCGCTCGCGCGCATCGCCAAAGCAGACGACCGAGCGTACGTTATCCATAACAACGCGCGCGAAGTCCGTGAGCGGCGTGCCCTTATCGTGGCCGCCGAGCAGCAAGATCACGTCGTCATCGGGAAATGCCGTCAGTGCCTTCTCGACCGCATCGGTGTTGGTCGCCTTGGAATCGTTGACGTAGCGCACGCCGTCAATCTCGCCACACGGCTCCACGCGGTGCTCGAGCGGCTGGAACGAGGCCAGACCGCGGCAGACACCATCGACATCGGCACCGACTGCCAGGGCAGCCGTGGCAGCGCACAGGGCATTGATAACATTGTGATGGCCCGAGATCTTGAGCTCGGACGTGGCGACAAGCTGAGTCTCGACGCCCTTCAGACGCACGATCATCTTGCCATCGCGCACAAAGGCGGCATCCTCGCCCTCAGGCTCGTCAAAGGCAACCTTGCAGATGCGACGACCCGGCGTGTAGATGTACTCATCGAACTCGTGAATGCCGGCGTCTTCGACGTCGACAACCACCAGATCGTCATCGACCATATTGTCAAACAGTTTGATCTTGGCAAGCGCATAGTTCTTATGGCTCTTATGCCAGCCCAAGTGGTCGGGAGTGATGTTGAGCAGCACCGCCACGCGGGGGTGGAGCTCGGTTGTCGTAGCAATCTGATAGCTCGAGAGCTCAGCCACAAACCACTCGTTGTGGGCTCGGCCGTCAATCTCGTTGACCGGCGGCTCGCCGATGTTGCCGACAGCAACGCTGGCCTCGCCGGCAGCCTTAAGCAGATAATCAGTCAGCGACGTGGTGGTCGTCTTGCCGTTGGTGCCCGTGATGGCAATCCAGTTATCGGGCGACAGGCGATAGGCAAACTCGGGCTCGCCCATAATCTGGGCGGCATGCTCGCGCCCGGCCTTAAAGAAGCCCGAGAACTCCGAGATGCCCGGGCACGTCACGCATACGTCATAGGCGCCCTCGACCTGTTCGGTCCCATAGACAAACGACGCACCAGCAGCCTCGAGCGCACGCGTGGCGTCATTGGGCTCAGAGGTGCCGCCGCCATACACGGTAACGGCGCTTACGCGCTCGGGATGTGCCAGCGCCCAGCGGGCGACATCGAGACCGGATTTGCCCTGACCCAAAACGAGCAGGCTAAAGACATCAGCAAGAGGCATGAAAGACCACTATCCCAACTGGAAGAACAGGGCAAGGCCAACGGCACCAAAGGCCGCAGCGATAATCCAAAAACGGATGACGACCTTGGTCTCGGCCCAGCCCTTCTTTTCGAAATGATGATGGATGGGCGCCATAAGGAAGACGCGCTTGTGCGTAAAGTGGAAGTAGACAACCTGAATCATGACCGACAGGGTCTCAACGATAAACAGGCCGCCGATGATGAGGGAGACGACCTCGGTGTTGGTCATGATGGACGTGCAGGCAAACGCGGCGCCCAGGGCAAGCGAGCCGGTATCGCCCATAAAGATGCTCGCCGGATAGCAGTTGAACCACAGAAAGCCCAAGCAGGCACCGGCACACGCGGTGCAGAAGATGGACAGGTTCACGTCTCCGTGCAAAAACGCCATGGCAGCCATGGCGAGCATGGCAATCATGGAGGTGCCGCCGGCAAGACCGTCAAGGCCATCGGTCAGGTTCACGGCATTAGAAAGACCGGCGATCATCAGCCAGCAAAAGACAATGTAGAGCCACGGGAACGAAAGGCCGCAGATGGTGGTCGAAAGCACGCCAAGGTCAATCGTCAGGCCGCCGGGAAAACGAATCTCGGGGGCGACGCCGCACCAGTTGACGGCAAGTACCGTAAAGGTGACACAGATAATGGTTAGGCCGATCATCTTGGCATGAGGCGTCAGACCGAGCGAGCGCCCATGCGTAACGGAGGTCAGGTCGTCGATCAGGCCCAGCACGCCGGTCGCCAGCGTGGCGAGCAGCACAAGCACGAGCTCGGTGGTGAGCTTGCCCATCAGCAGGCAGGTCAGCGAAATCGCGACGAGAATGACAACGCCACCCATGGTGGGCGTTCCCTGCTTAACCAAATGACGCTTGGGGCCGTCGGCACGAACCTGCTGGCCGATACCCTCGACCTTGAGCAGCTTGATCCACCACGGCATGAGCAGCAGCGCAATGGCAGCGGCGATGCCAAGCCCCAAAAAAGCCTGATACGTTGGATACGAGGGATTGCCGAACATGGGCTAGCACACACCTTCCACAAAGCGGTCGAGCTCAACAAAGCGGGAACCCTTGACCAGTACAACATCATGTTTTTCAAGCGCGCCGCCCATGCGGTCGAGCACCTGCTGATAATCGGAGAACACCTGGATGCGGTCCTCGTCCATGCCCATCATGCGCGCGGCATCGGCCATAAGCTGGGCCAGCTCACCACCCACGCACGCCAGCATGTCGAGCTTCTTGGCGGCGGCATAGGCGCCCACGAGCTCATGCATGCGAGGAGCCTCATCGCCCATCTCGCCCATCTCGCCCAGGATCGCCATACGAGACCCCGTGCACGAAAGCGAGCACAGCAGATCGAGGCCAGCAGCCATGGATTCGGCACTGGCGTTATAGGAATCGTCGATGACGCGGGCACCGCTCTTGGCGCGCTTGATCTCCTGGCGGTGACCGGTGATCGTGAGGCCCCTAAAGGCAGCATCGATCTGCTCGGGCGTCACGCCCAAGCGATAGGCAACCGCGGCGGCCTTAACGGCATTAGGAACGGACTGCACGCCGGGGATGGCAAGCATGGTATCGATCGTCTCACCCTGGCCAAAATCGAGCGTAAAGACCGGACGGCCCTCGTCATCAACACGAACGTCGCGGGCACGGACCTCATCATCGTCCGAGACGCCGGCCAGCATCACGTCGATACCAGCAGGCTGGGCGAACGTATCGCGAATGAACGGCGTAAAGTCGTCCTCGCCGCCCAAAACCAGCAGCGGCAAGAAGTCGCCAGCGGCGCACATACCCTGGACAATCTCGGCCTTAGCGCGGGCGATGTTCTCGCGGCTACCCAAAATGCCGATATGAGAGGTGCCAATCTTGCTCACGATGGCAAGGTTGGGATTGGCGGACTGGGACAGGCGCTCAATCTCGTGGAAATGGTTCATGCCCATCTCGAGCACCAGGACCTCGGTATCGGCCGGAGCGGAAAGCACCGTGAGCGGCATGCCGATCAGGTTATTGAAATTGCCCTTGGTGGCCCAGACACGATAGCGCTTGGCGAGCACGGCGGCGAGCACGTCCTTGGTCGTCGTCTTGCCGATGGAACCGGTAATGCCAACGACCAGGCAGCCAAGCTCCAGACGGTACGCGTGCGCCAAACGCAGCAGAAACTCCTCGGGATCATCGGTCAGCAAGATGGCACAGCCCTTGTCCTGCGCCAGCGAGACCAGCTCAGCCTCGGGCTCACGCGTCATCACGACGGCGCCGGCACCCGACTGGACGGCACGGGAAGCAAAATCATTGCCGTCGACGTTTTCACCGGGAAAGGCGACGAAAATCGTCCCTTCCTCGACCTGACGCGAGTCGATAACGCACCCGCGGCATACCCGATCGGCTTCTCCCGTCACGGTTCGGGCCCCTGTTGCGGCCGCGAGGTTGTTGACGGCGATCTCTATCATTGCAGCTCCCCTGTAAACCTAATAATGCTATCGGCGTATTGTATCCCAGCGCCGCGCATGCGTGGTGCAGGGCATGTGAACACCCCTCATATGGGACAACAAACCACGCCCCAAAGATTGTAACCCCCTACCTCGTGCGCGGGATACCCAGCACGTCGAGCGCGTTGGCCATAATGGACTGGAACGGCACCGCAGCGGCATCTGAGCCGCTCGGCGTTCCGTCGAGCGTGATATAGCACAGCACCTTGGGCGATTGTGCCGGTGCAAAGCCCATAAAGGACGACATGTAGTTCTCCTTGAGGTAGCCGCCGTTCTCGTCGGCACGTTCGGCCGTACCGGTCTTACCCGCCACGTCATAGCCGTCAACCGCGCCGCCAACGCCCATTCCCTCGGACACGACCGTCTGCATGCACGATGTCACCTGGGATGCGGCGTCCTCAGAAATCGCGCGTTCGCCTTCGCCCCAGTCCTTCTCGTCGCCTTTGCTGGACTTATAGAAGTGCGGGGTCATCATCACGCCGCCGTTGGCGATGCCGCCCACGGCACGTGCAATCTCAATCGGCGAGACGGACAGCGCCTGTCCAAAGCTCATCGAGCCCAGCGTGGCGCCGTCATACTGGTCACGCTCCTTGACGATGCCCAGGCTCTCGCCCGGAAAATCGACACCGGAGCTGTGACCGATGCCCCACTTGTCCACATAGGCGGCAAAGTCGTCGGCACCGATCTTGCGCCCCACCAGGACAAAGCCCACATTGGACGAACGGCGCATCATCTCGCGCACATCCATGGTCATGCCATAGTCGCGCTTGTCGGCATCGGTAACGGTATCGTCGCCCACCTTGATGCTCGCCGGCACCTCAAACGACGTACTCGATCGCACGACACCCAAGTCGAAGCCGGCGCCCGCCACGAGCGTCTTAAAGACCGAGCCGGGCTCGTAGGCGTCGGTGACCAGGCGCAAGTTCATATCCTCGGTCTTGGCGTTTTCCAGATCGGTCTGGTCGTAAGTCGGATACGAGCAGGCTGCCAAGATCTCGCCTGTCGTAGGATCGGTGACCAGCGCCGAGCCGTTCTTGGCCTTAGTCTTCTCAACTGCCTCTGCCAGGGCATCCTCGGCCGCTCGCTGGATATTGACGTCGAGCGTCGTCACGATATCAACGCCGTCGACCGCAGCCACCTTTTTATAGGCACCGCCCGCGATATAGCTGCCGTCCCTCGCGCGCTCGCGCACGAGAGAACCGTTCGTGCCGGTCAGAAGCTTGTTGTATTGCTTTTCGAGACCCGTCAAGCCGTCGTTGTCTACATTCACTACACCCAGCACCTGCGATGCCAGATTGCCGTATGGATATACGCGCTTCATGGCCTGCTCAAAAAGCACGCCGGGCAGATTCTTCTTCTCCAGCGCCGCAGCATCGTCTTCGTCCACCTGGCGCTTGATATACACCCAGGTGCCATCGGACTCGACGAGCTTGCGGCAGGTCTTTTTATCGATTCCAGTTGCCTTGACCAGCGCCGACACCGTCTTGTCGACATCCTCGACAAGCTGCGGGTTCACGGCGATGTTGCGACATTCGACCGACGACGCCAGCACGTTGCCGTTGCGGTCGTAGATGGTGCCACGTTTGGCATAGAGGGTCTGCGCAAGCAGGCGGCGCGCATCGGCACGCTCGCGCAGTTTATCGGCTTCGACAATTTGATAGTCGGCAAGACGAAAGACGCCCAAGCCCAAGCCAAACCCAATGAAACCCATGACGGCTTTGCGGCGAGGCAGAGGCGTGCCTGTGAGCCATTCGGTCGACGAACTCTTGCGCGACCTGGTGTTATGCACTTGAGGGCCGCCCGAGCCGCGAAGTCGCGACGCCGGGTCGTTGCCACGGGACCGCCCGGCGTTGTAAGATTGCCGACCCGTTCCTTGATAACCAGAACGTCCCCGCGACGAGGGACGTCCAGAACCGCGGCCCCCATCGGAACCGCGGCGATAGTCATTTGTCATACTCAGCTACCGTCTTGCTACTGAGCGGTCGCGGTCGCGTTGGCGCCCGCGGCTGCATCCTGCGAAAAGTCAAGTGTAACGCTCTCGCTGGGCTCCACCATGCCATAAGCGCCCGCAAGGTCGCGAATGCGCGTGTCGGCGCCATAGACCGAATGCATGACCTCCAGGTCGGAGCTCTCATCGGTCGCCTTTTCGAGCGTGTTGGTAAGCTCGGCGTTGCTGTTGAGCACCTGGGCCGTAACGCCGGCGAGCGCCACGCGGGCGACGCCGATCGTCATGAAGATAGCCGCAATGATGCAAAACGTTTTAAGAACGCTCATGAAAACCGGGCTTACCGCCTGGTTTGCCTGACGGCCCGCGCCCGTGTAGACATCAAAGCGCGGCGTGCGCTGCTCACGGGGAGCAGCGGGAGCCTGCGGCGTCTCACGATAGGCGGGCATGGCGTTCATATCATAGGCGAGTGCTGCGCTTGAAGTGTTGTAGCCCATGATATGCCGCCTCCCATCCCGAGTACGTTGGTAGTGTGTTTAAGCTTCGTTTATGGTGCGAGCGGGAGGTCCAATATCGCGCGGTCGCGCCTACAGACGCTGCGCCACGCGGATTTTGGCTGATCTCGCCCGAGGGTTGCGCTCAACCTCATCAGGCTGGGCAACCAAGGGTTTGCGGGTGATGACCTTGAGTATCGGCACGTTGCCGCACACGCACACCGGAATCTCCGGCGGACACGTGCACCCCTGGCTCATCTCCTTAAAGTGGTTCTTTACGATACGGTCCTCAAGCGAGTGATACGAGATGACGCAGATACGTCCGCCCGGGTTGAGCCATCTGGTGGCGGCATCAAGCCCTCGTTCGAGCACATCGAGCTCGTGATTGACCTCGATGCGAATGGCCTGGAAACTTTTCTTGGCCGGGTGTCCGCCATGCCGACGAGCGGCAGCCGGGATACCCGCCTTGATGATCTCGACAAATTGGCCGGTGGTTTCGATCGGTTCTTGCTCGCGGCGGCGCACGATCTCGCGCGCGATCTGCGAGGCGAACTTCTCTTCGCCGTAGACGCGTAGAATCCGGGCGAGGTCGTGTTCGTTATAGGTGTTGATGACCTCAGCTGCGTTTAAGGTGTTATTACCCGGATCCATCCGCATGTCCAATGGGGCGTCCTCGTTATACGAAAAGCCCCTGCCAGGGATATCGAGTTGCGGCGACGAAACACCCAAATCGAACAGGAAGCCATCGACCCCGGGCACCTCGGCCGAGCAAAGCAGCTCGTCCAAGTCGCCGAAGTTGCCCTTCAGCAGCTGGTGCGGAACGCCGGGAACCTCGCGGTCCAGACGGGCGCCAGCGGCCTCGAGGGCCATGTCGTCCTGATCGACGCCGAGCAAAAGGCCCGTCTCCCCCACCTGCGCGGCCATCTTTACCGAATGGCCGGCACCGCCAAGGGTGCAATCGCAGACAACGGAGCCGCTCTTTAGCCGTAGCGACTCAAGCACTTCGCCGAGCATGACAGGTTCATGCCGATATTCTTGTGTCAAGATCCCACGCTCCATCCGTTACCCGTGCCTTGCCCTTACGAGAAGAAGAGGTCCAGCAGGGCCTCATCGTCATCGTCCTCATCGGCCGCGGCGCGATCCCAAACCTCAAGGTGGTCGTAGTTGCCCACAACCGTGACCTCGCGGTCGAGGTTCGCCTGCTTGCGGAGAGACTCGGAAAGACCGATACGACCGGCGCTGTCCACGTCCATCGACGTGGTGCGCTTGTTGATCGCCCTCATGAGCTTCTGGTCGTTAATGTCACGCGGGTTAAAACCCTCGTGGCCCTCACGACCCGCGAAGAGTCCTTCGACCCACTTATCGAAGGCCTCGGCAGAGAACACGTACAGAGCATCGACATCCAGGGCTTTGAACACGCGAACATGCTCTCCAAGCTCCTCGCGAAGGGGTGCAGGCAGGGACAGACGACCTTTTGCATCGAGATTGCGCTCGTATGCACCAGTCATTCCCATGTGCGCCCTCCCCTCGGTTACTCAGATGGCACGTACGCGGGGAACCACCCCGCCTGTCGACGTCATTAATAATATGGGGAACCGCCCCATTTTTCAACACCTTTCCCCACCCCTTCCCCCACCCCGCCCCACCACTCCACCCACCATATATTGCAGAACACCCCCAAGCATATGTTCGAAAACACAATATGTTGTGTTTACAGTAACGGCGGGATGCCACCTGTGGCATCCCGCCGTTCAACCTCAACCTTCAAGTTGACCTTGAGGCGATTTTTGCGTCCCTTTACACGCCGTTCACATCGCCCCCAAACTCCCCCACCCAAGGCACATTCGGCCCACCACCGCGACGACAAGTGGCGAAAAATGGGACGGGCCCCAGATTGCCCATGCGCGCGCAAAAGCACGCTGCGGCAATCTGGGGCCCGTCCCCAAATACCTATAAATATGCAGGCCAGCGATATGTTAACGATGCGCCAGCGGGTGCGCTGCCAGATAGACCTCGGTCAGTTGCGTACGATCGACATGCGTGTAGACCTGCGTGGTCGATATATCGGCATGTCCCAAGATCTCCTGCAGCACACGCAGGTCGGCACCGCCCGCGAGCATGTGGGTGGCAAAGGAGTGGCGCAAGGTATGGGGATGGAGCCCCACCAGCCCCACCTGACGCCCATACCGCTCGCATATCGCATGCACGGCCTGGCGCGACAGGCGACGTCCGTTCTTATTTAAAAAGACCGCCGAGGTCTCGGTTCCGCGAGCATGGGCCGCCAAGCGAGAACGTCCCTCAGTTACATAGAGCGTCAGAGCTCGCGCCGCGCTTCCCACCAGTGGGGACAGGCGTTCCTTTGAGCCCTTACCGCGAACGAGTACAAAGCCATCGTCAATATGGATATCGCCCACATCGAGCCCAACCAGCTCACTCACACGCAAACCGCATCCGTAGAGCACTTCCAAGATGGCATGGTCGCGCAGTCCCATCTCGCCCTCGGGAAAGTCTTGATCGAGCAGCGCCGAGACATCCTCCACCGATAGATACTCCGGCAAACGCTCAGCCTTTTTAGGCAGGCGCAGCGCCGCCGTCGGGTTTTGGGCCACGGCCCCATCGCGCACCAAAAAGGCATGCAGGCCCTTCACGGCAGCAAGCGCGCGCTCCACCGAGGCGTCGGAATAGCCTCCGTCGCGGCGATCGGCGACAAAGCCCTCCACGACCTGACGGGTCACCTCTTCAAAAGACACAATACCCGCCCGCTCTAGATAGGCGCAGTACGTCGTCAGGTCACGACGATAGGCCACAATCGTGTTGCGCGCCAAGCCCCGCTCGACCGCGAGGTAATCGAGATACTCCCCCGCCGCCACGGCGAGCGACGAGGGAGTAGCTTCGGTATGTTCCTTATTCGCCGGCACCCTTAGTCCGTAGCGAGGTTCATGGGCGTCACCTGCAGACGGTCGACACCCTCGTGCTGGCCGATCGAAGCGCGCACGAACTCGCGGAACAGCGGCTGCGGGTTGGTCGGGCGGCTCTTGAACTCGGGATGAGCCTGGGTTGCCACATACCACGGATGCACGTCGCGCGGCAGCTCGACCATCTCGACCAAGCGCTCGTCAGGCGACAGACCCGAGATAACCAAACCGGCGTCCTCGAGCTGATCGCGGAAGGCGTTGTTGAACTCAAAGCGGTGACGGTGACGCTCGTAGACGAGTTCCTCGCCATATGCCTCACGAGCAAGAGTATCGGCGGCGAGCTTGCACGGATAGGCGCCCAGGCGCATGGTGCCGCCCTTCTCGGTCACGTCCTCCTGCGAGCTCATCAGATCGATGACGCTATACGGACCGTCCGGATCAAACTCGGAGGAGCTGGCACCGGCAAGGCCAACGACATTGCGGGCGAACTCGCACACGGCCACCTGCATACCCAGGCAAATGCCCAGATACGGAATCTTGTGCTCACGGGCAAACTCGGCCGCGAGGATCTTGCCCTCCAGGGCGCGCTTGCCAAAGCCGCCGGGGACCAGGATGCCCGAGGCGTCGCCCAGAACCTCGGAGACATTCTGCTCGTCGAGGCTCTCGCCGTCGACCAGCTGGACGTCCACATGGCGATCGTAGAAGACGCCCGCATGGTGCAGGGCCTCGATAACCGACAGGTACGCATCGGGCAGCTGCGTGTACTTACCCACGACGGCGATCTTCACCTTGTCGGCGTGATGGTTGGCGTGATTCTGTTTGCGCAGGAACTCGTTCCACTCGCTCATGTCGCGCTCACGCGGATCCAGACCCAGACGCTCGCAAATGCGCAGGTCAAAGTCCTGCTCGGCAAGCAGCTGCGGAACATCGTAAATGCTCGCGCAGTCCTCGTTGGTAAAGACGCAATCGGTGTCGACGTCGCAGAAGCTTGCAATCTTTCCGCGGATAGCGTCATCGATATGGTGGTCGGAGCGCAGCACGATGATATCGGGCTGGATGCCAAAGCTGCGGAGCTCCTTGACGGAATGCTGCGTGGGCTTGGTCTTGACCTCGTGGGCGGCGGCGATATAGGGAACGAGCGACACGTGAATGTAGCAGACGTTCTCGGGGCCGGCCTCCTTGCGGTACTGGCGGATGGCCTCGACAAACGGCTGCGACTCGATGTCGCCGATCGTGCCGCCCAGCTCGGTGATGACTACATCGGAGCCGGTCTGCTCCTCGATGCGGCGGAACTTGTCCTTAATGGCATTGGTGACGTGGGGAATCACCTGCACGGTACCGCCCAGAAAGTCGCCGCGACGCTCGCGGGCGATTAGGCTTTTGTAGATGGCACCGGTCGTAAAGTTGGAATCGCGGGTCAGGTTCTCATCAATAAAGCGCTCGTAATGGCCCAGGTCCAGGTCGGACTCGTAACCATCTTCGGTAACGAAGACCTCACCATGCTGGAACGGGCTCATGGTGCCGGGGTCGACGTTCAGATACGGGTCGGCCTTTTGCATCGTTACTTTGTAGCCACGCGACTTGAGCAAACGGCCCAGCGAGGCCGCGGTAATACCCTTGCCCAGAGACGAAACCACGCCGCCGGTCACGAACACATGCTTGGTCATATTGAGTTACCTGCGCTTCCCGTAGAAGTTGTTTATCCACATCTTACGGGTCTTCATTGTAATACTCGCGCCGCGGACCGTCCGCAATTTTTCTCGCGTGCGATTGCATTTCTCAATCTTGAAACAAAACGCCGCCCGGTTTCCCAGGCGGCGTCGCTATGGCAAGGGTTACATGCTGCTATCGATCAGCAACCTCGTCCTCAAGCATTTCTTGAACGAGCATGCCGGTACGGACGCCCTCAAGATACCACTCACCACGTTCGGTGAGGCAAATGCCATTTGCAAGCTGACCGCCGTCGTCGCTATAACGCGAGACGACATCAATCATACCTTCGGAATCCAAGCGATCGATTGCGGCGCGGGCACGATACGGCGAAACCCCCACGCGCTCGGCAAGCGTTTTGCGCGAGAAACCATACGGCCCGCCATTGTCTTCGGTTTGCTGGTCGATCTCCATCAACACCAGCACCTCGACACGCTTCATATCGTTAACACTCGCACGACCCTTGCCCGCCATAGCAGCCTCCTCAAACCGAGCACGAGCATCTAACGCGCCGTGCGCGACCGACACACCTCACGATGGCAGGTAATATCCATCATGCGGCATCCCGCTAAGGATGAAACAGTTACGGTTATTGTATACCGCTCAAATTGTTTCTAGGCAGGTAAACAGCTATTTTTCGCCGAAATAGACGCTTTATTGATCAAAAAGCCGTACCGGGCGCTAACCCGATACGGCCAAAATGCAATGCAATTACCGCGGTGCTTCAAACTTAGCGATGGAAGAAACCGCGGCGCTCAAACTTGGGCTCGCAGCACACGTTGATGCCCAACTTGCGCAGTACCGTCTCGTCCGTCGGCGAGATAATCACGCTAAAGAAGGCATCGCAACCGCGCAGCTGTTCCAGGCCCGAAAGGACGCGAGCGGCCGTCTCACTCGTGGCAGAGGTGATCGACAGCGCCATAAGCGTCTCGTCGGTGTGGAGGCGCGGGTTTTTGCTGCCCAGGAAATGCGTCTTGAGCTTGCTGATGGGCTCGATCGCCTCATCGCTAATGACCTCGAGCTCAAGGTCGACGCCCGAGACATGCTTGAGGGCGTTCATAATGAGCGAACTTGCGGCGCCCAGGCGCGTGGAGGTCTTACCGGTCACCACGGAGCCATCGGGCATGACCATGGCACCCACGGGACCACCCGTCAGCTGCTCCCTGGTGAGGGCCGCCGAGCGCGCCGGTGAGTAGTTCTTATCGATGCCGGCTTTCTTCATAATAATCTTGAGACGGTCGACTTGCTCATCGCCCACGCCGGTACGGCGCACATTTTCGACCGCGGTAAAGTAGCGGCGGACGATCTCCATCTTGGAAGCGTCGCGGCAGGCATCGTCATCGGTGATGGCAAAGCCGACCATATTGACGCCCATGTCCGTAGGGCTCTGGTAGGGGCTCTTGCCCAGGATCTTTTCCATCAGGGCACGGACTACCGGGAAGGCCTCGACGTCGCGGTTGTAGTTGACCGTGGTCTTGTTGTAGGCCTCCAAGTGGAAGGAGTCGATGATGTTGGCGTCATCGAGGTCTGCCGTGGCGGCCTCGTAGGCAATATTGACCGGATGCGTAAGGGGCAGATTCCAAACCGGGAAGGTCTCGAATTTGGCATAGCCGGCGGCCGTGCCATGCTTGTGCTCGTGATAGAGCTGAGACAGGCAGGTGGCGAGCTTGCCCGAGCCAGGGCCGGGCGCCGTCACGACAACGAGCGGTCGGGTGGTCTCGACAAACTCGTTCTTGCCATAGCCATCGTCGGACACGATCAGATCGACATCGTGCGGATACCCCTCGATGGGATAGTGCAGCTTGGCGGGAATACCGAGCGCGTTCAGGCGGTTGCGGAACACATCGGCAGCGGGCTGGCCGGCGTACTGGGTGATGACCACGGCCGCGACGGCAAAGCCGTTGCCGCGGAACAGGTCAACCAAGCGCAGCACATCCTCGTCATAGGTAATGCCAAGGTCACCACGAGCCTTGTTTTTCTCGATGTGGTTCGCGTTGATCGCGATGATAACCTCGACATCGTCGGCTATGCTCTTGAGCATGCGAAACTTGCTGTCCGGCTCAAAACCCGGCAGCACGCGGCTCGCGTGATAGTCGTCAAACAGCTTGCCGCCAAACTCCAAATAGAGTTTGCCGCCAAACTGCGAGATGCGCTCCTTAATATGAGCGGCCTGCAGCTCGATATACTTCGCGTTGTCGAAACCCTGGCGCATGTATGGCTCCCGTCCCGTTTCCAATTAATGTTCTAGGCGATTATAACGGAGCCCGCCCTCCCCGATACCCAGACCCTCAACAGGCACCAACCAAACATCCGTCAAACCTCTTGTCGGACATATTTGGTGCAAACTAACCTGACCCCATTGCACCGCCCCATTACACCAACAACGGCAACATCGCAGGTGGAGCATAAGTCAGCGAAAGCCCACCAGAGCGAGCAAAGTGACGTGAAAGAGGAGGGCATAGGCCTTTTGGCCATGCCCGACGATTGAACGTCAGATTGCCGCTCTGGCGGGCTTGCAGCGTCGAGCAGTTCCGGCGTTTGGTAAAACGCCGGAACACAAGAGCGCCCCCTCCCGCGCACGGAACGGGAGGGGGCTAAAGGTAGGAGTCTACCGGTGGGTTTACCCCACCGGACAGACGATGACCAGGTGATCCTTTACAGGATCGTCAAGGTTTCCGTGGGGTACCCGTTGGGTACTTAGAGCAGCACGCAGGCGACGGTCAGGATGACGGCGCAGACGACGGAGAGTGCGACGATGAGCTTAAGGGCAAACTTGAGCCAGGTCGTCCACTCGATCTTGGCCAGGGCGAGACCGCCCATGATGGCGCCGGAGGTCGGGGTGAACAGGTTCACGACACCGATGGCGGCGGAGAAGATCATGACCATGACCTCGGGCGAGAAGCCGAGCTTAACAGCCAGCGGTCCCATGATGGGCATGGAGACGGTGGCCATACCGGAGGTCGAAGGAATCAGGAAGGACAGGCCGAAGTAGACCAGGAAGCTCATGGGAGCGAAGATCACGCCGGACAGGCCAGCCAGGGCATTGGCGGCAGCGTCGAGGACGAAGACGTCGAGGCCGGTGCTAGCCATGAGGACGGAGATGCCACGGGCGAGGGCGATGACGAGAACAACGGACATCATGTCGGCAGCGCCGGTGATGAAGGTGTTGACGATCTGCTTCTCGGACAGGCCACCGATGATACCAATCAGGATAGCCATGAGGAAGAACCAGGTGGAAGCCTCGTCGAAGTACCACTGGCCAATGGGCAGGCCGGTGATCAGGGCAGACCAGCCCTGGACGACGGCATTACCGTCGGCGTCGTAGACAGCGCCAGCGTCAAAGAAGTTGGCGACGCCCTCGTTGAGGTCGGCCAGCGGGATGAAGCCGACGATCATGACGACGAAGGTGAAGGCGAAGGCGATCAGAACACCCTTCTGACGACCGGTGAGCTTGACCTCCTTGTGGACCTCGGAAGCAGCCTTGCCGTGAGCCTCTTCGGCGTCCTTGAGCTCCTGCATCGAGAGGATGGTGGAACCCTTGTCAGCCTTGACCTTCTTGGCATAGTTCATCACGAAGACGATGGACATGACGGTGGTAACAAGCCACAGGACGGCACCGAGGCCGATGATGATGGATTGGTTCACGGCAATGTCAACGCCGGTCAGGGCGTCGACGGCAGCGCCGACGGCGAACGGGTTAACCGTGGAGCCGAGGCAGCCGCAGCCAGCGCCGAGCAGGACGGTAGCGGCGCCGACCATCGGGTCGAAGCCGGCAGCCATCATGGTAGCGGCGAGCAGGGCGTAGAAGGGAACGGTCTCCTCGCACATACCATAGGTGGTACCACCGAGGGAGAAGATGAGCATCAGCACGGGAATGAGCATGATCTCGTTGCCCTTAAGCTTCTGCACCAGGACGGCGATGCCGTTGTCCAGAGCGCCGGTCTCGGTCATCATACCGAGGAAGCCGCCCAGGATCATAACGAAGAGGCAGACGGGCAGAGCGTCAGCGAAGCCCTTAATCGGGGCGGTGCAGAAATCGCTCAGACGGGCGGCAGTAACCGCGCCGCCGGACGTGCCGGAGACGATAACGGTAACAACTGCAACAATTGCCAGCAGAGCTAGAAGAATGGTGAACGATGAAGGCATACCGCGCTTTTTCTTAGCGGTCTCAGTCATGGTTCTCATCCCCCCTTCATAAATCATTTAACTTTCTCGCGCGAAGCGGATTTTCCGTGCCGTGCCCACCGCCCGACGCAAGATATTTACCAGACAAAACCGCTCGGGGTGAGCAGCAATACACCCCGAGCGAGATGCTAGATGCTCTTACTTGAGCGTGGCGTACATGACAGCCTTGATGGTGTGCATGCGGTTCTCGGCCTCGTCGAAGACCTTGGAAGCGGGGCTCTCGAAGACCTCGTCGGTGACCTCCTGCTCGGTGATGCCGAACTGCTCGCACTTCTCGGCGCCAATCGTAGTGTTGGTGTCGTGGAAGCTGGGCAGGCAGTGCAGGAAGATGGCACCCGGGTTGGCCATAGCCATGACCTCGGAAGTAACACGATACGGGGTGAGCTGAGCGATGCGCTCGGCCCAGACCTCGTCGGGCTCGCCCATGGAGACCCACACGTCGGTGTAGATAACGTCGGCACCGGTGACGCCGTCCTTGACGTCGGTGGTCAGCTTGATGGTGCAGCCGTTGGCCTCGGCGATGGGCTTGCAGGCCTCGATGACGTCGTCGGCGGGCATGCACTCCTCGGGGCCGCAGGCCACGAAATTCATGCCGAGCTTGGAGCAGACGACCATGAGGGAGCGAGCAACGTTGTTCTTGCAGTCGCCCATGAAAACGAGAGTCTTGCCCTTGATGTCGTAGTTGAAGTTCTCCTGGACGGTCAGGATGTCGGCGAGCATCTGGGTGGGATGCCACTCAGTGGTCAGGCCGTTCCACACGGGCACGCCGGACTTAGCAGCGAGCTCCTCGACATCGTCCTGGGCAAAGCCACGGAACTCGATGCCGTCATACATGCGGCCGAGAACGCGGGCGGTGTCCTCGATGGACTCCTTCTTGCCCATCTGCGACGAACCCGGATCGAGGTAGGTGACGCCCATGCCCAGATCCATGCCGCCGACCTCAAAGGCGCAGCGGGTACGAGTGGAGGTCTTCTGGAAGAGCAGAACGATGTTCTTGCCCTCGAGATAGCGGTGCGGAACGCCAGCGCGCTTCATGTCCTTGAAGTTCTTGGAGAGCTTGAGCAGGTACTCGATCTCCTCGGTGGTGAGGTCGAGAAGCTTGAGGAAGCTACGGCCGGAGAGGTTAACACCCATGGTTCGATTCCTTTCGAAGAAATGAATTACGTAAGTATTAGTGTTGCCCGTTTAACGGGCGAAGCCGGTGCGGTTGTAGGGGGACCGCACCGGAAACGGAAAGACTTAGAGGTCCTCGCGCCAGAAGGGCATGCTCATGCAGCGCGGGCCGCCGCGGCCGCGGGAGAGCTCGGCGGAGGGCACGACGAGAAGGTCCAGGCCCTCCTTGTACAGCACGTCGTTGGTGACGGTGTTGCGGGCGTAGACGCAGATCTTGCCGGGCTCGACGCACAGGGTGTTGGAGCCGTCGTTCCACTGCTCGCGGGAGGCCGCGATCGGGTCGCCGCCGCCGCAGGGGATCAGCTTGACCTGGTCGACGCCGGTGGCGTCCTCCAGGACGTGCTCGAGGGTGTCCTCGATCAGGCGGATGTTCACGTCGCCCGGGTTCTTGCCGGCGGTCAGCTCGTAGACGCGCAGGGTGCCCATGATGGCGGGGTGGATCGTGAACTTATCGACGTCGATCTGGGTGAAGACCGTGTCGAGGTGCATGAAGGCGCGCGAGACCGGGATGTCGAAGGCCAGGATGCGCTCGACCTTGGAGTCGGAGTTCCAGAAGATGTTCTGGGCCATGACGTCGATCGCGGCGGCCTGGGTGCGCTGGGAGATGCCGACGGCGAGGGTCTTCTCGTTGATGTTCAGCACGTCGCCGCCCTCGGTGTGGAACTGGCAGTCGCGGCGGAAGTACAGCGAGACGTCCTTGTAGTCGGGGTGGTACTTGAAGATGTACTTGCCGTACAGGGTCTCGCGGTTGCGGGTGACCGAGTACATGCGGTTGAGGTTGACGCCCTCGCCGATGACCGCGAACGGGTCGCGGGTGAAGTAGAGGTTGGGCATCGGGTCGATGATCAGGTCGGACTCGGACTCGGAGTTGACCAGGGAGTCGAGGGTCGTGGACGCCGTGAGGGGCATGTCGATCTCGGACTTGGTCATGCCGGCCATGGTCTTCTTGACGAACTCGAGGTTGTCCTCGATGGAGTCCAGCTTCTCGCGGACGATCTGCGGCATGTGCTGGCCGCGGATGCCGGCCTCGGCGATGTACTGGTCGGTGAACTCGGCGCGGGCGCCGGGGACCTGGTCGAACACCTCAGCGACGAGGTTCTCGAGATAGAGGACCTCCACGCCCTGGTCCCTCAGGATCTGGGCGAAGGTGTCGTGCTCCTGCTGCGCGACCTCCAGGAACGGGACGTCGTCGAACAGGAGTCGCTCGAGCTCGTCGGGCGGCAGGTTGAGGAGCTCGTCGCCGGGACGGTGCAGGCAGACCTTCCTGAGCTTGCCGATCTCGGAAGGCACGTGCAGACCTTTCGTCATGGCCTCCTACCTTTCTTTCGGGCCCTTGTCAGGGCCGATTCGTTAGCGCCCCTCCGTGTGAGGCGTTATTGCTGACGACATATTTATATCCAAAATCAGCTCATACTTCCACCTTGCCCCCGAACGGTTTTTTATAGGGGGTGAACGGCATACACATATACTTCACGCATGGCACACTTCATCTTAATAAAGCGTATTTACGTGCTTAAACGCGTTTTAATCCTAAAATCAAATGGAACTAAACTTTGTTAAACCATCCTCAAATTGCATATTTCCAATAAACCTATGAATAGAATTAGCGGTTCACACCGCGTCTCAACCATTTTCATTTTTATTCAGAAAAAAGTTTGTCCTATTCATTTCTGGTAAATAAATTACCGTTTACCAGACGCTTGATACCGTTCACCGGAAACTCAGTATAAGGCCCAGCGGATACCGGCTCGCTTTACGGCCCCATTTGTAACAACTTGACTTCTCGGTATAGAAAAACGGACCCGCTTCACTAGGGAAACGGATCCGTTTTCGATTATCTTCGGCTAATTTGGATAAGGCCCCCGAAGACCATCGGAATCCTAGCGATCGAACTCCGCCAGTGCCTCGCCCAAAAGCCTCAGGCCCTCGCGCAGAACGTCCTCGCTCGCGCAGTAGCCCAGGCGTGCGCCGCAGGGAAGCTCAAAACGGCTACCGGGGACCAGCAGCACTCCCCTCTCGGACAGCAGGCGTCTGCAGAACTCCTCGTCGTCCTCGGGAATATCCAGCTGGATAAACGAGGTGGACACGCCCTGCGGGGCCGTCCAGGAAACGCGATGCTGCGTATCGATCCAAGCCTGCGCGATATCGCGGTTGCCAAACACGATCTTGCGATTGCGCTCGAGAATCTTATCCTTGTGCTCAAGCACATAGGTCGCCAGGGCATCGTTGAACACGCCGCCGCAGATCATGGTGTAATCGCGATAGGTACGGATGCGGTTGGACACCTCTTCGTCGGCCAGGACCCAGCCCACGCGGGCCGCAGGCGTCGAATAGGTCTTCGACAACGAGTTGGTGACAATGGCCCTCTCGTACATGTCGACCATCGACATAAAGGACTCAGTGTTTTCGAGCGGCAGATACACCTCGTCGCACAGCACGTAGGCGCCCACCGAACGGGCGATCTCGGCAATCTGGCCGAGCATATCGGCATCGAGCACCGTACCGATGGGGTTCGAAGCGTTGTTTATGCAGATAAGCTTGGTGTTGGGGCGCACCAAGCGCTTGAGTTCCTCGATATCGGGCTTCCAGCCGAGTTCCTCGCGAAGCTCCCAATACTCGACCTCGGCGCCCAGCGTGCGCGGAATCTCGTAGAGCGGCGCGTAGGTGGGCCACTCGGCGATAACATGGTCGCCGGGCTCGACCACAGCCATGATGGCGTTGAGGTTAGCGCCCGTGCAGCCATTGGTCTGCAGAATGTGATCGGGATTGACCTCCCGACGATACAGCTTGGCAACCTCGGCCTTAAACTCCGGCGAGCCCTCGATCCAGCCGTAGTTCATCTTCTCGCGGTCCAGGCGCTCGTAGAACGTGGCGCCGTCCTGTTCATCGAGCGCGCGCAGCTCGCCCATGGTGAGCGACGAGATCGTCGACTGGGCGATGTCCCACGTGGCGCTCTTCTCCCAAACGTTGAGCCATTCCTCAACGCCAATCGTCTTGATGTCCATGGCCAAGCTCCTTACAAAAGCAGTCGTCCAATCGTGTTGACGTTCCTCATACAAGATTGGGGCGGTGCGAAAACCCGCACCGCCCCAATGGGAGACATCTAATGGCAGCTAGATGTATGTATTATGACCTGTACGGGTCCTTGAAGACCCTAGAGGTCCTCGCGCCAGAAGGGCATGCTCATGCAGCGCGGGCCGCCGCGGCCGCGGGAGAGCTCGGCGGAGGGCACGACGAGAAGGTCCAGGCCCTCCTTGTACAGCACGTCGTTGGTGACGGTGTTGCGGGCGTAGACGCAGATCTTGCCGGGCTCGACGCACAGGGTGTTGGAGCCGTCGTTCCACTGCTCGCGGGAGGCCGCGATCGGGTCGCCGCCGCCGCAGGGGATCAGCTTGACCTGGTCGACGCCGGTGGCGTCCTCCAGGACGTGCTCGAGGGTGTCCTCGATCAGGCGGATGTTCACGTCGCCCGGGTTCTTGCCGGCGGTCAGCTCGTAGACGCGCAGGGTGCCCATGATGGCGGGGTGGATCGTGAACTTATCGACGTCGATCTGGGTGAAGACCGTGTCGAGGTGCATGAAGGCGCGCGAGACCGGGATGTCGAAGGCCAGGATGCGCTCGACCTTGGAGTCGGAGTTCCAGAAGATGTTCTGGGCCATGACGTCGATCGCGGCGGCCTGGGTGCGCTGGGAGATGCCGACGGCGAGGGTCTTCTCGTTGATGTTCAGCACGTCGCCGCCCTCGGTGTGGAACTGGCAGTCGCGGCGGAAGTACAGCGAGACGTCCTTGTAGTCGGGGTGGTACTTGAAGATGTACTTGCCGTACAGGGTCTCGCGGTTGCGGGTGACCGAGTACATGCGGTTGAGGTTGACGCCCTCGCCGATGACCGCGAACGGGTCGCGGGTGAAGTAGAGGTTGGGCATCGGGTCGATGATCAGGTCGGACTCGGACTCGGAGTTGACCAGGGAGTCGAGGGTCGTGGACGCCGTGAGGGGCATGTCGATCTCGGACTTGGTCATGCCGGCCATGGTCTTCTTGACGAACTCGAGGTTGTCCTCGATGGAGTCCAGCTTCTCGCGGACGATCTGCGGCATGTGCTGGCCGCGGATGCCGGCCTCGGCGATGTACTGGTCGGTGAACTCGGCGCGGGCGCCGGGGACCTGGTCGAACACCTCAGCGACGAGGTTCTCGAGATAGAGGACCTCCACGCCCTGGTCCCTCAGGATCTGGGCGAAGGTGTCGTGCTCCTGCTGCGCGACCTCCAGGAACGGGACGTCGTCGAACAGGAGTCGCTCGAGCTCGTCGGGCGGCAGGTTGAGGAGCTCGTCGCCGGGACGGTGCAGGCAGACCTTCCTGAGCTTGCCGATCTCGGAAGGCACGTGCAGACCTTTCGTCATGGCCTCCTACCTTTCTTTCGGGCCTTTCGGCCGAATCTCTCAGCGCCCTTCCGTAACGGGCACTGCTTGCTGACAGCTCTAGTTATATCCAAATTCCACCCGCAATTCCACCTCGCCCCCGAACGGTCAACAAAGTGCGATGAACGGTATATCGCATGTGATTCCCCCATGATGTACTTCGGCGTTCTAAAGTAACTTTTCTAAGGTAAACGCTCTTTTTTCTTAAAAACCATTTGCGATTGCGTCTCTAAACTTTTGATTCAGAATTGCATAGCTAAATCGGTTTTATGTATATAAATGATGTTTGTTTACGTTTCCGCCTGCATTCAATGATATTCAGCTATCCATCATTCTTATTCACACTTACGTACCAGTTGAGTGAGGATATAGACCGCTTGCAGACGAGCAGGGCGTCAGTCCTATGACTCGTCAGCGTAAGAAGTAGGTAAAGATACCGTTCACGCGATACGTTCGTGCCAGCGGTCGACTAAATTGAGACAATAGTGAATAAGAGTTAGGCTACCGTCCCCTACGGGGACTGAACGGACAGATGCATATGCCGAGCAAAATCGAAAAGAAGCAAGCCGCTGCAAAGCTGCGCAAGCCGCCGCGCGACTTCTCGTACACGCAAAACCGAGAGCTTAGCTGGCTGCGCTTTAACAACCGCGTGCTTGACGAAGCCTTCGATGAGACCGTTCCGCTGTTCGAGCGTCTAAAGTTCGTGTCGATTTTCGAGTCTAACCTCGACGAGTTTCTCATGGTGCGCGTGGGCGGCCTGTCCGATCTGGCAGAGCTCAAAAAACAGCCTGTCGACAACAAGAGCAATATGACCGCCTCCGAACAGGTCGATGCTGTCATGGCCGAAATGCCCGGGCTCCTTACTCGTTGGGAATCCATCTTTAAGAGCATCGAAGGCAAGCTCGACACCTTGGGCGTTCACCGCGCCCGCATCGATTCGCTTACGCCCGAGGAGCGCACCTTCGTAACCCGCTACTTCCAGGCCTACGTGTCGCCGGTCATCTCGCCGCTGGTCATCGATCCGCGCCACCCCTTCCCCAACCTGCGCAACGGCGCGCTCTATCTGGCCTGTGGTCTGGACGGCGCCACCGACGAGGAGAGCCTGCTGGGCCTTATCGAGATTCCCGCCTCGATGAACCGCGTGGTCGAGATTCCCTCGCCCACCGGCACCTACTCCTACATCTTGCTCGAGGACGTCATTCTCGCCTGCCTGGACAGCTGCTTTGGCTCCTATAAGCCGCTGGATCGTGCGCTGATCCGCGTCACCCGCAACGCCGACATCGATCCGGACGGCGAGGGCGTCGAAGAGGAAGAGGACTACCGCCAGCACATGAAGCGCATCCTCAAGAAGCGCCTGCGCCTGCAGCCGGTAGTGCTCGCCGTCTCGGGGTCGCTCGAGAAGGCGACGCTCAAGACTATCCGCAAGGCGCTCGAGCTCTCGCGTCGCTCGGTCTTTACCTGCGATATCCCGCTCGACCTGGGCTACGTCTTTGGCATTGAGGGCAAGATTCCCGAGCACCTGCGCAACGAGCTGCTCTTTACGCCGTTTAAGCCGCAGCCCAACCCCAACATCGACATGACCCGCTCCATCCGCGAACAGGTGCTGCAGGGCGACAAGCTGCTCTTTTATCCCTACGAGGCCATGAACCCCTTCCTGGATCTGGTGCACGAGGCCGCCTACGACCCCGAGTGCATCTCGCTGCGCATCACGCTCTACCGCGTGGCCAAGCAGAGCCGCCTGTGCGAATCGCTGATCGATGCTGCCGAGAACGGCAAAGAGGTCACGGTGCTCATGGAACTTCGTGCCCGCTTTGACGAGCAGAACAACATCGAGTGGGCCGAGCGTCTGGAAGAGGCGGGCTGCACCGTCATCTATGGTTCCGAGGGCTTTAAATGCCACTCAAAGATCTGCCAGCTCACCTATCGCGAGGGCATGGCGCTCACCCGTCTCACGCTTTTGGGCACCGGCAACTTTAACGAGAAGACGGCCAAACTCTACAGCGACTTTATGCTCATGACCGCCCATCCCGGCATCGGTGAAGACGCCAACCTGTTCTTCCGCAATCTGTCGCTGGGCAACCTGCGCGGCGACTACCGCTTCCTGGGTGTGGCGCCCGTCGGACTGAAACCGCTCATCATGCGCGGCCTGGATCGCGAGATCCAGCGCGCCCTTGCCGGCGAGCCCGCCCGCGTGTTCTTTAAGCTCAACTCGCTGACCGACCGCGAGGTCATCGACAAAATCGCCGAGGCATCGTGCGCAGGAGTCCGCGTGGACATGATCATCCGCGGTATCTCGTGCCTCAAGCCCGGTGTTCCGGGCAAGACCGAGAACGTGCATGTCCGTTCTATCGTCGGACGCTTTTTGGAGCATGCGCGCGTTTACGCCTTTGGCGTGGACTCGGACATGATCTATCTGAGCTCGGCCGACATGATGACGCGCAACACCGAGCACCGCGTGGAGATCGCCTTCCCCGTGCTCGACCCCACCTGCCGCGCCCTAGTACACGAGTACATGGGCATGCAGCTGCGCGACAACTTGAAGGCCCGCAGCCTCACGAGCGACGGCACCTGGGTCCCCGTAGAGCGTGCAGAGGGTGAGAAACCCTTCAACTCGCAGGAAGCTCTACTGGAGCGTGCCTATCGCAACGCCGAGGCCGCGCCCGAGCCCGTCATTGAGGCGGAACCTGCCCCCGAGGCCGAGCCGCAGCCAGTAGCACCCAAGGTCCAAGAGGTCCAGGCGACCGTCATTGAGCCCGAGCCTGCACCTGCACCTCGGCCCGAGACGCAGGTCACCAAGCCCGCACCCGAGACGAGCGCCCGTCGCGATAAGCCCGCTGGCAAGACCAAGGCCATCGAGCGCCATCGCCCCGGTCGCGTGCGCATGGGCCTGGGCCTGATCGGCCTGGGTCTTAAGACGCTCATTACCGGCAAGACGAAATAGTCGTTTGTAGAAGCAGTTTGTAGAAGCGCCCCGCATTTGAGGAAAGCCTCAGATGCGGGGCGCTTTTCCCTGCTACCATGGTGCGAATAACAACGCGAATGACAGGCAGGGATATGAAGCTCACTATAGAATCGATGACCTACGGCGCCGACGGGCTGGCACATGCCGACAACGGCAAGGCCGTCTTTGTGCAGGGTGCCGTGGCAGGCGACACCGTCGAGGCCGAGGTCGTACAGGACGGCAAGTCGTTCATGCGCGCCCGCACCACCGAGATTCTGGAGCCAAGCCCCGATCGCATTCAGCCTCCCTGCCCCTTCGTGGGCATCTGCGGCGGCTGCTCGTGGGGCAATCTCTCACGCACGGCACAGCTCGCCGCCAAGGAGCAAAACCTGCGCTCCACGCTCGAGCGCATCGGCAAGTTCGCTCCTGAGCAGGTCGATGAGTTGGTACAGCCCATCTGCCACACCAAGGACGACTGGGGCTACCGCAATAAAATCGAGCTCGAACCGACCGTCGTCAACGGTCGCGTGCGCCTTGGCATGCACGGTGTCGACCCCAGCAAAATCGTGACCGTCGATATGTGTCCGCTGTTCGATAAGCGCTTCCCGAAGGCACTCAAATCGGTCGTCGGCGCACTCAACTATCTAAGCGGCAGCCATGACTTGGGGCTCGAACGCGTGGGCATTCGCGCATCGCGCCGCACCAAGGCACTCGAGGTCGCACTCTGGACGCCCACAGGCTCTTTTCCGCGCTCGCAGGTCTCCCGCGTGCTGGCGGACGCCGCTCATCCCACGAGCATCGTGCGCGTGATGAGCAAGGGCGAAAAGAAGGCCCGCCGTGTCTCCAAGGTCGAAATGCTCGCCGGAGAGGGCTCATGGACCGAGAATATCGCCGAGGGTCAGATGCGCTTGTCTGCCCCGTCTTTTTTCCAGGTCAACACCAAGGGTGCCGAGATTTTGATCGATCTTGTCATGGAAGCGCTCGACCCGCAGGAAGACGAGCTTGCCGTGGACCTGTACTGCGGTGCCGGCACCTTTACCCTGCCGCTCGCCCGCCGCTGCGACTTTGTCGCTGCCGTCGAGGCCTACGGCCCCGCCGTGCGCGATCTACGCCGTAACCTGGAAATCAACAAGCTTGATAACGTCGACGTCATTGGCGGAGACGCGGTGCGCGAGTTCCCCGACCAAGATGCCGACATCTTGGTGGTCGACCCGCCGCGCGCAGGCCTCGCCCCCGAGGCGATCGACCTTATCGCCAGCACGAGTGCTCGCGATGTCGCCTACGTGAGCTGCGACCCGGCCACCCTGGCGCGCGATCTCAAACGCTTTGTCGAAGAAGGCACCTTCTCCCCCGTAAAGATCACGCCAGTCGACCTGTTCCCACAAACCTTCCACTGCGAGACCGTCGTCCACCTTAGGCGCAACTAGCCACTTAATCATTGCTCAGAAAAATCATTGGGAAATCGAGCGTGGCAAGCGGAGGTCTTCGGGGTATAAGACGGCTAATTGTATGCCGCCTATGAAAGGAACCCTCATGCCCAGCGTTGCCGTTCTCGCCGCCGATGGCTTTGAAACTATTGAATGCTTGACCATGGTCGATGTCATGCGTCGCGGCGGCGTGCGTGCCACGCTCGTCTCGATTATGCCCACGCGTGAGGTCGTAAGCTCGCTGCAGATCCCCGTGACCTGCGATGCGCTCTTTGATGAGATCAACTTTGACGAGTACGACTGCGTCGTGCTGCCCGGCGGCCTGCCCGGTGCCACCAACCTGCGCGCCGATCAGCGTGTCTGCGACGTGGTCTGCGAGTTCGCCGCGACCAAGCACGTCGCCGCCATCTGCGCCGCCCCGTTTATCCTGGGCGAGCTCGACCTACTCGAGGGGCGCCACGCCACGTGCTTCCCTGGCTTTGAGAAAAGCTTCCCCGAAGGCGCCTATACTGGCGAGAAGGTCACGCAAGACGGCAACATCATCACTGCCAGCGGCATGGCACAGTCACTCCCCTTTGCATTGGAGCTGCTGCGCACGCTCGCCGGCGACAAGGCCGTCGAGAAGGTCGCCGAGGGCATCCAACTATGATTTTGGCTTCCCAATCGCCGCGCCGCATAGAGCTGATGCGCGAGGCAGGCTACAACATTCGCGTGATTCCCGCGGATATCGACGAAACGCCCTTTGATGGCGAGCCCCCGCTCACGCTTGTCGAGCGCTTGGCACGCGCCAAGGCGGCTGCCGTTGCTGCCGAGTATGCCGAGCCCAATGAGTTGACCGTCGCGGCCGACACCATCGTCACCTTCGACGGCAAGATTTTGGGCAAGCCGGCAACCGAGGACGAGGCGCGCACCATGCTCCGTGAGCTTTCGGGCCGCACGCACCAGGTCGCAACCGGCGTCTGCATCGTTAAGGCAGGCGATACGGCCGCCCCGCATGCCGCCGAGAGCCTGTCGTTTGTCGATGTGACCGACGTGACGTTCTACGAGCTCACCGACGAGCAGATCGAGCACTACGTTGCCTCGGGTGAGCCCATGGATAAGGCAGGCGCCTACGGCATCCAGGGCACAGGCGGCCGCATGCTCGTGCACGATATTTCGGGCGACTTCTATAACGTAGTGGGCCTACCCATCGCCCGCGTCGCGCGCGCGATTCAAAAACTCTCGTAATTGCATCTGGCGCTGGGTATTCCCCAGCGCCTACAATTTTGGCGTACCGTACGGATCCCGACCGGGCACAAGGCGCGGCGGAAAACCGATAGGAGTTAAACATGGATACACTGCTCGAGGCCATTGACGTCTGCGATGTCGATGGCTTTTGCTATGGCAACTATACGGACGAGGAGGCCGGCACCGGTTGCACCGTAATCGTGGCACCCGAGGGCGCCACCGGCGGCGTTGACGTACGCGGTGGCGCTCCCGCTTCGCGCGAGACCGACCTGCTACGACCCGAGAACACCGTCGACAAGGTCCACGCCGTCTGCCTTTCGGGCGGATCGGCCTTTGGCCTCGAAGCTGCAAGCGGCGTCGCTCGCGAGCTTGAGAGCCGCGGCATCGGCCTTCCCGTCGGCCCCACGCAGGTGCCTATCGTGTGCTCCAGCTGTATCTTCGACCTTGCCTTTGGTAACCCCACCGTGCGCCCCGACATTGAGGCCGGCATCGCCGCCGTGCGCGAAGCACTCGACCACACCCCCACCAAGCTCGAACAGGGCAACGTAGGCGCCGGCACGGGCGCTACCGTGGGTAAGCTCATGGGGCCTGCCACCTGCATGAAGGCCGGCCTTGGAGCTGCCGCCGTGGCACTCGGCCCCATCAAGGTGGGCGCCGTGGTCTCGGTCAACGCCTGCGGCAACGTTGTCGACCCCTTCACCGGCGAGTGGGTCTCCGGCATGCGCGCCGCAGCCGATAGCGACCAGATCGTCGACATGGAACTCGCAGCCTTTGCCGCCGCCGGATCCATGCAGATGCCGCTCGACCGCACCAACACCACCATCAGCTGCATCGTCACCAACGTGGAACTCACTAAGGCACAAGCCACCAAGGTCTCCCAGATGGCCGCAGACGCCTACGCACACGCCATCCGCCCCACACACACCACCAACGACGGCGACACCATCTACACCCTCGCCAGCGGCAAACTGGGCGCCCAGGCAAGCGCCGCCGTTCCCCTAGACCTGCTGGGCATGCTCGCAGTAAGGGCCCTGGAAACTGCCATCGCAAACGGAGCCAAAACCGCCAAAACCTCCCACGGCATCCCCGGCGCCGCGAAGTAAACTAACTCGTCCGGTTGCCCGGTGGGTCTTGGTTATGTTTGCTGCTCTACAGTCCTGGCTCGCACGAAGAGCACATTAAGTGCTCTTCGGCTCGTGCGGAACTCGCGACAAACATGACCAAGACCCACCGGGCAACCTACCAACCAAGTCTTTTCAGCCCAGGCCCATGTGTACCGCGCGTCCAAGATCTTCAAATTCAGCTTGCTGACATAAAGCAAGACATAACAGAGGACCCCTGGTCCTTAACTTGATACGAGTTCCGCACGCAAAGGAGGCGCCAGTGGCGCCTCCGTCTTGCGCAGGACTGTTCGAAGTAGCAAGTTAAGGACCAGGGGTCCCCGTTACCCGAGCGTTTCTGCCCTAGTTGAATTTGAAGATCTTTGAGGCAAGACGGTATAGGCCAAGTGTGGTTTTGTCTCCGGCGCGACCGCGGAGGTTGGTGAAGAAGCCGACCACGCCGTAGCGAGCACGACGATACATGCGCTCATCGTAGGCCTTCAGGTCCGCCCACAGCGTCTTCAGGCGCTCGTCGGCGCAATCCTCGTCGGAAAGCTTGGTGAGCACCGAGCAGATCGCCATCATCATGGTGAAGTAGCCCATCATGTACGAACGCAAACGCGACGACTCGACATCGCTGTACAGGTGGTACGACTCCATCATGATACGCGTAACACGGAACTGCTGGTCCAGACGCTTGACCATCGTGGCCTCGTTGACACTCTGGCCCTCGCGACCGATAAAGTAGCGATAGAGGTCGATGTCGGCGTAGTACATGGTCTTGCAACGCGGCAGCGGCACGTAGGCGTAGATGTTGTCCACATAGAACGTGTGCGGCGGCATGGGCAGGTTGGACTCGCGCAGCACATCCGTGCGATAGCACAGGCTGTGCATGAGCAGATTCTGATCCAAACGGAAATGGCCGATCTGGTCCCAGGTAAAGATCTTTTTTCGAGGCAGGGCAAACTTGTAACCAATGGCCGTATGCGTACCCTCGTAAACCTTCTCGTACACGTAGTTTGAGATAAACAGGTCAACGCGCTGGTCGCGCTCTTCAAAGCCGCGCAGAATCGACAGCATGGTCGAAAGGGCAGCGCCGTCAAGCCAGTCGTCCGAGTCGACAACCTTGTAGTAGGTGCCCTGCGCCTCGCGCAGACCCGAAAGGACGGCAATACCGTGGCCGCCATTCTCCTGGTGCACCGCGCGGATGATTCCAGGATAACGGGCCTCCCACTCGTCGGCCTTGGCGGCCGTCTCATCCTTGGAGCCGTCGTCCACCACGATAATCTCGATATCGGTGGCATAATTGCTCCCCTCCAAGATGGAGGTGATGCAATGGTCCATGTCCTTAGCGGCGTTATACGAGGGAATACCGAATGTTATGACTTTATGCATGGCAGGCGATAATCTCATCCGAAAGATCGAGGGCGGAATTGGTCACGGCATCCATATCGTAGTAACGATACTCGGCCAGACGACCCACCGGGTGGAAGTTTGTCAGGTTCTGGACGCGCTCAAGATAGCGCTCATAGAGCTCACGGTTCTCGGGCTCAAGAATGGCGTAATACGGCGTCTCGCCCGAGCCGGGCGTATAGGCCTTGGAGTACTCCTTCATGATGGTGGTCTTGCCGGGCAGGACCTGACCAGTCATGTTCTTGAACTCGGTAATGCGCGTGTAGTCCTCGCTCGTGGTGTAGTTGACGGTACCCACGGGCTGGAACTGATCCATATCGAGCGTCTCGAACTTCATATCGAGCGTACGGTACGGAAGAGCGCCCAGATCAAGGCCAAACAGCTCATCGAGCGGACCGGTATAGACGATCTCGCCGCCGTAGACCTTGCCACCGATCTTGACGGTGGTCTCGTCGATCTCAAAGAGATCGCGGGCGTCCACGTCGCAGAACACGTCGATCAGGTCGTGGTCGAGCATATGCTCGAACAGCGCCGTGTAGCCGTCCTGCGGCATACCCTGGAAGGGAACCTGCGGGAAATAGCGGTCATCGTCGCCCACAAAGACGGGAACGCGGCCGGTGATCGACGGGTCGATCTGGTCGGGCGTCTGACCCCACTGCTTCATGGTGTAATGCAAAAAGACGTTCTCGTAGACGTAATCGGCGACCTCGGCCAAGTCGGGGTCGTTCTTCTTACGCAGCTCCATAATGGGCACCTTGACATCCTTGCCAAAGGTCTCCACGAGCTTCTGATACAGCTCCTCGCCGCGCTCATCACCAAAGGCGAGCTTGAGACTCGCATGGTTGAAGGGCACGGGCATAAGGGTACCGTTGATGTTGGCGAGCACCTTGTGCTGATAATCCGTCCACTTGGTAAAGCGCGACAGGAAATTATGCACACGCTCGTTAAAGGTGTGATAGATATGCGGACCGTACTCGTGGATCAGGATTCCGGCCTCGTCAGTGCAGTCATAGGCATTGCCCGCAATGTGGCTACGGCGCTCCAAAACGGCAACACGATAGCCGATAGTCTCGGCAAGACGGCGGGCGCAAACGGCACCGGCATATCCAGCACCGACGACAATCATGTCGTACGCGCCGGCGTTAAAGCCTTCAGGCAGGCCTGAGGTAATCTGCATCGATACTCCTTGTCAAAAGCCACGGGCTCGTTAGCTGGGCTTTTCTCGAACATTCTTCGAGACATATTTATCAGAGCGATTATAGCGCTAATGCGTCCTATAATGAGCTTGCCACACAAGGAAAGCTCAAGCACAGCGGCGAACATAATTGAAAGGTAGACCCGCTAGCAGCGGGTTTATTCGTGAACAGCCGGGCGCCTGGAGCTTAGCGAAACGCTTGTAAGGAGTAACATGAGCGATTTCCTAAACCGTATGAAGTCTGCCGCCAAGGCCGACCTTAAGACGATCGTCCTGCCCGAGGGCGAGGATCCGCGCACCATCGTCGCGGCCACCAAGATCATCGAGGAGGGCCTGGCAAAGATCGTCATCCTGGGCGATCCCAACGAGATCAACGTTCCCGGCGCCACCGTCATCGACCCGCGCAATGCCGAGAAGCACGAGGAGTACGCGCAGAAGTTTGCCGAGCTCCGCGCCAAGAAGGGCGTTACCATCGAGCAGGCTCGCGCCCAGGTGATGGACGCCACCTACTTTGGCACCATGATGGTCAAGATGGGCGACGCCGACGGCCTGGTCTCCGGCGCCTGCCACTCCACCGCCGACACCCTGCGCCCCGCGCTTCAGATCCTCAAGACCGCCCCGGGCACCAAGCTGGTCTCGGCCTTCTTCGTGATGTGCACCGACACCCCGCAGTTCGGCACCGACGGCACGCTGATCTTCGCCGACTGCGGCCTCAACATCAACCCGTCCTCCGACGAGCTCTCCGAGATCGCCATCGCCTCCGCTCACTCCTGGTCCACCTTCATGGGCAACGTTGAGCCGCACGTGGCCATGCTCTCCTACTCCACCATGGGCTCCGCCGGCGGCGAGGTCGCCAAGAAGGTCCAAGAGGCCGTGAAGTTCTGCAAGGAGAAGGCTCCCGAGCTCGCCATCGATGGCGACCTGCAGCTCGACGCCGCTATCGTCCCCACCGTCGCCCAGCTCAAGGCTCCCGGTTCCTCTGTCGCCGGCAAGGCCAACGTGCTCGTGTTCCCCGACCTCGAGGCCGGCAACATCGGCTACAAGCTGGTCCAGCGCTTCGCCGGTGCCGACGCCTACGGCCCCATCCTGCAGGGCATCGCCAAGCCGGTCAACGACCTGTCGCGCGGCTGCTCTGCCGACGACATCGTGGGTGTCGTGGCCATCACCGCCGTCCAGGCTCAGATGGCTGAGTAGCGTACGCACTCGCCCGAAGGCCGTACGGGCTAACCCCTGAAAACGTCCTCGACCAATGAAACGCCCCCGTTCTGCTCCTTCGGAGCTACGAACGGGGGCGTTTCTGGTCTGCGGAATGTTTTCAGGGGTTAGCCCGTACGGCCTTCTACTGCTACGAAGCATTCAGAGCATCTGGAGTGGACGGCGGCTTGGCTACGAGCTGGGGCTGAGGATCTGAATGGATGGGTGTCATTGCTGGGAGCGCAGGCGTTACTGGCGATGATCACTTTGGGACTGGAATTTCCGCCTGCTAGCAAAAAGGCCTCCTGAGCTGCTGCTCAGGAGGCCTTTCGTTCAATCGCAAGCGAACGCACTAGTTATTCGCGGTCAGACGCTCGACGTCGTGGGCGATCATGTATTCCTCGTCGGTGGGGATGACCATGACCGTGACGGCGGAACCGGCGGCGCTGATGACCTGCGGGCCGTTACCCACGGCCTCGCGGTTCTTGTTGTTGTCGATGCGCACGCCCAGCCACTCGAAGCAGTCGCAGAAGGCCTTGCGGATCGACCAGTCATTCTCGCCAATGCCGGCGGTAAAGGTAATGGTGTCCACGCCCGCCATTGAAGCGATCATGGAGCCGGCCTGCTGCATGGCCTTGTAGGCGAACATATCGAAGGCGAGCAGGCAGCGCTCGTCGCCCTCGGAGGCGCGCGTACGGATGTCACGGGCGTCGTTGGAGATGCCCGAGATGGCAAGCAGACCAGACTGCTTGTTCATCATGTCATCGACTTCCTGGTAGCTGTAGCCGCCCTCGCGCTGCAGGTAGCACACGGTAGCCGGGTCAATGGAACCACAACGGGTGCCCATCATCAGGCCGTCGAGCGGCGTGAGGCCCATCGTGGTATCGCGGCATACACCGTCCTCAATGGCGGCGAGCGAAGCGCCGTTGCCCAGATGACACGAAAGCAGACGGTGGCAGCGCGAACCCAGGATCTCCTTGGCCATCATCCACTCGTAGCGGTGGCTCGTACCGTGGGCGCCGTACTTGCGCACGTGATACTTGTCACACACGTCCTTGGGCAGGGCGTAGGTGTAGGCGACCTCGGGCATAGTCATGTGGAACGAGGTGTCGAAGACGGCCACGTTGGGCAGCTCCGGATACTTCTCGCGACAATACTCGATTGCCGCTGCCTCGCCGTAGTTGTGCAGCGGGGCAAGCGGTGCCACCTCGAGAATCTTAGCCATGACCTCATCGTCGACGACCGCGGAATCGTCAAAGTACCAGCCACCCTGAACGATACGATGCCCAATGCCATCGATCGTAAAGTCGGTCTTCTCGAGCTCCTCGAGCACACGTGCGATAGCCGAACGGTGGTCCGGGAAGGGGACCTCCTCGGTTTGCTTGGCGCCACCGTTCTCGGAGTGGCCAAAGATGCCCATGTCCGAACCGATACGTTCGCAGTTGCCCTTGGCGAAAACCTCGCGGGTATCGGTATCCAAAAGCTGATATTTAAGGCTTGAGCTACCGGCGTTGACAACAAGTACGTTCATGAGACTCCTTTGCAGTGCGATACGGTCGGCGCAGACCCCTTAAGGCGGCCGCATGTTAATAAGAAGTTATCACAATTTAATAAATAACTATCAGGCATATCGCCCAACGAGCACAAAAGAGGGGCCGAACGGCGCTCGGTCGTCCAGCCCCTCCCCTTTTGCAATTACTTGCCGTTGACGATGCGCTCGACGTCGGAAGCGATCATGAACTCCTCGTCCGTGGGGATAACGAAAATCTTAACCTTGGAATCCTTGGCAGACAGGCACCAAGCGCCGTCACCACGCAGGGCGTTGCGGGCATGATCCATCTTGACGCCCATAAAGGCCAGACGGTCGGCAACGCCGGCGCGGACGGCCGGAGCGTGCTCGCCGATGCCGGCGGTAAAGACCAGGGTGTCCATACCGCACATAGAAGTGGCCATCTCGGCAGCCTTGGCGGCAATCTTGTAGACAAACATGTCGAAGGCGAGCTGAGCCTCGGGGTCGCCAGCGGCAGCGAGCTCCTCGACGTTGCGGCAGTCGTTGGTCTTGCCGCCGGTCACAGCCAAAAGGCCGGACTTCTTGTTCATCATCTCGTCGACCTCGTCGAAGGTGTAGCCGCCCTCGCGCTGCAGGTAGCACACGGTAGCCGGGTCGATGGAGCCGCAGCGGGTGCCCATCATGACGCCGTCGAGCGGCGTCAAGCCCATGGTGGTGTCCATGCACTTGCCGTCCTCGATGGCGCACAGGGAAGCGCCGGAGCCGATATGGCACACGACGACCTTGCGGGCCCCACCGTTGGTCATCTCGGCGACCTTCTTGGAGATGTAGCGGTAGCTGGTGCCGTGGGCGCCGTACTTACGGATGTGCAGCTTGTCGCAAACATCCTTGGGCAGAGCGTAAGTCTTGGCGACCTCGGGCATGTTGAAGTGGAAAGCGGTGTCATAGACCGTGACGTTGGGCAGGTCGGGATACTGCTCCAGGCAGTACTCGATAACGTTGGCCTCGGGGTTATTGTGCAGCGGGGCGAGCGGAGCAACCTCGCGGATCTTGGCGAGGACGTCCTCGTCGACGAGGGAGGAATCACCGAAGTACCAACCGCCCTGAACGATACGGTGGCCGATACCCTCGATCTTGACGCCGTTGGCCTCAAGGTCCTTCAGGACGACCTCGATGGCGACCTTGTGGTCGGGGAACTCGATGTTCTCGGTCACCTTCTTGGAGCCGTTGGCAGCGTGGGTGAAGGTGCCGCCGGTAAAGCAGACGCGCTCGCAGGAGCCCTTTGCGGACACCTTGTGGGACTTGGTATCGATGACCTGATACTTAAGGGTCGAAGATCCTGCGTTGACGACCAGAACGTTCATGTGTCTCCCTACTAACAGGCGGTGTGGCGCCGCCAGGTTACATACGCTTCAATAATAAACCCAAACGCCCTCGCGCTCGGGTTTATTGCGTTGATATATAAGTTATCGGTGCCCAAATACTCATGACCTTTGGCGTGTGAGACGAAAGAGCGCGGGGATATACACAAGGGAAGAAATCCCGAGCGCGACAAGCAATACGACTCGAATGCCCGCAACGCTACTCAACGCAGCGTTGAACAGATAGAAAAGGATGGCACCCACCGCCACCATCTGGCTTTGAACCGAAATCAGTGAACAGCGCATCGAAGGATCGGCTGCTTTTTGAAAAATTGAGTATTTAATTGGAGCAAATACCTTGATTCTCATTTTCATTGCAACAGCCTCAGGACTCAGCGCAACGCGTTGCG
>JAHYYM010000014.1:0-146422 GCA_019424985.1 Collinsella sp. | reverse complement strand
GCCCGTGGGAGGCCAGGGCGCCGCTGACCGGTGGACGGCACCGAGCCGTCATCGAAACTGAAAAAGGGGGAGGCCTCGCGGCCTCCCCCTTTTTTGCGTTTTATAGAGAGCTGTAATACAAGAACTCGCCTTCTCTTAGCTTGTCTTACTGTTTGGCTGTATTTTGAGTCCTTCTTTTGTATTTGCGCGATAATAACTCCCATTGGCGTTAGGGAGGACTTGATGTTTACCGTTTTTGTCTTGGGCAATATTGCTTCGGGTAAGTCGACTGCCTGCCGCTATCTCGAATCTCATGGCGCCATGCTCATCGATCTGGACGAACTTGCCAAATCGCTGTATGTGCCAGGCTCCGATATCGTCAATGCCCTCGCGGAAGAATTTGGCTGGGATATTTTGGACGAGGAGGGCGGCGTTCGCCGTAACATCCTCGCTTCTCGAGCTTTCGCTTCTCCTGATTCGGTCGCACGGCTCAATGACCTTGTGCACCCCGTTCTCATTGAACAGCTTTCGCTTAGGATTCTCGATCCGGTTTGTTGTACGGTTTCGTCCCCCCGTTATCCCTTTGCGGTTGTCGAGGTTTCTGCCCCGACTGGTTTTGAGGATGCTTTTGGCCTGGCTGATGAAATTCTGGTTATCAGTGCTCCTTTGGCAGTTCGTCGCGAGCGTGCCATTCATCGTGGTATGGAGTCCTCTGATTTTGATGCTCGCTCTGCATGCCAACCTGATGAGGCTTCGCTTTGCAATCTCGCTACGACGGTAATCGATAATGCGGGAGGCGATAATTCGCTCTTTGAACAACTGGACGCATGGCTTGTGCGCCATGGCTTCGGGGATGTAACGGATAAGGAGGAGGCCGATGCCTAAGACACGTTTCTTTACGTGGTATCGCGTTGCGCCACTTGCCGTTGTGCTCGTCTTCGGCTTTATTTCGCTCGTCTACTCGTATGCTCCTGCCGCCTTCTTTAAGCCTTTGTATCCAATTGACTACGAGGCGTATGCAAAGCAATCGAGCATTTCGCACAATCTTGATCCATATCTGGTGTGTGCTGTCATAAAGTCGGAATCGAATTGGGATCCCGAGGCTGAGTCGAATCAAGGCGCTCGGGGATTGATGCAGCTGATGCCCGAGACTGCCCAGGATATGATTGCCAAGGGTCTTGTCGATGGTAGCGAGTATTCCGCCGACAACCTTAACGATCCCGCTACGAACATCGAGTTTGGCTGTGCGTATCTTTCGTATCTTCTAACGTTTTTTAACGGGTCGACTGACAGCGCCATTGCCGCCTATAACGCCGGCATGGGCAATGTCGACGGATGGGCGCAGCAGAGCACGTCGCTTCATAATGCAATCACCTTTCCCGAGACGCAGGCGTATCTGATTCGTGTCAATAATGCCTGGGTTCGCTACAAGACCCTCTATCCCGATCGGTTCGTATAGGACTATGCCTGCCGCCTGCGTATACTGCAGATATATGAGTTAGGAGTATCCATGGCGGAATTTGAAGTTGAGCGTGTTGGAGGAGAGCTCAAACGTTTTGGCGTTGAGGGCTCTGAGGTGCCGTTTGAGGTCGTGTCTCCATACGAGCCAGCTGGTTCCCAGCCTAAGGCCATTGAGTCGCTTGTGCAGGGTGTGAGGGACGGAGATCGCTATCAGGTTTTGCTGGGCGTGACTGGTTCGGGCAAGACCTTCACGATGGCTAAGACTATTGAGGCCCTGGGGAAGCCGACGCTGGTCATGGCTCCCAATAAAACGCTCGCCGCTCAGCTTGCGAGCGAGCTCAAAGAGTTCTTTCCCAACAACGCTGTGGTCTACTTTGTCTCGTACTACGACTACTATCAGCCCGAGGCGTATGTGCCGCAAAGCGATACATATATCGAGAAAGACTCCTCGATTAACGAAGAGGTCGAGATGCTGCGCCATCAGGCGACCGCATCGCTGCTATCTCGACGCGATGTGATCGTTGTCGCATCGGTCTCGTGTATCTATGGCATTGGCTCTCCTGAGGACTATGCGGGTCTGGCTCCAAACGTCGACAAGAAGGTGCCGCTCGAGCGCGATGACTTTATCCATGCACTTATCGACATTCAATATGATCGCAATGACTATGACCTGGCGCGCGGCACGTTCCGCGTGCGCGGCGATGTTGTCGACGTGTATCCGCCTTATGCCGAGCATCCGTTGCGGTTTGAGTTCTTTGGCGACGAGGTCGAGCTGATTGCCGAGATCGATGAGGTTACCGGTGAGATGCTTCGTGAGTACGAGGCCATCCCCGTATGGCCGGCATCGCACTACGTGACCGAGAAGCCGAAGGTCAAGGCGGCTCTGAAATCGATCAGCGAAGAGTGCGAGAAGCGCGTGGCGGAGCTCAAGGCGACTGATAAGTTGCTCGAGGCGCAGCGTCTGCAGCAGCGCACCGATTATGATCTTGAGATGCTCGAGACGATGGGTTTTTGCAACGGCATCGAGAACTACTCGCGTCATCTGGACGGTCGCAAGCCGGGTGAGCCGCCGTTTACCCTAATCGATTACTTTCCCAAGGATATGCTCTGCATCATCGATGAGAGCCATGTGACGGTGCCGCAGATTCGCGGCATGCACGAAGGTGACCGCTCGCGTAAGGTGACGCTGGTGGAGCATGGTTTTCGCCTTCCTTCGGCACTCGATAACCGCCCGCTTCGTTTCGATGAGTTTGAGGCAAGGATACCCCAGTTTATCTATGTTTCGGCCACACCGGGCGACTACGAGCTGCGGGTGAGCCAAAACGACGTTGAGCAGATTATTCGTCCAACCGGTCTGCTCGACCCCAAGATCGATGTGCGTCCGGTTCGTGGGCAGATTGACGATCTTGAGGACGAGATTCGCGAGCGCGTTGCCCGCAAGGAGCGCGTGCTGGTGACCACGCTCACCAAGCGCATGGCCGAGGACCTGACCGACCATCTGCTTGATGCCGGCATTAAGGTCAATTACATGCACTCCGATACAGCGACGATGGACCGTGTCGAGATCCTGCGAACGCTGCGCGAGGGAAAGATTGATGTTCTCGTTGGCATCAACCTGCTTCGCGAGGGCTTGGATCTTCCCGAGGTCTCACTGGTGGCAATTCTCGATGCCGATAAGGAAGGCTTCTTGCGCAACCGCCGTTCGCTGATTCAGACGATTGGCCGCGCGGCCCGTAACGCCGATGGTGAAGTCATCATGTATGCAGACGTTGTGACCGATTCGATGAAAGAGGCCATCGAGGAGACGCAGCGCCGTCGCGAGATTCAGATGGCATATAACGAAGAGTATGGCATTGTGCCCAAGACGGTGCGCAAGGCCATCAACGACATCTCAAGTTTTATTGCCGAGGCCGAAAAAACCGTGGGTTCCAAGGGGCGCTCGAAGGGCGACTCTCTTGGCCATGGCGCATTCTATACGCCCGATGAGTCGGGCGAGGGTGGCGTGCCGGAAACGGTGGCGCCCGAGCAGACACTTGCGGAGCAGTTGGAAGAACTGCCGCATGACGAGCTTGTGCGGATTGTCGAAACCATGGAAGAGGATATGCGTAACGCTTCTGCCGCCATGGACTTTGAGGAGGCGGCGCGCCTGCGCGATGCCGTCGTTCAGATTCGGGCGATGCTCGAGGGCGCGTCTGAGGACGAGACGATTGAGCGTTTACGTTCGCAGGCCCGCAAGGGTTCCACGTTCGCATCGGGCAGAAAACGCCAGGGTGCACGGTTTAAGAAATAGCGAACAGGCCCCGAGTTCCCTGTGGAGCTTGGGGCCTGTGTCTTTTGCGCGCTGGAATTCGTGCGTTAGAGGTCTGCGATCAGGGCTTCGGCACAACGGATGCCGTCGGTGGCCGCGCTCATGATGCCGCCGGCATATCCAGCTCCCTCACCACAAGGGTAGAGGCCCGGGGTCGACACGGCATGGCATGTTCGGTCTCGGGTGACGGTGACCGGTGAGCTCGAGCGAGTCTCCACGCCGGTAAGAACGGCATCGGGGCGGTCGTAGCCTCGTAGTTTTTTTCCGAGTAGGGGAAGTCCCAGACGGAGCGACTCGACGATATGCTGCGGCAGGGCTTCGTCAATTGCCGTCCAGGTCACACCGAGCGGATAGGTAGGTTTTACCTTTCCGGGCGCCTTGCTGGCGCGTCCTGCGAGGAAATCTCCGACGAGCTGTGCCGGTGCGTTCCAGCTGGAACCGCCCAGGCGATAAGCGGCCGCCTCGCAGGCACGCTGGAGCTCGATGCCGGCGAGCGGGTCATCGTTGGGAAGGTCCTCGGGCGTGACGTTAACGAGCAGGGCGGCATTTGCGTTGCGTCCGTCGCGGGCATTAAGACTGGCGCCGTTGACGCACAGGTGGCCCTGTTCGGAAGAGGCGGCGACAACCTGTCCGCCGGGGCACATGCAAAACGAGAACACGCTGCGGCCGTTGGGAAGATGGGCGACGAGCTTGTAGGGGGCTGCTCCGAGGGCAGGATGTCCCGCCGAGGCTCCGTATTGGGCACGGTCGATGTCGCGCTGCGGATGCTCGATGCGAACGCCCATGGCAAAGGTCTTTTGTGCGAGGGCCACGTTGTGGTCCTTAAGGAGCTCAAAAATATCGCGAGCAGAATGCCCGCAGGCGAGGATGAGGTGCTTTGTCTCGATTGGCTCGCAAGCGGCGTCTTGGGACGATTGGACATCAATACCGGTGATGGCGCCAGACGCGTCGATGCGAATGTCGACGAGCTTCGTTCGATAACGGACGACACCTCCGAGCTGCTCGATGCGCTGGGATATAGCGGTGACAACCGTGGGAAGGATGTCGGAGCCAATGTGCGGCTTGGCATCCCACAGAATATCGCGGGGCGCACCCGCCTCGACGAAGGTTTCGAGGATAAGGCGATGGGCGGGATTTTTGGTTCCCGTATTGAGCTTGCCGTCCGAGAAAGTCCCCGCGCCGCCCAGGCCAAACTGGATATTGCTCTCGGGGTCGAGGATGCGCTCCTTTAGAAAGAGGTCGATCGCCCGCGAGCGGCGAAATGCCGGGTCGCCGCGCTCGATGAGCAAGGGCTTAAGACCTGCTTCGGCGAGCGTAAGCGCAGCGAAAAGGCCGGCGCATCCGGCGCCGACAACGACAGGGCGTTCTTGAGGCGCGTCGGAGGCGGGGGAGGGGAATGAAGGCTCATCGTCTTCTATCGCGCGTACGCGCGAGCGGTCACGCTCGGCAACGCTGTCGACCGCTTCTCGCTCGAGGTGGGGACTAGTCAGCTCAACAAGAAAACTCAGGATAAAATGGACGTCTCGTTTTTTGCGAGCGTCGATTGACTTGCGGTGGAGCTCGATGGACTTGATCTCGGAGTCCTTGCAACGTAGGACGCGCTTGGCGACTCGCTTGCCAACAATGAGACAGGCATTTTCATCGCCGGCTTCATCGAGCGACGCGTTGACTTGGGTGATTTCAATCATCGAGGTCTCCTTAGAGGCAAGAAAGAGGCCGTCCGGTATCCCAGACGGCCCGAATGCGTTTTTGATTATAGACTGCGCGGCTACAGGCTGCTTGCAGCGCGAATGCCCGAGATCCAGGCCCACGCAAGGTTAAAGCCTCCGCAATCGGCGTCGATGTCGAGCGCTTCACCGCAGACGTAAAGCGGGGCGTCGACAACGCTGCGCACGCGTAGACTGGGTGTCGAGATGCTCTCGACAGATATGCCACCACGCGTGACCTGCGCCGAGCGCTCATCGGTCGTTCCCTCGGCAAACAGCTTAAAGTGCTTGAGAATCGAGACCAGGTGGATGACATCGTTGGAGCCTGGATGGCACTGCTCGAACGCTGTGCAGACGACGTGGGAGAGTTGCGGGGCGAGCATGCCGTCGAGCCAACGGGGATCGCGGGGTGAAAAGCCGCCGAGCAGCTCAATGCGCCGGTTGAGCTGCTCGAGCAATTCGTCTTTAGAGAGGTCGGGGAAAACGTCGAGCAGGATTGTATCGCCGCGCTGGATACGACGGGAGAGGTTGAAGACAGCGACGCCCGAGATGCCGAAGGTTCGAAACAGCACTTCACCGTCTTCGTGCCAGAGCTCATTATGATTGCGGGCGAGCGTCAAGCGGGCGCGGACGCGCAGGCCGTCCAACGTCTTGAGTGCCGCCCGATCGCCAACGACCGTTGCCGATACGGGGCAGAGGATGGGGCGCAGCGAAGTGAGGGGAAGGCGAAACGTATCGGCGATGTCGGTGGGGTTGCCGCCCGTGGCGATAATTACGGCATGTGCCTGCAGGGTCTCGTTCTTGCGAGGGACATCGGCGAGCGCCTTCCGAAGCGAGCGGAGCTCCGATTTTCGGTCGTCGTGCTTTTTTGCCTTGAGCGCCCGCGCTGGACGGTCTATTTGGAGTGCCCAGCCTTCGGAAGCTTTGTGCGCCGAGGCAACGTTGGCTCCGCAGATTAAGGTGATACCTAGGCGGTCGCAAACGCTGAGAAGCGCGTCGCGCACCGATTCGGCACGAAGGGAGCGCGGATACAGCCGGCCCTCCTCGGAGGTCGTCATGATGCCCAGCGAGGAGAAGAAACTGCCGAGCTCTTGCTCAGGCTGGGGACCCATGACGGATTCGACGAATGCGGGGTGGTTGTACCGCTGGAAATCAATTGATTCGTTGGAAAGGTTGCAGCGGCCGTTGCCGGTCGCAAGGAGTTTAAGGCCACAGGCAACATCGCGCTCAACGATGCAGGCGCTTTTGCCTGCGCGTGCGGCAGTAATGGCGGCGGCGAGACCCGAGGCCCCGCCGCCGATTACCAAGACGTCATAGGAGGCGTTTGTGTTCACTTAGGCCTCGGCGGTCTCGTGCGGGGCAATGGCCTCGACGGCAGAGACGGCCTTGGGCAGCATGCCATCGGGCAGCGCGGTCTCGACTTCACCCTTATCGCAGGCCTCGGCGAGTGCCGGATTGATGGGAAGCTGCCCTAGGATCTCGAGGTTGTAACGCTCGGCGACCTCGGGGAGCTTGCTCTTGCCAAAGACTTCGATCTTCTTGCCGCAATCGGGGCACTCGATATAGCTCATATTTTCGACGATTCCCAGAATGGGGACGTTCATCTTCTCGGCCATGTTGACCGCCTTGGCGACGATCATCGAGACCAGATCCTGCGGGCTCGTGACGATGACGATGCCGTCGACGGGCAGCGACTGGAAGACGGTGAGCGCGACGTCGCCTGTTCCCGGAGGCATGTCGACCAGCAGGTAGTCGATGGGACCCCACGAGGTCTCGCTCCAGAACTGCCTAATGGCGCCTGCGATGACCGGACCGCGCCAAAGGACGGGGTCGGTCTCGTTTTGGAGCAGCAGGTTGGAGCTCATGACCTTGACGCCGTGCTCGGAGATTTCGGGCAGCATAAGGTTGCCAAGGGCATGGACGTGGCGTCCGCTCATACCGAACATCTTGGGGATAGAGGGACCGGTGATGTCGGCATCGAGGACGCCGACCTTGTGGCCGTGACGGGCAAGCTCGGTGGCGATGGCACCGGTGACAAACGACTTGCCGACACCGCCCTTGCCGGAAAGCACGGCGATGACGCGTTTGACCTCGGACAGCGTGTTCTCCTCAAATTGCGACGGCGACGTTTGTCCGCCGGCGGCCTGTGCGTGCTCGCAACCCATGTGTGACTCCTTTGTAAATGTTGGGGCCGGGGCCCCGTGATGTGACACGAGCGTCATTGTACCCTCGTTTGCGAGCGGGAGTCATTTGCGATGCGTTTGGGCCGAGCGCGCTTACAATACGATGGGCCCAAGCGAATGGGCGGGCTTACTGAACTTTGCTAGCAAACTCGAGGTACTGCATGCGCTGCAGCTTGTCGATCGTCGAGGCGTATGGGCTGTCTTCAGATTCCAAGTCGTAGCGCAGCCCGTCGGCGCCGAGATAGCCGGCGACATTGATGGTGGGCACATCTGACCTTGTTGCAAGCAGAGCCTTTTGATAGTTGGTGAGCGGGGCGCCGATCTTATTAAGGGTAATGGCCGCAATCTCGTTTGCCCCGACGGTATCGTAGACGTTGAGCTCGGTATTGCCGGCGATTACATAGTTAGCCCAGACGAGATATGTCGACTGATAGATACGGAAAGCGTGGCTTGCCGTATCTTCCTGAGGGTACAGCTCGTCGTTGAGAGTCGTTGCGGCACTCGGCTGATGGTCGCCAAAAAAGACAAGAACAACCGGTCTGCCGATATTGCGGAGCTCGTTGATAAAGTACTCGAGGTCCCGGTCGGATGCGTTGATGCAGGTGAGATAGGTGTTGAGCGCGCTATTGGCACCCTCGCTGGCTCCCTCGACCCAATAGTTTGTCAGCTCTTCGGCGGGAACGGTGCCATAGTCGTAGCCGCCGTGATTTTGCATCGTGACGTCAAAGATGAACTGCGGGGCTTCGTCGGTTCTAAGCAGGTCGAGTATTTTGTCGTAGGTGGCGTAGTCGCATACGCCGGCATGGTAATAGGGCGCACCTTCGAAATCGCCGATTGAAAGAAAGTCTCCAAAGCCCAGCTGCTGATAGATTTTATCTCGATGGTAGTTGACGGGGTTTTGCGGGTGCATGGCGGTAGTGGTATACCCAAGCTCTTTAAGGTCCTTTGCCAGGCTGTTGACGCCATTCATCTGATACAGCTGATAGGGGATTTTGCCTAATCCGACAAAGGCCGTTGTCGCTCCGGTCAAAAATTCGAATTCGGAGTTCGCCGTTCCGCCACCGGCGACCGAAGCGAGCATGGTGCCGCGAACAAGTGTGTCGGGAAGCGAGTTGTAGAATGCGGGGCCGGTGTACCCGGCCGCCTGGAGCTGCTCAAAGCACGAAAGGTCGCTAAAACTCTCGTTCATGACGGCAACAATCGTCGGCTTGATTTCATTGAACTGGGCAACGGCCGCCGCGCGCTGCTCGCTCGAGCCATATGTGCTGTCGTAGGCGGCGGCGAGCTCCTGTTCGATGCCCTGCGCCTCATCGGGCGTATAGTCTTCGGGCTTCTCAATGGGCAACTCGTTGACCATTTCGGTGAACGAAGTGATAAAACCCTGGGACGCATACGTGGTGATGGGCTGCCAACGGTCAAATCCAAAATCCAGCGCCTGCTCCAAGTCGATGCTGGAAAAGCTCGAGAGCCCCACAACGGTCACTAGCAGAAAAGCGCAGAGGTTAGTGGCGATTGCGGGGAAGACATGGGTGGGCGTACGGAGCTTTCGCGGTCGGATAAGCGAAAGAAGCCCCAGGGAAATCTCCAGCAGGGCGAGAGAGGTTACGATTCCGGCGGTAAAGGTAAACTCGTATCCCTCGCTCACTTCCATTGCGGTGCCAAGGGCCAAGATATCGCTCGGCAGGATGGCTTCGCCTTTAAACGTTATGACGAAGTGCTCGGCAATGCCAAGGATGCAACAGACGACGGGCACGAGGGCCATGACGCCTCCATGACGCTGTCCCAGCAAATAAAGGGAGAGCAGAACCGTCGCGAGCAGCCCGACGGAAAACCCGAATGAGTTGGCGGGAATGCGATAGAACGTTTCGTTGCAGGCAATTTCGAGTGAAACGAACGAGAGCGCTGAAACAGCGGCGATGACAAGGATGTCACGGCAAATACAGGCAACCGTTCCCGTCGCAAGGTCGGTTTGGTCGATAAGTCCCGAAACCAAGGGCTCGACAAGAAGCATGACGGCGGCGGCACCGAGCGCCGAATAAGAAAGGACCCATAGGGAGCTGCCCTCATTTACGAGCAATTGATTCGTAACCCATGCAGCTACCACGCCGAGCGGGATGAGGAGCGTCGCGCACCAAAAGACGCGGGCAATGGGTGGCTTTTCGTTGCGTTTGATTGAAAAATACACGCGCACGACGACGGCGGCCACGATAAGGACGGCGATGAATATGGGCAGATTGGCCATGTCGCTCGAAGTGATTTCAAGGGGGATATCTTCGGTCATGGACGTTCCTCTGTTACAGCAAATTAAGTTCAGTATTAGATTACTGTAACCTTTCCACGGCATTTCGAGAAACAAAGCGCCCGATACGCAAAGCTAAAGGTCTGCGAATCTTGTATTACGAACATCTGTGCGCGTCGAGTGCGCTAAACTCATCGGCAGTATGATTCGATGCAATAGGAGGCAAGGAGCTTCCATGTCTGATTCTTCTATCGTTATTCGCGGCGCCCGTGAGCACAACCTCCGTGATATCGATGTTTCCATTCCGCGTGACCAACTCGTGGTCATTACCGGTCTTTCTGGCTCGGGCAAGAGTTCGCTGGCATTCGACACTATCTATGCCGAGGGCCAGCGTCGATACGTCGAGAGCCTTTCGAGTTATGCGCGCCAGTTCTTGGGCCAGATGGACAAACCCGACTTGGATTCAATCGACGGCCTTTCGCCGGCGGTGTCGATCGACCAAAAGACGACGTCTAAAAACCCTCGCTCGACGGTTGGCACCGTAACCGAGATTTATGACTATCTGCGCCTGCTGTTCGCCCGTGTGGGCACCCCGCACTGTCCCGAATGCGGGCGCGTCATTGAGCGTCAGACGACCGATCAGGTTGCCGACAAGGTCTTGGCGGCGGGGGAGGGCCGCCGCGCGTTTGTGCTGGCACCGGTGGTGCGCGGGCGAAAAGGCGAGTACACCAAACTGTTTGAGGACCTTCGCGCCGAGGGCTTTAGCCGCGTGCGTGTCGACGGTGAAGTGCGCTCGCTCGACGATCCGATCGATCTGGACAAGAAGTTCAAGCACGATATCGAGGTCGTGGTCGATCGCATCGTGATCCGTGAGAACTCTCTGGGCCGTATCGCCGAGTCTGTTGAGCAGGCGACTGCGCTGGCGCACGGCAATGTGAACGTATACTTGCTGCCCGACCGCGACGCTCCCGAGGGGACCGAAGGCGAGTTGCTGGAGTATTCGCTGGCGTTAGCGTGCCCGGAGCATGGACACTCCATCGATGACTTGCAGCCGCGTGACTTCTCGTTCAACGCGCCCTATGGCGCGTGCCCCGAGTGCGATGGCCTGGGCTTTAAGAAGACGGTCGACGCCGAGGCCCTAATCGAAGACCCCTCGAAGTCGATCGCCGACGGGGTCTTTGGCAGCCTGTTTGGCAACTCTAACTACTATCCGCAGATTTTCGCTGCGGTTTGTAAGCACTTCAAGGTGAGCGTCGATACGCCGTGGGAGGATCTGCCTCCGCGGGTGCGTCGCGCGTTTTTAGACGGCATGGGCGACCAGAAGATTTCGGTCGACTATCAAAAGCTCGATGGGCGCCGTAGCCAGTGGGACACCAAGTTCTCGGGCGTGCGCAATATCCTGTACGAGCGCTATACCGAGACGACGAATGAGAACACCAAGGCGCGCTTGGAGAAGTACATCCGCGAGGAGCCGTGCTCGAGTTGCCATGGTGCTCGTCTGCGCCCCGAGATGCTCGCCGTTACCGTAGGCGGTAAGTCCATTTACGAGGTCTGCTGTCTATCGTGCCGCGAGTCGCTCGAGTTTTTTGAGGGCCTGGAGCTTACCGAGCGCCAACAATTTATCGGCGGGCGCATCGTTAAGGAAATCCTGGAGCGCCTGCGCTTTCTGGTCGATGTCGGACTCGACTATCTGACCCTCGACCGTGCCTCGGCGACGCTTTCCGGAGGCGAGGCCCAGCGCATTCGCCTGGCAACGCAGATCGGCGCCGGCCTCATGGGTGTGCTGTACATTTTGGACGAGCCGTCGATCGGCCTCCATCAGCGCGATAACGAGCGCCTGATCAAGACGCTTGAGCGCCTACGCGATATCGGCAATACCGTCATCGTCGTCGAGCATGATGAGGATACGATTCGTGCTGCCGACTATGTGGTCGACATGGGCCCCGGTGCGGGCGTGAACGGCGGACACGTGGTCGCCGCGGGAACGCCTGCCGATATCATGGCGTGCCCCGATTCGATGACGGGTGCCTACCTGACCGGCAAGCGAATGATTCGGGTTCCCGATGAACGCCGCAAGCCCGGTCGCGGCTGCCTTAAGATCACGGGCGCCCGCGCCAACAACCTCAAAAACGTTACCGCCAAGATCGAGTTTGGTACGCTTACGGTTGTTACCGGCGTGTCGGGATCGGGCAAGAGCTCCCTGGTTACCGACACCATTGCGCCTGCGCTTACGAATGCCATTCACCGTTCGACGCGTCCTGTGGGCCCGTACAAAAAGCTCGAGGGTATCGAGTGCATCGATAAGGTGATCGACATTGACCAGTCGCCGATTGGCCGCACGCCGCGTTCCAACCCTGCTACGTACATTGGCCTGTGGGATGATCTTCGCGCACTGTTTGCGAGTACGCCGGAGTCGAAGGCGCGTGGCTACTCGCCGGGACGTTTCTCCTTTAACGTGAGCGGCGGTCGCTGCGAAGCATGCAAGGGCGACGGACAAATTAAGATCGAGATGCACTTCCTTCCCGATATCTATGTCCCCTGTGAGGTCTGCGGCGGCAAACGCTATAACCGCGAGACGCTCGAGGTCACCTACCGTGGTAAGACCATCTCGGACGTGCTCGACATGAGCGTCACCGAGGCACTGGCCTTCTTTGGGAATATCCCGCAGATTAAGCGCAAGCTCCAGACGCTGTACGATGTAGGCTTGGGCTACGTGAGCCTGGGCCAGCCCGCCACGACGCTCTCGGGCGGCGAGGCGCAGCGTGTGAAGCTCGCCAAGGAGCTTCATCGACGCCAGACGGGCAAGACGTTCTATATTTTGGATGAGCCGACGACCGGCCTTCATTTTGAGGACGTCCGCCAGCTGCTCGATGTGCTGCAGCGCTTGGTCGATGCGGGCAACACGGTGCTGGTGATTGAACACAACCTTGATGTCATCAAGGTTGCCGACCGCCTGATCGATATGGGCCCCGAGGGCGGTAACGGCGGCGGAACCGTCGTGGTTTCGGGCACACCGGAGCAGGTTGTGGACTGTTCGCAGAGTTATACGGGCAAGTTTTTGGCGCCGTTGCTCAGGCGTGACCGGGAGCGTCAGGCTCAACTTGATGCTCAATAAATAGGCGATTCAGTTTATGGGTGCCATCGACTCCTTGTGATTCGATGGCGCTTGCTGTGTCGAAGTTACGTATGCAGCCGAATTGGACATATACTTAATCCTTGCGTCCGAATGCGAGGGAAAGGATATGCCATGGCAAAGGCTGTAAAGACGCCAAAAACCAATGCGATGCGCGAGCTGGAAAGCGCCGGCATTTCCTATGTTCTACATACGTACGAAGACGATGGTGATGAGTCGGCGGGCCTGGGGGTCGCGATTTCGGAGCAGCTTGGCGAGGAGCCCGGTCAAGGATTTAAGACCTTGGTCTGCGTGACGCCGTCCAACGACCACGTCGTGTGCTGCATCCCTGTTGCCGACGAGCTCGATCTAAAGTCCGCCGCGCGTGCCGCGGGGGAGAAGTCCTTGGCCATGATGCATGTGAAGGATTTGCTTGCGGCGACTGGCTACGTTCGCGGCGGCTGCAGTCCGGTCGGTATGAAAAAACGCTACAGGACGCTCATTGATGAGACATGTGTCCTTTGGGATACCATTTTTATTTCGGGAGGCAAGCGTGGTTATCAGCTCGAGCTTGCACCTGATGATTTAATTGCATTTTGCGGGGCGACAGTTGCCGCGATTACGAGAGAGGACTGAGCGATGCCGCAGGAAGAATTGAAGCGCGGAGCTCATTTTGCAGAAGAATCTGCGCCTCAGACACCCTCATCCGAAGCTTCTTCGTCGCGAGATGACACTGACGACATGGGCTCGTCGGACTACTCCACGGTTGGTCGTTCCGCCGGGCTTATGACCATCCTGACCATCGTGTCTCGCGTCACCGGTTTTATCCGCACGTGGGCAATGGCGGCCGCTATCGGCATGTCACTGCTCTCGTCTTCCTATCAGGTCGCCAACAACCTGCCCAATATGCTCTACGAACTCGTGATGGGCGGCATGCTCGTGACGGCGTTTTTGCCCGTGTACATGGGCGTGAGGCGTGAGCAGGGTCGCGAGGCCTCTAACGAGTACGTGGGCAACCTGCTCGGTATTCTGCTATTGGTGCTGGGTGGCATTTCGTTGCTGGGGACCGTGTTCGCCCCGGGCTTTATCTGGACGCAATCGTTCCTTTCGGGTGACGGCGGCAGCATGGATACCGCTGCGTTCATGTTCCGTTTCTTTGCCATCCAGATTCTGTTTTATGGTTTGGGCTCGGTGTTTTCGGGCGTCCTCAACGCACACCGCGACTACTTCTGGTCGACGTTTGCCCCGGTCCTCAACAATGTGATCGTCATTGCGAGCTTTATGGGCTTTGCGCCCGTGTCCGCACAGTTTGGCGAACGTGCCGGCATCATCTTGATTGCGGCCGGTACGACCCTCGGTGTCTTTGTTCAGATGGCATGTCAGATCCCCGCGCTTGGCAAGCACGGCGTGCATCCCCATATCCATATCGACTTTAAGGACCCCGCACTGCGCCAGACGATTGCGCTCGGTATCCCGACGCTGCTCGCCACGGTGTGCATGTTTGTCTCGACTTCTATCACCAACGCTGCTGCGCTGGTGGTCCAGCCCGAGACCGGTCCTTCCGTCATCGCCTATGCGCGCCTGTGGTACACGCTGCCCTACGCGCTGATTGCCGCCTCGCTTTCGACGGCGCTCTATACCGAGCTCTCTCACGACGCACAGGAGAAGGATTACGACAGCGTCCGCACGGGCATTTCGCGTGGCGTCGCCCAGATGCTGTTCTTCCTGATTCCATTCGCGCTGTACTTGATTGTCTTCGCGCGTCCGCTCAACATGATCTACTGCGCTGGCAAGTTCGATGAGTCCGGTGTGGCGCTGGTGTCGGAGTTCCTTATCTACCTGGCACTTTCCCTGCCGCTCTACGGCGTGGTCGTGCTGATGCAGAAGAGCTTCTCTGCCTTGCTCGACATGAAGCCCTATAGCCGCTATTGTCTGTATTCCGCCATCGGCCAGGCCGGCTCGGTTCTGCTGTTTGGCGTTGTGCTGGGCTTCGGTATGCCCGCAATCGCGCTTTCGTATGTCGTCGACTACGTGATCTTGGTCGGTTGCTCGCTGTGGTGGCTGCGTCGTCGTCTGCGTGGTCTTCAGGTTAAATCTATCCTGCATGGCGGTTTCTTTGGCCTTTTGCTCGGTGGCCTGGGTGCTGCCGCAGGCGCCGGCGTCATGTGGGCGCTTGAGCACTTTGTCGGGGCACTTGGCGGCTCGATTCTGATTACTCTTGGCTACGTTTGCGTTGCGGGTGTCGTCTCGCTTGCTGTTACCTTTGGCCTTGCCGTCGTCCTTAAGATGCCCGAGGTCTCGGCGCTGATTCGTCGCAAGTAGGTGCGCGTGACCGGTCACGACAACATTCCAACGCTTGCCGAGCAGGTTTCGCGCGTTCCCACGCAGCCCGGCTGCTACCTTTGGAAAGACGCCAAGGGCGATGTCATCTACGTGGGCAAGGCGAAAAACCTGCGCGCCCGTATGCGTCAGTACGTGACGCTGCAGGACGAGCGCCAGAAGATCCCGCTGATGATGCAGCTGGTGGCGAGTTTTGACTATATCGTGGTGGAGACCGAGCACGAGGCGTTGGTGCTCGAGCGCAATTTGATTGGTCAGTACCATCCGTACTTTAACGTCGACCTCAAGGATGACAAGAGCTACCCCTTTATCGCCATTACAAAGGGCGACCTGTATCCCGCTATCAAATACACGCGTGAGCGTCATAAGCCGGGAACGCGCTATTTTGGACCTTATACCGATAGCCGCGCGGCACGTGAGACGATAGATACGCTGCGCAAGGTTATCCCCATCTGCTCCGCATCCTGTGCGGAGTGGCGTCGTTGTCGCCGTATCGTCGAGTCCCACAAGGGCGAGGAAGACATCGTCAATATGATTTGCGCGCAAAACGGGCGCCCCTGCTTCGACTATCATGTCGGGCGCGGCCCGGGTGCGTGTGTCGGCGCGATTTCCCCGGCAGACTATGCCAAGAACGTCAAGCGTGTCGAACGTTTTTTGTCGGGCCATCGCAAGGACGTCGTCGACGAGCTGACATCCGAGATGACGGAGGCCGCCGAGGCGCTCGATTTTGAGCGCGCCGCCCGCGTCAAACGTCGTTTGGAGGTCATCAGGGGTCTGGACGATCGTCAGCAAGTCGTTTTTCCCTCCAGTGTCGATATCGATGTCATCGGTTTCTATCGCGAGGAGACCATCTCCGCCGCTTGCGTCTTCGTCGTTCGCGAGGGCCGAACAGTTCGCACCTGCGAGTTCATTCTCGACAAGGGTCTTGATGTTGACGAGGAAGAGCTCCAGTCGGGCTTTCTTAAGCGCTATTACGACGAGACGGCTGATATTCCAGCTGAGGTCAACCTTTCCGTCGAGCTTGAGGATGCGGAGGCGCTGGGGGAGTGGCTTGCGGGCAAGCGTGAGCGTTCCTGCCATCTCCATAGGCCGCAGCGTGGCGAAAAGCACCGTCTGCTCGATATGGCATCCAAAAATGCGCGCCATGCCCTCATGCGCTACATGATGCGAACGGGGTACGCTGACGACCGCACCAATCAAGCGCTCCTGGAGCTCGAAAGTGCGTTGGCGCTGCCATCGCCGCCGTTGCGTATCGAGTGCTTCGATATCTCGACGCTGCATGGCACCTTTACGGTCGCCTCGATGGTGGTGTTTACCAACGGGCGCGCCGACAAGAGCCAGTATCGTCGTTTTAAAATCCAGGCCGAATTGGACGAGGCAAACGACTTCGTGTCGATGTCCGAGGTTTTGGGACGACGCTATGCTCCCGAGCGCATGGCCGACGAGCGCTTTGGCTCGCGCCCCGATTTGCTCGTTGTCGATGGCGGTAAGCCGCAATTGACCGCTGCGATCAAGCAACTTGAGGCTCTTGGGCTCGATATACCAGTTTGTGGCTTGGCGAAGGCCGATGAGGAAGTTTTTGTGCCTTGGGACGAGACTCCCGTCGTGCTGCCGACCGGGTCCGCGTCGCTCTATCTAATTAAACAGGTGCGCGATGAATCGCACCGTTTTGCCATCACGTTCCATCGCGAATTGCGCGATAAAGCCATGACGGTTTCGGTACTCGATGACGTTCCAGGCGTGGGACCCACCAGAAAACGTGCCCTTATGCGCCATTTTGGCTCGATGAAGCGTTTGCGCGCGGCGAGCGAGCAAGAGATCGCGGAAGTTCGAGGCATTCCTGCCGATGTCGCCAAAGCGGTTCACGAGGCGCTCGTTGCATGGAATGCCGAGCGCGCCGAGGCGGCGGCAAAGCAATCCGAAAACTAAACACGCCTCTAAACCACTGATATACATGATTGCGTGATTTTCAATCATGTATTTCACGGCGATTACCAGCCGATTTCGGGTTTTATTAACGCTAAAACGTTTGACTAGCCATGGTGAACAACCCTGCTATTCTGCGGGTTGACGAAGACTGATATCTCACCTCGTCGATACATACTGTCTGGCGAATCGTTTGTCAATGAATTCGGTGAACGGTAGTAAATACCGTTCAAGCGTATGTATGTATCGGTCGCCGAGCGCGGCACCTCAGTTGGGCTCGTCGGTAGGTAAGGTATATATCGTCCGCAAGTTGCGCGGGGGCGCGTCTAGGTGCTCCCGGGTAAGATTCTCTATTGATAGGAGAAGACATGGCCATCATCAACAAGGGTATGTCCAGGCGTTCGTTCCTCGGCCTCACCGGCAGCGTCGCTGCTGTCGCAGGGCTTGGTCTCACCGGCTGCGGTGGCAGCTCTAGCGACGAGGGTTCCGCTTCCGGTTCCACCGATTCCGCCAACCGTGGCGGCGGCGTGATCACCGCTGGTTCCGCTTACGCTCCGTCCAGCTTCGATCCCGCCAGCACCGGCTCCGCTGTGGGCCTGGGTGCTAACTGGCACGTCGTCGAGGGCCTCTACGGCATCGATTACCACGACTACAGCACCTTCAACGAGCTCGCCACCGACGATCCCAAGTCTGTGGACGACACCACTTTCGAGGTCACCATCCGCAAGGGCGCCAAGTTCTCCGATGGCACCGAGGTCACCGCTGACGATGTCGTTGCCTCCTACACCGCTTGCGCCGCTTCCGCTACCTATGCTCCGTTCTTCCAGCCCTTCGAGTCCATCGAGGCCAAGGACGCCAGCACCGTGACGGTCAAGACCAAGGTCCCCAACTTCTCCCTGCTCAAGGATCGTCTGGCCATCGTCCGCGTTACCCCGGCCACCCAGACCGAGGAGGATCGCGCCAAGCAGCCGATCGGCTCCGGCCCCTGGATGTACGACTCTATCTCCGATACCGAGATCACCCTGGTTCCCAACCCCGAGTACAACGGTGAGTATGCTGCTGAGGATAAGAAGATCCAGTACAGCATCCTGACCGACCCCACCGCTCGCGTTACCGCTCAGCAGGAGGGCTCCACGCTCGTTATGGAGCTCGTTACCGCTGACGCCGTCGACCAGCTCGAGAGCGCCGGCTGCAAGATCGATAACGTTCAGGGTTTCGGCACCCGCTTCATCATGTTCAACGTCGCCAAGGAGCCTTGGAACAACGTCAAGGTCCGTCAGGCTGTCATGTATGCGCTCGACACCGAGAAGATGGTCAGCAACACCTTCGCCGGCCTTGCCACCGCTGCCAGCTGCTACCTGCCCAAGAGCTTCACCAACTATCATGAGGCTTCCACGGTGTACAAGACCGACGCCAAGAAGGCTAAGAAGCTCATCGAGGAGTCTGGCATCACCCCGGGTGCCATCACCCTGCGCACCACCGACAACGAGCAGATTAAGGGCATGGCCGCCCAGGTCAAGAACGACCTCGACGCTCTCGGCTTCGATGTGACCATCCAGACCGATACCTCGCCGGCCACCTACGCTGCCATCGACGGCGGCGAGGCCTACGATATCCTCCTTGCCCCTGGCGATCCTTCCTGCTTCGGCGCCGACCCCGACCTGCTGCTCAACTGGTGGTACGGCGACAACGTCTGGATGCAGACCCGTTGCCCGTGGAAGGAGTCCGCTGAGTGGCAGAAGCTCCACAGTCTCATGGACGAGGCTCTTGCCGCCGAGGGCGACGAGCAGCAGAAGAAGTGGAACGAGTGCTTCGACATCATTGCCGACAACGCCGTTCTGTACCCCGTTGTCCACGTCAAGACCGTCTCCGCTTCCTGGGACGATCCGTCCACTGCGCCCAACGGCGAGGCCCTCGATGGCTTCAAGGGCATCGGCACGACGAGCATGTCCTTCAGGGGCGTTGCGACCGTCAAGGCGTAAGACTCGCTTGAGTCTGTATGCAGGATGTCGGTCGTTGGGACCGTATCCTCATAGTTGAAACAAAGACCCGGGCGACCTCGATGTCGCTCGGGTCTTGTAATGAGTATCCGTACTCATATACCAGTTGGTCCTACCGACAAAAGAAAGGGGAGAGAACGTGAACAACTTGCTACGTTTGATTGGAAGGCGTCTTGTGGCGCTGCCGATCATGGCATTGGGCGTCACCGTCCTGGTGTTCTTCCTTATGTCGTTCTCCAAGACCGACCCCGCCTACACGGCGTTGGGTGACGGTGCCTCGCCCGAGGCGGTTGCCGAGTACCATGAGAAGTATGGTCTGGACGACCCCTGGCCCGTGCGCTACGTGCGCTATATGGGCGATTTGATCCATGGCGACATGGGCACCTATGGTGCTGCTCGCAACTCCGTTGCCAAGCGCATCTCCACGGCCCTGCCCGTCACGATGCAGCTGACCTTCATCGGCCTTGCCATCGGTGCGGTCGTTTCGTTTTTGCTCGGCGTCATCGCGGCACTGTATCGCGACAAATGGCCGGACCAAGTGATCCGCGTCTTTTCCATCGCCGGCTTGGCAACCCCGTCGTTCTGGCTTGCCGTTCTGTTGATCCTGCTGTTCTCTTCCTACCTTAAGGTGCTCCCGGCATCGGGTGCTCTGCCTCACTTCACCACGAATCCGGCTGGTTATCTGGGCCGCATGATTATGCCCGCCATCGCCTTGGCATTTCCGCTGACGGGCCAGATGACTCGTATCGTGCGTACCGCCATGGTCGAGGAGCTCGACAAGGACTATGTCCGTATGGCTCGCGGTGCCGGCGTTCCCGAGAAGGTCGTCGTCGGTATCAACGTTCTTCGCAATGCGCTGATCACCCCGGTCACCACCCTCGGTCTTAAGATCGGTTACCTCATGGGCGGCGCCGTCGTCATCGAGGTTATCTTCAACCTCCCCGGCATGGGCACCGCGATTCTGCAGGGCGTTCAGGGCAACGAGGCGAACCTGGTTCAGGGCGTCGTTATCGTCGTTGCTCTTGCCTTCATCATCATCAACATCGTGGTTGACATGCTCTACCTGCTCATCAACCCGCGCATCAGGACGGTGTAGATTATGGTAAAGATTCGAGAGAAGCAAACCGAGCAGCTCGAGAAGGCTGCCTCCAAGGGGCTCAAGCTCGGTGGCTGGAAGAAGATGACGCTGTCTTCTAAGATTGCCGCCGTCGTGCTGGTGCTGGTCGCCCTGACTGCGATTCTGGCGCCCCTTCTTGCCCCCTATAGCCCGGTCGAGATCTTTACGGCTCGCCAGGCTCCCGGCAACGGATTTATCTTCGGTACCGACGATAAGGGTCGCGATATTCTGTCGCGTATGCTCTACGGTGGTCGTTACTCGCTGATTATCGGCTTTGGCGCCACTGCCATGGCTCTGGTCTGCGGCTCGGTCGTGGGCGCCCTTGCAGCGGTTTCGCGCAAGGCCGTCTCCGAGACGATCATGCGTATCTTGGACATCATCATGTCCATCCCGGGCATCGCCCTCGCGGCCGTCTTCGTCTCCATCCTGGGCAACTCCGTGCCGTCGATCATCTTCGCCATCGGCTTTATGTACACTCCGCAGATTGCCCGTATCGTGCGCGCCAACATCGTGTCCGAGTACGGCGAGGACTATGTCCGCGCGGTCATCGTTTCCGGCGCCAAGGCTCCGTGGATTTTAATCAAGCATGTTCTGCGTAACTGCATCGCCCCGATCATGGTCTTCACCGTTACCCTAGTCGCCGACGCCATCATCTTCGAGGCTTCGCTGACCTTCATCGGCGCTGGTATCCAGGAGCCCACCGCTACCTGGGGCAACATCCTCGCCGACGCCCGCGGCGGCGTGCTCGCCGGCCGTTGGTGGCAGGCGTTGTTCCCGGGCCTGGCCATCATGATCACCTGCCTGGCGCTCAACATCCTCTCCGAGGGCATTACCGACGCCATGGCCGCTGCTCCCTCCGCCGCCCTGGATCCGACCGATTCCTCCAAGCGCCGCGAGGCCGACCTGCTGGTCTCCGACCCCGTTCGCGCCTACAAGGAGCAGGCCCAGTCCCTCTCCGCTCGCCTTGGCGCCCTGCGCGATGTCGAGCTCAAGCGTGACGATCGCCATGTGCCCGACGAGTCTGTCGAACCGATTCTCTCGGTCCGTGACTTCTGCATTCAGTTTGAGCATCACGGTGATATCAACGTCGTCGACCATGTCAACTTTGACGTCCGTCCTGGTCAGACCATGGGCCTGGTGGGCGAGTCCGGTTGCGGTAAGTCCATCACCACGCTGGCCATCATGGGCCTGACCGACGACGATGAGCACCTTTCCGGCGAGGTCCTCTGGGAGGGCCGCGACCTGCTCAAGATGAGTAAGAAGGAGTGGTTCGGCCTGCGCGGTACCGATATCGCTATGGTCTATCAGGACGCCCTGTCCTCGCTCAATCCCTCCATGCTCATCTCTGCCCAGATGAAGCAGCTCACCAAGCGTGGCGGCACCCGTAGCGCCGAGGAGCTCCTGGAGCTCGTGGGCCTCGACCCCAAGCGTACGCTCGAGAGCTATCCGCACGAGCTTTCCGGTGGTCAGCGTCAGCGCGTTCTGATTGCTATGGCCCTTACCCGCGACCCCAAGCTGGTCATCTGCGACGAGCCCACGACCGCCCTGGACGTTACCGTCCAGAAGCAGGTCATCAAGCTGCTCAACGACCTTCAGGCCAAGCTCGGCTTTGCCATGATTTTCGTCTCGCATGACCTGGCGCTGGTCGCCGAGGTCGCCCATAACATCACGGTGATGTACGCCGGTCAGGTTATCGAGCAGGCGCCCACCAAGGAGCTGCTCACCAACCCGATCCACGAGTACACCCGCGGTCTTCTGGGTTCCGTCCTGTCCATCGAGAGCGGTTCGGGCCGCCTGCACCAGGTGCCCGGCGCCGTTCCGAGCCCGCGCGATTTCCCCAAGGGCGATCGCTTCGCGCCCCGCTCGAGCCATCCGCGTATTGGCCTGGACACCCGTCCGGTCTTCAAGCGCGTGCCCGGCACCGAGCATTTCTATTCCGAGCTCCCCGACGAGGTGCTCAAGGCAAATGGTTTGACCCCTCACGCGGAGGTGATGTAGATGAGCGAGACCGCAGTCAACGGCGTCGAGCCGATCATCTTCCTTGATGACGTCCACGTCACCTTTAGGACCCGTACCGGCTCGATTCTGCACCCTAACCTGGTTCACGCCGTCCAGGGTGTAACGATTAGGCTCATGCCCGGTCAGACGATCGGCATCGTCGGCGAGTCCGGTTGCGGTAAGTCCACCACCGCCAACGTCATGTGCGGCCTGCAGGCCCCCACGAGCGGCAAGGTCTACTTTAAGGGCAAGGACGTTACCAAACGTACCGCCGAGGACCGTCGCCACATGGGTCGCGTCATCTCGGTCGTGTTCCAGAACCCGGCCACGGCACTCAACCCCCGCATGGTCGTTCGCGAGCAACTGCTCGACCCCATGCGCGTCCACAACCTGGGTACCGAGGCCGAGCAGGAGAAGCGCGTCAAGGAGCTCTTGGAGCTCACCGGTCTGCCCAGCTCCGCCGCCGAGGTTCTTCCCGGCCAGCTTTCGGGCGGCCAGCGCCAGCGCGTCGCAATTGCCCGTGCCCTGTCGCTGAACCCCGATGCCATCATCGCCGACGAGCCAACCTCGGCTCTGGACGTTTCGGTCCGCGCGCAGATTCTGAACCTGCTGACCGACCTTAAGAAGGAGCTCGGCCTGGCCATGGTGTTCATCAGCCATGACATCCAGACGGTCCGCTATATCTCTGACGACATCATCGTTATGAATGGCGGCAAGATCGTCGAGCAGGGCGAGGCCAAGCAGGTCTTCCAGCACCCCCAGGACCCCTACACCAAGATGCTGCTCGGCGCTGCGCCGTCGCTGCTGCATCCCAAGCTCGGCGAGTAGCCTCGCTTTCCCTCCCGTGCGCCCGGTTCCCTTGCCGGGCGCACCTCCGTTGCGATTTCGAAAGGTTGGGTTCACGAGCCATGCCAAGTGCTCAGGAGCTACAACATCAATTTGGTGAATATCGAGGCGCCATGCCCCGTCCATCAGATTTCGATCTCTTTTGGAAGGATCGCATGGCCGAGGCCGACGCGGTCGGGCTTGACTATGCGATCGAGACGGCATCGGTCACAGATGCCGTGACCTGCCAGCTTTTCGACCTCTGGTATACCGGCATGTGTGGCGCTCGCCTGCATGCCAAGTACCTTAAACCCGTCTCGGACGAGCCCGTGCCATTGGTACTTCAGTTCCATGGATATCCGGGTGCAAGCCGCAGCTGGTTTGAGCAGGCGTCGTTTGCGGGCATGGGCATGGCGCTCATCGCCCTCGACTGCCCCGGTCAAGGAGGTCCCTCCGAGGACATTGGTGGATTTGAGGGCACAACGGTCGCGGGCCATATCGTCGCCGGTATCGACGGCGACCCGGCCAACCTCTACTATGTCCGCTTGCACCAAGATATTCGCATCCTGTGTCGCATCGTTCGCGAGCTCGAGGGCATCAATCTTGCCCGTGTGTTTGTGAACGGCGCGTCGCAGGGCGGCGGTTTGGGCATTGCGACCTGTGCACTTAACAGCGAGCTTATCAATCGCGCCGCCATCCTCTATCCCTTCCTGTCGGATTTCCGCCTGGTCTGGGACTTGGATGCCGACGACATTGCCTACGAGGGCCTGCGCTATTGGTCTCGCTGGTTTGACGAGGACTCGACTCGTATCGACGAAGCCTATGCCAAGCTGGCGTACTTCGATTCCAAGAACTTTGCCCCTATGGTCAAATGCCCCGTGCTGTTTGGCACCGGCACAGCCGATACCGTCTGTCCGCCAGCGACGCAGTTTGCGGTCTATAACAACCTGACCTGTGAAAAGCGTCATGAGTTCTTTGAAGGCTTTGGCCACGAGGAGATTCAGGATTTTGACGATCTGATCATTCCGTTTTTCTGCAAGGGAGGGGAGGCTCATGTCTAAGTGCGAGAGCAATGTCGGCGAGCTGATTGTCCCCGACCTTGTGGGGATTCCCGGGACGGTTTCGTCAAGGCTCTCTGAATATCGGGACTGGCACGGTGATGTTCAGGCAGATGTTTCTGATTTGGAGACATGTGCTATGAATCTTGAGATTCAAGGCCTGGCCATTACGGCGATCGATTTCGCCAATCCGTATGCCCGCTACTCCGAGGTTTCCTTTGAGCTTGGTGGCGATGTGGTCCACGCACGTTTGATCGAGCCTGCCGGTCGCGCCCGAGCATCCGAGCTTGTGCCGCTATGTCTGATGTTTCACGACATCGACCGACCCGTGCGGGGATGGCATCACATGACGAGGTTTGCGGCCATGGGATATGCCGTGCTTGCGCTGGACGATGAGGCGATTGGACCCAGCGATCTGCGGCAGGGGATTACCTCGCCTGCTTTTGTCAGGCGCGTCCGTTGGGGCTGCGCGTTGGCGGAGGTCGCGCGCAATCTTGATGGCATGGACCCCGACCGCATCTTTGCATGGGGCGAGGGTCTTGGCGGCGGAGTCGCGCTGGCGGTTTCTGCTCTGGACGAGCGGGGCCTCGCCCGCACGGCGGTTGCCAATCCGCTTCCTGGCGGCCTCGAGGTGCTGTCGTCTCGGGTGCGCGGATCGGTGCTCATGGGCACATCGCTTATGGATACCGTGAGCGATCCCAAGGATCAGTTTGCCGTATTCAACGGTCTTGAGTGTGACCGGAGGCATATCATCTATGCAAAATACGCTCACGAGCGCATCAATGCGTTCGAAAACGAAGTCGTAGACTTTTTTAACCAAACGTTCCACTCGTGTTCTTTGGCCTAGACGGCCTGGACACTGCCAACAAGAGTGGGTGGCATAGGGCCGCCCGCCAGACAACTAAGGAGATTCTTGTGGCAACTCAGAAATTCACCGGCGTTATCCCTCCCGTCGTTGTTCCCGATACCGAAGATCACCAGCTCGATGTTGCCTCCTTTGAGCGCAGCATCAACCGCATGATCGATGCCGGCGTCGATGGCCTGTTCTTCTTGGGCTCTTCGGGTGAGGTCGTTTTCTCCACCGACGAGCGTCGTCGCCAGATCATCGCCGAGGCCGTCCGCATCGTCGACCACCGCGTGCCTGTTCTGGTCGGCATCATCGATACCGAGACCGAGCGCATGATTGAGCACGGCAAGGTCGCTCAGGAGCTGGGCGCCGATGCCCTCGTCGCCACCTGCCCGTTCTATGCCCTGCAGGGCATGACCGAGGTCGAGGAGCACTTCCGCATCCTGCACGAGGAGCTTGACCTGCCCATCTTTGCCTATGATATCCCCGTCTGCGTTCACACCAAGCTCCCCTGGAAGCTCCTTGCCAAGCTCGGCGCCGAGGGCGTCCTTGCTGGCGTCAAGGATTCCTCGGGTGATGACATCTCGTTCCGCTACCTCGTTCAGGAGAACGAGAAGAACGGCCATCCGATGAGCATCCTCACCGGCCACGAGGTTGTTGTCGACGGCGCTTACCTCGGTGGCGCCGACGGCTCTGTCCCGGGTCTCGCCAACGTTGAGCCCGAGGGCTACGTTCGTCAGTGGAAGGCCGCTCAGGCTGGTGACTGGGCTACCGTCAAGGCCGAGCAGGATCGCCTCAATGAGATTTCGCACATCTGGGATGTCACCTCGGGCGTCCAGGGCTATGCCGGTGGCGTCGGCGCCTTCAAGACCGCTATGAACCTCATGGGTATCTTCGACAGCCCGACCATGCCGCGCCCGGTGAAGGCCATGACCGGCGAGAACGTCGAGGCTATTAGGAAGGTCCTCCAGGACAACGGCCTCCTGTAAAGCTTTCCCAGGCACCCGACCTCGCCGTTCAACCGTGTGGCCATGACTATTAGGTCAATGGCCACACGGTTTCTCGGCGATCTTGGGCACCAGGAAAACCTTTACTGCGCTGTGACGGCTAGCCTGACGGCGCATTTCCTATAGTTGTTTTTTATCTCCGAAGGAGAGCGACATGGAGAACAAGTACGTCTGTTCTGTCGATATCGGCGGAACTAAGATCGCGACTGCCATCATGGAGTACCCGGCTGACGGTAGTGTGCCCCATCCCGTTTTTGAGGCCGAGGTTCCCACCGAGGCCCAAGAGGGCGGCGAGGCCGTCTTCCAGCGTATCGAGGCGTCCATCAAGGCTGCTCTCGAGGCGAATCCCGATGTCGAGGTCCTTGGCGTCGGTATCGGTGCCGCAGGCGTCGTCGATCCCAAGACGGGCGCCATCGCGTATGCCAATGAGATCATGCCCGGCTGGTCCGGCGTTCAGTTGGGGCCGCGTCTGCGCGAGGATCTCGGTCTTCCCGTTGCCGTTGTAGGCGACGTGCAAGCTCATGCTCTGGGCGAGGCCCACTGGGGCGTCGGCAAGGGCAAGTTCTCCGTCTTGTGTCTTGGCATCGGTACGGGCATCGGCGGCGCATATGTCGAGAACGGCCGCGTGATGCAGGGCTTCCATGGTGCTGCTGGCCATATGGGCCACATCGAGTGCTCGGCTGCCGCCGGCATTCCCTGCGCCTGCGGGCGTTCCGGCCATCTGGAGTCGGTTGCTTCGGGCACTTCCATTGGTCGTATGTACGATGAGCGCTTTGGCCGTGTCGACCCCAGCCGTCCTTCGGTCGGTCGCGATGTGAACGACCTGTGCCGTGCAGGCGACGCAAAGGCGACCGAGGTCATCCATGATGCCGGCTTTGCGTTGGGTGCCAGCTTGGGCTCGCTCGCTAACATCCTGGACCCTGAGGTCATCGTGCTTTCGGGCGGCGTGATTCACCAAGGTCCCGATTGGCGTTCGCAGACGTGGAAGGATTCGGTGCACGAGGGCTATGCCAGCCAGGCGCTCGATCCGCTTCAGGACACGCCGATCCTCATCGGTTCTCTGGAGGGCGATGCTCCGCTCATCGGTGCCGCTGAGCATCTTCTTGCCTCGTTGAAGTAAACGTATCTGCTGTAGGAGCCTCCCGAGACAACACGCCTCGGGAGGCTGTTCTGAGAAAGGTTGCAGCCTTATGACCGTCGATCCTTTGATTCAATCCCTGAAGGGCAAGCTCGTCGTGAGCGTTCAGGCGTATATGGGCGAGCCGCTTCGTACGCCCGAGACCATGGCTCAAATGTCTCGCGCTTGCGAGCTTGGCGGCGCCGCCGCCATTCGCTGTCAGGGCCTTGCCGACATTGCCGCCATTAAGGGTCGCTGTGAGGTTCCTGTTATCGGCCTGTGGAAGGATGGGCACGAGGGCGTTTACATCACGCCGACGCTGCGTCACGCTCGCGCCTGCGTTGCCGCGGGTGCCGATATCGTGGCGATCGATGCCACCGATCGTCCGCGTCCCGATGGCAAGACCGTCGAGGACACCTTCCGTCCGCTGCACGAGGAGGGTGTGCTCCTGATGGCGGATTGTGCCACCATCGAGGACATTCGCCGTGCGGTTGATATGGGCTTCGACCTTGTATCCACCACGCTTTCTCATGGTGTCGCCGCCATCGACTGCACCATGGCCGATGGCCCCGATCTTCCGCTTCTGCGTCAGGCGACCGAGGAATTCCCCGGTCTTCCCATCATCTGCGAGGGCCGTGTGCACACGCCCGAGGAGGCTCGCGCCGCGATCGATGCTGGCGCTTGGGCCATTGTCGTCGGCACTGCCATCACGCATCCCACGAGTATTACGAGTTGGTTCAAGGCTGCGCTTGAGGCGTAAGACAGGCCTCGTATCCGCTCGGGGCGGTATACTCAATATAGGCAATTGACCGCGCGGGATCCGGGTTGCTGGGTCCCGCGCTTGTTTTCGGGAGGCAACACATGCAAAAGGGAGATGCCATGGATGCGGCGGAGCGCTCGGAGCGCATCCCCGATATCGTCATCATCACCGGAATGTCCGGATCGGGCCGCACGCAGGCCATGCACGTGTTCGAGGACATGGGCTATTTTTGCATCGATAACCTGCCTCCGCGTCTGATCGCCCAGCTTGCCGAGCTCGTCGGCATCAATACGGGCGTGGGCAGGCATCTCGCCGTCACCTGCGATTTGCGTAGCCAGGGACTGTTTGACGAGTTGCTCGATGCGGTCGCCGCGCTCGAAGAACGCGAGATGAGCTGCGACATCGTGTTCCTAGAGGCTTCTGACGAGGTGCTGATCCGTCGTTATAGCGAAAACCGCCGCCGTCATCCCATTGCCAAACCGGGGGAGACTACGGCCGATGCCATTCAGCGCGAGCGCCTTCAGCTGCAGGGCGTGCGCGATCGAGCCGATATGATTATCGACACGAGCCGTCTGCGCACCTCTGCGCTGCGCAACAAGCTACGTATGGCATTTTCCGAACTGTCCGACCAACAGCTCATGGACGTCCATGTGTTCTCGTTTGGCTTTAAGCACGGCATGCCCGTCGAGGCGGACATTATGATCGACGTCCGCTTCCTGCCCAATCCGTTCTACGATCCCGAGATGCGCACGATGACCGGTCTCGATAAAAAGGTCTCGGATTTTGTTCTGGACCATCCCAAGACGCAGGAGTTTTGGAAGGCTTGGACACGGCTACTCGATACGGTGATGCCGGGCTATATCGCGGAGGGTAAACCGCAGCTTTCTATCGCCATCGGCTGCACGGGCGGACAGCACCGTAGCGTCGCCATTGCCGAGGCCACGGCCCGTTACCTGGAAGGCGCCCAGTATCACGTGAGCATCTCCCACCGCGATCTGTCGCGCGCCAACACGAAGGCATAGGCCTGCATGTCGTTTACCGCTGAGGTGCGCGACGAGCTTGCGCGCTGCGAACCCGAATGTGAATACTGCGACTTGTCGACACTTGCCGCCCTCACGCGCGTGAGTGGTACGCTCTCGCTTACCGGCTCTGGGCGGTATCGTTTGACGGTTGCGACTGAGACGGGAGCCGTCGCACGCACGATGATCACGCTGACACATCGCATCCTTAAGCTCAAAACGGAATTCACCGTTCGTAAATCGGTCTTGCATAAGGTCCGTAATTATCTCATTACCCTGCCCGATCAACCCGACCTGGACAAGGCTCTGGTGCTGCTGGGCATTCTAGACCGCAGGGGAGGGCTCGTCGCTGGTGTTCCCCGACACATCGTTGCCCGTCCCTGCTGCAGGCTTGCCTACATCCGCGGCGCGCTCATCGCGGGTGGCTTCGTGGCCGATCCGCGCGGCGATTTTCATTTGGAGATCGCGGTGCAGGGCGAGCAATATGCTAAGGGGCTTTGCGACCTGTTGGGGCAGATTGGGGTCCATGCTCGTGTTAATGCACGGCGGGGGTCATATGCCGTGTACATTAAGAGCGCCGAGGAAATCGAGCATCTATTAAAGCTGATTGGTGCCAAGCGCAGCGTTGCCGAGATTGAGGAGGCGCGCGCGGTCAAGTTGGTTAAGAACGATGTGAACCGTCGCGTGAACGCCGAGCTCGCCAACCAGACCAGAAGCGCCGGTGCTGCCCAACATCAGCTTGCGCTTATCGATGAGCTCGAGCAGCGCGGCCTTCGCGATGCGCTTCCGGATGCCTTGGCGGTCTTTTGCGACCTGCGCGAGCGCTATCCCGATCTGTCGCTGCGTGATTTAGGGGAGATGGCTGACCCTCCCTTGTCGAAGTCGGCCCTCTACCATCGTGTTTTACGTCTTGAAAAGCTCATTGAAGCAAACAAGTAGTTTAAAGTATTGACGTATATACGGATTTAGCTGCTATTTTATTCTTTAAAACGTTTTAACGTAAATTTGATTTTCAATTTCGAGCATTCTCGTGAAATTCAAGTCAAAAAAAAGGTATATTAGGCGAGTGGTTAGTTTGTGGGCCTCAACGGCGGGCGCTGTAGCTTGCGGGGGCCTTACGAAAGGAGACACAATGGCAGTAAAGGTTGCTATTAACGGCTTCGGTCGCATCGGTCGTCTGGCTTTCCGTCAGATGTTCGGTCATGAGGGCTCCGAGATTGTCGCTATCAACGACCTCACCTCTCCCGATATGCTCGCTTACCTGCTGAAGTACGACTCCACGCAGGGCAACTACGCTCGCGATCACGAGGTCGTTGCTGGCGAGGATTCCATCACCGTTGACGGCAAGGAGATCAAGATCTACAAGGAGGCCGACGCCAACAACCTGCCTTGGGGCGACCTCGACGTCGACGTCGTTCTCGAGTGCACCGGCTTCTACACCAGCAAGGCTAAGGCTCAGGCCCACATCAACGCTGGCGCCAAGAAGGTCGTCATCTCCGCTCCGGCCGGCAGCGATCTGCCCACCATCGTGTACAACGTCAACCACGAGACGCTGACCGCTGAGGACAACATCATCTCCGCTGCTTCCTGCACCACCAACTGCCTCGCCCCGATGGCCAAGGGTCTGAACGACTTCGCTCCCATCGTGTCCGGCATCATGACCACCATTCACGCCTGGACCGGCGACCAGATGCCGCTCGACGGCCCGCAGCGCAAGGGCAACAAGCGTCGTAGCCGCGCCTGCGCCGTCAACATCGTCCCCAACACCACCGGTGCTGCCAAGGCTATCGGCCTGGTTCTCCCCGAGCTCAACGGTAAGCTCATCGGTGCCGCCCAGCGCGTCCCGACGCCGACCGGCTCCATCACCAACCTCTACGCTGTCGTTGACAAGAAGGTCACCGTCGACGAGGTCAACGCCGCTATGAAGGCCTACGCTTCCACCATCTCCGAGACCTTCGGTTACAACGAGGACGACATCGTCTCCACCGACATCATCGGCGAGACCCACGGCTCCATCTTCGACGCCACTCAGACCATGTGCTCTGACCTCGGCAACGGCCAGACCCTCGTTCAGGTCACCTCTTGGTACGACAACGAGAACTCTTACACCTCTCAGATGGTCCGCACCATCAAGTACTTCGAGAAGTTCGTTGCTTAATTTAGCTTTTAGCGAATAGCTCGTTGAGCGTCTAAAGAAGGGCGCGGCCTTATAGGGCTTACACCCTAGGGTCGCGCCCTTTTTATAGGAAATCGTCTGCCGTAATGGGAGGCAGACACGTACGAAAGGTAGAAGCAAACATGGCCTTTACCAAGAAGACCGTCCGCGACATCGATGTCGACGGCAAGCGCGTTCTCGTCCGCGTTGACTTCAACGTGCCTATCAAGGATGGCGTCGTTGGCGACACCACCCGCATCAAGGCTGCCCTGCCCACCATCAACTACCTCGTTGAGCACAACGCTCGCGTCATCCTCATGAGCCACCTCGGCCGTCCCGAGGGCACCGGCTTCCAGCCTGAGCTCTCCCTTGAGCCTGTCGCCAAGAAGCTCGCTGAGCTCTCTGGTCTCGATGTTGCCTTTGTCGCCGACACCTACGGCGAGAAGGCTGCTGAGGCTGTCGCCGCCGTCGAGCCGGGCAAGGTCCTCGTTCTCGAGAACGTCCGTTTCGACAAGCGTGAGAAGAAGAACGATCCCGAGATCGCCAAGAAGCTCGCTTCCTATGGTGACGTCTTCGTTCTCGATGCCTTCGGCACCGCTCACCGCGCCCAGGGTTCCGTCGTGGGCCCCGCCGCTTACCTGCCTGCCGTCGCCGGCTTCCTGCTCGAGAAGGAGGTCGACACGCTGACCGGCATCTTCGCCGAGCCCGAGCGCCCCTTCGTCGCTATCGTCGGCGGTTCCAAGGTTTCTTCCAAGATCGGCGTTCTCGATCACCTCATCGACTCCGCTGACACCCTGATCATCGGTGGCGGCATGGCCTACACCTTCTTCCTGGCTCAGGGCCTGACCGTCGGTCAGTCCCTCAAGGAAGAGGACTGGGTCGAGCGCGCCGGCGAGATGCTCAAGAAGGCCGAGGAAAAGGGCGTCAAGATCCTGCTCCCCATCGACAACCGCGTTGCCGATCACTTTGGCGAGGACGCTGTCCCCGAGGTTGTCGCTTCCGACGCTATCCCCGACGATCGTGAGGGCATGGACATCGGCCCCAAGACCGAGGAGCTCTACGCCGAGGCCGTCAAGGGCGCCAAGACCGTGTTCTGGAACGGCCCCATGGGCGTCTTCGAGTTCGACAACTTCGCTCACGGCACCCAGGCTATCGCCGAGGCCGTCGCCGAGGCCGACTGCACCTCGATCATCGGCGGTGGTGACTCTGTCGCGGCTGTCAACAAGTTCAACCTGGCCGACAAGATGAGCTGGATCTCCACCGGTGGTGGCGCTTCCATGGAGCTCGTCGAGGGTAAGGCCCTGCCCGGAGTGGAGGCGCTTCTCGATGCCTAATCGCACCCTTCTTATCGCTGGTAACTGGAAGATGAACAACGACGTCGCCGAGGCCGCCAAGCTCGCCGACGAGCTGGCTCAGGCTCTGCCCGAGGTTCCGGCTGGCGTCGAGGTGCTCGTCTGCCCTCCGACCATTGACATCACCACGGTTCATGACCGCATTCAGGCTGCCCCCATCGCCCTCGGTGCACAGAACGTGTACTGGGAGGCCAAGGGTGCCTTCACCGGTGAGTCCTCTTGCGACATGCTCAAGTCCGCTGGCTGCACCTACTGCATCATCGGTCACTCCGAGCGTCGCGACTACTTCCACGAGACCGACGAGGACCAGAACAAGAAGGCCAAGGCCCTCGTTGCCGCCGGTCTTGTTCCCGTCTTCTGCTGCGGCGAGTCCCTCGAGGTCCGCGAGGCTGGCACCTATGTCGAGCACGTCGTGAACCAGGTCAAGGCTGGCCTTGCTGGTCTTGAGATCACCTGCCCCAAGCAGGTCGTCGTCGCCTACGAGCCCATCTGGGCTATCGGCACCGGCAAGACCGCTACCGCCGAGGACGCTCAGGAGGTCTGCGGCGCTATCCGTGAGACCCTCAAGGAGATGTTCGGCGAGGAGCTCGCTAACGGCATCCGCGTTCTCTACGGCGGTTCCGCTAAGCCCGGCAACATTGCCGAGCTCGTCGCCAAGCCCGACGTTGACGGCGCCCTCGTGGGCGGCGCTTCGCTCAAGGCTGCCGACTTCGCCTCTATGGTCGTCAAGGCAGGCGAGTAGGACATATGGCACAGCGTCATCTTCCTGCACTCCTGATCATCATGGATGGCTGCGGCCTTGCTCCGGCTGATGGCGAGAACGCCGTCGCCGCTGCCAAGACGCCCTTCCTTGATAGCCTGTACGAGAAGTATCCTCACACCACGCTCGGTGCTTCGGGCGAGGACGTGGGCCTTCCCGACGGTCAGATGGGCAACTCCGAGGTGGGTCACCTCAACATCGGTGCCGGTCGCATCGTGTTCCAGGAGCTTTCGCGCATCAACAACGCCATCAAGGACGGCTCCATCGCCAAGAACGAGGTCTTCGTCAAGGCTATGGACGACGTCAAGGCCGAAGGCAAGACCCTGCACCTCATGGGCCTTATGAGCCCTGGCGGTGTTCATTCTCACATGAACCACGTCGAGGCTCTGGTCAAGATGGCTGCCCAGCATGGCGTCAAGACCGTTCGCGTCCACGCCTTCATGGATGGCCGCGACGTCGACCCGCAGTCCGGTGCCGGCTACATGAGCGAGTTCTGCGCCTTCCTGGCTAAGATCTCCGAGGAGACCGGTTGCGACGCTCGCGTTGCCACCGTTTCGGGCCGCTATTGGGCTATGGACCGCGACAACCGCTGGGAGCGCATCCAGCGTGCCTACGACGTCATGGTCAACGCGTCCGATGCCGATACCGACCCCGTTGCCGGTATCAAGGCCTACTACGAGAAGGATCCGCGCGGCGACGAGTTCGTCGAGCCCTTCGCTGCCCACAACGAGGGCATTCACGAGGGCGACGCGGCCATCTTCTTCAACTTCCGTCCCGACCGCGCTCGTCAGATGACTCGCGTGTTCACGGACAAGGAGTTCGACGGCTTTGAGCGCGAGCAGATTAAGCTCTCGCACTTTGTGACGATGACCGAGTACGATCCGACGTTTGACGTCGAGGTCGCCTTCCCCAAGACGTTCCCCGAGAACGTCCTGGCCGACGTTATCGCCGCCAACGGCCTGAAGCAGCTGCACACCGCCGAGACCGAGAAGTACGCCCACGTGACGTTCTTCCTCAACGGCGGCATCGAGGAGCCCAAGGAGGGCGAGGAGCGCGTGCTCGTCGCTTCCCCCAAGGTCGCTACCTACGATCTGCAGCCTGAGATGAGCGCTCCCGAGGTTACCGAGAAGCTCGTCGCCGCAATCAACGAGGATCGCGCTGATTTCTACATCGTGAACTTCGCGAACTGCGACATGGTTGGTCACACCGGTGTCTTCGACGCTGCCGTTAAGGCCGTTGAGGCTGTTGACGATGCCCTGTCCAAGGTTGTCCCGGCGATTCTCGCCAAGGGCGGCTTTGCGCTGATTACCGCCGATCACGGCAACGCCGATCACATGTTTGACGTTGCTTCCGACGGTTCCAAGCATCCGTTTACGGCTCACACCACCAACCGTGTGCCGTTCATCATCGTTGATGAGAAGGCACAGCTCACCGGTATCGAGGACGGCCGTCTTTCCGATATCGCTCCGACCATGCTCACCATGGCTGGTATTGAGCCTTCCGCCGAGATGACGGGTCGCGTGCTCGCCACCGAGGCCTAATAGAAAACAACAAACGTTTTCATGCGAGGGGGTTGCCCATATTCGGGCAACCCCCTTTTGGTATTTCTGCCATTTCTACCCCGTCCCTAAATGGCAGGTGGGGGAGTGTTGGAGGTTGTGGTACAGTACTGGAGTTTAAATTGTTCTATTAAGGAGCTTATCTATGGGTCCGTTCCAGATTCTTCTGTTTGTCGTTTGGGCTATCTCTGCCGTGGCGCTGACGATTCTCGTCCTGATGCACTCCGGTAAGGGTACCGGCGTTTCGGATATGATCGCTAGCTCGCTGTATAACTCCAGCTCTGCCACGGGCGTCATGGAGCAGAACCTCGATCGCCTGACGGTAATTATGGCCGTCGTTTTTGCTGTGTGTGTCGTTCTGTGCATGTTCTTCTTCCCGCAGGGCATCGTCGGCTACTAAGCATCGGCGTATATACGTTTGTAAAGGGTCCCGCATGTGCGGGGCCCTTTTTGTTTACAGACTTGTAATAGAGTCAAAATATCCCCACATACTTCGCCTAACTAAAGAAATTCTCGACCGTTAACCGGAATTAGCGCCATATTGTGCATAAAATGCGCTACTGTATTGCGAAACGTTGGTCCGCACTGCATAACCAGCCATAACGGCGGACCGCGTTTGAATGGTTCGATCGGGCTGTCTCGACGTTGCCCGGCCGAATTCACTTTGTCCTATCTCATAAGGAGGATGGCATGGCTGATTCTATGTTCCACCAGCCCGTTATGGGTCGTCGCGCCTTTGTTGGCGGCACCCTCGCTGCGAGCTCCATGGCTTTTCTTGCCGCATGCGGCAAGAAGGGCGGCGACGCTTCCGGTTCTGAGTCCGGTTCGACGCTGAACTTCTACATCAACAACCCGGTCTGCATCGACCCCTACAACGTCCAGGAGGATCAGGGCACTCAGGTCGAGTACCAGCTCTTCGACGCTCTGACGGAGTACGATAACGAGAAGGGCGAGATAGTTCCGCTGGCTTGCGAGTCCTTCGAGGCTAACGACGACGCCACCGAGTTCACCTTCAAGATCAAGAAGGCCAAGTTCCACAACGGTGACGACGTTACTTCCAAGTCCTTCAAGCTCGGTTGGGAGCGCCTGGTCAACACCAAGTCGGCCATCGCTACCGAGTATGGTCCTTCCGAGGTCTCCTACCACCTTTCCATGGTCGAGGGCTATGACGACCTGCTTGCCGGTAACGCTACCGAGCTGTCCGGCGTTACCTGCCCGGATGACGAGACCCTCGTCGTCAAGCTGACTTCCGCCTACGCCGACTTCCCCTTCGTCGCCTCTCACCCGGCTCTGTCCCCGGTTCCCGAGTGCGCCGAGTCCGATGTCAAGAGCTTCTACCTTGCCCCGGTCGGTAACGGCCCGTTCATGATGGACGGCAAGTGGGAGGATGGTCAGGAGATCAACCTCAAGAAGTTTGACGATTACTATGGCGACAAGGCCAAGATCGACGCCATCCACTTCCAGGTCATCAAGGACGTGGAGACCGCTTACAAGGAGTTCCAGGCCGGCAACCTCGATGTCTGCGACGTTCCCGTTGCTCAGATCGACGCCGCCAAGAAGGACCGCGGCGAGTCCAAGGATGGCTACACCATGGGTGACGGCGAGCGCATGCTGCTCGGCTCCGAGCCTTCCACGTACTATCTGACGTGCAACACCACGGCCGAGCCGTTCAACAACGCTGACCTGCGCAGGGGCATCTCCCTGGCTATCAACCGTGAGGCCATCTGCAAGACCATCTTCAAGGGCACCCGTACCCCCGCTGACGGCATCGTTCCTCCGGGAATCGCCGGCTACAAGGAGGGCGCATGGGAGTTCTGCGCCTATGACGTCGACAAGGCTAACGAGTACCTCGACAAGGTCGCTCCCGCTGGCGCTAACGGCGATCGTGGCATTAATGTGACCCTGTCCTACAACCAGGACGGTGGCCACAAGGAGATCATGGAGTCCATCATCGGCGACCTCGCCAAGGTGGGCGTCACCGCCGTCTCCGATACTCCCGAGTGGTCTGCCCTGCTCGAGCAGTATCAGAACTTCAACTATCAGTTCGGCCGTCTGGGCTGGATCGCCGATTACCCGATCATGGACAACTTCCTGTACCCGCTGTTCCACTCCGACTCCCTCGGTGGCGACAACCGCTCTGGTTACAACAACCCCGAGTTCGATGCCAAGGTCGATGAGGCCCGTGCCACGGTTGACGACGACGAGCGCATCGCCAAGATGCAGGAGGCTGACGCTATGGTCGCCGCTGACTGCCCGGTTATCCCGGTGATGTTCTACACGCACACCATCGTCGGCTCCGATCGCGTCAAGTACCTCTATGTCGATCCGCAGAAGCACGCCGATCTGGGTACCGCTGAGCTCGCCTAAGAGTTTTGCAGCTTCCATGAGGGTCAAGTATTTACGTAGACCTCATGGGAAACATACAGTTCTCCCTAACCTGGGGTAAACTGGCTGATGGTAATTTTGGGATGCCGGTCTGGCGATCGGCATCCCATTTAGGTTAATCCCTAGATAGGGGAGTGGTATGGGTAAGTACATCGTTAAACGTGTGCTTCAGTTCATCCCGGTATTTTTGGGCGTTACGTTGATTCTGTTCGCCCTCCAGAATATTGTGCCGGGAGACCCGATCAAGCTGATCGGTGGAGACAAGGCTCTGTCCCCCGAGGTAGAGCTTCAACTTCGCGTGCGCTATCACCTGGTCCAGGCGGACGAGGACGGCAACGCGATCCTTGACGAGAACGGCGATCCCGTTCCAACGTCGCTTGTGGACCAATACTTGAATTACATGAATGGTCTGCTTCATGGCGATCTGGGCAATTCGTATCAGCGCAAGCTGCCGGTTGCGGAAATCTTTGCCCAGAAGTATCCGTATACGGTTAAACTCGCCGCGTGCGCCATCGTGCTCGAGGCAATCATGGGTATCGGTGCGGGTATCATTTCGGCGGTAAAGCGCTATTCCTTCTGGGATATTTTGGTAACGCTCACCACGTCGATCCTCGTTGCTGTTCCTGCCTTCTGGCTCGGCATGCTGCTGCAGCTGTTCTTTGGCGTCATCCTTAAGGATGCCACCGGCGGCGCTTTCTCCATGCCGATTTCGGGTGCCGGCGGCTCCAGCTCTCAGTATCAGGATTGGATGCACTATGTGCTTCCGACCATCACGCTGGCTTCGGTTTCGACCGCCTATGCTGCCCGCATCATGCGCTCGCAGCTACTCGACGTCATGAATCAGGATTACATCCGCACGGCAAAGGCCAAGGGTCTCTCCAATCGCGCGATCATCGTCAAGCATGCGCTTAAGAATGCACTCATCCCCGTCGTTACCTATATTGGTGTCGACTTCGGCGGCATGCTTTCGGGCGCCATCCTGACCGAGACGGTCTTTAACTGGCCCGGTATCGGCTCTGAGGTCTACCGCGCCATTAGCATGCGCGACTGGCCCATCGTTATGGGCGGCGTTACGCTCATCGTTGTCGTCGTTATGGTGATCAACCTGCTCGTCGACATTAGCTATGCATTCCTCGACCCGCGTATCCGCCTCGGCGGTCCGTCGGATAAGGCCTAAGGGAGGTACGTCTCATGCAGGAAACTGATTCTCAGTCTCAGGAGCAGGCTACCGCCACCAAGGCCGCATCTGCTCCCGCCAAGTCCCGCACGCTGTGGGGCGACGCTTTTAAGCGTCTTCGCAAGAATAAGCTCGCCGTTATCGGTATCTGCTGGATTATCATCGTCGTTTTGGTTGCCTTGACCGCAGACCTGTGGGCTAAGCCCTGGCTCGGGTCGCCGACGGCTTCTGACTCGACGACCATGGCCGAGACTTCGCTGCTGGCTCCGTGTGCCGAGCACCCGTTTGGTACCGACGCCCTTGGCCGCGACATTCTCGTCCGAGTTATCTACGGCGCGCGCGTTTCGCTTTCCGTCGGTATTATGGCCACCGCCATCTCCACGGTGATCGGTCTGATCATGGGCGCCCTGGCCGGTTTCTATGGCGGCATCTGGGATACGATCATCATGCGCTTCGCGGATATCTTCCTGGCGTTCCCGTACGTGCTGTTCGTTGTCGCCATGATCGCCGTTATCGGCCGTGGTCTTCAGAATGTTTTCATCGCCATCGGTATTCTCGGCTGGCCTTCGATTGCCCGTGTCTTCCGATCTGCGATCCTAACGGTCAAAGAGAACGATTATGTTGACGCCGCTCGCGCGATGGGTGCATCCGATGCCCGTATCGTGATGCGCCATATCTTCCCGAACTCCGTTGCCTCCATCGTGGTCTACGCGACTATGAACATTGGTGGCGCCATTCTGACCGAGTCCGCTCTGTCCTTCCTCGGCATGGGCGTTATTCCGCCTACGCCTTCGTGGGGCTCCATGATTCAGGACGGTCAGCAGTATCTTCTGACTGCTCCCTGGATGATGATCATGCCCGGTTTGGCAATTCTCTCGACGGTGCTCGCCTTCACCCTGCTGGGTGACGGTCTGCGCGACGCCCTCGACGTCAAGATGAAGGACGCATAAGGATGAAGAAGAACAAGAACTATGTGGACCTGAAGGACCAGCCGGTTCCCGAGGGCCAGCATCTGCTCGAGGTCGATGACCTTAAGATGTATTTCCACACCGAGGATGGCGTCGTTCGCGCTGTCGACGGTGTCTCCTACACGCTCGATCGTGGCGAGACCCTGGGCGTCGTCGGCGAGTCCGGCTCCGGTAAGTCTGTGACCGCCATGACCATCATGGGCCTTATCTCGATGCCTCCGGGAAAGATTGAGGGTGGCGACGTTCGCTATCGCGGTCGTTCTATCCTCGAGATGACCGAGGAAGAGATGCAGCACGTTCGCGGTAACGATATCGCAATGATCTTCCAGGATCCTATGACCTCCCTGAACCCGGTCTATAAGATCGGCAAGCAGGTGGGTGAGGGACTTCGTCTGCACCGTGGCTACTCCAAGCAGGAGGCGCTCAAGCGCGCCACCGAGCTTTTGGACCTCGTTGGCATTCCCGAGCCCGAGAAGCGCGTCAACGAGTATCCGCACCAGTTCTCTGGTGGCATGCGTCAGCGCGTCATGATTGCCATGGCGCTTGCCTGCGATCCCGATATCCTGATTGCCGACGAGCCCACGACGGCTCTGGACGTTACCATTCAGGCTCAGATTATCGAGCTCATGCAGGAGATGCAGCAGAAGAACGGCAACGCCATTATCATGATTACCCATGACTTGGGCGTCGTCGCCGATATGGCCGATAAGATCATGGTTATGTACGCCGGCCGTCCCGTCGAGTTCGGTACTGCTGAGGAAATCTTCTACGAGAGCCGCCATCCCTACACCTGGGGTCTTATTCGTTCCATTCCGGAGCAGGCCATCGAGGAGAAAAAGCCGCTGACGCCGATTCACGGCAACCCGCCTTCGCTCATGAACCTGCCCGAGGGCTGCGTCTTCTCTCCTCGCTGCCCCTATGCGACGGACAAGTGCCGCAAGCAGCGCCCCGAGCGCGTTGTCACCGAGTCCGGTCACTATTCTGCGTGCCATTATTCCGGTGACCCCGAGTTCCTCAAGAACGCCCCTGAGACGTCCCGCACGCGCAAAGATTCCAAGAAGGGAGGCGAGGCGTAAATGGCAGACAATAACGAGCGCACTCCGCTGCTGAAGGTCGAGCACCTTTCTAAGGAGTTCCCCGCAGAGTCCGGCATGTTCGCCAAGCGCTTCTCTAAGCGTGTCGTCTCTGCTGTGAATGACATTTCGTTCGAGATTTATCCGGGCGAGACCTTTGGCCTGGTCGGCGAGTCTGGTTGCGGTAAGTCCACCACGGGCCGCACCATCATGCGTCTGACCAAGCCGACGGCAGGTAAGGTGTTCTTCCAGGGCAAAGATGTTGCCGAGATGAGCAAGCATGAGATCAAGGACATGCGTCGTGAGATGCAGTTTATCTTCCAGGATCCTTATGCTTCGCTCAACCCTCGTATGACCATCGGCGAGATTGTCTCCGAGCCCATGACCATTCATGGCGTGGGTACCAAGGAGGAGCGCATTGAGCGCGTCCGTGAGCTGCTGGACGTCGTCGGCCTCAACCCCGAGCACATCAACCGCTATCCGCACGAGTTCTCGGGCGGCCAACGCCAGCGTGTCGGCATCGCCCGCGCGTTCGCTCTGAAGCCCAAGCTGATCATCTGCGATGAGCCTGTCTCTGCACTTGACGTATCCATTCAGGCCCAGGTTCTGAACCTTCTTAAGGAGCTCCAGGACAAATTCGGTACGGCCTATCTCTTCATTGCTCACGACCTCTCTGTCGTGCAGCATATCTCCGACCGTGTTGCCGTTATGTATCTGGGTAAGATGGTCGAGGTTTCGGACTGGAAGACGCTCTATAGCGAGCCTCACCATCCGTACACGCAATCGCTGCTGTCTGCCGTGCCGGTGCCCGATCCGGATATCCAGAAGACCCGCAAACGCATCATCCTCGCTGGCGATCCGCCATCGCCGCTGGATCCGCCGACCGGCTGCCGTTTCCACACGCGCTGCCCGATCGCGCAGGGCATCTGCTCCGAGAAGCTTCCTGAGTTTAAGGAAGTTGCCCCGGGCCACTGCTGCGCCTGCCACTTCGCCGAGCCGTTCCCGATCAAGGAATCGCACATCGACCTGTAGTCGGTGTTCTCGTTCGGGCCCGCCCTGGTGTTGCTTTTCAGAACGTCCTCGGACATGTCGGAAGCCCCGCTGCGCGCTACGCGCTGCGGGGCTTCCTCCGTCCTGCGGGACGTTCTGAAAAGCAACACCAGGGCGGGCCCTGCGTTAACGCGGCAGAGGGGAGTGAGATTCCTTGATCGCTCACTTAATCTAATAGGAAATTGAGCGAGGCCGGAGCTTTGGCTCCGGCCTTCCCATATAAGGGCTCGGCAAAGCCGAGCCACTAAATTCTTATCAGCCCCAGAATATGTTTAGGAACTTTGCCTGGAGCATGTTAACGTAGGTTCGGAATGGGGGCAGCTTCCCAGCGCATTCCGCAGGGGGCGGTACATTTTGTAGCGCGAAGCGCGGATCAAAATGTACCGCATGCCCGAGGACGCGCTGGGAAGCTGCCCCCATTCCGAACCGGATATACAGATCTACCTGCGCATTTACAAATTCGTAAACTTTTTTCAAAAAAGTGCTTGCACAGTTCTCGAATCATAGGTTATTATCTTCCTCGTTGAACGCGCGGGTCCAACAAAACGAAGCGCGAATCAACAACATAGCATGTCGGAGTGGCGGAATTGGCAGACGCGCTAGCTTGAGGTGCTAGTGACCGCTTTTTGGTCATGCGGGTTCAAGTCCCGCCTCCGACACCATCGCATTTGAGAAGCCTCTTCGGAGGCTTTTTTGTTACCGATAGACGGTGGGGTCCACGATGGAAACGCTTGAACGCAACGAGTGGGCAGACGTTGCCCAACTAGTCGAGATCACGAGCGATGCTGTCATCATCTGCGAGCTCGACGGAACCATTCTGCATGTGAATAATCGCTTACTTGGTTTGATGTGCGAGGAACGCGCCGACGTCATCGGTGGAGATGTTAAAGACGTCCTGTACTCGTCCTCTTTTGAACGTGCGACGGAACATCGTCTGCCATTTGAAACTGATGGCTCCGAGAACGAACTGATGCTCAAACTGAGTGACGGCTCTTTTATTCCCGTCTTGGTTCGTGCGGGCTCCGTAACGCCTCCACGCATCTTTGGGCGCCGCGCACCACGTGTCCTGGTGGCGCTTCACAGTATCGAGGAACAGTATTCTCACGACCGGCAACTCAAGCGTGCGTTATCGGAGCTTAGAGTGGCGAACAAGCGTCTCTCTGGCACGCTCTCGGTCATTATGAGCACTGTGGGCTCCGATGAGTTACCCAGCCTGCTTGATACCGTTTTGAACCAGCTTGTAGGAACGCTCGATGCTTCGGGTGCCGCTATCTATTTTTCTGAGAGCGGCGGCTTTAAGCTTCGCGGTGTTTCCAAGGAGCTGCTCGACAGCTACCTGCCCGAGTTTTTGCCGTATGGCGCTGGCATTCCGACGTATGTTCTTCGCGAGTCGCGTGCTTGTCGCTTGTCGATTCAACAGGACCTTGAGGGCGATAAGGCCGCCTCCGGTATGTTCATGGACCTGGATAATCGTTCTAAGCACCTGTTGCGCATGCAGGATATGCCTCCGTACCGCAGTGAAATCTGTCTTCCCGTTTTTTACGGTACGCAGATCCTCGGCGTGCTGGAAGTTGGTTGGAAACGCCCCCAGGCACCGCTCGCTTATGATGTTAATGTACTTGAGGTCATTTGCGATTACCTGTCTATCCAGCTGGTCGGCATGGCATCGAGCCTTCGCTCCCGTCGCACGGCCGAGCTTGGCCGCTCGCTCAATGTCTTGCGGGATGAGTTGTTTACCTTTCTAGACGATTCCGCCGCGGCTACCCAGGCGGTATCGTCCGAGATCTGCAATATGCTCAACTGCCATTTTTGCCCTATTGAGTATGACGCCAGTCTGGATTCCTACGTCATAGATTTTGAAGGCGGCAGTCGCGTTGCTTTGCCGGACGATCCCGAGAAGCTTTTCTTTTCCACGACGGCGCCAGCGGCACGTTTGGGGGCTGCCCCTGATGGCTTTGAGGCATCTGTTTTGGGCGGCACGAGTGCCGAGGACCTTAAACACGTCCGTATAACTCGCGTTGACGAATCGATGCCTATGGGAGGCTGGCTTAGAGCGCATGGCCTGCCTTGCCAGGGTCTCTACGTCGACGCCGGCATCGAGGCGGGGCGCCCACGCCCTGAGGGCGATGGCAAGCACAGTAACGACGCAATCGTTCCTGCTTCTGTTGCGAAGGGGCCGACGACGCGTGCGCTGCTGCTTCGTGATGGTAGCCAAGAGCCGATTGATGATCTTGAATATGACTACTTGGTGCACTTGGCGCATGACTTTGAACTGATCTACGAAGGCGAATCTCAAAAGCGCGAGGAGCGCCATATCGCTCAGACCCTCCAGATTGGCATGAGAAATTCCCTGGGGGATGTTCCGGGAATCGCCGCCGATTCGGTGTACCTGTCGGCCACGAACTCGGCGTTGGTCGGCGGCGATTTCTATACGCTCATCCGTCTTCCCGACGACTGCGCCGTCATGATTCTGGGCGATGTGTCTGGCAAAGGCATTGAGGCTGCATCGATGTCCGCGCTCGTCAAGACGGCCCTGACGGCATATGCCTGGGAGGGCGCTGGACCGGCCCGCATGGCACGCTCCCTTAACAGCATGCTCATGGGCTTCTCGAGGGTCGAGACGTTCGTGACGGCCTTTATCGCCAAGATTGACCTTAAAACCGGACGCGCAACGTATTGTTCGGCGGGCCATCCTCCGACCATGGTCATCAGGCCAGAGTCGATGCCGCTGGGTGGCGGCGAGGCCCGTGGGGGAGAGGTCGAGCTGCTTGGATGCCAATCGGGCGTAATCGGTGCATTTGAGAGCATGGTTTACGAGACGGGCGTGTTTACGTTCGCTCCTGGCGACATGCTATTTATGTACACCGACGGAACAATCGAAGCGCGTGACCGCTCGGGTGCTTTCTTTGGCGAGCAGCGCCTTCGCGACCTTCTGCTCTCTGTCTCGGGTGAGGGCGTGTCGGGCATTTGCGGCAAGGTCTTGGGCGAGCTTGACCGATTTACCGAATCGGCGCTGGACGATGACATTGCATTGGTGTCCCTTGAGTTTTTACGGGGTCGTTCATAGACGACGCTGGGCGGGCTGAATCCGTACGGTTGGGGAAACGAATGCATCGAGTGGGCTTTTTTGGGGAACCATGGTCGTATGAATGAGTGGAATGACATAGCGGTTTTGACGCCACCAGGCGATATCGACATCGCCACGGTGCCTGCGCTGCGTCGGCGGTTGGATGCTTTGATTGGCCGCGGCGTGCGTCGTGTCGTCATCAACTGTCAGGCTGTTAGCTTTATCGATTCGACGGGCTTGGCATTCCTGCTTACGCGCGCTCGTGAGCTCATGAGGCGAGAAGGCCTGCTCTCGCTCGTCAATGCATCGGGTGAAGTTGTTCGCTTTTTGGAGATTGCTCGTCTTGTCGATATTCTTCATGTCGCGGGGCCGACACGGGAGTCTATTCCCGCCATTCCGGTGGGGGAGCTGCCTCGCTGGAGTAAGAGCGTCGAGGTCCGTCAGGGTATCGAGAATCTTCCATACTACCGACATCGCATCGCCGAACTCCTTGAATCGCTTCCGTTGCGCCGTGACGAGCGCTACGATGTCGCATTGGCGTCGGGGGAGGCGCTGGGTAATGCCTATGACCATGCGGGCGGTATCGGGTGCGTCCTGACGGTTCAGGCCTATGGCGATCGCGTTGTGGTTGAGGTGCTTGATCGAGGTGCCGGCTATTCTATCGATGAAACGAGCGAACCGGTCGCATCAGAGGAGCGCGGCCGTGGTATCAAGCTTATGCGTATGCTCGTCGATAACGTGGAGGTTGCTCGTCGTACGGACGGTGCCGGCACGCGCGTGCAGATGGTGAAGCTGTTTAGCGGAGCGCTGGAGTCGTGTGCCTAGCCAATCGCTTTAGCGCGTTTAGCTACTAAGAACATGCGGCAGACAAGTTTTTTGAAAAAAAGTACTTGCGTCTTTTGGACAACTCGCGTAAATTAATAACCCGCAAGCGGACATGGCTCAGTTGGTAGAGCACAACCTTGCCAAGGTTGGGGTCGCGGGTTCGAGCCCCGTTGTCCGCTCCATTGCATTTCCGGGCCGTTTAGGCGGTCCTTTTTCGGCGAAGTGGCCAAGTGGTAAGGCAGAGGCCTGCAAAGCCTTTACCCCCGGTTCGAATCCGGGCTTCGCCTCCAAGCAACATCCGGGCGCTCCGGCGCCCGTTTTGTTTTACATATGCGGACATGGCTCAGTTGGTAGAGCACAACCTTGCCAAGGTTGGGGTCGCGGGTTCGAGCCCCGTTGTCCGCTCCAAACGCAGCAGCCCGACTACTACGGTAGCCGGGCTTTTTCGTACCCATCGCTTGGGCTCGAACCCGAGGGGGAGCGAGCGTTTTGGGGCGTGGCTACGGCGTTGATCGCCGTGAATGTCAGCTTTGGGCGTATCATCGTGGGCATCTCGCAAAACCTCGTTGCAAGGGAGATTCATCCCATGGCTACAGAAAAGTCCTCTTCGCGCTCATGGATGTCCGATGCCGCGATCTATCAGATCTACCCGCGCTCGTTTAAGGATTCGACTGGTTCGGGTCTGGGCGATATCGCGGGCATTACCCAGCAGATGGACTATCTTGAGCGGCTGGGTATCGAGGCCATCTGGCTGAGCCCGTTTTACCCATCGCCTCTTGTCGATGGCGGCTATGATGTGGCGGACTACTGCGATGTCGACCCACGTCTCGGCTCGCTTGACGACTTCGATGACATGATCGCTGCGGCTCACGCGCACGGCATCAAGGTCATCGTCGACATCGTGCCCAACCATTCGTCCAACCAGCACCCCTGGTTCAAAGCCGCTCTTGCCGCCGGCCCCGGATCGCCCGAGCGCGCCCGTTATATCTTCCGCGATGGTCGCGGCGAGCACGGCGAACTGCCTCCCACCAATTGGAATGCCAACTTTGGCGGCCCCGCCTGGACACGCGTCGCGGACGGTCAGTGGTATCTGCACATGTTTACGCCCGAGCAGCCGGACTTTGACTGGTCGTGCCCCGAGGTTCATGCGTTCTTTTGCGACGTCCTGGCGTTTTGGAGCGATCGAGGCGTCGATGGCTTTCGCATTGATGTGGCGCACGGTCTCGCCAAGGATCTCGACCGCGATGACCTCGACCGGTGGCATCTCGCCGAGGGCGATGACATGGTTGAAGACGGCACCCATCCGCTGTGGGACCGCAACGAGGTCCACGAGATCTATCGCGAGTGGCGCCGCGTGTTCGACCGCTATGATCCGCCACGCAGCGCCGTTGCCGAGGCGTGGGTGCTGCCCGAGCGCCAGCATCTCTACGCGCGTCCCAGCGAGCTTGGCCAGACATTCAACTTTGAGTTTGCCAAGGCCACTTGGACCTATGATGACATGCACGCTGCAATCGAGGAGGGCTTGAAGGCAGCTATAGAATCCAATTCTGCCTCGACCTGGGTACTCTCCAACCACGACGTGCCGCGCGTGGCGACGCGCTATGCCCTGCCGCAGATCAAGGCGACGCGCTACCACCAGATTGCGCTCGACTGGCTCTTACGCGACGGGTCGTCTTATGACGAGGACCGTGAACTCGGTGAGTGCCGCGCGCGGGCGGCCCTTTTGCTTGAGCTGGCGCTTCCGGGCTCGGCATACGTGTATCAGGGTGAGGAGCTCGGCCTTTTTGAGGTGGCTGACATTCCGTGGGCTGCACTCGAAGATCCTACTGCGACCAATACGCACGGACCGAAGCGCGAGAAGGGGCGCGACGGCTGCCGTGTGCCCCTGCCGTGGGTGGCGGCGGACGATCCCGCGCAGGGCGGATCGTTTGGGTTTTCGCCGGCGGACGCCGATACGGCGCCCCATCTGCCGCAGCCTGCATGGTTTTCCGATTACGCTGCCGATAGGGAAGAAGCGGACCTGACATCGATGCTTGCGCTCTATCGTGACGCCCTCTGGCTGCGGCGCAAGCTGCGCGGGTGCGCCAACGATCTCGCGTGGCTCGATCTTGACGGGCGCACCGGCCTTGCGGATGGTGCCGAGGGCGCTGAGGGCGGCGTCATCGCCTATCGCCGCGACAACGGCTGGGCGTGTGTGACGAACTTCGGTGCAGCACCCGTGGAGCTGCCGGCGGGCAGGGTCCTGCTCACCTCATCACCGCTTGCAGACGGCAGGCTCGCGCAGGACAGTTCTGCCTGGATCATGCTCGCTGAGTTGTAGGGGCCTCTTGCGGCGAGTTTGCGTTTGCCTGCGCCTTCCGTGGTGGCTGATATCTTTGCGAGGTTCGCGAGGGCGTCGCAAAACTTTTCAAAAAAAGTTCTTGCATAGGATGCGGGTATCACGTAAGATTAATCCTCGTAAGCGGACATGGCTCAGTTGGTAGAGCACAACCTTGCCAAGGTTGGGGTCGCGGGTTCGAGCCCCGTTGTCCGCTCCATTTGGGCGTTTAGCTCAGGGGGAGAGCGCTTCCCTGACACGGAAGAGGTCAGAAGTTCAAATCTTCTAACGCCCACCAAATGTTCGCAGCTCAGAGGCTTAGCCTCTGAGCTGTTTTGTTTTGGTCACCAAATAGGTCGCCAAATCGCCGGCAAAAGGTACCTCGATTCATGAAAGAGCGGTTCTGAACGTCAGTTTAGCCTTGTCATCTCAATCGAGTGGGGGTTGACCATTTTGAACATAACCGTGCATCTCGTTGACGTTTCTGCGATCGATCCCGGCGAGACCGTTGATATGGCATCAATCGCGGGACGCTATGCCTTACGTGCCTCCAATGGAGATCTCCCCATTGCGTCTCGGAGGGAAGCTGCAGGCGTGGGTCTGCTGCTTCGCGACGCCCTGGGTGTCTTCGACGACACCCAGCTTGCGCGTTCTGCTTTCGGCAAGATCGAGCTTGCGGATGGGGAGGCCCCCTCTATTTCCATTTCACATGGCGGAAGCGTGGCCGTCCTCGCTGTTTCCGATGTTGCTCGGTCGGTCGGAGGACCTATTGGCGTGGATATCGAGGCGGTCGATGAGATTGCTCCCGTTGCGGTTGAGCATATGGCGAACGACGACGAGCGCGCGTGGATTAACGCTGCCCCCAATTTGCAAGAACGCGATCTTCGCCTGAGTCAGACGTGGACGCGCATCGAGGCCATCCTCAAGGCTGAGGGTGTCGGGTTTTCGATTGACCCTCGCAAAGACGGTATGCCCAACGGATGGAATACTTCGTCGGTGACATACGGTCGCTGCGTCGTCTCTTGTGCGGCGCGCTCTATGCCTCGTATCGTCCTCAAGGAGCATGCCTTTCGGGTAGCATAGGAGCCAATTGCCAATAGGGGAGGCCGCTATGTCACTGAACGCTCAAAACGATATTGCTTCACGGATCGAAGATGCCGTCTTTGAACTTATGGCGACAACTCCGGTGCAGTCGATTAAGGTGACCGAGGTACTTCGCCTTGCCCATACATCCAAATCGACGTTCTATCGCTGTTATCGCTCTGTCGATGATGTGGTTAAACGTTTTGAAGATGAGCTGCTCCAGAATATGCAGGACATCAATGATGTTGCGCTGGAGGCTCGTTTTGGCGATGCGCAGCTGGACCCTACGCCCACGATGATCAAGCGCATGGAGATTCTCCAGGCTAATCGCTCGAAAGTTTTGGCGCTTAACAGCGAAAACGGGGACCCCGTGTTCACGCATAAGGCTACGATTTTCATGCATGGGTATTTTCGCGACCGTCTGCGCTCAACGTTTTCTGACGAGACCGATCTTGACCTGTATCTGGCTTTTGCTCTCGCGGGTCACCATAACCTTATCCAGTACTGGCTCGAGGTCCGTCCTGATTTGGAGGCACGCACCGTTGCCACCGCGCTCAATCGCATGTTCTATGCGCCGCTGTTTGTCGACGATACCTCGCGCCATTGGCACCCACGTATCCCCGATTTTGAAAAGCCACTCGGGTGAGCGGCTGTTTTTTAGGGATGAACGGTTGCGCATGCAGCGAACTCAAAGTGCTCCAACCCTATGAATCGGTTTTAAGCACGGTCATTTATCTGCTATTTGGAACGAAATTAAGCTATGCGTACCAAATGATGGGACATATAACGGCTTTTTGTCCCACAACACCAAATAAACCCCTCATAAACTAAAGCTACGTTCAAAAGAACCACTGCAGTAGTTCAACGTGTGACGGCACAGAAAAGCCGCGAGCGCTCTCTCACCTTCGCTCGCGGCCGGACTGCGCCATCACTCCGTACACCCTCACATGATTAGGATGTGATATTCAGTGGTTACGCTCGGAAAGAACATGCGCAGCGTCTCGATTGTAGGCGTAGGCTGCACCCCGTTCAAGGATTTTGAGGAGCATCCCGAGACCCAGGGCATTGGCGAGGGCGAGGCGTTTGGCTATGCTGCCCTCGAGGCAATTGCCGATGCCGGTCTTGAGCCCCGCGATATCGACTTTTTCTACCACGGCAGCGCCAATCCGTATCTTGTTGGCGATTGCATTACCCCCAACATGCAGGTTGCCGATTGGTTTGGCGTTCGCGCCAAGGGTTCCGTCCATCATTCCGAGGCTTGCTGCACGGGCTACGTCGCCCTTGAGCAGGCCGTGATGGCAGTCGCCTCCGGTGCCTACGATGTCGTCCTTACGGGTGCCTGCGATTTGGCTTCGACCCTTCCCGTTGAGCACATGCCCTCGCATATTCGCCAGGACTTTACGCTCGACGTCATGATTCCCTCGCTCGATAAGATCTATGACCGCGCGTATGGTCGCCCGCTCGATGGTGCCTTTGGCGTGTCGTTCGACAACTGGATCAACGAGTATTCGATGCAGTACGACCTTACTGCCGATCAGATTGATGACGCCCTGAACGGCCTTACCAAGAGCCTTCGCCGCGGTGCCGTCCTGAATCCCCTTGCCTGGTACGAGACCACGGTCGAGGAGGATGCGAAGGCAGCTGGGTTCGATACCGCCGACGAGTATCTCAAGAGCATGTACAACCCGCGCGTTACGCAGTACCTGCGCGTTACCGGCTTTGAGAAGAAGTGCGACGGTGCCGCCGCTGTTGTCGTGATGCCCACGGAGAAGGCCAAGGCCATGGGTGTCCCGTATGCACCTATCGAGGTTCTGGGCACGGGCGCCTCTGCCGTCGAGGCCGGCCTGCTTCACAATGAGCACTGGGCTACCGAGCTTGCCGCCAGGCAGGTCTACGACCTTACCGGCGTGAGCCCCGACGAGATCGACCTGTTCATGTGCAATGACTTCTTCCTGGCTTCCGAGATCGTCTCGGCTGAGGAGTGCGGCTATATTCCGCGCGGCGAGGCTTGGAAGTATGCGATCGATGGCCGCACCGCTTTTGACGGTGATAAGCCCATCAACCCGCACGGTGGCCGTTGCAACTTCGGCCACGCTCATGGCGCATCCGGCATCGCCGATATCGTCGAGGCCGTCAAGCAGATGCGCGGCGTCGCCGGTGCAACCCAGATGAAGAAGATTCCTGAGACGGCCTTCCTGCGCGGTTTTGGCGGTTCTCAGAATGTGCGCTGCCAGATTCTTCGTACCGTCGCCTAAGCGACCGCGGTTTTCGATTTCCCATAAGGAGTATTCTCATGCAACTCAAAGATATGGAGCCCGTGGTCAAGAAGTTCTACACGGGTCTTGAAGAGGGTATCTATTGGGCACGTCAGTGCCCCGAGTGCGGAGCCGTCGAGTTTCCGCCTCACCTTGCCTGCAATGCCTGCGGCTACCACAAGACCGATTGGGTCCAGGTTTCCGGTCACGGCCATCTGATTGATTTTACCCTGCCTGGTCCGCAGAACGACAAGCCCTACCTCAAGGAGTATGGCAAGTACGCCTACGGCGCCGTCGATATTGACGAGGGTTCTCAGTACACCTACGTCATCTATGGCATTACCAAGAAGAAGGCCCCCGAGATCCGCGCCAAGCTCATGGCGGGCGAGACCGTTGGCGTCCATGCCAAGGTCATCGATCGACCGGGTTACAAAGAGCTCACGTTTGAGCTTGACGACTAGGCTTTCACCCTTTTAACAATTCGATTCCTCTCTTAGGCCACGGCGGGACCCATGTCTCCAGCCCGCCGTGGCCGCCCCTCTTTTTATCTTAGAAAGGCACCATCATGAACGAAGAACTCACTCAGCAGATCTGCGATTTTGCCAAGTCCGCTTACAACTACGATGGCGATGTGACCCCCGAGACGACGTTTGAGACCCTGGGCAAGGGCTCGATGAAGATGATCGCCCTGACCTCCATGATCGAGAACGAGCTCGATGCTGAGGTCCCCGTTCGCGAGGTCATGGTCATGAAGACCATCGGCGAGCTTATCGAGCGCACTGCCGAAGAGATGGAGTAGCTGCCATGGACCTGATGCAGACCCTGCGCGAGCAGGCTGCCGCCAAGCCTATGCGCGTTGCTTTTCCCGAGGGCGAAAATGAGACCATGATGCAGGCGGTCGCAAAGATCGCCGCCGAGCATCTTGCCGAATGTGTGCTGGTCGGCGACGGCGGTAAGCTCAAGGAGCTTGCCGATGAGCGCGGCATCTCCCTTGACGGCATCGAGATTGTCGATGTGACCGACGAGGAGGCGAATGCCGCTTGCTGCGAGCGCTATCTTTCGCATCCGGATTGCAAGTTTAAGCCCAAGGGCGCCGCGCGCCGTATGACGCGTCCGCTTGAGCGCGCCCTGATTTTGCAGGTGCTCGGCGATGTCGACGTAATGTTCGCCGGCATTGATAACGCCACGGGCGATATTATCCTGGCGGGTCAGACCATCGTCGGCCTTGCCGACGGGGTGGACACCGTGAGCTCGTGCGGTATCGCCGACATTCCCAACTGGAACGGCGGCGAAGGTGGCCTTTTGGCTTTTGGCGATTCCGCCGTTTGCGTTGACCCCACGAGCGAGGAGCTTGCCTCGATCGCGATTTCGTCGAGCGAAACGGTACGCTCGCTGACCGGATGGGATATCCGTTGCGCGCTGCTTTCGCATTCGACTGACGGCTCGATGGATAACGAGCTTGTCGACAAAGTACGTCGCGCTCGCGAGATTGCCAACGATCGCCGTCCCGACCTTGCCATCGACGGCGAGTTCCAGTTTGATTCGGCGATTAACCCCAAGGTTGCGGCCAAGAAGGTTCATCGCGAGTCTGCTGTTGCGGGACAGGCCAATGTGGTCATCTGGCCCGATATCAACGTGGGCAATATCGGCGTCAAGATCATCCAGAACCTGACCGGCGCCAATGCTTACGGCCCCATGCTTCAGGGCTTCAAGAAGATCGTGTGCGATTGCTCGCGCTCTGCGCCCGTCGACGAGATCGTCGGCAACGTGGTGATGAGCTGCGTGCGCGCCCAGGCGCTTAAGGAGGCTTAAGATATGTCCGATAAAAAGACTCCCTGGCGCATCCTGGTAATCAACCCGGGCTCCACTTCCACGAAGGTGGGCGTTTTTGAGGGTGATGAGTGCAAGCTCAGCAAGAACGTTGCGCACGATGCGAAGGACCTCGCCCAGTTCGATGGGGTTTCGGCTCAGATGCCGTATCGCTGCGATCTGATTCTTGGAGCACTGGATGAGGCGGGCCTGAAGCTCGAGGACTTTGATGCATTTGTCGGTCGCGGCGGCGGCTTGCTTTCGCTGCCCGGCGGCACGTATGCCATCAATGAGGTCATGCTCGAGCATGCCCACGTCGGTGCGAACGGCATTCAGCACCCGGCGCAGCTGGGTCCCCAGATTGCCCATGAGTTCGCTTCAAAGACGGGCAAGCCCTCTTTTGTGGTGAATCCTCCCGATACCGATGAGCTGTGCGACCTCGCACGTATGACGGGCATTAAGGGCGTGTATCGAAACGTGCACCTGCACGCCCTTAATCTTAAAGAGACCGCCATCCGCCATGCGGCAAAGCTCGGTCGCCCCTATGATGAGTGCAACTTCATCGTTTGCCATATTGGCGGCGGCATCTCTATCTCGGCTCACCTTAAGGGCAAGATGGTCGACGGCAACGACATCGTCGGCGGCGAGGGCCCCATGGCGCCGACGCGCTGTGGCTCGGTCCCCGCAATCGAGGTCGCGAAGTATACGGCGGAACATGGCCTCGACGTCGCCCGCGCCCATTGCATGAAGACCGGTGGCTTCGTTGACCTTTTGGGTACGTCCGATGCCATCGAGGTGTGTGAACGTGCCGCTGCGGGCGATAAGGCTGCAGCACGCGCCTGGGATGCAATGGTTTACCAAATCTGCAAGTGGATTGGCGAGATGGCCTGCGTGCTGAAGGGCGACGTCGACGGCATCTTGCTCGGAGGCGGCATGGTCCACAGCAAGGAGCTCGTTGCTTCGATTGAGGAATGCTGCTCTTGGATCGCTCCCGTATCGGCTTATCCCGGCGAGTTTGAGCTCGAGGCGATGGCGTCTGGCGCCTGCCGCGTGCTCGATGGTGTCGAGGAAGCGCTCGTGTACAGCGGAGAACCCGTGTTCACCGGATTCAACGACTGATAGTGCTGTGTTTGGGGCGGCCGCTGGTGATGCCTGGCCGCTCCGACCCTTTTCTTTAAGTGTAAGGATGGATCATGGATAAAACCAAGATCAAGTACCTGGTGGGCATTTACGCAGCCGCCATGTGCATCATGGGCATGCTCGTGCCCGTCCCTATCGTGGCCTCTGTTGCGGCGGCATTTCCCAACGAAAACATCGCTGCCGTCCAGATGATCATCGGCATCATCCCGTTGATGATGGCGTTGTCCGCCATGCTCGTCTCTTCACAGCTTGCCTCTCGCGTGTCCAAGAAGAAGACGACGCTCGTCGGTCACATTATCGTGATGCTGGCAGGCGCCTCGGTGCTGGTGTTCCACGACTCGCTCGGCCAAGTCTTGGCGGCTTCTGCTGTCATGGGCCTTGGTCTCGGCGCCGTGCAGAATTCAACGGACGCTCTTATTGCGGATTACTTTGGCGGAAAGCAGCGCTCGTTCGTCATGGGCATCTACTCCACTTTTGTTGCACTGGGCGGCATTATCTGGACGATGGTTTCCGGCATCTTGGGTTCTGCCGAGTGGTTCCACAGCTATGCGGCGTACTTCATCATGATCATTTTCATCGTGATCGAGGCTGTTTGCCTTCCCGAGGGTCATCTTGAGCCCAAGCGCAAGGTCAACGTGTTTGCCAATATGCCTAAAGAGGTCGCGATTATCACGCTCATGAGCTTTGTGTTCGTACTCACGTTCCAGCTCTTCAGCTCCAACGTTTCGCTGCTTGTTGTGGGTCGCGGCTTTGGCGGTACCGTGGAGGCCGGTCTTGCCTCTACCGTTATGACCGTTGCCGGTATTGCGGCTGGTCTTTTGGTCGGTCCGTTGTTTGCCAAGTTCAAGAACCTGGCTATGCCGATCGCATGGGGCGTGACGCTCGTTGGCCTGGGCCTGACGCTGGTTGCGCCCGCCTTTATGGTACTGTGCGTTGCGGGCTTTGTCGTTGCGCTGGGCAAGGAGACCTATGTGCCGCTGGAGGGCAATTTTGCCGCCGGCAACTCTGCCCCCGAGGGACGTGCGTTTAACCTTGCCATTGGCATGGCAGGCATCAACTTTGGCATGGCACTGTCTCCCATTGTGTTTGAGGCCGTGACGTCGCCGTTTGGTGCAACGATTGACCAGAAGTTCATCGCCGGCATGATCGTCTGTGCGGCTTGTGTCGTCTTTGGCGCCATTAAGTATCGCAAGCTCACCCCGGCCCAGCTTGCCGAGGCCGAGAAGATGGCGGCCGGCGGCGAGGCGGAGTAGCCGCTCGAGTAGTTGCTTTGCCGTACATCATGTTTTATCGGGGCCGCCGACATATGCCGGCGGCCCTCTTTCTATCAATGACTTTGAAAGGCTTACGGCTATGAAGTTACCTGTCAGGCGCGTCATCGGTATTCTCAACGGCTTCTTTAACCCGCTATTGCTCTGCGCGTTTCTCCCCATCATTGAAGGGGCGCCTGGCTTGGATCTGACGGGCCCCACGGGCTTTTGGGGACAACTCATCGTGGCCACGGTGATCGCCGAGGTTCTGAGCGCACTCCCGCTGTTTGGCAAAACGGTTGGTATGTGCCTGGACTTTTTTGGTTTTGAGCAGGGGAGTGCATCACACAAGATCGCCGGTACGGTCATCGGTGCCACGCTCCTTTTTATGGTGATCGGTTTTGGCGAGATTGCCTTCCAAGGAGGATTCGGAACGATTGAAGGCCGTACATTCTTCGCGCGTTGGGCCGGCCACGTCACAAAGGGATGGGCCTTTGTGGTTATCGCCGGCGTGCTGCTCGATCCCTTTACAGCGGCTCTCGGCCGCATGATAGTTCGCGAAGAGAAGTAATAGATCCTCGCCTATCGAATGCCGGCGGACGGGGCGCCAGGGCTGTAGTCTTCCGAGCGTTTACAGTCCTGTCGCTCCGTCCGCCGACATTCGACCGCAACATGTTGGTCAAGCATAATCTTTTGGATTCTTTTGGCGTGAGCGGCTTGGTTTTGGTAGGATTTGTCAGCGGCTTGACTAAGGGGGTTTTATAACTGCCATGCAGGTAGCCGTGTTGGTAACGTTTTACCGACTTGCCAAGAACCCCTCATAATTAATGCGTCTGCAAAATGACCAATTGCTTTGACCTGCTGAAACACTATATGTTGTGTTTGAACTAAAAAAAGAATACAGGATATAGATGCGTCTTTGTCGTATGATAGATGGCGAACAGAGAACGAAGACCTTATTCGTCCCATTTGGACACGCCTTTGAGCCGCTTGATCGGCCGCGAGGATTGTCCGCATGAGGACTTATGGTTTATCGAGAACACAGATTGCGCGACGGCGCCGCAAGACAGGGGCAAGCCCTGCCGGGCATCGTTTGGCTCTGAAGCGCAATGAGGCTACGACGCGAAAGAGGCAAGAGGATGAAGATCATCAAGCGCAGCGGCACCGAGGTTGTCTTTGACATCGATAAGATCGTCAATGCCATCCGCGCCGCAAACTTGGAGGTCGAGGAGAGCTCTCGTCTTACCGACCGCCAGGTGGTTTATGCGGCGCAAAACGTCGCCGAGGCATGTGAGAACGCGGGCCACACCGTGTCGGTCGAGGAGATTCAGGATCTGGTCGAGGACGAGATCATGCGTCTCGACTGCTACGAGGTTGCTCGCCACTACATCATCTATCGCTATGTTCAGAGCCTGAAGCGCCAGAAGAACACGACCGACGACAAGATTTTGTCGCTGATCGAGTGCAATAACGAAGAGGTCAAGCAGGAGAACTCTAACAAGAACCCGACCGTCAATTCCGTCCAGCGTGACTATATGGCCGGCGAGATTTCCAAGGACCTGACTCAGCGTGTGCTGCTGCCCCAGGAGATCGTGGATGCCCACAATGAGGGCCTGATCCACTTCCACGATTCCGACTACTTTGCCCAGCACATGCATAACTGCGACCTGGTGAACCTGGAGGACATGCTCCAGAACGGCACCGTTATCTCGGGCACGCTGATCGAGAAGCCGCACAGCTTCTCGACTGCCTGCAACATCGCGACGCAGATTATCGCCCAGGTTGCTTCCTCCCAGTACGGCGGCCAGTCGATTTCGCTGACCCATCTTGCCCCGTTCGTCGAGGTGAGCCGTCAAAAGATTCGCGGCGAGGTCGCCCGCGAGCTCGAGGAGCTCGGCGTTTCCGCATCTCCCGAAAAGGTCCGCGAGGTCGTTGAGGACCGTCTGCGTGACGAGATTCGTCGCGGCGTCCAGACGATCCAGTATCAGGTCGTGACGCTTATGACCACGAACGGCCAGGCGCCGTTCGTGACGGTCTTTATGTATCTTAACGAGGCCCGTACGCCTCAGGAGAAGCACGACCTTGCCATGATCGTGGAGGAGACGCTTCGCCAGCGCTACGAGGGCGTTAAGAACGAGGCCGGCGTGTGGATTACCCCGGCATTCCCCAAGCTCATCTATGTACTCGAGGACGATAACGTTCACGAGAATTCCCCGTACTTCTACCTGACCCAGCTGGCCGCTAAGTGCACCGCCAAGCGCATGGTGCCCGACTACATCTCCGAGAAGAAGATGCGCGAGCTCAAGCTGTCTAAGGGCGAGACCGCCGGCAACGGCGATTGCTATACCTGCATGGGCTGCCGCAGCTTCCTGACGCCCGACCGCTCGGGCAACGGCTTTAATAACGTTGCCAATGCACTGAACTACGACCCGAGCAAGCCTAAGTACTATGGCCGCTTTAACCAGGGTGTTGTGACCATTAACCTGCCTGATGTCGCACTGAGCTCGCATCAGGACATGGACAAGTTCTGGAAGATCTTCGACGAGCGCCTCGAGCTGTGCCATCGTGCCCTGCTGTGCCGTCATGAGCGCCTGATGGGCACGCTTTCGGATGCCGCGCCGATTCTTTGGCAGTACGGTGCCCTGGCGCGTCTGAAGAAGGGCGAGACGATCGATAAGCTGCTCGTGGGCGGCTATTCCACCATCAGCCTGGGCTATGCCGGTCTGTATGAGTGCGTCAAGTACATGACGGGTCACAGCCACACCGAGAAGGAGGGCACGCCGTTTGCCATGGCCGTCATGCAGCGCATGAACGACAAGTGCGCGGAGTGGAAGGCCGAAAGCGATATTGACTTCTCGCTGTACGGTACCCCGCTTGAGTCGACGACCTACAAGTTCGCCAAGTGCCTGCAGCGTCGTTTTGGCATTATCCCGGGCGTGACGGACAAGGGCTACATCACCAACAGCTACCACGTCCACGTGTCCGAGGAGATCGACGCATTCGACAAGCTCAAGTTCGAGGGCATGTTCCAGCAGCTTTCGCCGGGCGGTGCCATCTCCTATGTCGAGGTTCCCAACATGCAGGACAACCTCAAGGCTGTCATCCGCGTGATGCAGTACATCTACGACAACATCATGTACGCCGAGCTCAACACCAAGAGCGACTACTGCCAGGTATGCGGCTACGATGGCGAGATCAAGATTGTCGAGGATGACGGCAAGCTGGTGTGGGAGTGCCCCAACTGCGGCAACCGCGACCAGGAGAAGATGAATGTCGCCCGTCGCACGTGCGGCTACATCGGTACCCAGTTCTGGAACCAGGGTCGAACCGAGGAGATCCGCGACCGCGTGCTGCATCTCTAATACCGCTCCGGGGCTGAGCCGAGAGGGCCGCTTGGGCATTTGCTCGCTATTTCGGACAGTCCTGCGCAAGACGAAGGCCACATTAAGTGGCCTTCTTTGCGTGCGGAACTCATATCGAGCAAAAGCCCAAGCGGCCCTCTCGGCTCAGCCAAGTTGATGTAGCTGAGATGCAGCACGCAGCCTGCTCACTCCTCGAAGTTCTTAGCGGAAATGAGTTGAGCTGCAATGTCGATCTGCTTGCAATGGCGGTTGAGCTGCAGCTGAGTATTTATTGGACCTCGAACCCTATACTCGATGTTCGTTTCGTTCATTGAGTTGCCTTTTGCATGTGGCCGGGACATATCGTCCCGCCCGCAGTTTCGCAGGCCGAAGGCCGAGAATGTTTGAGGACGGGATGATATGTCCCGGCCTCCCGGGAGAGTTACCTATGAACTACGCGAACATTAAGTATTTCGACATTGCTGATGGGGAAGGCGTTCGTACTTCTCTGTTTGTGAGCGGGTGCCGTCGTGGGTGCAAGAACTGCTTTAACTCTGTCGCGTGGGACTTTGCTGCGGGCGAGCCCTTTGATCGCGCCGTCGAGGACAAGATTATCGAGAGTCTCGACCATCCCTTTATCGATGGCCTGACGATTCTGGGCGGCGAGCCTATGGAGCCCGAGAATCAGGCGGGGCTTGTTGACTTTATCGAACGCGTGCGTGCGGCCTATCCTGCAGGGTCGGGCAAGACCATTTGGTGCTTTACCGGCGACGTGCTCGAGGAGCTTATGCCGGGTGGCCGTCACCATACCGAGGTGACGGACCGTATCCTTGCCTGCCTCGACATGTTGGTGGATGGCCCGTTTGTTCAGGATCTTTATGATATCTCGTTGCGCTTTAGGGGCTCGAGTAACCAGCGTGTGATCGATATGAACGCTACGCGCGACCGCGCTGTGCGTGAGGGCGTTGCGCTTTGCGACGCTGTGCAGCTTTGGCGGGACGATCCAGTCTATTCGACCCATACTATGTAGCTTGTGGTCGATGCCGGAGGGCGTGGTACCATAGCGCGAACGTGAAATCGGAAAAGTGAGGCCCAGATGGTCGATCAGGAAAAAGTCGAGGCCGCCATTAAGCTGTTGCTTGAGGGCATAGGCGAGGACCCAACTCGTGAGGGCCTGCTGGAGACCCCGGCGCGCGTTGCCCGTATGTATGGTGAGATTGCCGGCGGCATGGACCAGAGTGCCGAGGAGCACCTGTCCAAAACCTTTGTCGTCGCTTCGAACGATTTGGTTATCGAGCGCGACATCACGTTCTACTCGCTGTGCGAACATCATCTGCTGCCGTTTTATGGCAAGGCCGCCATTGGTTATATCCCTAACGGTCGGGTGGCTGGGCTTTCCAAGCTCGCCCGCACGGTTGAGGTTTATGCCCGCCGTCTTCAGCTGCAGGAGCAACTGTGCACACAGGTTGCCGATGCCCTCATGGATTATCTCGCTCCCCAGGGAGCGATTGTGTTGATGGAGGCCGAGCATATGTGCATGACGATGCGTGGCGTGCAAAAGCCCGGCACCAAGACCGTGACGCTTGCTCGCCGCGGCGTCTTTGAGACCGATCCCGCGCTCGAGGAGCGTTTCTTTAGGATGCTGGGCCGCTAACCATGAGAGTCGTCAACGACTTTACATCGAAGACCGATGAGGGGACGTCGCGTCGCGGCTTTATGGCTTCGGGCCTGGCCCCCTTTGGTGCCATGCCTCGCATTGATTACATTTGTGCCAACGGGCTGTTCCGGCGGCACCTGGGCAACATCGTACAGTTGGAATCGGGGCGTATCTTCTGCCGCCACGGTATTGACCATCTGCTCGATGTCGCTCGCATTATGTGGATCAAGAATCTCGAGGAGCAGCTCGAATTTGACCGCGAGGTCATCTACGCCACGGCACTTCTTCACGATATCGGCAAAGATGAACAGTATGAATCGGGTATATCCCATGATGTTGCAAGCGAACGCGTCGCTGATGCGATTCTCGGCGGCATGCCCGATGACGTGGCGTTTGAGCCAGCCGATGCCGCAGCCATTAAGACGGCCATTCTGGGCCATCGAAAGCTGCGCGTGAACAGCCAACCGCTTGAGCGTCTGCTCTATGCAGCCGACAAAGCGTCGCGTGCCTGCTTTGCATGCCCCGCGCGCAACGCTTGCAACTGGAGCGATGATAAAAAGAACCTGTCGATTCGCGTGTAGTTAGTTTGCGCGGTCGGGGTTCTAAACGAAGGAGACGATCGCGTTGAGTAACAAGAAACTGCCCGAGAATGCAACCAAGACTGAAGGTGCTGAGCTCGCCCGCCGTGGAAGGGGCGAAATATCCACCGCAACGGCGGTGCCTCACGTGAGCTATGACGATCTGCGCCATGCCGATCGCATTGTCATTGACGGCCTTGAGGTTTTTGCCAACCATGGCGTGTATCCCGAGGAGAATGCGCTGGGTCAGAAGTTCATCGTTTCTCTGGTGCTCTATGCCGACCTGCGCGCGGCGGGGGAGCACGATAACCTGGATGCCTCGATTGACTACGGCTCGGTGTGCCACGATGTCGATGGCTATCTGCGCGAGCATACGTTTAAGCTCATCGAGGCGGCAGCCGAGGGGACAGCCCAGATGCTGCTGCGCCGTTATCCCTCGCTGCTTGGTGTGCGCATAAAGCTCGATAAGCCGTGGGCTCCTGTTGGCCTGCCCCTGGCAAGCTGCGGCGTCGAGATCGAGCGCGTGCGCTAGTCGACGCTAGAGTTTGTTGAGGGGTGGCTGCTTGAGCCGCTGAGACAGTGCTCTATTGTTGGGACAGTACGTGTCGAGCAGGGCGTGAAAGCGCTGATTGTGGCTCGGCTCGAGCAGATGGACGAGCTCGTGGGCGACAACCATGTCGAGGCATTCGACAGGGTAGGCGGCGAGCTCGCGCGCGATGCGAATGGCGCCGGTTTTGGGTGTGCAGGAGCCCCAACGCGTTTTCATGCTGCGCACGGAGACGCGGGCCACGGTGACGCCCATTGCGATTTCGTACGCGTGCACGATGTCGCGTAGCGCTGCGGTGACCTCGGACGCGTAGAGCTGGTCGATGTGGGCTTGGAGCTCGTCGGACGTTAGGCCGTCGAGGATTGCGTGCCGCTTGGCCTGCGGGCCTTCGTCCGATTCATCGGCACCCATAAAACTTGCGAAGGTGGCCTGTTTGGGTCGCGGTGCGGGTGATGCAAAGTTGTGATCGAGTGCATCCTGCACCGTGATGGGCTTGCCCCAAAGTGCAATGATGGACGAGGGGCTGAGCGGCTCTCGTGCCGTCGCCTGACGTTGCTCGCGCTGGGCAAGTCGGCTGATAATCCAGGCGCTGTTGCGCTTCACAAACGCTTCGATACGCTCGCGGCTGGCGCCGATCGGTGCGCTGGCGTGGACCTCGCCGCTCGATGTGACGCGTAGGTTGAAGTTCTTGACGCGCTTTTTGGTAACGACGACGGGGATGGTCGTCCCATCCGGTCGGGATGCGGAAATCGTAAACTGCTGCGTCAAAAGCGGTCCTTCAGATCGGGGACGGGCCGGCATGTCGACCGTTCGGCATGCCGGCCCGCTCAAGGGATGTGAAATTAATAACGCTCGAAGAAGGCAAGCGCGTTGTCGCTGCAGAGCTTTTGCATCACGGTCTTGCCAAAATGCTTGGAAAGCATGTTCTGGAACTCGGGCATCTTGCTGGCATCGGAGAGGAAAGCGGGCACCGTGGCGCCGTCCCAGTCGCCGCCGAGCGCGATGACGTCCTCGCCGCCCAGGTCGAGCCAGTGCTCGATATGCGCCGCCAGCTGGTCGAAGGTGACGTCTGCGGCGGTCTTGTCGGTTGCGTCGTTGGAAAGGAACTCGCTGCAGTAGTTGAGGCCGACGATGCCACCCATGTCGCGAATGGTGCGGAACTGGTCGTCGGTAAGGTTGCGTTTGGCGCCGCAAACCGCACGGGAGTTGGAGTGGCTGGCGACGAAGGGACGCGTGGCGCGGGCGGCGACCTCGTCAAAGCACTCATCGTTGAGGTGGGAGACGTCGAGCACCATGCCGGCGTGCTCCATCTGCGTAAGCGCCTCGATGCCGGCGGCGGTGAGGCCGGCGTGGGTGTCGTGGCCGCTCGCGAGCGGTCCCTGCGCGTTCCAGCTGAGTGACGACATAAGCACGCCCAGGCTCTTGAGCACCTCGATCAGCGCGGGGTCCTCGGCAAAGAACGTGGCGTTTTCGATGGTGTGGATGCAAGCGACCTTGCCGTCCTTGAGCGCGGGGCGAATGTCTGCGGCGCTGCGCACGTTGACCATACGGTCGTGGTTGAGCATTGCCTGGCCGCTCATATGCGCCATGATCTGCGCCTGGAAGCGCGCGGCGTGGGCGGTGGGAATCTCGTCGGGGACAAACGTGGCGAAGCACTGTGCCCACGGCGTGTTGCCGATCTTTGCGAGCGAGATGGCACAGGCGTTACCCTCGATGAGGTCGAAATCTTGCGGATGCGTTTCGTCGCCGGGGAAATAACCGTCGGTGCCGGCGGTAAAGCGCAGGTCGAGATCGAGCGTGGCCCAGCCGATTCGGTCGGCAGTGTCGCAGTGTAGGTCAAATACGGGATATGCCATGGTTCCTCCGGTTGCAGCGTTTCTTTGCAAACTGTCTTTGAATTGTATGACTAGGGTATAGTTAGCGCCATATGTTCATGGCGGCCCGCGTTGTGCGCCGCCCTTATCACGGAGGTTTCCATGTCCAACCAGGGCAAGAAGGTCAAGACCCATTATCGCGGCACGCTCGACGACGGCACGCAATTCGATAGCTCCTACGATCGCGGCGAGCCGCTGGAGTTCACCTGCGGCGCCGGTCAGATGATCAAGGGCTTCGATGCCGCTGTTGTCGACATGCAGGTGGGCGAGAAGAAGACCGTGCACATCCCGGCCGCCGATGCCTACGGCGAGCACAACCCCGAGATGGTCCTGACCTTCCCGGCCGAACAGGTTCCCAACATCGAGCAGATCGAGAAGGGCATGAAGCTCTTCCTGTCCACGCCGAGCGGTATGCCCGTCCCCGCCGTGGTCATCGACGTAACGCCCGAGGCCGTGACGCTCGACGCCAACCACGAGCTGGCCGGCAAGGACCTCAACTTTGATATCGAGCTCGTCGAGGTCGAGGACTAGAGTATGCCTGAACGCTTGGTTTCGACGACATGCTTGGGAAATCTCAACGATCCGTCCTATGAACTCCTGCTTCGCCGGAAGTTGGGCGGCGTCTTTGAAGTTGACGAGCTACTGCTCGATTGGGACCAGGCTGATGCATGCGCGTTTGTGGGCGTGACGGAACTGGGGCGCACGATCGATGTTCGGTTGGATACTGCCGACGGCGGTCGTCTTGCCGATGGCGACGTGCTCACCATTGACCGTTCGGGCATGGTGCCCGTGGTGGTTGTCGTGCGCCTGCGCAGCGCCGAGGTCTATTTGGTCGAAGTCGACCGCATGGATCCGATTGCGCTCGCGCATGCGTGCTGGGAGATCGGCAACATGCATGCGCCGCTCTTCCGGGGCGACTCGGACGAGCATACCGTGCGCATGTATACGCCGGTGCAGCCGGTTTTGGGCCGTATGCTTCGCGGCGTCGAGGGAGCTCGAATCTCGATCGTTTCGCGCGAGCTCGATGCGGGCCGACGCTTTGCGTCGAGCGCGGCCGATGTTGTCGTGAGCATGGCTCCGGACTTTACCATCGTTAAAAAGACGCGCGACTAAGCGCGCGTATGCGCAAGACGGGCTTTGAGGGGTGACCGATCAAGGTCCGTCTTGCTGTTGATAGGAGGCTTTGGGGGAAGCATATGGGTCTTGAGGGAATCAAGCTGATTGCATGCGATTTGGACGGCACGTTGCTGCACCCGGGGGAGCGCGAGCCGCGTTCCGAGGCCTTTGAGCTTATCGATGAGCTACATCGTCGCGGTATCGTGTTTATGCCGGCGAGTGGCCGTCAATATGCGAGCCTGCGCTACCTGTTTGCCCCGGTGGCCGATGAACTCGCCTATGTATGCGAAAACGGAGCCCTGGTCATGAGCGAGGGGCGTGCCGTGGTCAAGCGTTCTATGGAGCGTGGCCTGGCCATGGATATCGCGAATGCCGTGGTTGCGTACCTCCATGCCGACGTGACCCTTTCGTGCGAGGGACACCTCTACACCATGAGCAGCAACGATGCGTTTGTTGACCACCTGCGTTATGAGGTCCATTGTGATGTGGCGGTAGTCGACCGTCCCGAAGACATTGACGAGGATGTCATTAAGATTGCCTTCCAGACGCCCGAGGCGGAGCAGCCGGCGGCGCTGGAGTATTTTGTGCGTCGCTTTAGCGACCGGGTCGATGTGATGACGTCGGGAACCGAATGGACCGACTTTATCGGCTTTGATTCGGGCAAGGGGTCCGCGCTTGCCGATTATGGTTGTGCGCTGGGGATCTCACCTAACGAAATGATGGCGTTTGGCGATAACGAAAACGATCGCGACATGCTCAACGTGGTGGGCCATCCCTATCTGATGGAGAGCTGCAATCCCAGCATGCGCGGTGTCAATGACCGTGTCCGCTACGTGCGCACGGTCGAAGAGGAGCTGCGTCGTCTACTTGCTGAGTAGGCATGTCCCAAACATCTACCGGCAGTCGGGGCAGAGACCCTCGAAGATGGTGTAGTGCGACGTGACGTGCCAGCCGATTTGCTCGGACGCCTTGGCGTCGAGCTGGGCGTCGAAGGGGAGTGGCACGTCGATGACGCGGCTGCATGAGGTGCAGATGATATGCGCATGCGGCTCGATCGTGCGATCGAAGCGGCTGCCGCCCGGCGTCTTGATGGAGAGGATCTCGCCGGCGTCGGCCAAGAGATTGAGATTGCGGTAGACCGTACCGCGGCTGATTTTGTCATCCTGCGCGCGCACGACGTTGTAGATTTCGTCGGCGGTGGGATGGTTATAACTTTGGCGCACGGCGTCAAGAACCAGCTTTCGCTGCCTGGTATTCCTTCTTTGCACCGCCATGCGCCTCGCCTCTTTTCTATCAACGGTCGTAGGTAAATGATACCGTATTTAGCACACAATACTAATAACGAGGAATGAAACTGTCTTCATTGGCAAGTGGGGCTTGGGCCTGGGCTTCTACGAGGCGAAAACGCGTTCCCATGCGCTCGTAGGAGGCATGAAGCGCCTCGAGATGAGATAGGATGTTTGCCGGAGCTCCCTGTATCTCCATCTCGACCGAGCCGTCTTCCATGTTGCGCACCCAGCCGGTGAGTGCGCGTGCCTGCGCGAGGTTGGTGTTGGTAAAGCGAAAACCAACGCCCTGGACTTGCCCCGCCCAGCGCAGGAAATAGCGCAGGGGAGTGTCTTGAGTGGCCTCGTCGCTTGCGAGCACAGTAAGCCTGCGGCGCAACTCGAGCTCGATGTTTGATGGTTTTTGAGGCTCTCGACTGCCGCCGGTGACGCTGGAGAAGAACGCATCGAAGAAGCCCATCGCTAGGCCTGCTTGCCTGCGTCGGACGGGAAGGTAATGCCGGCCTGCTGGCGCACGGCATCCATGATGCGCAATGAGACGAGCGTGACATCGCGGTAGTGGCCAAGTTCGTGACGTCCCGCCGGGGTCTCCCAAATCTCTTCCTTAACGTTATCGATGCCGCCGATGGCGGTGATAAAGTCTGTGAGTTCGTATTCCATAGTGTTGCTCGATTCGGGCAGGTCGAGCACGCGGCCGTTGTCGCCCTGTTCGCGCGGTGCCTCGGTCGCCGAGCCGCGTACGACATCGCCGCGATAGTCGATGCGGACATTGCGGGGCGTGGACAGATGGTCGATCTGGATAGTGCCACGCTCGCCTTCGATCTGCGAGGGTAGCAGGTCATTCGTTATTTTGGAGTGCGCGAGCTCGACGGAGATACGGCCACCGCCGTAGCTGGCGAGGATGGAACCGCAGCCGTCGATGGGGCCGTGCGTGAGCTGTCGCGTGGCGGGGTCGAGCAGAGTAGCCATGCTCGTAAGGCCGGAGGGCATGCCGAAAATCTCGACCATGGGCTCGACGGTGTAGACGCCAATGTCCATGAGGGAACCCGATGCCATATTGCAGTCGAAGATATTGGTGGCGCGTCCCGCGAGAATCTCGTTGTAGCGCGAGGAATATTTGCCAAAGCGCAATGAGGCGCGGCGGATGGGGGCGATCTCGCCCAGGGCGTCCTCGATGGCGTGGAAGGCGGGGTCGTGGAGGGGACGCATGGCCTCGAGGGCCACGACACCTGCTGCCTCGGCAGCGCGGAAGACTTCCAGCGCCTGCGCTTCGGTGGCGCAGAAGGGCTTCTCGACGATGACGTGCTTGCCACCGGCGATGCAGACAAGGGCCTGCTCGTAGTGAAGTGCGTTAGGGCTGCCGATATAGACGGCGTCGACATCGGCAGCTGCCGCGAGCTCATCGAGTGAAGTAAAGTTTCGCTCGCCACCGCGCTCGGCGGTAAAGGCAGCACCGCGATTGGTGTCGCGTGAAAGCGTGCCCACAAACGCGGCTTGGTCGTTGGCGTTGACGACTTGGATAAAGTCGTCGGTAATCATGGATGTGCCGATGGTCGCGATGCGCAGCATATGTCCCCCTTGCGTTGTTTGGTCTACAGGATGAGTGTAGCGCGTGGGGATATAAAGCTGCGCGAAAACGCTATTACAGGTCGCTCTCGTTAAAGCCGGCGTCGATATCGAGGTTGGCTCCGTCGGCCGCCGTGGTGGCAAGCTCGTCGCAGCGCTCATTGAGCTCATGGCCGGCGTGGCCCTTAACCCAGATGAACTCCACTTTGTGCTTGCTCTTTGCGGTGAGCAGGCGCTCCCACAGATCGCGGTTCTTGACAGGCTGCTTGTTGGCGGTCTTCCAGCCGCGTTTTTTCCAGCCGTCGATCCAGTGCTTGTTAAAGGCGTTGACGACGTACTGCGAATCGGAATGGACTTCGACGTCGCAGGGGCGGTTGAGCGCCTCGAGTGCCACGATAACGGCCATGAGCTCCATACGGTTGTTGGTGGTCTTAGCGTAGCCGCGTGAAAGCTCGGAGGTAAAGGTCTTGCCGGCGGGGTTGGTGTATTTGAGCACGGCGCCGTAGCCGCCGCGTCCCGGATTTGATCGGGCCGAGCCGTCGGTATAGATGATGACCTTCACGGACTTCCTTTCGTTGGGTACGTTTCGTGTGAGTGACCATTGTAGCGCCATGCCCGCCGGGGGCCAGCAATCTACGATTTCTACCCCGTCTTCCGACTGTTAGTTGGCATGGATGATGCGGTTGAGCTCGTCGAGGTATTGCTGCAAGAGGAGAGAGGGCTTGCGCTCGTCGTGCATGATGTAGCCAACGTGCATCGTTGGGGCGTCTGCTAGCGGGATCGATGCCATGCCCCATTGCATTTCATTGGAGAGGACACCGGTCGACAGGGTGTAACCGTTCGACGTGATAAGTAAGTTGGTAAGTGTTCCGCGGTCCGAGATTCGTATGTTGCGGTCGCAAGGGATATAGCTAAAAGGTTCCTCGGCGTAATAGAAGGAATTTGAGGTTCCCTGCTCAAAGCTGTAGCGCGTATAGGGCGTGAGGTCGGCAAGGGACAGCTGCGGGCGGCGTGCGAGCGGGTGGCGCTCGCTAACGAAGACGTGGACCGTCGCGTCGAAGAGGGGATGGAAGCTTGCGCGGGCATCGGCGAAGGCCTTCTGCAGAACGCGGGCGTTAAAGTCATCCAGATACAGAATGCCGATATCGCTGCGAAACGCACGGACGTCATCGATGATCTGCGATGTGGTGGTCTCGCGCATGATGAACTCGAACTTGCTGTCGCGGCAGCGCTCGACTACGTTGACAAAGGCCTCGACCGAAAAGGCGTAGTGCTGGGCGGAAATGGCGAGGCGGGCTTGCGGGGTGCCACCGTCCTCATAGCGTGCCTCGAGCATGTCGGCCTGCTCTACGACCTGGCGCGCATAGCCCAAAAGCTCGGTGCCGTCGTTGGTGAGCGTGACGCCGCGGCTGGAGCGCGTAAAGATCTCCAGATGGAGTTCTTGTTCTAGGCTTTTGACGGCGTTTGAGATGTTGGACTGAGCGGTATAGAGGCGCTGAGCTGCGGCGTTGATTGAGCCGGACTCTGCCACGGCGATAAGAAAACGAAGCTGCTGGAGGGTCATCGGTGCCCGTCCTTTCGATAGCTATCTAAAAAACCGATAACAGGTTAGCGCTTTTAAGTGATTGACCGAGCGAAACAATGCTCGTACTATTCAAAACACACAAAGGCGGTAGGTAATTAAGCCGACCACGGAACCGGGATGTCAAAAGGAGGACCGCATATGAACTGCTTGCCAAGACGAATGCCGGGCTCCTGTTTGCGCCCGTCGGCGTGATCAGGAGACAGCGACTTACTTCTCTCTTATTTATTTACTTTCGTTCGATCAAGGAGATCATCATGAGCCAGTTCATCAACAACCCCGAGCACACCTTTGGTTTCGATACCCTGCAGCTTCATGTTGGCCAGGAGAGCGCCGACCCCGCATCCGACTCCCGCGCCGTGCCTATCTACCAGACCACGAGCTATGTGTTCCGCAACTCCCAGCACGCCGCCGATCGCTTTGGTCTTGCCGACACCGGTAACATCTACGGCCGTCTGACCAACTCCACCCAGGGCGTCTTTGAGGACCGTATCGCCGCGCTCGAGGGTGGCGTGGCCGGTCTTGCCGTCGCCTCCGGTGCCGCCGCCATCACCTATACCCTGCAGGCTCTTGCCCAGGCTGGTGACCACGTGGTGGCTCAGAAGACCATCTACGGCGGTTCCTACAACCTGCTCGAGCATACGCTCTCCCAGTTTGGCGTCGAGACCACGTTTGTCGATGCTCATAACCTGGAAGAGGTTGAGGGTGCCATCAAGGACAACACCACGGTCATCTATCTCGAGACGCTCGGCAACCCCAACTCTGACATCCCCAACATCGACGCTATCTCCGAGATCGCCAAGAAGCACGGTCTGCCGGTTGTCGTCGATAACACCTTCGGCACCCCGTATCTGTTCCGTCCGCTGGAGCATGGCGCCAACATCGTTGTCCACTCCGCAACCAAGTTCATCGGCGGCCACGGCACCTCGCTGGGCGGCGTGATCGTCGACGGCGGTAACTTCGATTGGAAGGCGAGCGGAAAGTACGCCCAGATCGCTGAGCCCAACCCCTCCTACCATGGCGTCTCGTTTGCCGAGGCTGCCGGTCCCGCCGCCTTCGCAACCTATGTCCGCGCCATCCTGCTGCGTGACGAGGGTGCCTGCATCAGCCCGTTCAACGCCTGGGTCCTGCTCCAGGGCACCGAGACCCTGTCGCTGCGCGTTGACCGTCATGTCGAGAACACCAAGAAGGTCGTTGAGTTCCTTGCCGGCGACAGCCACGTTGCCAAGGTGAACCACCCGAGCCTGCCTGAGCACCCCGATCACGAGCTCTATCAGAAGTACTTCCCCAACGGCGGCGCTTCGATCTTCACCTTTGAGATTAAGGGTGGCCAGGAGGCTGCCTGGAAGTTCATCGATCATCTGCAGGTGTTCTCGCTGCTCGCCAACGTGGCCGACGTCAAGTCGCTCGTCGTGCACCCGGCTACCACCACGCACTCCCAGCTCTCTGCCGAGGAGCTCGCCGAGCAGAACATCACGCCCTCCACGATCCGTCTTTCCATCGGTACCGAGAACGCCGAGGACATCATTTGGGATCTGAAGCAGGCCTTCGCCGTGCTGGACGAGTAAGGCGACTTGTGCAAGGACCCCTTGCGACTCGATAGGTATAACTGCATAAATGCCTGCTCAAGGCGCCTGCGCAAGCAATGGTTGCGCAGGCGTCTTTTTTGCATAGGAAGGGCGCTATTACAGGGTTTTTGGCATGCTTTATGCATTTGAGTTGTGGAAAACTCCTGTTGAGAGGATGTGAGTTTTACGCAATTGACGTGCGCCTTTTGAGTAAAACCGCAGGTCGCGATTTGCTCGAGGTACTATGCAGCGCGATCGAATCACACGCAGCTCAAACGCAGCAAAAACGCACTACGGAGGTTTCCAGCTACATGAGGATCGATTCACGAAAACCGAAAGCCGCTGCCCTTTCCGCCGCTCTGACCGTGGCACTTTTGGCAGGCGCCGGCGCAACTGATGCCCACGCGGCAACACTGTCCGATACGGTTGGATCTACGCCGTCCGAGGCGACGCTGGTACAGCCCGTTGATTATCGCGGCGATGGTTATGGTTCCATGCAGGAGTGGAACGCCTCGATGGAGGCCAAGCGCGATTCCCTTGAGATGCGCGCTCAGATCATTATGAATATGTATGGCGACTATGCTACCGATGACGAGCGCGCTGTGCTGCAGGGTTGTATCGACGGTGCGGGTAGTCTGTTGACGATGGGGGAGGTCGACACGAAGTCGACCGAGCTCGATGAGCTGCGCACTGCGCTTGAGAATGCCAAGCGCGAAGCGCTCGAGGCCGCCGAGGCCGTTCAGGCTTCGTATTACAACGCCGGCTCCGGCTTGTCTTACACGTCTGCTGCGTATTACGCGAACGGCTCGGGTCTGACGCGCTCGAGCGGCGTCAATAACTATAACGGCCGCCGCGAGACTTATTACAGCAGCAACGTGTTGTATCACCACCGCACGGGCGAATGGACGCAGGATTCTGAGGGCTTCTGGCGCGATTCCGACGGCTATTACGTTGTTGCCGCGGGCGATATGGCCCAGGGCTCGACCTTTACGGGCTCTAAGGGTGATTGCAAGGTCTATGACTCCGGCTGTGCTGCCGGAACCACCGACTACTATACCGGTTGGTAATCTGCCATAAGCCAATAGGAGATGACGGGCGGGCGTCTTTACTGAGCTTTTAGGCAACGTAAGGCCGCCCTTTCTTTATGTGCGTTTGAGTTAACAGAGCCCTTACCGTGGCGGTACGCTGGGCGTATGCATACGGGGCACACTGGTTCATGAGAAATAAGGTCTTTCTCGTGGAGGAAGTGGTCCCATGAACGCTCGAGATATCGCTATCGCCGCCGTCGCATTGGTACTTGGCTGTCTTGGCCCTACAGCTGCGTTTGTCGCAGGCATGCAGGGCTCGTGCGGGGCTGCTCCTATTGTGGTCGGCGCGCTCATCGCAGCAGCGCTGCTGGGAAGTGCGGGCGTGACCTTTTGTCGCGATGACGAGGACGAGACGCCGCAGGTGCGGCGCTAGCCGTTGTGAAGCTGGTTTTGCCCATAGATGAAGAAGGAAGCCGCCGCAAGGGGAGTGCCCTTTGCGGCGGTTTTTGCTATTGAGACTGTTGGATGCGGTGCGGCGGCGTTACCAGCTGGCCTCGATTTCGCGGATGCGCGAATAGAGCCATTCGTTTTGCGGCACCTGGATACCGTGCTTGGCCGCGAGGCGGCAGATGGTACCCGCAAATTCCTCGACCTCGGTTCTGCGTTGAGCGATGCGGTCTTGCGCCATCGAGGGCATGCCGGCGGGATCGAGCCCTTTTATGAGACGCACCATCTGCGTCAGGTCTTCCTCGGTGAGCTCGATGCCCTCGGCATTGGCGACTGCAAGCGTCTCGCGCATGGCGGAGACAAAACTGCGGAGCTGCTCGGAGCCCTGCTCCGTAGCGCTTCCGTAGGTGCCGCCGTAGGCCATACAGGTCTGGTTGATGCCGTCGTTGAGCATGAGTTTGGCCCACATGCGATGTGCGATGTCGTGCTCGACGGTATGGGCGATGCCGCAGCGCGTGTAGAGCCCGTCGATAGCGGTGACGGTCGCGGGGTCGGTGCCGGCGGCCGCACCAAAGCGGATCTCGCCCGCATTGGTAAAGGTGAGCGCGCCGTTGAGAAACACAGCGTCCATGCCTTGGCAGATTCCGAGGACGGTGTGCTCCCAGCCAAAGCGCTCGGCAATCTTTTGCTCGCTGGTGATGCCGTTGCATAGGGATGCGATGAGCGTGTCGGGCCCTACGATGCGTTCCATAGTCTTGAGCGCCTGGTCGAGTCCGGTTGTCTTGACCGTCAGGATGACCAGGTCGACGGGCGTCGCCTCGCTGGCGCGGACGGACTTGAGCGCGCAGGGCTTGCCGTTGACGGTGAGCGCATCACCCGCGTGGCGCTCAAAGCGCGCGTCGTCCATAACGTATTCGACGGCGTCGTTGCCGAGCGCTTGAGCGATCATGCTGCCGTAGAGCAGGCCCACGCCGCCCTTGCCGATGAAGGCGACCTTGTTGATCTGCATGTGAATCATCTCCCCATAAAAAGGCGCCCGCGTATGGGGCGTCTGATGGATTGTATGCCGCCGGGCCATGTCGCGTGCACCGGATGGCCGTATTTAGAAGAACAAACGCATGGGAACTTATGACGCGGGGCAGACCGCAAAGACACGTGCGGGATATCCGACGCCATCACGCACCTTGGGGAAGGTGCAGAAGATGACGGCGCCCGTGGCGGGAAGCTCGTCCAGATGGTCCATGACCTCAATCTGGTAACGGTCGACCGAGAGGATGTACTGTTCGCCGGGGTAGGGGTAGGCATCCTCGCGTGTGGTCACGGTTGCGGGGTCGGTGTCTGCCGGTTCGTGGCCGATGGCACCGATGTTGCGCTCTTCTACAAGCCATTTGATGGCATCGAGGTCCCAGCCGGGGTAGTGGGGTTGGCCGTCCTCGTCCTTGTTTTCGAGGTCGGCGAGCTTGGACCAGTCGGAGCGGAAGGCGACGAAAGCGTCCTTGGGAATGCGACCGTGCTCGTCCTCCCAAGCCTTGAGGTCATCGATGGTCAGGATAAAGTCGGGGTTTGCGGCGCACTCCTCGTGCTTGTCGATGACGCAGAGCGGATGCATAAACTCGATAGGTTCGATCTCGCCAAGGGAGCGGCCATCGACATGGAAGTGGCGCGGCGCGTCGACGTGGGTGCCGTACTGCGGGGCGACCGAATACTGGAAGCAACGCATGGGCGCGAGCATATCTTCGGGCGTGCCGGGCAGGTAGTCGAAGAGCCTGGTGGACTCAAATGGCTCAAAGCCAAACCAGTACGGGGTGTCGCACGAGAGCGTATGGGTGAGGTCAACCCAGCGATAATCGGTGCTTTTGAGCTGGGATGCGAGGTTCCAAAGGTCGAGCGCGGGCATGGGTGACTCCTTTCATCGGGCTTTTTGCTGATGTTAAAGCGGTGCCGTGACAGCTCGATTTCTGCTGCGTTACGATACGTTCTCGATTGCGATTCCACGATGTTTCGGCCGCGTGACCATTGTGTTTCGCCTTGCCGGGGCGCTGATGGCGAAGGGAGGGGCCGTGCAATACCGCGTTGACCCCAAAAGTGGTAACCGAATATCTGCTCTGGGTCTGGGCTGCATGAGGTTTCCCGGTTCGCCGGGACACCCCGATGCGAAGACAGCCGATGCCATCATTTCCCATGCGGTGGAGCAGGGGATTAATTATCTGGATACTGCGTATCTCTATCCCGGTAACGAGGCGTGCGTGGGCGCCTCACTTGAGTGCTTGGGGCTGCGCGACCGGGTGCTGCTGGCGACCAAGTTGCCGCACGCTTCGTGCAAGTGCGCGGAGGATTTCGACCGGTTCTTCGACGAGCAACTGCGTCGCCTGCGGACCGACCATATCGACTATTACCTTATGCACAACATCACTTCGCCCGCCCAGTGGGAGCGCGTGGTGGCGTTGGGCATCGAAGACTGGATTGCGCACCAAAAGGCTGCGGGGCGTATTCGCCAGATAGGTTTTTCGTATCACGGCAGTGCGGCGGACTTCCTCACGATGCTCGACGCGTATGACTGGGATTTTTGCCAGATTCAGTACAACTACGCTGGAGAGCGCTACCAAGCGGGAACGGCGGGACTTATAGCAGCCGCCGAGCGCGGGCTCGCGGTGTTTGTGATGGAACCGCTTTTGGGCGGACGCCTGGCGGGCAAGCTGCCTCCGCGGGCCCGCGCCGTGCTCGATGACGTACGCGATCCGTACCTGAAGACGCCGGCTGCTTGGGGCCTTTCGTGGGTGTGGAACCATCCTCAAGTCACGATGCTGCTTTCGGGCATGACCGATACCGCGCAGGTGGACGAGAACGCGGTGCTGGCCGATCGGGCCCTGCCGGATTCGATGACAGCCGCTCAGCTCGATACCATCGCACGCGTGCTGGCGGAGTTTGAAAAATCGAATCGCGTGCCCTGCACGGGATGCGGCTACTGCATGCCATGTCCCAAGGGTATTAACATTCCCGGCTGCTTTGCCGCTTACAACGCGAGCTATGCGCACAGCTGGTTTACGGGGCTGTCGCAATACTTTACGGCGAGCGCGGTGCGCACGAGCGAGCCCAAGCTCGTGAGCAATTGCGTCAAGTGCGGCAAATGTGCGCGTCACTGCCCGCAACACATCGATATCCCCGAGCGTCTCGACGACGCGCGCCGACGTTTCCAGCCTGGCCCCGTAACGGCCGCGCTTAAAGTCTTCAGCAAAACTCGCTCCTCATGACCCTTTTATATCTTGTGATGGAATAGTTCCTGTTTGCGGCAGAATAGGGCGATAGCAGGAACTATTTCGTCGCAACTGAAGGGGGCTGTCGTGGGCTATCGGGATTCATGTGATGATTTGCGTGAGGTTCGTTGGGGCGTTTTGGGCGCTGGGCACATTTCGCATCGATTTGCATCGTCGCTCAAGAAGGTCGACGGGGCACGGCTGGTGGCTGCGGCCGGCCGCACTCCTGCACATGTCGAGGAATTTTGTCGAGCGTTTTCGATCGATGCTGCGCACAGTTATGTCACGGCTGACGATGGCGGCGATGCGGCTTATGATGCGCTGATTGCCGACCCCGATGTCGACGCAATCTACTTGGCTCTTCCGCATGGTATGCATACGCGTTGGGCCTGTCGCGCGCTGCGCGCCGGAAAGGCCGTGCTGTGCGAAAAGCCGGCCGTTTTGAGTGAGGAAGAGGCTCTCTCGATTGCCTCCGCCTCTCGCGAGTGCGGCGTGCTGTTTATGGAGGCGATGAAGAATCGGTTTTGCCCGATGCGCACTCGCGTGGAGGACTTGCTTGCGTCGGGCGAGCTCGGCTGTATCGTCTCGATCGAAAGCGTGCAAAAACTCGATTATGGTGAGTTCCCTTCGAGTTATCTGCTCGATCCGTTGCAGGGCGGCTGTCTATATGACATGGGCTGCTATGCGGTCGGGTGGTTTGAGGATTTGCTTGCGGGTGCGTGCGATGTTTCGTCTCGTGAAGTTCGCTGGCGTGACGTATCGGGCGGCCGCGTGGATTGGGCCGATGAGATTCATATGAGTGTCGGCGGTATACCCATTCATATGGTGTGCGACGGCAAAGCAGCATATGAAAGCCGCTTAACGATTGCCTGCGAACGGGGTTCGTTGGAAATCGAGCGCCTCCATCGCCCCGAGCTCGCCCATGTGAAGTACTCCGACGGTCGAGTGCTCGAAATCGACGCCCCATTTGAGGTCGATGATTTTTACGGCGAAGCTTCGCATGCGACTCAGCTCATCCGGGCGGGGAAACTCGAGAGTCCCGTCATGCCCCTTGCCGCCACACAGCGCTGCGCGCAGATCATCGATGCGATTCGCTTGACGCTCTAGGCTGCGGTGCTGCTGCTCAAGGGGGCTCGGCGGACCGTGCCCCTGATGCCCCTTTTATATCTTGCGGTGGAATACGGTCTGTTTGCGCCAAAATAAGGCACCAATAGACCGTATTTCACCGCAACTGATGAGGGGGAGCTGGAGATGCTAACGATCGGGTGTCATCTTTCGACGACGAAGGGCTATCGGGCAATGGGGGAGACGGCGTTGTCCATTGGTGCCAATACCTTTGCGTTCTTTACGCGCAACCCGCGCGGTGGCAAGGCAAAAGACCTTGACAAGGATGACGTGGCGGCTCTGCGCGAGCTTATGGCGCAAAACGACTTTGGACCGCTGGTGGCGCATGCCCCGTATACCTATAACCCCTGCTCCGCTAAGGAGCGAGCGCGCGAGTTTGCCTTGGAGGCTATGGCGGAAGATTTGCAGCGTCTGGAAGCACTGCCCGGCAACTACTACAACTTCCATCCCGGTGCGCATGTGGGACAGGGGGCAGACGCCGGCATTCAGATGATTGTCGACACGCTGTGCCAGGTGATGTTTGAGGGACAGCAGACGACGGTATTGCTCGAGACCATGGCGGGTAAGGGCACCGAGGTGGGCCGTAGCTTTGAAGAGCTGGCGTGCATTATCGAGGGCGTTGCCGCCAAGTGTCCAGAGCTGTCCGATAAGCTGGGCGTTTGTTTGGACACCTGCCATGTGAGCGATGCCGGCTACGACATCATCCATGATCTGGACGGCGTACTCGACGAGTTCGACCGCGTGGTGGGTATCGACCGTTTGCGTGCCGTGCACATCAACGATTCGAAGAACCCCTGTGGCGCCCATAAAGATCGTCACGAGTGCATCGGCAAGGGATATCTTGGCAGCGAGGAGTTTGGCGGCGGTATGCAGGTTATACAGAATATTGTATCGAATAGCCGCTTGCGCGCATTGCCATTCATTTTGGAGACACCGAACGAACTTGCAGGTTATGCGGCTGAAATCAAACTGTTAAGGTCGTTGCAGCAGTAATGACTGTCATAAAGTGGAGTGCTCCATTCACGTTATGGGTTTGTTTCAATCAGTTTTCTAATTGCGGATTCTTCCAAGCGGGTGCATAATAACCATCAGTTTTTGCAGGCCCCTGAATCACGTGGGGTCATTGGAAGGAGACTGATTATGAAGCTCAAGAAGCTTGGTGCATTTGCCGCCACGGGCGCCATGGCACTCGCCCTCGTACTGACGGGCTGCGGCTCGTCCAACGTCACCTCTGGTTCCGATGCCGGTTCCAGCAGCTCTGACAACGCGAAGGTCGAGAAGGTCGATGGCTCCAAGGAGTACGCGCTCGTCAAGGACGGTACGCTGACCGTCGGCACCTCTGCCGAGTACGCTCCGTTTGAGTACAAGGACGACAACGGCGACTACCAGGGCTTTGACCTTGAGCTCATCAAGGCTATCGGTGACAAGCTGGGTCTGGATGTCGAGTACGTCAACAACGACTTCGACACGCTCGTCCCCGGCGTTGCTTCGGGCGCCAAGTATGACGTTTCCATCGCGGCTATCACCGACACGCCCGAGCGTGAGAAGGAAGTCGCTTTCTCCGATTCCTACTACATGGATGATCAGGCTATCGTGACCAAGGTCGATAACACCGACATCACGGCCGACAACTACAGCGAGAAGCTCAACAACGCCGACGCTACCATCATCGTCCAGTCTGGATCGACCGCCGAGGCCTTTGCCCAGGAGAACTTCCCCAAGGCCAAGATCGTCCCCTACAAGGACGCCACCGAGTGCTTCAGCGCCCTGCAGTCCGATAAGGGCGATGCCGTAGTCACCAACCGCTCCGTTGCCAGCCAGCTGACCGCCGAGCAGTTCAACACCTGCCAGACCATCAAGCAGGTCAGCACCGGCGAGGAGTACGCCATCGCCATCAACCAGGGCAACACCAAGCTCAAGGACGACATCAACCAGGCCATCAAGGACCTGACCGACGACGGTACCGTTGACGCCCTCATGGCTAAGTACAACATCAAGTAAAATAGTCACTTGATTGCGCGCGGGCCCTTTCCGTTTTGCGGAGAGGGCCTTTGCGCTTTTCTTGACGGAGAGCGTTTCCGTCTCGTTTTGCCGGCAACTTCTACGATAGGAGCCACCTTGTCTCGACTGAACAAAGGAGCCGCGGAGCAGCGTTTTCCACTGCCCGCCTTGCTCAAAAAGCTAGCCTGCGTCATGGCCGTGGCGCTCGCGCTGGTGTGCGCGGGGGCATATGCGCCCACGACCGCCCAGGCGCTTGAGACCGCAAAGATTACTGCCCGACCCAACACCGGTTCGGGCAGCGCTGTGGTCGGCGGCACCGAGACGCGCATTACCTGGGAAGTTCAGGCCGATGCCGACGAGGAGCTGAGCGGTCTTTCGCTGACGTTTGTCGACGGCACGACGTTTGGTACCGATGACACGCGATTGACGATGCTCTCGGGCGAGGACCTCATGGATCGTACGCCCATGAAGCCCACGTGCAAGGCTGACGGCCAGACGCTCAAGATCGACTTTGGCGAGACGGCGCCTGCCGGAGGCTTTTTCCGTGTCGAGGTTTACGGCGTGACGTTTCCCGTCGAGGGCGGCGATGAGGCCTTCAGCGGCACCTATACGCTCGCCGACGGTTCGACCAAGAAGATTTCTAAGATTCCTTCCGTCGAGATTAAGGGCGTGACGGCATTCGATAACTTCCTGGCCGACCTTAAGGAGCAGCCGTGGGTCGAGGCATGGAATTCCAACATGTTCCTTCGCCTGTTCCTGAACCCGGTCATTTTGGTCCAGAGCCTGCCGATCGTCTTCAAAGGCTTCCTCATGTCGCTCTCGATCGTGCTCGTGGCGTTTCCGCTGGCAATTCCCTTTGGCTTTGCCTTGTCGCTCATGCGCATCTCCAAGTCGCGCATCCTGCGTTGCCTTGCCGGCATCTATGTGAATATCATCCGCGGTACGCCGGCGTTCCTGCAGATCTACATCGCGTTCTTCGGTCTGCCGCTGGCCGGCGTCAAGGTTGACGACTATGTGCTGGGCGTCATCGTCATGGCCATGAACTCGTCCGCCTACCTGTGCGAGATCTTCCGCGCCGGTATTCAGTCGATCCCCAAGGGCCAGAACGAGGCCGCGCGCTCGCTGGGCATGAACGCCTTCCAGACGCTGCTCTACGTTATGATTCCGCAGACGTTCCGCAATGTCCTGCCTACGCTGACCAGTGAGTTCATCCTGCTTTACAAGGATACGTCGCTGCTCGCGGCCGTGGGCGTGGTCGAGATCGTCATGAACGCCCGTACCATCGTGGCCACGACGGGTTCCATTACGCCGTATGTGGTTGCCGCGCTGTTCTACCTGGTCATCACCCTGCCGCTTGCTCGCTTGGTGAGCGGTCTTGAGGCGAGGCTTCTGGGGACGGCCGAAACCAAGAAGAAGCGTCCCGCCAAGAGCGCTGGACAGGTCGTCGCGACGCCCGCCGACCACATCGCCGGTCTGTAAGGAGGTCCTATCATGAGCGAAACCAATAACTCGAACGAGGTCGTCGTCAGCATCAAGAACCTCCAGAAGGCCTTCGGCGATAACGTGGTCCTGCGCGATATCGATCTGGATGTGCACAAGGGCGAGGTCGTCGTAGTCCTGGGTCCTTCGGGCTCGGGCAAGTCGACGATGCTTCGCTGCATCAATCGTCTGGAGCATCCCACGAGCGGCTCGATCGTCGTTGAGGGCGTGGACGTTTGCGCCAAGGGCGTCGACCTTAACAAGGTACGTACGCATCTGGGTATGGTGTTCCAGCAGTTCAATTTGTTCCCGCACCTGTCAGTCAAAAAGAACGTCATGCTCGCACAGCAAAAGGTACTCAAGCGCAGCAAGGAAGAGGCCGAGAAAATCGCTATCGAGGAGCTGACCAAGGTCGGTCTTGCCGAGCGCATCGACTTTATGCCGAGCCAGCTCTCGGGTGGCCAGCAGCAGCGCGTTGCCATCGCCCGCGCCCTGTCGATGAACCCTCACGTCATGCTCTTTGACGAGGCCACGTCGGCGCTCGACCCCGAGCTGGTTCGCGACGTTCTTGGCGTTATGCGCGATCTTGCACGTGACGGTATGACCATGATCGTCGTGACGCATGAGATGGGCTTTGCCCGCGACGTCGCCGACCGCGTCGTCTTTATGGACGGCGGCGTTATCGTGGAAGAGGGTACGCCGAGCGAGGTCTTCGACCACCCCAAGAGCGAGCGCACCAAGGCGTTCTTGGGAAATATCTCGTAGCCGCTTTATATGACTGACATAACAGAAAACGGGAGCCGGATGTGATCCGGCTCCCGTTTTTGTTGGGATGCGAATGTGTTTTGGTGCAGAGCTCGTTATGGGCGGAGCTCATTGCCGCTAGGCGAGCTCGGCTCCAAGGGCGCGGCAGGCCGCCTCGCCCTCATCGTCGGGAGCGTCGTAGCAGATGACGGAATCGACGACGTTGACGCCCGCCTCGTCGGCGTCGCCCTTCCAGTTGTCCATCCACTCGCCCTCGGCCCACGAATAGGAGCCAAAGAGGACGACCTTCTTGTCGCCGAGAACCTCCTTGACCTCGTCCCACATCGGCTGGAACTCATCGTACTCGAGTTCCTCGGAGCCCATGGCGGGGCAGCCGAAGGCGAAGGCGTCGTAGTCGGCGGCCCTGTCGGCAGAGAAGTCGGCACAGGGGATGACCTCAGTCTCGGCACCCGCGGACGTGGCGCCTTCGGCGACGAGGTTTGCCATGGCCTCGGTATTGCCCGTGCCACTCCAATAGACGACGGCGATCTTGCTCATATGTTTTCCTTTCGGTTGTGCGGCGTGCGGCCGCGTTTTGTATGCTCTATCGGGTTGCCTGGACAAGTTGTCCCAGGGTGCAGCCCTGTTGATAGATGTACGTAAGGTATTGCGTGCATGCGCGATAGGAATCGAAGGTCGTGAGCGCCTGCTCAACGTTTGTGTATACCTTCCATGCGCCAAAGACCTTATAGTTTTCGCCGTGCTGGACGATAAACTGATGGACATCTTCGTAGGGATAGCCCAAAAAATAGCCAATTTCGTGGGGGAACTCGCACATGCACCCCGTATCGCAGTGCCTATTTCGCGCGAGTGCGCAGACGCTGCTGTCATAGGCGCTTTCTGCGGCATTGCTGCTTGCCAGCGTGATGCGCGCGGCGAGATGCACCAGGGATGCGGGCAGGTTGTGGACATCGTAACCTTCGGCGGTAAGCGCCGTCGTGGCGCGGGGGTCGGAGAGGTATCGCATGAGGTCCGCAGGGCGGTACACATAGATGAGCGCTCCGCAGGGGCGCCAGACCAAAACGCTCATATGGATCCCGAGTGGCTGGAGCTCGCGGTTGCATTGGGCAATGACCGCGAGCAGGCGAGAGCGTCGCTCTTCGATATGGGCGGCGCCGGGTTTTCCGCCTTGGTTGGCGTAAACGCCGGGATAGGTAAAGAGCGAGGCCGGCTTGATACCTGCGAGCGTAGGGGAGCAGTTGCGCACGACAGCCGTTTGGTATGTTGGGATGTCAATGGTTCGAGTCACGATGCTCCTTTCGGGTCCTCAGTTGTTAGCCTAGGAAAACTTATACACGAAAGTAAGCCAAGGTCAACAAAAAAGTTTGAAGCGGGAAACTAATTGACCGAACCGACACGAGTTTGGAGTAAGATGGGAACACCCCATGGGGGTATAGGTATAAGAGTTTGGAGAAAGGGGATCGCATGGAAGACTTGCTAAACCCTGCAAATATCATCGTGCTTGCCGCGATTGTCGTCGGCATGTTCTTTGGCCTGCGGCGTATTGTCGCTTCGACACACGGAAAGAGCTGCTGCAGCGATGGCACGAGCGGTAAGAAGGCCAAGAAGGTAGTGGTTGCGGATACCGATCCGTCCCACTACCCCTATAGCGATGAGTTGCTCATCGGCGGCATGAGCTGCGATGGCTGTGCTCAAAACGTTGAGAATGCCCTCAATGCGCTGGACGGCGTGTGGGCAACGGTAACGTACGCGGACCACACAGCGCGCGTGCGCTCCAAGCGGCCGATCGATCGCGGTGTCCTTGAGACGGCCGTGAGAGATGCAGGCTACTACGTCATGACGCTGTAGGCCTTGCCTTGGATGCGCGTCCTTGTCTAGGCTCGTCCGCGTAGCTCGATGTCCTGGATATCGTCGAAGTCGATGGCGATATCCCTGAGTTTGAGCAGCTTGAATGCGGGTAACACTTCGTCGAGAATGCCCGTTCGGCTACGATAGCCGTACGTATCGTAATAGGTGACGCGCACCAGGTCGCCTCGTTTGAGGCCCTCGAGCTTTTTCGAAAGCTCGAGGGCTTTTTCTTCTGTGAGTTCGCATTTGAGCTCAACAGTGATCTCTTGTTTGCGCACAAGCTCGTAGTATCCCGTGAGGGCGGCAAAGGGCATAAACTGCGCGGCACGGCCGGCGCGGATGGCGCCGTTGGCGGTGAGCTTGGGGTCGGCGGAGCGACGTCTTCCCTCGGGGTCCGCTAGACGTTCAAAAGGCGTCGGTGGCCGCATCGGCTGTTGTTGGGGCTTAGGCACGATGTCCTCCTACCTGATCGTTGCGTTCGCGTGCGGTGGCGCCGGCGGTAAAGCTTAATCCCTTGACGAGTGCGTTCTTGCCGTACTTACCCTTTACGGCCAGGACGGCGCGCGCCAGGTTGCGCTCGCGCTCATCGGCCTCGATATCGCTGAACAGATCGATGGTGGCAAATTCCTCGGGCACAAGATTGCCAAATCCCAGGTTGATGCGCTTGACCGGTCGTTTGGGATCGACCGTTTGTGCCCAAAGGTCATCGAAATACCCCATGATTTTCTTAAACGAATTGGTGCGCTCGGGCAGCTTGCGGGATGCATTGGAATGCGCGAACAGCGCAGCATAGCCGCCACGCGGTTTGCCGCCGTGCTCTCCCACAAAGATGCCGTCGATTGCCTGTGCTTCGCGCACCAGGCGGCGCCGTTCGTCATCGCGCTGGACGGGCTTGGGCGCGCGGGGTGCGAGCTTGGGGCCGGCGGTTGCGGTGGGTTCGATGCTCGACGTGCTCGAACGCAAATGCCCACATCCGTCCACATATTGCGCTGTACCGCTGGCGTCGAGGCGGCGTATGTCGGCTCGTTCGCTCGCGTAGCCCACAAAGAGCGAGATGCTGTCGCAGACCACGTGCTTATCGACTAAGTCCAGCACAGCGTTGTCGACCATCTCGCGCAACACGGTGTAGGCTTGCTCATAGGCATAGCCTTTCGATAGCACTTGCCCCGTGGTTGTTGAGGTTGCCTGCGGGCGATAGGCCTGAATATCGGCGATGGTTGTCGGCTCACGCCCGAAGGCGTGGTCGATAAGATACTCGGCATTGACGCCGAGCTCGTCGTAGAGCAGGTTTTCGTCGAGCGCAGCGACGCCCATCAAATCGTAGACGCCGTATTTTTCGAGTCGTGCTGCCACGCCGGGCCCGATGCCCCAGATGTCGGTGATGGGGCGGTGAGGCCAGATTTCCTTGCGGAACGTCTCGTCGTCGAGTATGCCGATGCGGCTGGGTACGTGCTTGGCGGTAATGTCGAGTGCAACCTTGGCCTGGAATAGGTTGGGGCCGATACCGACCGTCGCCGTGATGCCGGTGCGCCCCAAGACCTCGTCGCGCAACATGCAGGCGAACCCTTCGGCATCGGTGTGATAAAGGTCCAGATAGGGCGTCACGTCGATAAAGCACTCATCGATGGAGTAGACGTGCACGTCCTGGGGGCTGACGTATTCCAGATAGACGCCGTAGATTTGCGCCGACACCTCCATGTAGTGTTGCATGCGCGGTACGGCCTTGATGTAGTCGATGCCGTCGGGAATCTCGAATAGACGGCAGCGGTTGTGTATCCCGAGGTCCTTCATGGTCTGCGTGATAGCGAGACAGATGGTCGTGCGTCCGCGCGATTCGTCGGCAACGACCAGGTTGGTGGTGAGCGGATCGAGTCCGCGGTCGACGCACTCGACGCTGGCGTAAAACGTCTTAAGGTCGATGCAGATATAGGTGTGACGCTCGTGCCCCACGCGTCCTCCCATCAAACACATGTTCTTATCGAATACATGTTCGATAATACCCACTCGTCCGGACATCGTCAAAACCTGCCCCTTTTGGTAGGTATGGCCGTGCGGTTGAATCGGGTTTTAACGCAGCTCTAAAGAGTGCGAAACAGCTCGGAAAACCTTGCTTCGTAGCATGAGCCTAACGATTGATACCGCCTATACGCACGGAAGGGTTGTGGGAAAGATGGTCAATTATGGGTTTGGTATGCCGACGCGCCTTGTTGCGGATGGAGACGTGGCTCGCTGGTGCGGGCGATTGGTTGCCCACTATGGCGGCACCAAGGCACTGGTCGTGCTGGGCGGTGACAAGCATACGCGCGATGAGCTTGTCTCGGCGGCACTCGGCTCGGTTGATCGAGCTCTGCTCGAGCGCGTGCTTTTCCGCTGCGGCTCGGTTGGCGATGGGGGAGACGAGCTGATCGACGAAGCCGTGGCCCTGGCGACCGACGAAGGCGTGGACTTTGTCCTGGCGATTGGCGATGCCGATACTGCCGGCTTTGCGCGCGAACTCGCGCGTCGAATGGCGGTGCTCGATGCCGGCGAAGACGGTTTTGTCCCTTATGGATGTATTGTCTCGGAGGGCAAAGTGCCTGCCGTCGTGGGAGCCGGCGAGGTTCCCGTTTTTGCCATTATCGCTCCCGAACTGCTTGAGGGTATTGGGTCTCCTCTGCGCGAGCTGCTCGGCAGCGTATGCGCCGCGGCCTAATACCCGCCAGGAAGGGGCAGGTTTATTTTGGTTGGTAAAGCGTTTGACCTGCCAAATTAAACCTGTCCCTTTTTGGTCGGTTGCCGTTTGGGGGCCGATTGGCAACGCTCGCTGATTATAGTCTTGACCTGCGCTAGAATAGTGGCATCTGAATGTCCGGGCGCATGGAGGCGTGCGCCCGTATGCTGAGGAGGACTCTATGGCAACTGTTGCCGCACCTATCGATGCTACGTCGACTGCCGCTTGGAAGGCGCTCGAGGCCCATCAGGAGAAGCTCGAGGCCGAGGGTATCGACCTCAAGGCCTGGTTCGCCGCCGATGCCGAGCGCGTGAACAAGCTGAGCTTTGACGCCGGTGACCTGCACTTCGACCTGTCCAAGAACCTGGTGACTGATGAGACCGTCAAGCTGCTGTGCGATCTTGCCCGCGAGGTGAAGCTCGAGGAGCGCCGCGACGCCATGTTCTCCGGCGAGCACATCAACACCACCGAGGACCGCGCCGTCCTGCACACCGCGCTGCGTCGCCCGGCAAGCGAGAAGGGCCAGCTCATCGTCGACGGCCAGGACGTCGTCGCCGACGTGCACGAGGTTCTCGACCGCATGTATGCCTTCGCCGAGCGCGTGCGCTCCGGTGAGTGGAAGGGTGTTACCGGCAAAAAGATCGAGCACCTGGTGTCCATCGGCATCGGCGGCTCCGATCTGGGCCCGGTCATGGCTTACGAGGCCCTGCGTCCCTATGCCGACGCCGGTATCGATTGCCGCTATATCTCCAACATCGATCCCAACGACCAGGCCGAGAAGCTCAAGGGTCTGGATCCCGAGACCACGCTCGTGATCATCGTCTCCAAGACCTTCACCACGCTCGAGACCCTCACCAACGCCCGCGAGGTCAAGACCTGGATGCTCGAGCAGCTCAAGGCTCAGGGCGCCATCGATGGCTCCGATGAGCAGAACGCCGAGGCCGTGGCAAAGCACTTCGTCGCCGTTTCCACCGCGCTCGAAAAGGTCGAGGCCTTCGGTATCGACCCCGCCAACGCCTTCGGTTTTTGGAACTGGGTCGGCGGCCGCTATTCCGTCGACTCCGCCGTGGGTCTGTCGCTGATCGTCGTGCTCGGCCCCGAGCGCTTCCAGCAGTTCCTTGAGGGCTTCCACGCCATCGACGAGTACTTCTGCAACACCCCGCTCGAGAACAACGCCGTCGCGCTGATGGGCCTGCTCAACGTCTGGTACGTCAACTTCTTCGGTTCCAAGAGCCACGCCGTGCTGCCGTACTGCCAGTATCTGCACCGCTTCCCGGCCTACCTGCAACAGCTCACCATGGAGTCCAACGGCAAGCACGTCCGCTGGGACGGCAGCGCTGTGACCTCCGATACCGGTGAGATCTTCTGGGGCGAGCCCGGTACCAACGGTCAGCACGCCTTCTACCAGCTGCTGCACCAGGGCACCGTGGTGGTCCCGGCCGACTTTATCGCTTTCGCCAACACTGCCAACCCCGCAACCGACAGCGGCCAGGACGTCCACGAGCTGTTCCTGGGCAACTTCCTGGCCCAGACCAAGGCGCTCGCCTTTGGTAAGACGGCCGACGAGGTTCGTGCCGAGGGCACGCCCGAGCAGATCGTCCCGGCCCGCTGCTTTGAGGGCAACCGTCCGACGACCTCGATCTTCGGCGACACGCTGACCCCGTTCGCACTCGGCGAGCTCATCGCCCTGTACGAGCACATCACGTTTGTCGAGGGCACGGTCTGGGGCATCGACTCCTACGACCAGTGGGGCGTCGAGCTGGGCAAGCAGCTTGCCAAGCAGATCACCCCGGCCTTCCACGACGACGCCGCCAAGGCCGAGCAGGACGCTTCGACCCAGGCGCTCATCGAGTTCTATCGCGCTCATCGCAAGTAGTTTTTACGGCCGAGTTGGCTTATGGCTGAAAGGGGCCCGTATCCGTTGGGATACGGGCCCCTTGCTATTTGGATAGGATGGAATGTATCGGGAGGCGCCTCGACGGGCATCGCAATCGTCGAAGGCGCGCCGTTCATGTTTGGGACAATATGACATTTTTCCCGTTGCAAACAGCGCCGCCGTGGGTGTTCTGTATGATGGCTCAGACAAGGTTGTTCAATGACAGGGAGGCATATATGGCAATCAAAGCCATCGCAATGGATATCGACGGTACGCTCACCAACGACCAAAAGGTCATCGGCCCGCGTACGCGCGAGAAGCTGCTCGCGGCGCAGGAGTCGGGCATTAAGCTCATCTTGGCTTCGGGCCGTCCCGCATGGGGGTTGCACGCCTTGGCGCAGGAGCTCGACCTTCAAAACCATGACGGTCTGCTAGTTGCCTTTAATGGCGCGCACGTGGTCGACGCTCAGACCGATGATGTCCTTTTTGACCAGGCTATGCCGGCTGACGAACTGCACCGTCTGATTGATCATCTGCAAAACTATGACGTGATCCCTATGATTTCGCTCGGTCGCGATTTGCACGTCGAGGACTCGTACCGCTGCATGATTACGCTGCCGGACGGTTCGCAGAAAAACATCGTCAAATACGAGCGCGATGCGTGCGATCTTAAGATTCGCGAGGTCGAGAGCTTGCATGAGGTCGTGGACACTTATCCCGTGGACAAGCTGCTGACGGCGGGCGATCCGACCTACCTGCAGGCGCATCACGAGGAGATGTATGCGCCCTTTAAGCAGACGCTTTCGGGCATGTTTACGGCTGACTGGTACTTTGAGTACACGGCGCCCGGTATCGACAAGGCCCGCGCGCTCGAGGGTGCCCTGCCCAAGCTCGGCATCGATGCCAGCGAGGTCGTCTCGTTTGGCGACGGCCAGAACGACAAGTCCATGATCGAGTGGGCTGGTACCGGCGTCGCCATGGGTAACGCTGTCGATGAAGTCAAGGCCGTGGCCCAGATGGTGACCGCCAACAACAACGAAGACGGTATTGCGGTGGCGCTGGATAAGCTGCTGGGTTAGAATCGCCGATAGTGCATGGTTCGGGCGTCCGCTTGCGGGCGCCCTTTTGTTAGGGAGGGTGCCGTGTCCGCATTTCCGTTCGACGCCGTTATCTTTGACATGGACGGCGTCATTGTCGATACCGAGTATTACTACCTGGGGGAGACTGCCGCGTTTGCCAAGGAGCTTGGGTTGAATCTGACCCAAGAGGAGTTGAACGGGCAGGTTGGTACCTCACATCAGTTCTTCCTGCATATGCTGGTCGATTGGTTTGAGCGCGCCGGTAAAGGGCACTTCACTGGCGAGGAAGCATTGGCCCGTTGGGACGAGTGGGCGCATAAGCGTCCGCGTGACTACCAGGCTTTGATTAACCCGGGCGCTGTGGATACGATTCGCGAGCTGCCGCGCCGCGGCGTTCGCGTGGCGCTTGCCAGCTCGTCTCCCATGGATAGCATCGAGGAAGTGCTCAATGCATGCGGGCTGTCGGATGCCTTTGAGTATGTGGTGAGCGGCGAGCAGTTTAAGGAGAGTAAGCCCGAGCCCGACATCTACCTGCATGCGCTGGACCTGCTGGGGCTGCCCGCGAATCGCTGCTGCTGCGTTGAGGATTCGGTGCCTGGCATCACTGCCGGCAAGCGTGCCGGCCTGACGGTCATTGCCAAGCGCGAGGAGCGCTTTGGCTTTAGCCAGGATGCCGCGGACAAGATCATCGACCAGCTGCCGGAGCTGCTCACGCTTTCTTAGGAGCGCGGTAGTTGCGCGTTTTTCGGGTCTGATGAGTAAATAGCCGACATTTTGGTGCGGCACCTAGCATACTTTAAGCTAATGCGGGCTTAAGGACTTGTTGAATGCCCTTAAGCCCGTTTTAGACTTAATTGTGCTTGGAGAGGGTATATGCCACCGACTGAAGGGCTAACTGACGGTAAAGCAGCGATACCGCTGTACCAACAGGTTATCGATATCATCAAAAACGAAATCAACTCCGGTGCCTACAAGGCAGGTGCGCGGATACCCAACGAATTCGAATTGGCTGAGAGCTATAAAGTTGGCCGCGTTACCGTGCGACGCGCTATTGAGGAGCTCGTCCAACAGGGCTATCTAACGAAGCGACAGGGGAAAGGCACGTTTGTCAATGCCCCCAAGCTCAAGCGCAAGATTCGCCAGAAGGATGACGTCCAGAGTTTTTCGGACGCATGCCGCGTTAACGGAATGGAACCGGGGGCGCGTGTCATTTCGAGAAAGATACTGCCGGCGGATTCCACCGAGGCACAGTTCTTTGGTGTTGCCGTTGGAACTGACTTGATCTGCGTTGAGCGCGTGCGTACTGCCGATGGCGTCCCTGTCATGCTCGAGAACAACATATATGTTTACGAGGACAACGCCTATCTATCAACGGCACCTCTATCTAACCAATCCATTTTTGAGTTCGTGCGCAACCGGACGGGCCGCACGCCCGCGTTTACCGACCCATGCACGCTTGAGATCGCGTGTGCGTCGCCCGAGGTCGCTCGGTTGTTGGCGGTTCCCGTTGGCGAACCCTTGTTTTATATGGAAGCCTTCTTTTTCGATGAGCAGCGGCGGCCGTTTATCATCGGTCGTCAGCGGATCGTTGGGTCTCGCTACGTTTTTGACATCTAGGACATTGCGTATGAAAGCGCCCGGTGGATCATCTCACCGGGCGTTTCCATACCGTTCACGGCGCAAACGCAACCGTTCAACCGCGTTGCGGCAATCAGTTTGAAATTATCTTGATGACGAGAAAAGCTGCTGGTAACCTATAGAACGTCATAGAACGTTTGCCTTGTGCAAACGTTGAAGCGAGATGCGATGCAGTCTCGAGTTCTTTGGAGGTATCTATGTCAGATACGAAGGCGAAGAAGACAAACAGACGTTTTAAGTTCAAATTACCGCATGTCTATACGATCATGTTCTTGCTGATCGTTGTCTTTGCGGTCTTGACTTGGATCGTTCCCTCTGGTCAGTATCAGCGCAAGACGATTTCGACAGCGGCGGGCGAGCGTGAAGTCGCCGTTGCTGGAACCTATGAACAGGTCGATAAGAACTACACCGATTCCGAGACCGGCGAGACCATCAATTTGGGGCAGGATATCTTCGCGGTCCTGCAAGCGCCCACTAAGGGCATCCAGGAGGCTGCCGACGTCGTTGCGTTCGTCTTATTGATTGGCGGGTCGTTCGCAATCATCACCAAGACCAACGCTTTGAATGCCGGCATGAGCCGTGTGATTAAAAAGCTCAAGAACAAGGATATCCTCATCATTCCCATCACGATGACGTTGCTGTCCATTTGCGGCACCACGTTTGGTATGTCTGAGGAAGCCCTGCCGTTCTATGCCATCTTCATTCCCATCATGATGGGTATCGGTTATGACTCGATGACGGCATTCATCATCTGCTTCCTTGGTCCTAACCTGGGATATTGCGCTTCGACCATCGATCCGTTTAATGTTTTGATCGCCCAGGGCATCATTGGCATCGAGGGCAATCCGCAACTGTGGCTGCGCGCCGTTTCTTGGGTCATCTTCACTGCCGTCGGTATCGCATGGGCCATGCGCTACGCCATGCGCGTCAAGAAAAACCCCGAGTCGTCCATTACGTACGAGGACGATAAGCTCAAGCGTATCGAGTTTTCCGTGACCGATGCCTCCATCGAGGAAGAGTTCACTACCCGTCAGAAGCTCGTGCTTATCGATTTTGCTTGCGGTATGGGCATTATCGTCTGGGGTCTTGTTACCCAGGGTTGGTACATGAATGAGATTTCCGCCGTGTTCCTTGGCATGGGCTTGCTTGCCGGTATCCTGGGCGGTCTTGACCAGCAGACGATTGCTGAGGAGTTCGTTAAAGGTCTCGCCGACTTTGCGTACGCCGCCATCGTTATCGGTATCGCTCGCGGTATTCTGGTCATCGCCGAGGGCGGCATGATCATCGACACCATCCTCCAGGCGCTCGCTACTGCGCTCGCCGGTGCACCCGCCGCCGTCTACACCACGTTTATGTATATCGTCCTTGGCCTGCTCTCTTTGCTGGTTCCCTCGAGTTCTGGCCTGGCGGCACTCACCATGCCCGTTATGGGCCCCCTGACCGAGCTCATGGGCCTCAATCCCGAGGCGGCCGTTACCGCGCTCCAGTTTGCCAACCAGACCATCAACACCATCAGTCCCGTGGCGGGCATGACGGTTGCCGGCCTTGGCGTGGCTAAGATTTCGTTTGGCCAATGGTGGAAGACCATTTGGAAGTTCTTCATCTTCATGGTCGTCTTTGGCCTGATCGTAACGGCAATTTCTGGCATGCTTCCGGCGTAGGTGGTTGTGATGTCTGATCGTTTGACGGTCCTGACGTCTAAGAGCGTCTTTACCGGTACGGGGGACCTGCCGTTTGAAGGTTTCGTAGCGGTCCGTGGCAATCGAATTGAGGCGGTTGGCACCAAGTGTGAGCTAGCTTCGTATTTGACCCAGGCGGACGAGGTAGTTGACCTGGGCGACCGCACCGTCATGCCTGGCCTGATCGATGTGCATACCTTCTATACAGGCTGGGCGCTGCGGACGTTGGGGCCTGATCTGTCCGGCATCGCTGATGCCAAAGAGGCCGTGTCGCTCTTGCGTGCATGGAAAGAAGATCATCCGGATTGCGCGGCGGCTTTTGGCCACAACCTACCCGAAACGTTGGCATCGGATGCCGAGAACGCAAATACGGCGGCTGTGTTTGACGATTGTTTTGGCGATATCCCTGTCGTCTGCTTTACACCGGGTGCGGAGACCTGCGTTCTCAGTGCTGCCGCCAGTGCGCGATACGGCTTCACACCCCAGGCGTGCTATGCCGAGAAGATCTGGCGCATGATGAGCGATTTCCTCGCGCTGCCCGAGGTACGTGCGGGGTATTCGGACTACATGAGCATGCTTAACGAGCGCGGCGTTACCGCCATCAAGGAGATGGCGTTTGACGACTACTACGGTTTTGCCGACGAAATGGCTCGCCGTGAAGAATCTGGTGAGCTGACGGTTCGCGTCTCTATGATGTCGCAGCCGGTGGGTGCCGGTGCAAATCTGTCGTATGCTCGCGAGGCACGAGAGCGCTTTCGGGGACCGTTCGTTCGTTTTTCTGGCTTCAACCGTATGACCGATCGCGGCGTATGGGCGGGGCTTGCCGAGATGATTGACCCCTATGAGGACACGGCCGATGCGGGGGCTGCCGGCAAGACGGTTGTCGAGGAGCCCGAGTGGGATCTGATTGAGAACGAGCTGCGCGCAATTGATGCTGACGGCTTCCGATATTCTTTGCATTGCCAGGGCGATGGCGCCGTTCGTCGCACCGTGGCGCTCTATGCCTCGCTGCCTCGAGACGAGCATGGACGGTTGCTTCGCCGCCATGCGATTACCGATCTCGAGAACTCTGACCCGACCGATCTTGTCGAGTTTGGCAAGTTAGGTGGAATTTGCGAGGTCTATCCGCAGATTCTGACGCTGGACCGGCGCGAGGATTGCCTGTCGATGATGCGTCGACAAATTGGCGAGACGCGACTTTTGCACAGCTGGAATCGCCGCGGCATGGAAGATTCCGGATGCACGGTGTGCTGTGGTACGGATTTGCCACTGCTGATTCCGAGCCTGGGCGAGTCAATCTACAGCGCGTGCGGTGGATACTTCGACGATGGACTGCCCGTGAATGAGGCCAACGCGCTGACGCTTGTCGAGCTCTTGCGTGCTTGGACTGCCGGGGGCGCGTACGATTTGATGCGCGAAGACGAACTGGGTACGCTTGAGGTCGGCAAGCTTGCCGATATCTGCGTGCTCGATCGGGATGTGTTCGACCTCGATTATCGCGACGCACGCGATCTTTCGGTTGATATGACGATGTCGGACGGACAAATCGTGTTCGATCGAAATAAGGAGGCATAAGATGTCTGAATCCAAACCGACGCTGCGCCGCGAACAGATTGCGGGCATGAATATCCACTACATCATGTGGTCGCTCGATTACTTCCTTGATGTGCAGCAGCGTTTGGGCTTTGAGTCCATTGAGCTGTGGTGTGCGGAGCCGCATGTGACGCTCGACCACACGGGCTACTTTGAGGCTGAGGTCCTGGCGAAAAAGGCTGCAGGCCGTGGGCTTAGGTATCGTACTCTGTGCCCCGAGAATGTTGTCTATCCTTGGCAGTACTGCGCACGCAAACCGCTGCATGAACAGCGCAGCCTGGCGTACTTTAAGCACGGCATTGAGCTTGCCGAGGTACTTGGGTGCGACCGTATGTCCGTCAACTCGGGCTGGGGCGACTGGGACGAGGACCGCGAGGAAGCCTGGAAGCGCAGCCGCGAGCACTTGTCCATTCTGGCGGAGTATGCCGGTGAGCACGGTCTGGTGCTTACGATGGAAAGCCTGCGTCCCGAGGAGAGCAACCTTGTAACGACGGTTTCCGATGCGAAGCGCATGATTGACGAGGTCGCGAGCCCGTACTTACAGCCCATGGTTGATACAACCGCGATGGGCGTTGCGGGCGAGACGCTCGAGGACTGGTTTGCCGCCTTTGGTGATGGGGCAATTCACGAGATGCACTTTATCGACGGTGACCCGTATGGCCATCTGGTGTGGGGCGATGGCAAGCACGATATGGACGCCTTCGTCGCCACGCTTAATGCCCATGGTTTCGATGGCATGCTGGGCCAGGAAATCACGGACGGGCGTTACTACGATGACCCGGCGGCGGCAGATGCCAAGAACATGGCCGCATTCGAGAAATATCTGATTGACTAAAACAACTATCGGCCATGCAGCCAACGTCATTGATTGCGGACCAAACAAGAAAGGAACTGGATATGAACGCACACGATCTGATCAAAGAGGCAATTGCCGAGAAGGGCAAGTTCGACAGCGTCTACTGGATTGCTTGCGGTGGCTCCATGATCGATTTGATCCCGGCTCATGAGCTTCTGCAGCGCGAGGCAACCACCTTCACTTCGTATATCTATACGGCTCGCGAGTTTGATATCATGCGCCCGCGCCGCTTGGGTGAGAAATCCCTGGTCATTGCTTGCAGCCACAGCGGCAACACCCCCGAGGTCGTCGAGGGCTGTGAGATTGCCCTTGCTGCCGGCGCTACGGTGATCGCCCAGACCGACAACGCTGGATCCAAGATTGACTCCGGCAAGTGGACCACGTGGGTCTACCCGTGGGGCGAGGGCGTGCCGCAGGCCGAGGTCCCCGCTGGCATTTCGCTGTCGCTTGCGGCCGAGCTGCTCGATCAGCAGGAGGGCTACGCCGATCTTGCCGATATGTATGCCGGTATCGCCGAGATGGATAAGATTCTTCCCCCGGCACGTGAGAAGGTAAATGCCGAGCTAGGCGATCGTTTTGCCAAGCTTTGCCAGGAGCACGAGTTCTTCTACATTCTGGGCAGCGGTCCCAACTTTAGCCAGACCTACGGTTTCGCTATCTGCTCTCTTATGGAGATGCAGTGGCAGCACTGCAGCTACATCCACTCTGCCGAGTACTTCCACGGCCCCTTCGAGGCTACTCAGGATGGCGTTTTTTACTTCCTGCAGATGGGCTCCAGCGAGTGCCGTGCTATGGACGAGCGCGCCCTTGCGTTCCTTAAGACGCATACCGATACGCTGATGGTGCTCGATGCCAAGGAGTACGGTATGGAAGCCGTGCCGGCGAGCGTCCGTGCCTATCTGGACCCGGTGCTGTTCTACGCCATGAACTGCGAGCTGCGTGCTGCACGCGGCAAGGTGTTTGATCACGATCCCGATTTCCGTCGCTATATGGGTGTTGTCGAGTACTAGAAGGGGCAAAGGCCATGGCATTTAACGTTAACGCGCTCGGATTTGGCGACAACGTCGTCGATCGCTACGAGCATATCCACACCATGTATCCCGGCGGCAATGCGGTGAACTTCGCCGTTTATGCCAAGAAATGCGGTGCCGCACGCTCTGCATACATGGGCATTTTTGGCAATGACGCCGCTGCCGAGCATGTCATTGCAAGCCTCGAGGATGAGGGTATCGAGCTTGACAAGTGCGAGCAGATGATTGGCGAGAACGGAGCGGCTCGCGTGACCGTCGTTGACGGTGACCGTGTCTTCCTCGGCTCCAACGAGGGCGGTATCCGTGGCGATGCGCGCTATGTTCTCGATCGCTTTGACCTTTCGTACATGAAGCAGTTCGATGTGGTTCATTCGGGCAACTATTGCTTCACCGAGCGCGAGCTGCCCAAGTTGAAGGCTGCGGGCGTCACGGTCTCTTTTGACTTTTCGGACGACTCCACCGACGAGTACTACGAGCAGATTGCGCCCTATGTCGATTTTGCTTTCTTTAGTGCGACGGATGCCGCGAGTGAGGACGAGATTCGCGAGCGTCTGGCATGGGTGAAGGGTCTGGGTCCGCGTTTTGTGTCGGCTACAGCGGGCGCCGAGGGCTGCATCGCTTACGACGGCGAGCGTTATTACCGCCAGCTGGCTAAACCGGTAACGGACATGAAGGACACCATGGGGGCGGGCGACTCGTTCCTCACCTCGTTTTTGATGTGCTATCTCGATTCCGCCAAGCGTGGTGAGGGTGGCGCCGAGGCCATCGAGCGCGCGCTCGACTTTGCTGCCGGGTTTGCCTCGACCGTGTGCGGCATGGAAGGTTCTTGGGGCCACGGAGCACCAATCGTCGAATAGCTTAAGAAAGCGTACGGCGGTCTGGCTATGAGGCCTTGGACAGCCGATGCAAAACAATAAGCGAAACGCGAAAAGGGGGCTCGCCATGTGGTGGGTCCCCTTTTGAACATTGGAGAAGACCATGGGTATTAAAGCGTGTGCGGCTGGTTTTTGCTGTGCGGACGTCTATCAAAACATCGGCGTGTTCTATCCGACTGGTAATGGCATTGACTGGGGTATCCATCTTGCACGATTGGGCGTTTCGGTATCCGCCGTGTCGGTTGTCGGCAAGGACGAGTACGGAGACAAGATGAGAGAGGCGCTGGCCGCCGAGGGGTTTGATATCTCTCATCTGCGGGTGGAGGATGGCGACACCTCGGTGATGCTCATGGCATTGAAAGACGGCGTCGATCGCGTGCATCTCGAGGCAATCGATGGCGTAATGGAGACATATCGTCCGAATGAAGATGACCGGGCGTTTATCCTAGAGCATGACATCATTCATACCGACCTGTTTGGCAATTGTTTGGACCTCCTGCCCGAGTGGCATGATGCGGGCAAGACGGTGGTTATGGACTTCTCGGTGTTCAGCCAGGATCCCGAATATGCCTGCGAGAATCATTTTCCCTACGTTGACTACGCATTTATGTCGTTTGAAGATGACACTCCGGAGCTGCGGGACTGGGTACGTCACGCGCAGGAATTGGGGCCGCGCGTTGCGGTTGCCACGCTTGGCGAGAAGGGAAGCATTGCCTATGACGGTGAGCGCTTCTATGAGTGCGGGATCGTGCCGGCGGAGAAGGTCGTTAATACCGTGGGTGCCGGCGACTCGTATATCGCCGGGTTTACCAAGGGCGTGATCGATGGCCTTGATATTCCGGCGTGTATGAAGGCGGGCGCTGAGCTGTCGTCCCGAGTGATTGGTTCGTTTGAGCCGTACTAGGGTCAAATGCCTGGAAAGGAGTACGAAATGGTTATCGACATGTTGGTCCATCCTATGCTCTACGGCGAGATCTGTACGCCGGGTGATGAGCCTGATGGATTCGGTTTTTGGTCACGAGAATTTGGTATGGGGCATATGGGCCCCATGGATTGGGATGAGCTTCAAGTCGAGATGGACGTCTGCGATGTGCAGAAGAGCGTGCTCATGCCGCTCGATGTAACCACGGCATGCGGAGGGCACTTTGGCACCAATGACCAGATTGCCATGCTGGTTGCCGCACATCCCGATCGTCTGTGGGGATTTGCGAGCGTAGACCCGCAGGTGAGCGGTGCCGCAGACGAATTGGAGCGCGCCTTTACCGAGTTGGGGGCAAAAGGGCTTTGCCTGCATCCTGCAAAGCAGGGTTTTGCCCCCGATGATGCTGTGGCCGAGCCGCTTTACGAACTGTGCGAGCGCTATAACAAGCCGGTGGTTTTCCATGCCGGTATGTCTTGGGAGCCGGGCGCAGAGCTCTCGCGCAGTAACCCGCTTGCATTTGAGCACACAATCGCAACGCATCCAAATGTGCGTTTTAGTTTGACCCATTTTGGCTGGCCCTGGGTGCGCGAGACCGTGGCGATGCTGCTCAAGTATCCCAACTGCTACGCGGACACCTCTATCACTTACATCGATTCGCCCGAGGAGATGATGCAGCGTCTTTTCACGGTCGATATGGGGCCGCTGTGGTATGAGCGCGCGCTATCGCACCAAGTGATGTTCGCCAGCAATACGCCGCGCTTCCGTGCATTCAAACTCAAGCGGGCGCTCGATACCGTGCCCATGCGCGATGATGCGCGAGAAAGGCTCTACTGGGGTAATGCCCTGCGTTTTCTTGAAGGGGATGAGTGAACATGGTGACGCTCGAGACATTGAGCTATCTATCGACTGCTCCGGACCAGTTCATCGATATTACCGAGGACGTGCACGCTGCCATCGAACGCAGCTCGGTGACCAATGGCTTGGCGGCGATTATTTTGTCGCATACGACCTGCGGAATCGTGGTAAACGAGGGGCTGCCCTGCGTGGAGACGGATCTTATGGAGACGCTTGATCGCATCGCCCCACTCGATGCCCCCTATGCGCATGCACACTTCCTGCCGAGCTATGGAGCCACCGGTAACAACTCCTGTGGGCATATCAAGAGCATGATTTGTGGAAACAGTTGCTTCTTTCCCGTCCAAGATGGCCACATCGTGTGCGGAAGTGCCCAGAACATCTATCTTGCGGAGTTTGACGGTCCGCAGAAGCGAAAAGTGTACGTCGAGGTGCTGGGGGAGTAACGTCCCTGCAATAACCCTATGAAGGAGCACGTTATGTCGTTTCTAACTTCGATGTTCAAGAACGAAAAGCCGGTTATCGGAATGCTGCACCTGCGTCCTCTGCCGGGCGATCCGCTGTATTACCCGGGCGGAAGCGTATCGCAGGTCGTGGAAGCCGCCAAGCGCGATCTCGAGGCGTTGCAGCAGGGCGGTGTCGATGGCATTTTGATTACCAATGAGCTCTCGATGCCCTATGAGCAGCATGTTTCTCCCTCAACCCTTGCATCGATGGGCTATGTAATCGGGGCTCTGTCCCATGATCTGTCGACTCCTTGGGGAGCTGAGGCAATTTACGATGGTGATGCCACAATCGAGCTGTGCGCTGCCGTCGACGCGCAGTTCACGCGCTGCAATTTTTGCGGTGCCTGGGCCGGTGATCTCGGGCTGATTAACCGAGATTTCGCTCACACCATGCGTCGCAAGGCGGCGCTGCGCTTGGACGACCTCAAGCTTTTTCACTTCATCACGAGCGAGGGCGAGGTTTATCTCAACGACCGCACGACCGCGGACATTGCCGATTCACTTCTCTTTAATTGCCTACCGGATGCGATGGTCATCGGCGGTTCGGCTGCCGGTCGTGGCGCTTCGGGCGAGCTTGCCGACGAGGTCCGCGAGCGTGTTGGCGAAGTGCCCGTGGTATGTGGCACCGGTTGTCGCGAAAATACCGTGGCTGACGTATTTGCTCACTACGATGGCGCGTTTGTCGGCACGTGCTTAAAGCGCGACGGAAAGCTGGATGCCCCGATTGATGTTGAGCGGGTGGTTCGTTTTATGGCTGCCGCTCGTACGGCGCGAGGGGAGTAGGCACCTATGGCGCTCTATCTGGGTATTGATATTGGGACAAGCGCCTCTAAAGGCGTTTTAATCGATGATCGATGCAACATCGTTTGCCAAGCCTCTTGTGGACATGAGACGGACAACCCGTGTGATGGATGGTACCAGCATGATGCTGAGGCAGTTTGGTGGGGCGATTTTTGCCGCTTGTCGCGCGAGCTGGTGATGCGATCGGGGGTTAACGCGGCGCAGATCGGATGCGTGGGCCTTTCCGCATTGGGTTGCGACTGTGTGCCGGTCGATACCGAGTGCAACGCGCTGGCGCCCGCGATTTTGTATGGAGTCGATGCACGTTCGAAGCCGCAGATTGACGAGCTCCTTTCCGAATATGGGTCAGGTCGCGCACGCGAACTTTTCGGGCACGATCCCTGCTCATCAGATATTGCTCCTAAGATCTTATGGTTTAAGGAGAATATGCCCGAGGTGCACGAACGTGCCGCGAAGTTCCTGACGGCATCATCGTTTCTATGCGCAAAGTTGACGGGGCGTTTTACGGTGGACCGTTACTTGGCGGAGGATTTTCTTCCCCTATACGACCGCTACACTTGGAGGGTTGATGCTCGGGAATGTGCTCGTTTCTGCCGGCCTGACCAGATGGCGGAGGTAATGTCGGCTACCGATATTGCCGGGGCGATTACGCAGCGCGCGGCTGAGGCGACAGGGCTCGCGGCAGGGACACCTGTCTTAGTGGGAACGGGCGACTCTGGTGCCGAGGCCATTTCGACGGGTGTATTTCGTCCCGGCGATATGATGGTTCAGTTGGGGAGCACGGCGTATTTCATCTACCTAGCTGATCATATGGTCGATGATGCCCGCCTGTGGCCAGGGACGTTTATCATTCCCGGAACTTACGGGATCTGCGCGGGGACCAATACGGCGGGTGCACTCACATCGTGGCTGCGCCAAGAACTGTATCGCGACGCCGTGGAGGCCGAGGGCCACGGTGGCCCCGATGCATATTCGGTCATGGCGCATGATGCCGCCGATGTGGCGCCGGGTGCCGATGGGCTCCTGTGCCTGCCGTACTTTGCGGGGGAGCGTACTCCGCTCAACGATCCCGAGGCACGTGGCGTCTTCTTTGGCCTGACCGGAAGGCATACGCGAGCCCATATGGTTCGCGCCGCCTTGGAAGGCGTCGCGTATACCGTTGCATCCCATGTCGACATTATCGAGCGAGAGCATGGACTGCCAATTGGGCGCATTATGCTTGTCGGAGGTGGAACCAAGAATCCAGTTTGGATGCAGGCTATCGCCGACGTATGCGGGCGCGAGGTCTCGGTTGCCAAGGTTACGGTGGGCGCATGCTTCGGTGATGCCATCATGGCATCTCTCGCAGGTGGCGCCTATGCATCATGGGATGAACTCGCCCAAGTCCTTGGCGTTGCACAAACAATCGTGCCCGATATGGCTGCCCACGAGCTATATGCGTCGCGCCGTCATATCTTTGACGAATTGTATGCACGCAACCGTGATCTCATGCACGAATTGGTGTAATGCTGCCGAATTGTACTGCCTGCCAATAGGGACTGCGTTGTGCGATTCGCATGTCCCTTGGCATTTTTGCCCACAGGGGTTAGCGAAGGTCAAAAACAGAGTGCGCATTTGCTAAAACTACCGACTCGATGCGCTTTGCGTCACAGTTTTTGAGTGAGGCAATGCGCATCGAGGTCCTTGCGAGCGATCTGATGAGCGATTGCACGCTTGTTTCTGTGTTTGGCTCGGCCGGCGCATCGGTTTCGAGCAGCAGGCGGTCGAGTGGGATCTGTCGGGCGTATTCGCATCCACGTTTGGTAGCGAGCATGCGTTCGTTGACGGAAAAATAGCAGCCTACGTTGCGCGCGCGGACGAGTTCGTCCGAAGTGCCGCTAAACCAGTGGAAGATGATAACGGGGGAGTCGGAGTTTGGGATGAGTAGTCCATGCGATTCGAGGACGTTCAGTACGGTTCCCGCCGAACGAACGGCGTGAATTGATATCACGCGCCCGGTAAGAGGATGCTGCACGAGCGCATCGCAGAGCCGGTCAAATGCCTGTATTTGTAGCGGCTCACTTCCAGCAAAGCGCGCGGAAAAGTCGAGTCCGACTTCGCCGATATAGCGCTCTTGGGCAGCAACTTCGCAAAGCAGATTGATTTCGGCAGGACCGCAGCGGCCGTCGGCGAGCCACCAGGGATGGAGGCCGGCGCCCGCGATAATGTTTGGGTGGCGGCTGGCCCGCTTTTTTGCTGCCGCGAAGTCGCGTGGGTCGACCCCGCAGTCAAAGAGCCCCAGACCCAACGCCGTCGACTCGCTGGCTGCAGCATCGGGGCTGAGCATCAAATCAAGATGACAATGCGTGTCAAAGAATCGCGGTTCCATCGCAGGACATCCTGCTAGTCCAAGCGCTGGCCGTCGGAGCGCACGCGCTCGGTGCCGCGTCCGCTGATCTGGCGGATTACCTCGCCGGCGATCATCTGGCCCATGATGGGCGGCATAAAACTGGCGGTACCCAACTCGGTACGCTCGTGGATGTTGGACGGGTCGCGGGGTTGGGTCTTAACCGATTCCTCGCAGCTAAACAGCACGTGCAGGCTTTTGATTCCGCGCTTCTTACATTCTTTGCGCATAATGCGGCTCATGGGGTCACGTATCGTATCGAAAATGTCGGCAAAGCGGAGGCACTCGGGATGGAGTTTGTTGGCCCCGCCCATGGAGCTAACCAAACGAATGTCGCGGTCTTGAGCATATTTGGCAATGGTGAGCTTGGCCGAAATGGTGTCGATGGCGTCGACGACGTAGTCGAGCTTGCCGTCCGTCTGCTCCAAAACGCTCGCGAAGAAATCATCGATGTTGTCGCTCAGCAAGTATTCAGTTCGCTTGATGACGGTGGCGGCGGGATTGATGTCGTGGATCATGGCTTCCATCACGTCAACCTTGCGCTTGCCGACGGTGCTGTGAAAGGCGATGGCCTGTCGATTGATGTTGCTGGGCGCGACGATATCCTTGTCCAGAATCACAAAATGACCGATGCCGCCGCGGACAAGTGCCTCGCAGCAGTTAGAGCCCACGCCTCCGCAGCCGAGCACCAGCACCGTGGCGTTGGCGAGTCTATCGAGTGCCTCACGGCCCATGATGATCTCGAGTTTGGTGTCGCGTGTCTCGACGAGAGCAGCGGTTTCGGTCATAGACATCCTCCGATGGGGAAGCGAATCGTGTTTTAGCTATCACCATTATAGGTATTATCGCGATTCCATTTGAGCCCTAGGGGCTTGTTGAAATGAGGCAGTGATTCGCATAAGATGAAGCAGATGGCACCCGTTGCCGCGGGTTAGCCAACTCCGAAACACGTTTATGGCGTGAGAAGTGGCCGTCTTCGCATTACGCGGAGGCGGCTATTTTTTTGAGTACAAGATTAGATAGTTAGACAAACATCTAAATATCGAGTATAGTGTGCGCGTCATGAGGGGTGCTGAGAGGAGGTTCTATGCCGGGAGAGGGTTTTAAAGCGCTGGCCGACCCTACGCGGCGGCGCATCTTAGAACTACTGCGCGAGGGCAACCGCACGGCAGGGGAGCTTGCTACGCATTTCGACATCAGCAAGCCGTCATTGAGCCATCATTTGGCGACGCTCAAAAACGCCGGGCTGGTGACCGACGAGCGCCATGGCCAAAACATCGTTTACAGCTTAAACACCACCGTCATGCAGGACTTGATTGGCTGGTTTATGGGCTTTACAAACACGGAAGGTGATAAGGATGAATAACGAAAACAAGGGCATTCACCCCACGGGGGTATCGTCGCGCGTGTGGATTGCGCTGGTCGTTCTGTGCGTTGCCAATGTCGTAGCGCACCTCATGGTGATGCCGAGCTTGCCTGCACAGATTCCCACGCACTGGGGCGCGAACGGCGCCGTCGATGGTTGGGGTCCTAGCTGGATGGCCTCCGCGCTCGGCGTGCTGCCTCTGGCGCTTCTCGCAATGTTCTGCGTGGTGCCGCGCATCGATCCCAAAGGTGAGGCATATCGAACCTCGGGCAAATTCTATCAGGGCTTCGTAATCGCCTTCACCTTGTTCATGTGCGCCATAAGCTGGCTGGGAGAGCTTACGGTCTGGGGCGTGGTGCCGGCGGTCGGTTCGGTCAACGTGCTGATTTCCGGTGCTATCGGTTTGCTGTTCATCGGCGTAGGCAACTACTTGCCGCGTGTGAAGCAGAACTATACGCTCGGTATCAAGACGCCTTGGGCGCTTGCCGATCCCGAGAACTGGCGCCGTACGCAGCGTTTTGGCGGCGCCTGCTTTATGGTGCTGGGTATTGGCCTGATTGTGATGGGCGTGGCAGGTGCGGTGCTTTCGAGTGAAGTCGTTGCCGCGGTGATTGCGGTTCTGGCGTTTGGTTCAGCCGGAGCTGCCTACGTCTATTCGTATCTGCTGTGGCGTAAATCGCAGCGAGCCGTTCGCTAAGGTTGCGGAAAACTAGCGTACGCAGTTCATAGTATGTTCCGGGGGACTTTTCCCAGGTAGTATTAGGGGGTGTGGGCAACCATGCCCCTTTTTCGTTACGTTTCAGAGCTGGTTTCCTCATTTCGTTTCCACTAAAGCGAATCAAGAATAGGGAAACAGCAGGTAGAAAGGATAAAACAGGCATATGGCGGAGTTTATCTACCAAATGTATCAGGCTCGCAAGGCCCATGGCGACAAGGTAATCCTTGACGACGTGACCCTGAGCTTCTACCCCGGTGCCAAGATCGGCGTCGTGGGCCCCAACGGTATGGGCAAGTCGACCCTGCTCAAGATCATGGCCGGTATCGAGGAGGTCTCCAACGGCGATGCCAGGCTCACTCCCGGCTACACCGTGGGCATCCTGCAGCAGGAGCCGCCACTCGACGACGACAAGACCGTCATCGAGAACGTGCGCATGGCGTTTGGCGACATGATCGCCAAGGTCGATCGCTTCAATAAGATCGGCGAGGAGATGTGCGACCCGGACTGCGACATGGATGCCCTCATGGCCGAGATGGGAAAGCTCCAGGACGAGATCGACGCCGCCGACGGCTGGGATATCGATTCCAAGCTCGGCCAGGCCATGGACGCCCTGCAGCTGCCCGATTCCGACATGCCGGTCAACGTACTTTCCGGCGGTGAGCGCCGCCGCGTGGCCCTGTGCAAGCTGCTGCTCGAGGCTCCCGACCTGCTGCTGCTCGACGAGCCCACGAACCACCTGGACGCCGAGTCGATCCTGTGGCTCGAGCACTTCCTGCACAACTACCAGGGCGCGGTGCTTGCCGTCACGCACGATCGCTACTTCCTGGATAACGTTGCCGAGTGGATCTGCGAGGTCGACCGCGGTCACCTTTATCCCTACAAGGGCAACTACTCCACGTATCTGGAGACCAAGGCCGCGCGTATCGAGGCCCAGGGCAACCGCGATGCCAAGCTCGCCAAGCGCATGGAGGCCGAGCTCGAGTGGGTACGCAGCTCGCCCAAGGCTCGCCAGGCAAAGAACAAGGCCCGTCTGGCTCGCTACGAGGAGATGGAGGCCGAGGCCCGCGCAAGCCAGAAGCTCGACTGGACCGATATCCGCATTCCCGTTGGACCGCGTTTGGGTAACAAGGTGCTCGAGGCCCATCACCTGCACAAGGAATTCGACGGTCGCGTGCTCATCGACGACCTTTCTTTCACCCTGCCGCGTAACGGCATCGTGGGCGTCATCGGCCCCAACGGTGTGGGCAAGACTACGCTCTTCAAGACCATCGTGGGCCTGGAGCCGCTGACTTCGGGCGAGCTCGAGGTGGGCGAGACCGTCAAGATCTCGTATGTCGATCAGAACCGTTCTGGCATCGACCCCGACAAGAACCTGTGGGAGGTCGTCTCGGATGGTCTGGACCACATGATGGTCGGCGAGACCGAGGTCCCCAGCCGCGCGTACGTGGCGAGCTTTGGCTTTAAGGGCCAGGACCAGCAGAAGCGCGCTGGCGTACTCTCCGGTGGCGAGCGCAACCGTCTGAACCTGGCGCTCACGCTCAAGCAGGGCGGCAACCTGCTGCTCCTCGACGAACCCACGAACGACCTCGATGTCGAGACGCTGTCCTCGCTCGAGGCGGCGCTGCTCGAGTTCCCGGGCTGCTCGGTGGTCATCAGCCACGACCGTATGTTCCTGGATCGCGTTGCCACGCACATTCTGGCGTGGGAGGGCACCGACGAGAACCCGGGCAACTGGTATTGGTTCGAGGGCAACTTTGAGGCCTATCAGGCCAACCGCGTCGCCCGCCTGGGCGAGGACGCAGCCCAGCCGCATCGCGTGCATCGCAAGCTCACGCGCGACTAGTTTTGTTACGCGGTTTTACCAAACCGCGTAACCGCTCGATGCTGCGCGGGCCGCAAGCACCCCATCTTGCCGTTCAAGCCGTCGCTCGCGTACCGAAGTACGCGTCGCTCCTCTTTCACGGCAACCTGGGGCACTTGCGACCCGCTCGCTGTTGATTATGCAACATCAACAAATAAAACGGCTCAAATCCGGGTTTGGATTTGAGCCGTTTTTCGTTGCTACTTGCGTCGAGCGATATCGTGAAAGACAAAGTAGTCGGGGCGGTGGCGCGAACAGGTGTATTCGAACATTTCTCCGGCGGCGGTAAAGACTTGGTTGGACACAACGGCCATGTAGCAGCCTTCGGTAAGGTCCAACAGCTCATAGTCGCGCTTGGTGGCGGGTTCGACGGTTATTTCGCGACTGCTTTGGGCAATCTTAAGGCCAAGGTCCTGCTCGAGATATCGATAAATGGAGCTTGAGGCCTTATCGGCATCGAGCCCCTGTACGTCGCTTGCCAAAAAATAGCTTTCATCGCGAATGACTGGGCAACCGGCTATGGAACGAACACGCTCGAGATGAATGAGATCTGACCCGACTTGAAACCCCGTTCTGTGGGCTGCCTTTTCGGTGGCTTTGACTTGCTCAAAGAGCGTCACCTTTGTTTCGGAATCAAGCTCCAGGCGTCTGACGGACTCGTCGTATGTCTCGATGCCGCCAACTTCAAAGAGGGCGCGGCTTCGTGGGCGCCAGATGACGCGGACGCCCTTGCCATGGATCGGCTGCACCAACCCCTCGTCGGCGAGAGCCGTGAGGGCGCGTCGAAGTGTGTTATGCGAACATTCGTATTTTTGGACGAGTTGGGCCTCGGAGGGGAGAAACGACTGAAACGGATACGTTCCCTCAAGAATGTCGCCTTTGATATCGGTGTAGATGCCTTGCCAGATGGCTTTCATAGTTATCCTTTGAATCATTTAAATAAGTTGTGCTTTAGTATACCGTTCGAGCATAATGCCTGCCGTTTGCCGCGCAAAAACAACCGTTCATCTACTTATTCAAATAAGTCAAGAAACGTAGAATCAATCTGGCTAAACTAATTGCTGTAAAGCAACTTATTCAAATAAGTGCTATCCAAAGACGGGTTGGCCACCTGCGGTTTCTATCGAATAACGAAAAGGAGGAACGCATGGGTAAGTATGCGGACGATGCGACCAAACTGCTCGAGCTGGTGGGAGGCAAGGACAATATTGCCGCCGTGAGCCACTGTATGACGCGCATGAGGTTCGTGCTCAACGATGAATCGAAGGCTGACGTGCCGGGTATCGAGGCACTTCCATCTACCAAGGGCAGCTTCACACAGGCTGGGCAGTTCCAGGTCATTATCGGCAACGATGTGAAGTCGTACTATGCCGAGTTCACCGAGATAGCCGGTATTGAGGGCGTGAGCAAGGACGCAGCCAAGGCAGCCGCCGTCCAAAACCAGAATCCCATTCAGCGCGCCATGACGGTTATCGCCGAGGTATTTGCACCTATCATTCCCGCCGTTATCGTCGGTGGTCTTATCCTCGGATTCCGCAACTGTATTGACTCGCTGTATGTGTTTGGCGACGGCACGCAGACGCTTGTGCAACTAAGCCAGTTTTGGGCTGGCGTCGACAGCTTCCTCTGGTTGATCGGCGAGGCAGTTTTCCATACCGGCATTCCAGTGGGTATCTGCTGGTCGGTCACCAAAAAGATGGGTGGCACACCCATGCTCGGTATCGTTTTGGGTTTGACGCTTATCTCCGGGCAGCTTCTTAACGCCTATGCCGTTGCCGGCACGCCGGCTGATGAGATTCCGCACTGGGACTTTGGATTTGCCCAGGTCAACATGATTGGTTACCAGGCTCAGGTTATCCCCGCGATTCTCGCTGCGGTCACACTTGGCTTCTTGGAGCGTTTCTTCCGCAAGATCACGCCCGAGGTCGTCTCGATGATCGTCGTTCCATTCTGCAGCCTGCTGCTTGCCGTCATGGCCGCCCACTTTGTCCTTGGACCCATTGGCTGGTGGCTCGGTAGTGGTGTCTCCGCCATCATTTATGCCGGCATCACCGGTCCGTTCCGTGCCCTGTTCGGCGCTATCTTTGGTGCGTTTTATGCGCCGCTGGTTATTACCGGCCTGCACCACATGTCTAACGCCATCGACCTGCAGCTGATTGCCGATTTTGGTGGCACTATGCTTTGGCCCATGATCGCGCTTTCCAATATCGCACAAGGCTCGGCTGTATTGGGCATGGCGTACCTGCAGCGTTCCAACGATCGTGACCAGCAGGTAAATATCCCCGCCATCATCTCTTGCTACCTGGGTGTTACCGAGCCTGCCATGTTCGGCGTCAACCTTAAGTACACGTTCCCGTTTGTGTGTGCCATGATTGGCTCCTCCCTTGCTGGTCTTTTGAGCGTGGTGACAAACTGCACCGCAAATGCCGTTGGCGTCGGTGGCCTGCCGGGAATCCTTTCGATGCAGCCTGACAGCTGGGCGATGTTTGCGGTTTGTATGCTCATCGTGCTGGTCGTTCCTTTTGTTCTGACAGTTATCGTGGGCTCCAAGAAAGGCATTCGCGAGGAGGCCGAGGCTAGCGCAGCCGAGATTCGCGCGGAGTTGGCCGCTCAGGATAAGTAACCCTACGAGCAGTAACCCTACGAGCGCCGCGGCGGCTTTGTTCGTCAGCGGCGCTCGCGTATTTCACATTTTCTGTTGGAGGGAGGACGAGCGATGCTTGATATCAGCAATAAGATCGTGTACCAAATCTATCCCAAGAGCTTTAACGATTCTAATGGTGACGGCTGGGGCGATCTGCCCGGCATTACGCAAAAGCTCGATTACCTCAAGCAGCTTGGTATCGATTACCTCTGGATAACCCCATTTTTTGTCTCGCCGCAAAAGGACAACGGCTACGACGTGGCCGATTACCGAAGCATCGATCCGCGATTTGGAACCATGGAGGAGTTCGAAGAGCTTTCGCGCGAGGCGCATGCGCGCGGCATCGGCCTTATGCTCGACATGGTATTTAACCATGTTTCGAGCGAGCATGAGTGGTTTCAGCGCGCCATCGCGGGCGACAAGCGCTATCAGGACTACTTTATTTTTGAAGAGGGGACACCGCGCGAACTTCCCTGCAACTGGGATTCGAAGTTTGGCGGTCCCGCCTGGACCTGGGAACCTCATGTTGGCAAATGGTACCTGCACCTATTTGACCCGGGCCAACCCGACCTCAACTGGAAAAATCCCGAAGTGAGGCATGAGGTTGCCGATGTCTTGCGTTTTTGGCGCGAGAAGGGCGTTGACGGCTTTCGCTTCGACGTAATCAATCTAATCGATAAGCCAGATTCATGGGAAGATGACTACGAGGGCGATGGTCGCCGCTTTTACACGGACGGTACGCGTGTGGACAGCTATATCCAGGAGCTGGTGCGTGAGGGCGGCATCGAGGGCATGATGACGGTCGGCGAGATGAATTCGACGAGCCTTGAGGCTTGCATTCGATATACGCAGCCTCAAAACCACGAGCTTGCCATGACCTTCAACTTCCATCATCTCAAGGTCGATTTTGAGAACGGGAGGAAGTGGGTAAACAAGGTTCCTGACTTCGCGCTGCTGCAAAAGACTCTTGCCGCCTGGCAGGAGGGTATGCAAGCGGGCGGTGGTTGGAATGCCGTGTTCTGGGACAATCACGACCAGCCGCGCGCCCTCTCGCGTTTTGGGACCGACGGTTCCCTGCGCATTCCCGCGGCAAAGATGCTCGCGCTCTTTATGGACCTGTTGCGCGGCACGCCCTATATCTATCAAGGTGACGAGCTGGGCTCGACCAACGCACACTTTACGAGCATCGAAGCGTTTAACGATGTCGAGAGCCGCAACTATTACCGCATCTTGCTCGAGCAGGGAAAGGCGCCCGAAGAGGCGCTCACGATCATCAACATGCATTCGCGCGACAACGGTCGCCTGCCTATGCAGTGGAATGGCGAAGCACATCATGGTTTTTCGATCGCTGAGCCTTGGATCCCGATGGCTCGCGATGCGAAGGACTGTAGCCAAGATGAGATAACGGCGGAGCTCGAAGTGGGCGTTTCGAATTCAATTTTTGAGTTCTATCGTCAGGTGAATGAGCTGCGACATGAGTTGCCTGTGGTGGCGACGGGCAAGGTCCGTTTTGTTGACGCGGACAGTGCGCCCGTGCTCGCGTATGGGCGATTTGGCAATCTTCCTGTCGGAGAGTCCTATGATGCGTCAGTGGCGACGATCGAAGACATGTCCGCGCCTGGATCGATGCTTGTGGTTGCCAATTTCTCCGATGATATGAGCGAAGTGAGCCCGGAAGTCCGGGAACTGCTGGCTCAAGGGGAGTGGGACGTGCTGCTGCACTCGTATGGGGATGTTGAGGACCTGCAGGCGCTTCGCCCCTTTGAGGGATATGCGCTCATTCGTAAATAAGCACGTGGGCATTGTGTCCGTTTGCAGCTGAGTGCGGCCTGATTGGCACAATAAAACGGCTCAAATCCTGATTTGGATTTGAGCCGTTTGTCGTTACTGCTCGGGTTCTTCGACTTTATCGATGGTCCAGGCGGCTCCGAGACCGCCGGTGGTGTTGCGGCGAATGCGCACGGCAACCTCGCGACGCTCGCCGGCCTGCGTGTAGCGCAGTGGGAAGCTCGCTCGGTTTCGCGCGGCCTCGATGGTACCGCGTTCGCGGGCGATCCAGTAGTACTCGCCGACGATGCCGAGCGTGTCGGCGCCGTAGGGGAGATAAGTCGACAACTGGTGCAGAAGCGGGCCGGGGCAGAAGACTTCGGTTGCGAAATCGATGGGGAAGTCCTCGGGGATGGTCGGTGCTGCGGGAGCGGGGGTTGGGGCCGCAGCGGGGGCCGGAGCCGGTGCCGGTGCGGGGATTTGTTCGCAAGCAGAGGCGGGCACGGATTCGATGACGGTTGCGGGCTCCAACGTCGTTTTCGGCTTAATCGTGGAATCTGCAGGCTTTACGGTGACGGGTGCGTCTGCAGCTGCAGTTTCAACCTCAACCTGCGTCGCGTTCTCGTTCTCGACGCTCGACTTTGCCTCGATGGGCGTGGATGCCATGGTGGTGATGCCGGCGTTTGCGTTCTCGGGGTCATAGACGACCGTGAGCGAGATGGCGGGCTGCGGCGCCTCGGGCTCCGATGCCGCCTCGGTAGCGTCTTGATCGGCGGGCTCGTCGGACTGATCGTTCTCGGCCTCGTCGCCAAAGACATCGCTGTTTTGGAACGCAGACGTCTCGGGCTGGTCAGCGGCTTCTTCGGTTGTCGACTTGGGAGCCTCGTTGAGCTCCGCAGTGGCCTCCTGCTCTGACATGACTTCGGGATCGGTCGTGGCGGCGATTTCGGTTTCGGCTTCTGCCGTTACTTCGACAGCGACTTCGATCTCTGCCTCGGGCTCGGGTTCCGGCACGGCTTCAACCATGGTATCTGGCTCGGGACGCTTAACGTGCTTGGGACGCACGGCCTTGAGGTCCTTCTCGCCGCGCTTTTTCTTTTTGTAGGACTGCTTGGCTCCCTTGGCTGCCTTGGGCTTGTCCTCGCCCTTGGCAAGGGCGGCATCCCAGGCCTCGTTGGCGATGACGGTGGCATACAGGCGACCGCCCTTAAAGACGGTCAGCTTAATGCAGTCGTCGAGCTCCTCGAGCAGCTCACGCGTGGACTCAAAGCCTAGGTCATAAGCGGTCATGTCGCCGGCGGCGAGCGCCTCCTCGACCTGCGTCATAAACGTTTGCTTGCCGCACCCAATCGCGTCGCGCAGCAGGCGATACAGATAGATGTGGTTGCCCAGCGATAGCGTGGGCGTAACTATTGTCTTGCTCATGGCAAATCTCCTCTTTACACATGTAAAGCATCTTACCATCGCATGGCGCTCGCCATGACGGCGCCCAAGGCAAACGGGCGCGAACCGCTGTCGATTCGCGCCCGTTGTACAGGTTGCCTATCTGGGGATGCAGTGCCTAGTTGCCCGATGTCGTGCCTTGGCTTGAACTGTCAGATGTCGTGCCCGATGTGGTGCCGCTCGAATTGCTGTTGTTGCTGTCTGCTGCACCCGTTCCCGACGTGGTGTCGCTCGTCTGGCCTCCCGTGTTCGGCTGTGAACCGTCAGTTGTTTGGCTTGAGTTGGTCGTGTCGGACGGCGTGCCGCTGTTGTTCGCAGAGGAATCGACGCCCTGCGATTGGTTTTGGGTGTTCGAGGACGAATTGGCAGAGGTAGAACTGTCTTGCGTATCGTCCGTCTGTGCCTGCTGATCTTGCGACTGGGTGTTGCCATTTGCATCGCTCTCGGTCGTGCGCGACGACAGGATTGGCTCGGGACGCTCGCCCAGACCCTCACCGGCAGTGGTGATAAGGATGGCGCCGGCGCAGGCGATGACCGCGACGATGGCGATAGCGATCGAGAAGACGATGACCTTCTTTTGCGTCTGGCTGCGCTCAGCCGCCGCCTTGGCGCGCAGGCTGTTGGGAGCGACGCGCGCCGTGGTCGCGCGTCCCGCAACCTGGCGCATCTCCTGCGTGGTTACGGCGCCACCTAGGTGCTCCTCGACATTGGGCTCAACGGGCTCGTAGGCGCCGGTAGGGTAGTCGACAGCGGCATGCGTGCCCTTGATTGCTTCGGCGCTGGCGGAGATAAAGTGGCGATAGACCTGCGAGGACACAACAGTGATGACTGAGCTCACGGCGGCACCAATCACCGAGCCGGCAATGCCGATCTTTGAAGCAAGCGCCACGCTCGTGGCGGCAGCTGCGGCGCCGGCGATGATCTGGGGAATGGAAATGTCGTCGAAAAGGCCCTTTTTGGGCGCAATGGCCATGGTCTGTCCGATGGAATGGTTCTCGTGCACGCCGTTGTTGAGCGATGCCGGTGTCATGACGCGCGTGCGCGGCGCGTCAGTGTACTTGGTTGTCATACGGGGTCCTCCCGGTGTAAATCTGCTTCGTTTTATGTAGCCATCAGGGTACCCACCAGATGTGAATCGTACGTGACATTTAACAGATACCATCAACTCATCAAGGGGGCTTGCTGTCTTTGGTGCAATAGCTTGATGCTAAACTGGATTTACGATTGCGAGGTGGTTTACGTGATGTACCCGTATATGACGTTCGAAGACGGTACCGAGGTCATTCATTCTGACCTGATTGCGGATGGCGATATCGAAAAGGTTATCGTGCATTTTGAACGACCGACGGCAGAGGGCTTCGACTCCGCTCGTTGTGAGTTACCTTCTTACAATTGGACTATGTGGGAAGGGCGTTTCACCGACGAGGAGAAGCGAGGATTTGAGACTTTTCTGAGCAATAACGCCCATCTACTGTATCGCTACGCCGCAAACGGAGGAGCTAAAGTTGCCTAGCCTTTTTCTTATTGGCGGCTATAGGGTCTTCTTTTGGTCCAACGAAGCGGGCGAGCCAATCCATGTCCATGTTTGCAAGGGAGCGCCTTCAGATAACTCGGCCAAAATCTGGCTGACTCGCAGGGGAGGTTGCATTGTCGCTAATAACAAAGCGAAGATTCCCCGGAGCACGCTTGACGACCTCTGTGAAATTATCGCCGCTCAGCATGAATTGATTTGCTCTAAATGGAAGGCATTTTTCCTTGTGGACGAGATCTCGTTCTACTGCTAAACGCCATTCTGACTTCTCTTTTCAATTTTTATCATGAGTCTGCCCCACCAGCGCTGATTGAACTTGACAGTACAATGGAGGCGGACTTTATCGCCGCCGCTCGTTGCGGCTAAACGGATGTGTTGGAGCTCGCATGAACGATTTTCTAAACGGTCAAGTTAAGAACGATGGCTTTTTGCGTGTGGCGGCGGCGTCGCCGCAGATTCGCGTTGCCGATGTCGAGGGCAATGCCGAGGTTGTGCTGGCGGCTGTTCGCGATGCTGCCGAGCGTGGCGTTCGCGCGTTGGTGCTGCCCGAGCTCAACCTGTGCGGCTATACCGCGGCTGATCTGTTCCATAACCGCACGCTGCTTCATGCCTGCGAGGCGGCGCTGGTGCGCATCCTCGATGAAACCCGTGAGTTGCCGATCGTCTTTACCATCGGTCTTCCCGTTGCAGTTACCGAGAACATTTACAACTGCGCGGCCGTTTGCTGTGCGGGCGAGCTTTTGGGCCTTACGGCAAAAAAGTATCTGCCCAACTACGGCGAGTTCTATGAGCGCCGCTGGTTTGCTCCGGCGCCCGCCGATCCCGTGTGGGTTGAATTTGCCGGTCAGGGTCCGGTGCCGCTTGGCTCGGGACTTGTCTACCGCTGCTGTGATGAGGGTGCCGAGGATCTGGTGCTGGGTGTCGAGGTGTGCGAGGACCTGTGGGTACCGGCGCCCCCTTCGACCGAGATGGCGCTTGCAGGTGCCACGGTGATCCTCAACCCGTCTGCCTCGGACGAGATTATCGGCAAGGCAGATTACCGCCGCAGCCTCATCTCCAATCAGAGCGCACGCCTGTACTGCGCCTATGCCTACGCGGACGCGAGCGAGGGTGAGTCCACGACCGACATGGTCTTTGCGGGCGAGAACCTTATCTATGAAAACGGCTCGAAGCTCGCTGCTACCAAGCTGCTCACCTGCGATATGGCGGTGGCCGATGTCGACCTCGACCGCCTGGTTGCCGAGCGCCGTCGCTCGACGACGTGGACGCGCGCGGACGATGCGCCGGAGGCCACGACCGTTGAGTTCTCTTTTGAGGGCGTGCTGACAGACGAACCTGTCCTGCGCGATGCACTCGGCATCGACCGTGTCTTCCCCCGCGCGCCCTTTGTGCCGGCCGACCATGGTGACCTTGCCGAGCGTTGCGAGACCATCCTCGACCTGCAGACCGCCGGCCTCAAGACCCGCCTGGCCCATACGGGCACCAAGGCTGCAGTCATCGGTCTTTCGGGCGGCCTGGACTCCACGCTGGCACTGCTTGTGACCGTGCGCGCCTTCGATGCACTGGGGCTGCCGCGCACCGGTATCACGGCCGTGTCCATGCCCGGCTTTGGCACGACGCATCGCACCAAGTCGAATGCCGAGTCGCTCGCTCGCGACCTTGGCGTGAGCTTCCGCGAGGTTTCGATCCACGCGGCCGTGGAGCAGCACTTCAAGGACATTGAGCACGATCCGGCCGTGCAGGACGTGACCTACGAGAACAGCCAGGCCCGCGAGCGTACGCAGATTCTGATGGATCTGGCCAATCAGGCCGGCGGTTTTGTCATCGGCACGGGCGACCTGTCGGAGCTGGCGCTCGGCTGGGCTACCTACAACGGCGACCACATGAGCATGTACGCCGTCAACGCGAGCGTGCCCAAGACGCTTGTGCGCCATCTGGTGCGCTATGCCGCTGATGTTTTTGGCGGGCGTATTGCCGAGGTCTTGCTCGATATCCTCGATACGCCGGTGTCCCCCGAGCTTCTGCCGCCCACGGGCGACGGCGAGATTGCGCAGAAGACTGAGGATTTGGTGGGCCCGTACGAGCTGCACGACTACTTCCTCTACTACCTGCTGCGTTTTGGCTTTGAGCCGGGCAAGATCTACCGCATGGCGCTCAAGAGCTTCGAGGGCGCCTACGACGTCAAGACCGTTCACACGTGGCTGCGTACGTTCTACCGTCGCTTCTTTGCCCAGCAGTTTAAGCGCAGCTGCCTGCCCGATGGCCCCAAGGTGGGTTCGGTCACGCTCAGCCCGCGCGGCGATTGGCGCATGCCGAGTGACGCCAGCTCGCGCCTGTGGCTCGCCCAGATTGACGCGCTCAATCCGATGGACTAAGGTTGCCAAATTGAACCAAAACAGCGGGTGCAAGCGTTACACTTTTGCAATCTGATGGCCCGTATCGCGCGGCGCTCTTGTCGGAGCGCCGCGTTTTTCATATCGAAAGGTGGCACCATGCAGGCATCGCAGCGTCTCGACCGCTTTGGCGCGGAGGTCTTCGCCTCGCTCAACAACAAACTGCTTGCGCTGAAGGCTCAGGGCAAGACCATTTACAACATGAGCGTGGGCACGCCCGACTTTAAGCCGTACGACCACGTGGTCGAGGCGCTCACGCAAGCGGCCCAGGACCCCGAGATGTGGAAGTATGCCCTGCGCGACCTGCCCGAGCTCAAGCAAGCCGTATGCGATTACTATGAGCGTCGCTTTGGCGTTTCGGGCATTACGCCGTCCATGGTGCAGTCGTGCAACGGCACACAGGAGGGCGTGGGCCATTTGGGCCTGGCCCTGCTCGATCCGGGTGACACCATTCTGGTTCCCGATCCGTGCTATCCGGTCTTTGAGGCGGGTGCCAAGATCGCCGATGCCAAGCTCGAGTACTATCCGTTGGTCGCCGAGCATAATTACCTGCCCTATGTGGCGGGCATCGATCCCGAGGTGGCCGATCGTGCCAAGTACATGATCGTGTCGCTGCCCGCCAACCCGGTGGGCTCGGTGGGCGCGCCCGAGGTCTACGAGGAGATTATCGCTTTCGCCCGTGAGCACGACCTGCTCATCGTCCATGACAACGCGTACTCCGACATCGTGTTCGACGGCGAGCCGGGCGGAAGCTTCTTGCAGTATCCTGGTGCGCTTGAGGTGGGCGTGGAGTTCTTCTCGCTTTCCAAGTCGTTTAACGTTACCGGTGCGCGTATCGGCTTTTTGGTCGGCCGCGAGGACGTGGTCTCTGCCTTTGCCAAGCTGCGCGGCCAGATCGACTTTGGTATGTTCTTCCCGATCCAGAAGGCTGCTATCGCCTGCCTGAACGGTCCGCGCGATGAGGTCGAGGCGCAGCGTCTGAAGTACCAGGAGCGCCGCGATGCCCTGTGCGACGGTCTTGAGGGCTTGGGCTGGGAGCGTCCCAACGCGCATGGCTCTATGTTTGTGTGGGCCAAGCTTCCCGGTGGTCGCACCGATTCCATGGCGTTTTGCGAGGAGCTTATGGAGAAGGCCGGCGTTGTGGTGACGCCGGGCGCGAGCTTTGGTCCTTCGGGTGAGGGGCATGTGCGCATGGCGCTGGTCCTGCCGCCCGATCAGATCGCTTTGGCTGTCGAGGCCATTCGCGAGGCGGGCCTGTATTAGAAAGCTATTCCGCTCGTCAATAGCTCGAAACCGATTTCGTGCAGTTATTTTACGAATCCTGCAAACAATTTCGGTAAACGGTCGATTTTTGGCTGCGAATAGGAGCATAATCAAAGTCCCGATTGGATGTATTGGGATTACGGCAAGCCGCTCGGGTCGTTCCCGGGCGGCTTGTTTGTGGAGAGAGATGGGAGTTTCTAATGGTTAACGAGAAGAAGGTTGCTATTGTCGGCTGCGGTTTCGTTGGTTCGTCTTCGGCGTTCGCGCTGATGCAGAGTGGTCTGTTCTCCGAGATGGTCCTCATCGACGTGGACAAGAACCGCGCCGAGGGTGAGGCCCTGGATATCGCGCACGGCATGACGTTTGCCGAGCCGATGAAGATCTACGCCGGCGATTATTCCGATGTCGCCGACGCCGCCATGATCGTCGTCACCGCTGGCGCTGCCCAGAAGCCCGGTGAGACTCGCCTGGACCTGGTCAACAAGAACGTCAACATCTTTAAGTCCATCATTCCCGAAATTAAGAAGTCTGGCTTCGACGGCATTCTGCTCATTGTCTCCAACCCGGTCGATGTTCTGACCTATGCCGCCATCAAGATGTCCGGCCTGCCCGAGGGCCATGTCATCGGCTCCGGCACCGTGCTCGACACTGGCCGTCTGCAGCAGATGCTTGGTGCCCACGTCGAGGTTGACCCGCGCGATGTCCAGGCCTATGTCATGGGTGAGCACGGCGACTCTGAGTTTGTCGCTTGGTCCAGCGCCCAGGTTGCCGGCGTGCCGCTGAACACTTTCTGCGAGCTTCACGGTCATCTGGAGCATGAGGCTGCCGAGAAGCGCATCGCCGAGGACGTCAAGAACTCCGCCTACACCATCATCGAGAAGAAGCACGCCACCTACTATGGCGTCGCCATGGCCGTCAAGCGCATCTGCACCGCCGTCATGCGCGATGAGCAGACCGTTCTGCCCGTCTCCTCGCTCATGGTGGGCGAGTATGGCCTGTCCGATCTTGCCATCTCCATGCCGACGGTCGTTGGCCGCGACGGCGTCGTCTGTCGCGTCCCCGTGCCGCTGAACGATGACGAGCAGCATGAGCTCACCGCCTCCGCCAAGGCCCTCAAGGACATCATCGACAGCGTCGACTTCTCCTGCTAAATCAAGCTCGCTAGAGCGAAAAGCTACAATGAAGGCGTCCGGGTCCACACGGCCCGGACGCCTTTTTGGTGCAAAGTAACCTGACCCCAATGCACCATAGTTGCCCCAATGCACCATAGTTGATGGGAGGGCCATGTCGGATTCGCCTAATTTTTTAACCTATGCCCAGACGGCGTTTGATCCGTTTGAGGAGAGGCCGTTCTGCGCGGTGGATAGCCTCGTCTTTGCGTGGTTGTCCTATTTGCGTTTGCCGGGTGATATGGCGGAGCTGACGAACTGGCAGGGCCTAGACGTACGCGAGCTGCTGCGTGCCGAGTGCTACCGGGACATGATTGACGACTTGTGGGACCCGGAGGGGAGCAAGGCCTTGCTGGAGGCCGTGGCGGCAAGTCCTCGCTACCGTGGCGTGCACGTTTGCGGCTATCGTGCCGTGAGCGATGTGGTGGCGACAGAGCAGTTTGCAGCCATGGCGTTCCGGTTTCCGGCGGGGTTTAGCTATCTTTCCTTCCGGGGGACCGACAGCACGATTGTGGGCTGGAAAGAGGACTTTAACATGGCGTTCCGGTATCCTGTGCCGGCCCAGGAATCCGCGGCGCGTTATGTGGACGAGGCGGCGGATGCGATTGACGGGCCGCTTTTGTGCGGAGGTCATTCCAAGGGTGGAAACCTTGCGGTGTACGGTGCGGCGATGTGCTCCGATGTCGCCCGTGCGCGAATCGAACAGGCGTATTCCCATGATGGTCCGGGTTTCGTCGAGGAGTTTCTGAACGGCAACGCCTTTGCCGATCTTTCCGGTCGAATCGACAAGACGCTACCTCGGTCGTCGATCTTTGGCATGATGTTCGAGACGCAGGAGGACTATGCCATCGTTGAGAGCACCGAGTTCAGCCTGCTGCAGCACAATCCCTTTAGCTGGGTGGTTGATGGTCGCGACTTCGTGTACTGTGAGCGCCTGTCTGCCGGTGCTCGATACGTTGATGGCTCCATTCGCGAGATGCTGCTTGCAGTTTCGCCTAGCGAGCGCGAGCGTTTTGTAGATGCGTTGTTCTCCGTGTTTGAGGCTACGGGTGCTGAGCGGTTTGCGGATATCGCTGGGAATCTGCGCGAGAGCCTGCCCGTGATGCTCCAGGCTGCGCAAGGGTTTGACAAGGATACGCGACGCTTTGTCTCGCAGACCATCGTGGCAATTCTTAAGTGTGCGCTGCTGCCCAAACGTCCCGAGTTCAGCGTGCCTTCTAGTGGTAAGAGCCTGGCAGAACAGCTCGAGGTATGGCAGTCCGAGCTCCTGCGCTAGCCATTGGTGCAAAGCAACCTGTCCCCGATGCATCAATCTTCGATGCGCTTGGGGCGGGCTCGACCGCTATACTGATTCGTGCTCAAATCGATCTAGAACGGAATGCCGTATATGAAAATCAATCACGCGATTCTGCATATTCTGGACTTTGACTCTGCCGTCAACGTTATGAGCCAGCGCGAGCTGGATATCGAGAGCCGTACCGTGCGCAACTTCGTGACCACGCATCTGCGCCGCGCACGTACCTCGGCCGACAATAAACGCGCCACGTTTGCCGAGAACTCTGCGTTTGGCGGCGAGCTCAAGGGTTATTTCTTTGGCGAGCGCGAGTTCGTGGACCTGTCGCAGCAGATTGCGGAGTTTATCTCCTCCGAGCTCACCAAAGCCGAGAAAGCCGAGTCCACCGACGTGCTCGTGGCCGATTTTGACGACGATGAGGATGCCCGCTGGTTTGCCGTGATGCTGCTGGGCTCCAAGCAGGCTTTTATGCACGAAGTGGGCCGCGAGGAGGGGGAGGTGCGCAACGACATCGCGCGCCACTACGCCATTCTGCCGAACCCCTCGCAAAAGGTGCCGAGCTATGCCATCGTGCGCGCGAGCACCATGGAGATCGGCTACGTGGACAAGAAGCGCAAGATTGCCGGCGAAGACCGCATGCTCATTCCCGATGGCCTGCTGCAGTGCGACACGGGCGTATCGGGCAAGGAGGTCATCGACACCGTGACGCGTGTGGTTGAGGAAGTCGCCGAGGAGCACGGCGCCAACACGGCCGTGGCGCTCGCCAAGGTTAAGGCCGCTGTGGCCGAGAAGGTCGAGGATGACGAGGAGCTTCCGCCCTGGGATATCGTCGATGAGGTCTTTGAGGACGAGCCGGTCATCAAGGAAAGTGTGCGCGCGGCACTGACCGAGGAGAAGGTTCCCGAGCGCGTTCCCGTGGAGCGCAAACAGGTCGAGCGCGCGGCGGTGCGCAATCATAAGATTCGTACCGATACGGGCATCGAGATCAGCTTCCCGGCCGAGATGGGTTCGAACTCCGAGTACATCGAGTTTGTCAACGAGCCCAACGGCCTCATCTCCATCGAGCTCAAGAATATCGGCAGCATCGAGAATCGATAAGGGATCGAGCGGATTGACCGTAACGAAAAGGCCGAAGCCCTTTGGGACTTCGGCCTTTTCGTCATAACCGCGTAACTATTAAAGTTGACGTAGTCCTTCCTCGAGACCGGTCTTGCTGTCGGTCTGGGCGTCGCGCATTTTGATGACGCGGGCGGGGACACCGGCCACGACGGCACCAGCGGGGACGTCCTCGACGCACACGGCGCCGGCGGCAACGACAGCGCCCTTGCCTACGTGCACGCCTTCCAGGACCACGGCGTTGGCGCCGATCATGACATCGTCCTCGATGATGACGGGCGTGGCGCTTGCGGGTTCAACGACGCCTGCCAACACGGTTCCAGCGCCGATGTGGCAGTTCTTGCCCACTGTGGCGCGGCCGCCCAGCACGGCGCCCATGTCGATCATGGAGCCCTCACCGATGACGGAGCCGATATTGATGATGGCACCCATCATGATGACGGCGCGATCGCCGATCTCGACGCGGTCACGGATGATCGCGCCCGGCTCGATGCGGGCGTTGATGCCCTTAAGGTCGAGCATGGGCACGGCGGAGTTGCGGCAATCGTTCTCCACATCGTAGTAATCGATGGAATCGGCATTGGCATCAAGGATGGCTTTGAGCTCATCCCAGTCACCAAAGACGGTCTTGCCACGACGACCGCCGTAGACGTGCGCATTGCCCCACTGGACCTTCATGCCGGGCTTCTCGCGCACGTACAGTTTGACGGGCGTCTTTTTGGGCGCTGTGGCGATGTAGTTGATAATCTCCTGGGCATCCATCTCGGCTGCATTGCTCATTTGCTGTCTCTCCTTTGGGTGGATCCGGTTGATACCTGGTTAGGCAAACATGACCTGGTCGAACGTATAGAAGCCGTGCTCGCGGGTGACGAGCTTCTGCGCGGCTGCCAGGGCGCCGTTGACGAAGATCTGACGGCTTGTGGCGCGATGCGTGAGCGTGACTTCTTCGTCCTGGCCAAAGAAACCCACCTCGTGCACGCCGGCGACAGTGCCACCGCGCAGCGAGTGCATGCCGATCTCCTTGGGGTCGCGCGCGCCGCACATGCCCTCGCGTCCGTAGACGGGGTGGTAGCCTGCCTCGGGCTCGGCTTCGACGACGGCGTCGAGCAGCAGCTTGGCGGTGCCGCTGGGGGCGTCGACCTTTTGGTTGTGGTGCGTCTCGACAATCTCGCAGTCAAAGCCGGGCAGCTCACGCGTGGCCTGGGCCACTAGGTGACGCAGGGCGGCGATGCCGATAGAGTAGTTGCCCGAGTGCACGATGCGGGCATTCTGGCCCAGCTCGCGCAGGCGGTCCATCTGCTCGGGCGTATAGCCCGTGGTGCCGGAAACGAGTGCGGCGCCCGTGCGCTCGACATAGGCGACAACGGCGTCAAAGGTCGCGACGTTCGAGAAGTCGATGATGACGTCGGCTGCCGGGGCGCTCTCGAGCTCGGACAGATCAAAACCGATCTGGGCGACGATGTCAAAAACGGCCTCTCCAGCGGCGTTGACAATGCCCTCGGCGGTAGTGCGGATCAGCGAGCCCATGCGGCCCGTTCCCATTATGACGGTCTTAATCAAGCAGACCAGCTCCCTTCAGAGCATCGGTAAGTGTGGCACGTGTGTCGTTGGCCATGGGGCACAGCGGCATACGGTAGTTTGCCTCGATCATACCCATCTGAGCGAGCGCTTCTTTAACGGGGATGGGATTGACCTCGCTAAAGAGGGCATTGATGAGCGGCTGGCCGGCAATCTGGATATCGCGGGCGCGCGCTACGTCACCGTCCAGATAGGCGCGGCACATGTCATGCACGAGCTGCGGCTGAACGTCGGCCCACACGCTGATGGTGCCCGAGGCGCCCAGGCTCATGAGTGGCACGGTGAGCGCGTCCTCGCCCGAGTACATGCGGAAGTCATCGGACAGCAGGTGGGCGATCTTGGCCGCGTAGGCGACGTTGCCCGAGGCCTCCTTGATGCCCATGATGTTGGGGTGCGCGGCCAAGCGCTCCACGTTGCGCTCGCTGATGCCGCAGCCGCAGCGGCCGGGGATGTTGTACAGGATGCAGGGGATGTCCACCGCGTCGGCAACGGTCTTAAAGTGCTGATAGATGCCCTCTTCGTTGGACTTGTTGTAGTAGGGAGTAATGAGCAGCAGGCCGTCGGCGCCCAGGCCCTGATAGGTGAGCGACTTGGTGAGCATGGTTTGCGTGGAGTTGGAGCCCGAGCCGGCGATGACGGGGACGCGGCCTGCAACCTGCTTGACTACCGCGGCGACAACGGAGTTGTCCTCGTCGTCGGTCATCGTGGCGCTTTCGCCGGTGGTACCCAGGGTGAGGATGGCGTCGGTGCCGTTTTGCAGGTGGAAATCGATAAGGCGCTCGAGCGCGTCAAAGTCGACACTGCCGTCCTTTTTAAACGGCGTAACCAGGGCGACGATTGAGCCCTCGAGATTGCGGATGTCCATGTTCTTCTCCTTCGCGTCCGTGATCTGGATGCGTTTGTTCCATTGGGCGGCGACTGCCAGGCGCTCGTCTTGGGCACGACGGCGAGCGCTTTCGGCGCGCGACTTGGCCAGCAGCTCTCGGCCGCACGACAGCACGTCGAGCGTGGCAAAATAATCGCCCGGACGCTCGGCACGGCGGATGAGGTCGGCCGAGCCATCGGGGCGCAGCAGGACCTCGGCGGAGCGAAGACGTCCATTGTAGTTGTAGCCCATGGAGTAGCCATGCGCGCCGGTATCGTGGATCACAAGCAGGTCGCCCATGTCGATATGCGGCAGCTCGCGATCGATGGCGAACTTGTCGTTGTTTTCGCATAGGTTGCCCGTGATGTCGTAGGTGTTCGTGACGGGCGCTGTGGTCTTGTCGTCGCCACCCGGCTGGCCCATTACCGAAATGTGGTGGTAAGCGCCATACATGGCAGGGCGGATCAGATCGACGGCGCTTGCATCGACACCGATATAGTCCTTGTAAATCTGCTTCTCGTGAATGGCCTTGGTGACCAGGCAGCCGTAGGGACCCATCATAAAGCGACCCATCTCGGTGCAGATGGCCACATCGCCCATGCCGGCAGGAACCAGGATCTCGTCGTAGGCAGCGTGTACCCCCTCGCCGATGGCGTGAATGTTGTTGGCCTGTTGCTCGGGCTGATAGGGAATGCCGACGCCGCCGGACAGATTGATGAAGGCGACGTGCGCGCCGGTCTCGCGCTCCAGGCGTGCGGCAAGCTCAAAGAGGATGCGTGCGAGCTTGGGGTAGTAGTCGTTGGTGACGGTGTTGCTGGCAAGGAATGCGTGGATGCCAAAGTTTTCGGCGCCCTTGGCCTTGAGCATGCGGAAGGCCTCGAAGAGCTGCTCGGTGGTCATGCCATATTTGGAGTCGCCCGGGTTGTCCATGATGCCGTTGGAGAGCTGGAACAGACCGCCTGGATTAAAGCGGCAGCTGACCGTTTTGGGGATGGGCCCCGCAACGCGCTCAAAGAACTCGATGTGGCTGATGTCGTCAAAGTTGACGATGGCGCCCAGCTTGTCGGCGAGCTCAAAGTCGGCAGCCGGCGTATCGTTGGACGAGAACATGATGTCGTGTCCCGTGATACCCAGCGAGCGGGCGATCATGAGCTCGGTATAGCTCGAGCAATCGCAGCCGCAGCCGTATTTGTTGAGAATGGAGATGAGCGCCGGGTTGGGGTTGGCCTTGACGGCAAAGTATTCCTTAAAGCCCGGGTTCCATGCAAAGGCGTCGCACACTTCTTGCATGTTGCGGCGGATGCCCGCCTCGTCGTATAGATGAAACGGCGTGGGGAACTGCTCGACGATATGCTCGAGTGTCTCCTTGTCCACAAACGGCTGCTTGGCCGCATATGCCTCGTTGGGGGTCAATGCCATGTCCCGTAAACCTCGCTATCCAGACGGCGCCATCTGCGCATCGAATCCGCATAGCGTGGACCCAATGTCCGGATAGCGCTCCCGCATTGCTGCAGACAGTCCTGTGGGTGTTTCCCACAGGCCCACCAGGTTGTTCGTGCCCGAAAAACCCAGTTCGGCGGGTTTCGCCTCCCCACGGGGTCAAAGCCTGCTGGCTCGCCCGCGGCTCTTCGTGCCCGCGCCTCTATCAAGTGGTAAAGACCCTATCACGTTGCACTTTACCAAACAAGAGTATTCGTATATAACGTTTAAAAAATGCAAGGATATGCTGGAAACATGTGCGCCACAATCCTGTATCACAATAAGTTGCAACAGATGTGCCTCACGAAGGGATCCTCTATGACCGAGCTCCAAGAACTCCGTCGCTATCGCCGCGATCTCCATCGCATTCCGGAGCTCGATTTCGATCTTCCGCAAACCATTGCCTATATCGAGGGCGTGTTGGCACCGCTCGCTTGCGAGGTGACCCATCCGTGCCCCAGCTGCGTCTGCGCTTTCTTCGACGCCGGCGTTGGTGCCGCGCATGCCACGGCGATTCGCGCCGATATGGATGCGCTGCCCATTGCCGAGGCAACAGGGGCAGCGTTCGCCTCGACACATCCCGGCAAGATGCACGCTTGCGGACATGACGGACACATGGCCATGGCACTTGCCGCCGCGACGTATGTCGACCGTACGATTCGCGAGCAGCCGGGCGCCATTAGGCGCAACGTACTCTTTGTGTTCCAGCCGGCCGAGGAAACGACAGGTGGTGCCAAGACGGTATGCGAGAGTGGTGTGTTCGAGCGCTATGGGGCCGACCGCATTTTTGGCTTCCATGTGTGGCCCGATCTGCCTGCCGGCACGTTGGCGAGTTGTTCCGGTCCGCTGCTGGCGCGTTCGAGCGAGACGCATATCCATATTCACGGTACGAGCATCCACATCGCTAAGACCTATGGTGTGCCGGTTGGGGAGTCGCACGATGCCGCGTTGGCGGCAGCGAAGTTTTTGGTTGCCGAGCGCGAGCTGATGGACGAGCTGGGCACCGACGAGCCCTGTATCGGTAAGTTTGGTCTGCTGCAGGCCGGTACCGTCTGCAACGCGGTGGCGGGGGAGGCCCATGTTGCCGGCAGCCTGCGTGTGTTTACGGACGACATGTTCGACCGTGCGCGTGAGGGTGTGCGCCGCGTGCTTGATGAGGCATGCGCCGCAACGGGCTGCGCATATGACCTCGATTTTGCCGAGGGCTATCCGCCGGTCGACAACGACCCCGAGCTGTTTGCCAACATCATGCCTGCCTTGCCCGAGCTGCAACTTGTGGACGAGCCGCTGCTGATCGCCGAGGATTTCGCGTTCTATCAGCGCCATCTGCCGGGCGTGTTTTTCCTGCTGGGTACGGGTATGCCAGAGGACCAAGACAACCCGAGTGATTCGGATGGCTGCCCCGCTTATGCCACAAGCGCTCTGCATACCGATAGCATGCTCTTCGACGAGGAGATTCTTCTCAAAGGCTTCGATGTCTACAAACGATTACTTTCGCTTGACTAAGGCGTGAAGGACTATTTGTTCTAGAAAACACGAACAAACGTACGATATAATAGAGATGTAAGTCTATAGAAACGTTTGACGTTACTAACGTAAGGCGATACTATGATTGCATCGTATAAAGATGAGGATACCGAACGCTTTGCCATGGGTGTGCGGGTCAGGAGGTTCGTGCCCTTTGAGCGCGTTGCGCTGAGGAAGATTCGCCAACTGCAGGTTTGTGCTTCGCTTGATGATCTTCGCGTTCCGCCGGGCAACCGCCTGGAAGCTTTGAAGGGCGATCGTGCCGGTCAATATAGCATCCGTGTTAACGAGCGCTATCGGGTCTGTTTTGAGTGGAGACAGGAGATGGCTTGGAATGTCGAAATCGTCGATTATCACAAGTGATGAGACCTCGGCCGATTTGCTGTCGCCGGTGACCCCTGGTGAGCTTCTCAAAGAGGAGTTTCTTGTTCCCATGGGCATTTCTCAATATCGCCTTGCGAAAGAGACCGGGATTCCGGCTCAGCGTATCGGGCAGATTGTCTTGGGAAAACGTCGCGTGACGGCCGACACCGACCTCCGTCTTTGCCGTTATTTTGGCCTGACGGATGGTTATTGGCTGCGCGCTCAGGTGGCGTTTGACCTTGAGGTCGAGAAAAGGCGGATCGAACCGGAACTCGATAAGATCGTTCCTGTTCAGCAGGCCATCGCACTGTAGTGCTCAGAGATGATGGGGTGGCGCGGCGATGAAGCGACGCCGACAGTCTGCTGTATATAGTCCGGGCGGTTGCGGGTGCGGCTTGCTGCTGCTCCCGGTCATCGCTGTGAGCATTGGCGTAATGTTTGCGCTTGCCGGGTTGGCAGCAGCGGCACTCGTGTTGCTGATTGTGGCCATTGGCGTGACGATTTGGCTTTGCCGCAATCGCGAGCAACGCCGTGCCGACGGTAAAACCACTGTCGGCTGGGTCGTCTTCCTGATTATTGCGTACCCGCTGAGTGCCAGCTACCTGGTGTTCTTTGTCCTGTTGATGATCAGCGCCTTTACTGGGGAATCCGTAACGGTGGGTTGACGCGCTGCCAGCAGACGGTTGCGCAAAGTGCGTTTGCTCGGCGTTTGGATAACTGCATTGGCCGTTTACTGCAGCCTTAGCTCTCAGCTAATGAATTCAAGTTCAATCCTTTCTACGATGTGCTGTGTGCCGGCGCGGTAGCCGGATCGTAGGAAGGATGAATAATGGCAAAAGAGGGAAAGAAGCCGATCGGCAAGATTGTCCTAGGCGTCATCGTGGTGCTGGTTATCGTCGGTGCCGTGGGCTCTATGGGTGGCAATTCAACCGATTCGTCTGCGAGCGATTCGGCAAAACCTGCCGAGGCGACACAGCAGGCTGAGGAGCAAAAAGAACCGCAAGAACCGTATACCATTGCTGATGAGGCTGAAGACACCTCCAATCAGTTTGCCTATAAGATCACGGGCACGCTGACCAATAACACGGACAAGGAAAAGAGCTACATTCAGATTGAGTATGTTCTGTATGATGCCGATGGCAACCAGGTTGGAACGGCTCTTGCAAACACCAATCATCTGAAGGCGGGCGGCTCCTGGAAGTTCGAGGCGCTGGGTACAGTGTCTCCCGACCAGGTTGCTAGCTGGGAGCGTTCGGACGTAAGTGGTTTCTAGCATGTTGCATGCACTGGGGGAGGTGAAGCCGTATGCCCGATAAAAAGCTGACCGAGGAGTTGCTCAATGAGCTTCTCGATGCGCCGAACATCGATGGCTATATCAGGGAGCACGACTTTGCCGCCCCGTCGCTTTCGGACTACCTGAAGCAGCTACTGCAGGAAAAGGGCTTGGAGCGTTCGCGCGTGGTTCGCATGGCCGATCTCAATGAGACCTTTGGCTATCAGATCTTTACCGGCGCGCGTCATCCGAGTCGCAATAAGGTGCTGCAGATTGCCTTTGCGATGGCGCTGACGCTCAAAGAGACCAACCGTGCGCTGACGGCTGCCGGGGTAAGCGTCCTTAACTGCAAGGACCACCGCGATGCGATTATCATCTTTTGCATCGATCGCGGGTGCAGCCTCCAAAAGGTCAACGAGGAGCTGTATCGCTTTGGCGAGGAGACGGTGAGTTAGCGGCTGATATCTGAGCCGGTGGAGCTGTCGAACAACGATGCAAACGAACGGGGCGCGGATGCCATGGGGTGTCTGCGCCCTGCGCTATGATGGAGGCTATGGATACTCAGACCCCAACATATTCCAATGACGAGCTGACCGCAGCGCTTGCCGAGCACCTGGCGTCGCTCGATCGCGACGACAGCTATCGCGTGGAGCGTGTACTTAAGCGCTCGTCCGTTGAAACAACCGAGCTCGTGTACTTTGAAGGAACCGGCGGTGGTTCGCTCGGCCCCTTTGTCCGTAAGCGCATCGATGCTTCGGCTCAAATCGGTGGGGCATACGGGCGTCTGTTTGCCGCTCAGCGGGCAGGTAGGCGTTTTGAGCACCTGCCCAGAATCGTCGATTGTCGTCGTGCGGGCGACGAGCTCAACGTGGTTATGGAATACATCGAAGGGGAGACACTCGGGGCGCTGGTGGACCGTCTGGGAGCCACCCCCGATTATGCGCACGAATTGTATCCTGCCCTATGCGATGCCGTGGGCGAGCTCCACGCCGGTTTTGCGATGGCGGGGGAGACGTCGGCGCCGGTGATCCATCGCGACCTCAAGCCGTCGAATATCATCATGACAGGTGCCAACTATACGCCTGATGACGGTCTGACGTTTTCGTCGCTGGTGATTATCGACTTGGGGATCGCGCGCGTATGGCGCGATGGCGCCGATGCCGACACCATCAAGTTTGGGACACGGCCCTATGCGCCGCCCGAGCAGTATGGGTTTGGGCAGACGAGCGTGCGAAGCGACGTCTACGCACTTGGCGCCCTGTTGTTCTTCTGCTTGACGGGAGTCGACCCTAAACCAGGGCTCGACATGCGCGAGCAATGCGAGGCGCGTGGCATTCCCACCCCACTTGCCGATGTCATCTGCATGTCGATGGCGCTCGACCCGGCCAAGCGTTTTGCGAGCGCGGAAGCGTTGGGACGGGCGACGCGCGCGGCATACGATCTGAGTCGCCCCGTGCGGCCTCCTGCGCCTGCGCCTGTCCGTACTCCGGCCTCGGAGACGGTGTTGACGCCCCAAGGGCTCCAGAACCCCACAGGGCTTCCTAGGCCTGCCGCCTCCGCTGCATGCGGTTTGCTCTCTCGCGTTCCGGAGTCTCTGGGGCGTATTTGGAATACGCTCGTCTGCTTCTCGCTGCTTGTGTTCTTTGCCGGAAGTCACTTTGCCGTCTTTCACCCCACGGGAGCAAACCAAAGCTACCCGACGTGGCTTCTCATAATCGAGTATTTTTTCTTTGTCGATGGCCTTATGGTGCTTATGCATTTTGCGCTGCTCGATAAGCGCCGTCTTCGTCGGCGATTCGCACTGCTCGACAGCTATCGCGGCAAGAAACTCGCGAAACTCTGGCTCAAGGCATTGGGTGTGCTGCTCCTATGCATGATCGTCATAGTCGCGGTTGCCAATGCGACCGGCGTTGTCGATACCTCCGCTACCTAAAAGAAAAGGGCCCCATTGGGGCCCTTTGCAGTTGCACTTAGATGCGGTTCATCTGAGCGGCGACTTTGTTGTACCAGTCCTGCCACGTGGGCGGGCAGTACTTTTTGGCCGCAGCCGGGGTAAGGGTGGAGCCGTAGTTGGCGCCCAGATAGGCAACGTGAGCGGAGATGCCCTCGCTCCAGCTGCCAAAGCTGCGCCAACCGCCGCCACGTGCACTCCAGCCCCAGGCGTTATAAGAATTGGCGCAATAAGCACCCTTGGTGCTCTCGATGCAGGCGATGGCGGGGGACCAACGGGGGTCGACACCGGTATTCCAAGCGGCGACGGCAAAGTTATAGCCCTGGCCTGCCATAGGGGAGCCGGCGAGATAATTGTCGATGCGGCTCGTCCACTCATTAATGAACGAATCGTAATCGGAGCTACCGGTATTGGAGTTGTTCACCGTGGTGTCGATGGTGGTGTTGGTGTTGGTGGCCTGGCTGCTGGAATTGCTGCCGCTTACGCCCTCGCCCGAGAGCTTCTCGGCGGCAGCGGCCTTATCGGCCTCAAGCTTGGCAAGCTCGGCGGCATTTTCCTGCTCGGCTTTTGCCTGTGCCTCGCTGCGGAGCTGCTGGGCCTGTGCCAGCGCATCCTCGGCGTTTTTCTGCTCCGTCTCAAGCTGAGACTTGGCCTGCTGGAGCTCGGCCTTGTTCTGCTCGAGTTCGGTTTGCATGCTATTGAGCTCTTCGATCTCGTCGACGCTCGAGCTCGTGATCTGGTTGGTGTATTTGCAGGTCGTGATGAACTCACCCAGGCTCTGCGCGTTGACCAGGAAGCTCACGATGGGATTGGTGCCCTTCTGATACTTGTACAGATCGCGCATGGCAGAGCTTGCCTTGGCCTGCTGCTCGGGAAGCTTAGCCTCGATTTCCTCGATGCTTGCCTCATTGGAGTCAATCTGCTTTTGCAGGTCATCGAGTTTGGTGCGGGCGTCGTTGTAGGCGCTCGTGGCGGCTTCGATCTTCTGCTGGGCTGCGGAAAGCTGGTCCTGCGTTGCCTGCGAGGCGGCATACGCCGCAACGGGGGAGAGCATCGGCGAGGCCGTCAGCGCAACGGCGAGCGCGGCGCTCGTGATGATACGAGCCGGCTTCGACGCAATGAGCGCTGCGGTGCGATGATTCGAATGCTGCATCCAGTCCCTCTGCAATCAATCGTAGGTTATGGTTCGAACGGTATTCTACTACTGCTTTCGACCTCAACTTGAACCTTAAAGGTTCCAAAGGGTCAAGTTGAACTTGAGGCTTTGGCTTTGACCTGCAGTTATGATGAATTGTTGAGAAACCATAGAGTTCAACTTTAACGTTACGGGGGCCTGTTTAAGAGGAACTTTGGGCTGTAAAAGCTATCTCAACGTGGGGTTTTACAACTACAGCGTGCCCTCCTGGCGAGCCTGCTCAATCTCTTCGAGCGCCTCGGCGGGGGTGAACGAGCAAGTGCCGTCGCCGAGCTTGACCACCTGGATTTCGTCGCCGGTATGGACCTCTCCGCCCTTTAGTACCACGCCGAAAACGCCCTCGTGGGGAAAGATGCAGTCGCCGGCGAGATAGTAGATGGCACAGCGGGTATGGCAGACTTTGCCGATCTGACTGATTTCGACGAGTACTTCGCTGCCGAGCTTGAGCTGCGTGCCCAAGGGGAGTGAGAGCAGGTTGATACCCTGGGTGGTGAAGTTCTCGCCAAAGTCGCCCTCGTGCACATCGAGCCCGCGCGCCTGCGCCGTCTGGATGGACTCCGCGGCTAAAAAAGAGACCTGGCGGTGCCAATGTCCGGCGTGCGCATCGGTAGCGAGGCCAAATTGCTCGATGACGGTGTCGCGTCCATCGGCGACGGGCGACTTGCGAGTGCCTTTGTGCTCCGACGTGTTGATTGAGACGATACGGGCAGGCCCGTTGTAAGCATCGTTTGCGGTGCGTAGGGGAGCTGCCGTCTGGGCACGATCCGCAAGTTCGCGCTTGGCGGCGTCAATGATGGGGTTGTTGATCGGATGAGCCTGGGGCACGGTGCACCTTTCGACGGGGCGGGCAACATGTTGAATCCTACAACAATGGTAGGTTCATTGCCCATTGTCATACAACGGTGAGCGCCGTCTTTGTGCTGGCCTTCGTGCTGGACGATTACGTCGATTGCCATAGATACGGTGGAGCTTTGGGCGTCGGCGGCTTGGCACGCTAGAATAAATCAGATGCGCAAAGACCGCCCGTTGTGTGGGCAGTTCATGATAGGAAGTTTCCATGGCATTGCAATTTACAGAGCGCGAGTTCATTCCCGTGCTGCTCGGTGGCGACATCAACGCCTATTCGGTGGCGCGCGCCTTCTACGAGGAGTACCAGGTCAAGAGTCTGGTCTTTGGCAAGTACCAGACGGGTCCCGCGTACCGCAGCCAGATTATCGACTACACGCCCAACGTGGATATCGATACCATGCCCGTGATGCTCAAAACCGTCAACGGCATTGCCCAAGCGCATGCCGATAAGACGATTGTCCTTGTGGGCTGTGGCGATAACTATGTTGCCCTCGTGGCTCAGGCCAAGGATGCCCATGAGTTGGCGGATAACATCGTCGCGCCTTACGCTCCCTACAGCATGCTCGAGCAGTGCCAGAAGAAGGAGATCTTCTACGAGCTGTGCGAGAAGCATGGCGTGCCTTATCCGCATACCTTTACCTTCACCATGGCGATGCTGAACGACCAAGGCGAGGCACCTGCCGAGGTGCTCGACCAGATCGATTTTCCTTACCCGATGATTCTGAAGCCTTCTGACGGCATCATGTGGTGGCAGCACGAGTTCGAGGGCCAGAAGAAGGCCTATGAGATTGCCGACCGCGCCGAGCTGGAACAGGTCATTCGCGATTCGTATGCCAGCGGCTACACTGACGACCTGATCTTGCAGGACCGCGTGCCCGGTAACGACGAGTACATGCGCGTGCTCACCAGCTATTCCGACCGCAACGGCAAGGTGCGCATGATGTGCCTGGGCCATGTGCTGCTCGAGGAGCATCAGCCCCACGGTGTCGGCAACCATGCCTGTATCATTACCGAGCCCAACGACGAGCTCATGGACGGCGTGCGCAAGTTGCTCGAGGACCTTCACTTTGTGGGCTATTCCAACTTTGACGTTAAGTACGACGAGCGCGACGGCTCGTTTAAGTTCTTCGATTTCAACACGCGCCAGGGCCGCAGCAACTACTACGTCACTAACAGTGGCTTTAACGTTGCCAAGTATGTGGTGGACGAGTATGTGTTCAACCGTCCATTTGAGCCGGAGTTTGTGACGGCTCAGGACGAGGCCCTGTGGATGGTCGTCCCCATGGGCGTCGTCGACAAGTACGTCAAGGATCCCGAGCTGCGCGCTAAGGTGCATCGTCTGGACAAGGAGGGCAAGGGCGCCGACCCTTCGTTTATGAAGGGCGACTTTGTCTTTAACCGCTGGCTGCGCATGTGGCACACCAAGCTGCGCCACTTCAAGCTGTTCAAGACGTATTACAAGTAGATGAGCGCGGCGCCCGTCCGGTTTGCATCGGGCGGGCGCGGGTATGATACGCGCAATTGCGCAAGCGTCACCAAGGAGGCGGCGATGGAAAAGCTGGGAGTTATCGGCGGCATGGGCGCCGAGGCCACGTCGTATTACTACGACCAGGTGGTGCGCCACACGGCTGCTGCCTGCGATCAGGAACATATCGACATGGTGGTGCTCTCCAAGTCGACCATGCCCGACCGCACGTTGGCCATTAAGACCGGCGAGCATGCCAAGCTGCTGGCGACCATGAAAGAGTGTGCCCAGGCACTCGAGTCGCTGGGCTGCGCGCACATTGCCATTCCCTGCAACACGTCACACTACTTCTACGATCAGATCCAGTCGTTTACGAAGGTGCCGATTATCCACATGCCGCGTGAGTCGGTGCGCTATGCTCTGGCCGGTGCGGTGATGGGGGAGTGCGAGTTCGACCCCAACCTGAGTATGCCGGCCGAGCCGGTGCACAAGATTGGCATCATGGGCACCGACGGAACCGTGGGCGCGGGCGTCTACGGCCGCGAATGTAAGGCTGCGGGTGTTGAGGTCGTCTATCCCAGCGAGAAACGTCAGAACGATGTGATGTCGCTTATCTACGATGATGTGAAGGCCGGACGTGAGCCCGATATGGATAAGTTCGACCGCGTGATGTGGGAGTTCGCCCGTAGCGGCTGCGACCGCGTCATTCTGGCCTGCACCGAGCTCTCGGTGCTGCAAAAGTACCGAGAGATGCCCGAGATCACCCTCGACGCCATGGATGTCCTGGTGCGCGAATCCATCATCCGCAGCGGCGCCCCCTACCGCCTCTAGCTTCCGACCCGCCAAAAAGGGACAGGTTAATTTTGGTAGGTTTTATCTGGTGAAACAGTAAAGGCCTCGGCTCGTTTGGTGCGAGCCGAGGCCTTTTGCGTTGGGCGGTTGCTGTCGGTGGTGAACTAGAACAGGAAGCCGATGGCGATGAGGGCGATGCTGACGATGAGCACGGCGATGTCCAGGCCCTTGATGGGGTAGCGCTTGTACGAGCTGGCGCGCGTACGCAGATAGAAGCCGCGCTGTTCTGCCGCCAAGGCTGTGGCATCGGTCTTGCCCACGCTTGAGATGAGCAGCGGCACGCACAGTGGCAACATGAGCTTAAGCTTCTTGATGGGGTTCTTGGTGTCGTACTCGACGCCGCGTGCGGTCTGCGCCTCCATGATGGCATTCATCTCCTGACCAAACACCGGCACAAAGCGCAGCGCCGTGGTAAAGGTGAAGGCATAGCGATACGGCACGTGCAGCACCTCGACGCAGGCGTTGGCAAGGTCGTTGAGCTTGGTCACCATGAGCATGAGGATGAGTGGTAACGCCACACCCAGCAGGCGCAGGCAGGCCTTCGATCCTGTGATGAGGCCCGTGTCGGTGATAAAACCCCACACCACGTTGCCATCGCGCATAAAGGCCAGCTGGAGCACCAGCATGATAAGCGCGAGCGGAATCAGCAACTTGAGCAGCGAGAACAGACGGTCGACGACGCCGGCATAGGCACCCAGTGCAAGGGTGAGTGCCAAAAAGCCCAGCAGCGCTACGTAGGTGTCGGACAAGAAGATGCCGACGATGATGGCAGCGGCGAGGCCCAGTTTGACGACGGGGTTCAGGCGATGCAGCAGCGTATCGCCCGGCATGTAGTCGATGACGTTAACCACGGTGGACCATCTCCTTGGTAATTCGAACGACATCGGTGACCTCGCTCACCTGCGCAAAAGCGGGCGAGACGGAAGATGCCAGACGGCGCGAGAGTTCAATAACCTGGGGAGGCTCCACGTAGGCATGCTGCATGAGTTCGATGTTCGAGAATAGCTCGTGCGTGCGGCCGCGGTCGAGGATGCGACCGTCGGCCATTACCACAATGCGCTCGGCAAAATCCGAGACGACTTCCATATCGTGGCAGACCATAATCACGGCGCAGCCGCGCTCGGCCATGGTGCGCACCGTTTCCATGACGGTCATGCACTCGCGGTAATCAAGGCCGCTCGTGGGCTCGTCGAGCACGACGATCTTGGGCTCAACCACTACGACGGAGGCAAGCGCCACCATTTGTCGCTGGCCGCGCGAAAGTGAGAAAGGTGCCTCATCGGCAGGCAGGCCAAAGCGGTCGATAACAAGTTGAGCACGACGCAGAGCCTCGGCACGGTCGATGCCGGCAAGCTCCAGGCCAAAAGCGACCTCGTCGAGTACGGTATCCTTGCAGATCTGGCGGTCGGGGTTTTGGAAGAGCGTTGCGACCTCGCGGGCAATGCGGCTCGTGGGAACGGCTGCGGTATCCAACCCCGTGACGCGCACGCTGCCCGAGGCGGGCTTAAGCAGGCCTGTGAGCAGCTTGGTGAGCGTGGTCTTGCCGGCACCGTTTTGGCCGACGATGCCCACGAGCTCGCCAGGATAGAGCGTCAGGCTTAGGTCGTGGACGGCGGCGCCGCCATTGGGATAGGCAAACTCAACGTGATCGAAGGTGAGCACGGGCTCGGCGTCCTTGGCATGAGGGCGCAACGACGGTGCATGCGGGGAGCCGGCGGGCGCCTGGGCTTCGCTGGCCGCGTGTGCGGGGTCGACGATGCCCGAAATCAGGCGCTCAGCCTCGTCGACATCCAAGCAAGGGGTACCGCTTACCAGGCCATCGGCCTCGAGGCTATTGAAGATACGCGTGACGCGAGGGCAGTCGACGCCGATGGCACGGAGCTCGTCGGTATGCGCGAAGACCTCGTGTGGTTCGCCCTGCAGCGCGATTTCGCCATGGTTGAGCACGAGCACGCGGTTGCAGTACTCCGAGAGCAGGGCGACCTTTTGCTCAACGACGACGATGGTGATTCCAAGTGCGCGGTTTACCTCACGCAGCGTCTCGAAGACCAGCGTGGAGCTGGCAGGGTCGAGTGCCGCGGTGGGCTCGTCGAGAACCAAGACGCGCGGACGCATAGCAAGGATGGCGGCGATGGCTACCTTTTGCTTCTGTCCGCCCGAGAGGGTGGCAATCTCGCGGTCGCGCAGGTCGCTGATGCCGACGGTCTCGAGCGTTTCGCTCACGCGCCGCTCGATCTGGTCGTGGGGAACGCCAAAGTTCTCGAGGCCAAAGAGCATCTCGTCCTCGACGACCGAGGCGACCATCTGCGTGTCGATATCCTGCAGCACACTGCCGACGATTTGCGACACGTCGGTCAGCGAGACCTCGCAGGTGTCGTGGCCGTCAACCATGACGGACCCAAAGAACGTGCCGGTGTAGTGGTGGGGCACGGCACCCGACAGGCAGGCGGCAAGCGTGGACTTGCCGGCGCCCGAGGGCCCGATGATGCCGATGAAATCTCCCTTGTTCACGCTGAGCGAGATGTGGCTGAGCGCCTGCTCGGTCTGCGTGCCATAGGAGAACGAGACATCGTCGACGTTGATGATCGTTTCCATGGATACCTTTCATAGTCATTGGGGACGTTCTTAAATGACCAGTCGTTTAAGAACGTCCCCAAGAGCTCGTTGTTTGGGACAGTCTTTACCGATGGGGCACTGTGGGTTAGTTGAGCCTAAGGGCCTTCTGGATGGGCAAGTAGAGGGCGCCGACCAGAATGGCGTTAAAGACGGCGGTCATGGCGACGACGGGCAACATGGCGGCGGCGAGCTCGCCGACCACGCCGAGCATGGCCATCTTGATGACCATGAAGATGACGCCGGAGACAAAGGTGGTCAGGAAGGTTGCGACAATGGCGATCGCGGGCTTGACCTGACCGTTCTTGCCGGCGGCGTTGACGATGCCGGCCATGAGCATGGCGGCGATGCCCTCAGCGGCAAAATCGACGAACGGCGAAGCGGTGGTGATCTGGATTACGGCAGCCGAGATGAGGCCAATGACGAGCGCCTGGCCGATGTTGGGGCGAACGACCAGGATGGTGAGGCAGAAGGCCGAGATGATGAACTCGGGGCTGATCATGCCGCCCGAGATGCCCGAGATGGCCTTGCCGACGGTGAAGTTGAGGATGAAGCCGGCAGCGAGCAGGATGGCGAGCAGGACGAGAGCACGGACGTCGAGTTTGCCGCGGTCGGCGGTCTGGACGGTGCGGGGCTGGGCGGCGGTGGTGTTCTGAGACATGGTGAAAATCCTTTCGGAATGGGGGTGCAAGAGAAAAGCGGAGGCGCGTGATGCGAATGCGATCGGGCTCGAGATAGAAAAAGGCCCCCGGTCGAAACCGGAGGCCTTCCAATCACCTAGAGCGCAAAAACAGGCGTGAGGGACTCACTGTCGACCGATCGTATTCGCATCACGCCACCACCAGTTGTTGAGAGACTTCATCGTGTTCTTCATGTTGGTGGCTCCTTTCGTGATACCGTGGCACGGTCGCACCTAGTTGCTGTTGCGCTGCACTATAGCACAGCGAAGTGCGTGCGGGGAAATCTTTTTTGAAAAGATTTCAGGCGGGTTTCCCGCCGGTCAAAAGAGCGGGCTGGGCGGGCGAGGCTGCCATTGCTGCCTTGCCCGCCCAGCTAAGACGTTACTCCTTATTGCGACGGTAGAGGAAGTAACCGCCCGCGGAGATGACGGCAACGCCAGCGATGGCGAATGCGGCCACCATGCGGCCATCAAAACGATCGCCAGTGGTGGGCAGGCCGCCCTTGGTGTTCGTCTTGTTAGTGGTTACCGTGGTCGTGGTGTCGGACTTGCTAGGCTTCTCAGGCTTGGCGGCTGGCTGCTCGGGCTTAGCGGGCTGCTCGGGCTTAGCGGGCTGCTCGGGGGTACCGGGCTGCTCAGGAGTACCAGGCTGCTCGGGAGTGCCGGGCTGATCCGGGGTGACCGGATCGGTGGCAAGAGCATCCTTGGCGTAGGTGATGGACACCTTGAGGCCGTTGGTCTCGGTGTTCAGGTCGCTTGGGGTGAAGGGCTGGTCGAAGTTTTCGGCCTTCTGATAGGCGCGCATCTCCTGGAGCAGTGCCTTGCACTTCTTGTAGGTGTTCTCGGTAGCAGCCTTGCCGGCCTTGTTGGCCAGGGCAGTGCGGCCCTCGGTGGTCGTCTCGGCCAGCATGGCGGTGTCGACTTCCTTGTTCTGCTCGATGAGCTCGTTCTGGAGCGCATCGAGGTAGGTGCGGACGCTGGTGGCGAATTGTGCGCGGTTCGCGAAGCAAAGCGAGTTGATGTCCATCAGGACGTAGTTAATGGAGTTCTCGGGCTCCTCGTTGTTCACGATGTCCGTCTCGCTGCAGTGACCATAATCAACGGTCTGGTCGCTGAAGTAGGGGCTGACTTCGGTCATCAGAGCGGAGTATAGCGGGATAGCGACGGAGAACTCGGCGCAGGAGAGCATCTCCCACTGGATGGTTGCAACCTCGGGGTCATAGCCCTTTCGAATCTGGAAGAGGTTGGCCTCGGCGTTGCGGTCGGAACCGATGCTGCTGACACCGTCAGTATTGGCATTAAGGCCGGGGACTTTTTCACCGCGGTTGCCGAAGGCGCGAATCAGCTCAAACGTGTTCCAGTCGGACTTGCTGGGCTGGAAGAACAGCGGCTGCATCTCATGAACCATGGCACCGAGCGTGACGTCATTCTTGTCCTTGTCCTTGACGATCTCGTAGTCGGTGCCCTCGGTCAGCGGAGCCATAAAGTAGTCACGGCCCTGGATATAACGCGCCCAAGAGCCCATGCCCGTATTGTTGATAGATACACCGTAGGTCTGGGCAACATCGAACTGTCCGTCTTCAAAGTACTTGGCGAAGCCCTTCTCTTCGGGCATAGTCTTGATCCCCTCAGAGTGGAGGCAGTTCTCAGGATCGTCAAGATTGACCTGGAAATTGAGGTTACTAATGTTGGGGTTGACCGAAGCGACGTCGTCGGTCAGCTTCATAGCGATCCACTGGTGGCCGGAAAGCGCGGCGAACAGCCAAGTTTCGGTGTTGTCGGCGATGACAATCTGGTCGTTGGAGCAGACGCCCTGCTCGTCAATTAGACTGCCGATAAGCTCGACGCCCTCGCGGGCCGTTGCGCTCTCGCCCAAGATGACGCCCGCGTAGCTGTACTCGCCGATGCCGGTATTTTTGACCTCGGGATTTGCTTTGTGGGCATGCTCGGTCGTGGGATCCGCTGCCTTGGCATCGTCGTTGTAGGAGGTGCTCAGTGTTGCGGAGCAGGAGACGCCCTTCTCATTGATGCCGGCCTCGGAGTAGGCATCCCAGCGTCCGTCCCACTCAGCAGGATGGTCGCGCACGTAGCTGTAACGATACGTAGTCTTGGTCGAGGTGTAGGAGAATCCGGACTCGTTCGAGCTGTAGGTATGACCAGGGCCATAAGAGGGCTCGATGCCATAGTGTTTGAGGTAACGAGTGCCAATGTCCTCGGTGCGGCCATAGTACGTGTTACCGTCGGCCGTAAGGTTCTTGCCCATGTACATCTGCGTGCAGGCGAGCGCAGATGTCGGCATGGACATGATGGTTGCAGCTCCAAAGGCGAGGCCTATGCCAAGCTTTTTGAGCGCGTTGACGGGGTGAGTTTTCCTCATTTTCCCTCCCAGCGTGCGAAAGCCCTCCGTTGCCAGAGGGCTTCAGCCAATAAAGACACCCCATTAGCGTAACGAACTGGAAACAATATTCATCTATGAAAGAAACTTACTCGATAAGCGTAATGAAATATGCGATGAGCGGTTAATTGTACTCAGTTTATAGCTTTACTTTAATAAAGACGCCCTGTAATTACTGTAGTCGAATAAAGTAGCTGGGAATGCCCGAAATGAAAATCCCCTGCTGTTTGGCAAATGCATAAACGGCAGGGGAGACGATAATTGGATGAATATCATACCAATGTAGATTTACTTCTTTCGGCGGTGAATCACGTTGATGGCGTAACCGACGAGCATGGCCAAGACGATGACAATAAAGCCGATCAGGGGATTGTCGTTCATGGGGTCCTCCTATTTTCCGAGCGGTGAGAATTCGTCGACGATGAGGTCGAGGCATTGCGGAAGCGCGCGGGCACCAAAGACGCCCGAGTTGCTGGAGATGATCTCGCCATCGAACTGCATGCCCAGCGACGGCGTGCAGGTGATCTTGGCTTCCTTGGTCTGGATGATCTTGAACTGCGGACGGCCGAGCAACTTGCCGGCGGGGTCGAGCGCGGCGGTGATCACGGTCGGGAGCAGCTGGACGGTTTTTACGGGCTCGATGACCGCGATGTCGACCATGCCGTCGTTCATGCGGCAATCGGGGAACAGGTTGATGTCGTTTTGAATGACCGAGGTGTTGCCGGCCATGCAGCAGATGCCATCGAGCTCCTCGACAATGCCGTCATGCTCAATCGTAAAGTGCGCTACCGTAGGGTTGGGCGTGGCGAGCGCAGAGAGGAAGTAGGCGATCTCGCCGATGTCGTTTTTGGTGGGGGCGGCCTTCATCATGATCTCGGCGTCGAAGCCCGAGCCGGCGATGATGATAAAGCCGTGGCGCTTCTCGTTGCCGTCTTCGTCGAGCCAAAAGAGCTCGCCCATGTCTACTTTGACCGTGCGACCGGCGCGGCAAGCCTTGGCAAGCGCCGCCGCCTCGGGGGCATTGCCGATGTTGTTGAAGAACAGGCAGGCCGTACCGGAGGGGAAGACGAGCGTGGGGACACCGCATCCGCGCATCTGGTCGAGCACGTTGGAGACAGTGCCATCACCGCCCGAAACGACCACGCGATCAAACTCGCGCACGTCTGCCACGGCGTCCTCGGGTTCCATGCCATCGCCGATAAAGCGCATCACGACCTCGTCGCCGCCCTGTGCAAGGGCGTGCGTGAATGCGAAGATTTCATCTGAGCTGGGGCCCGATGCCGGGTTGTGGATGATAAGGCAGCGCATACTTACGTTCCCGTTCTGTGACTAACCGAGTATAGTTGTAAGGCAATGCCGATATCCTACCCGTGTTTTTCGGGCCTAACCTTATTCGATGGGTTGATATGTACATTTCCACACATCAGGCTCTACTCGACTTTTGCCAGCGCGCCCGTGAGTTCGACGCGATTGCCGTCGATACCGAGTTTTTGCGCGAGCGCACGTTCCATCCGCGCCTGTGCTTGGTTCAGATTGCCACCCCTGCCGAGAGCGTCGCGGTCGATCCCCTGGTGATCGACGACCTATCGCCGCTGGCCGAGCTTATGGCAGACGAGAGCGTGACTAAGGTCTTCCACGCCTGCTCGCAGGATATGGAGGTTATGCTCCATACCGTGGGCGTGCTGCCACGACCGATTTTCGATACGCAGGTCGCCGCTGCCTTTTTGGGCGAGCGCCAGCAGATTTCGTATGGCGCGCTTGTTCAGACGTTTTGCGGCGTCTCGCTGCCCAAGACCGAGTCGCTGACCGACTGGTCGCGTCGCCCGCTGACCGATAAGCAGATTGAGTACGCGATTGATGACGTCAAGTACCTGATCGTCGCCTATACCGAGATGATGAGTCGCCTGCGCGAGCTGGGCCGTGTGGACTGGGTGCTCGACGAGCTACGCCCGCTGGCTGACGAGTCGCACTATCGCGCCGACCGTCACGAGGCATTCCGCAAGGTCAAGCGCATCAACTCGTGCAGCCGCCACCAGCTGGGCATCGCGCGCGAGCTCGCCGCCTGGCGCGAGGACCGCGCCGAGCGCCGTAACATCCCGCGCAAGTGGGTCATGTCCGACGACACGCTGCTTGCGCTCGTCAAGCGCAATCCCGTGCGCGTTGAGGAGTTCCGTAGCATTCGCGGTACCGATCAGTTGGGGGAGCGCGACGTGGACGGTGCGCTCATGGCCATCAAGCGCGGCGCAAGCTGCCCGCACGATCGCCTGCCGCTCATGGTGCGCGGGCATCGCCAGATCTCTCCGGAGCTGGAGAGCGTGACGGATCTCATGTACGCGCTTATCCGCCTGGTTGCCGAACGCTCGGGAGTGGCGACCTCGGTCATTGCCTCGCGCGATGACCTGGCCGACTATATTGAGCATCCCGAGCAGAGCCCCTTGCGCGAAGGCTGGCGCTTTGAGCTTGTGGGCTCGCGCCTGGACGATCTGCTCTCGGGCAACATGGGACTCACTGTGAAGGACGGCAAAATCGAGCTTTTGTAGTTACGCGGTTTGCCAAGCGCTGCAAACGTTTTAGAGCTGCAATGCCAAAACATCGATGGTGTCTCGTTGGCTGGGCGAGTGGGTAAAATGCCTCCAACGTGTAACTCGATTCGGAGGAATTCGCATGCCTTATTACTATGGATACGGCTTTGGCATCGACCCGCTGTACCTGCTGGTTGTTCTTGTCTGCACGGTGATCGGTCTTGCCGCACAGAACTATATCAACTCGACGTACAAAACCTGGTCCAAGGTTCGCTCGGACGGCGACACGGGCGCCACGGTCGCTCGCCGCATGCTCGACGCCAACGGCTGCAACGCCGTGGGTATCAAGGGCGTCGCTGGTGAGCTCACCGATCATTACAACCCGCAGGACAACAACCTGTATCTCTCGGATGCCAACCGTTCGGGCGGGTCGGTCGCAAGCGTTGCCGTTGCCTGCCACGAGGCGGGCCATGCCGCCCAGCGTCAAAGCGGTTATGCCATGATGAAGGTTCGCACCGCCCTCGTGCCGGTCGTCAACTTTACCCAGAACACCTGGACCATCGTGTTGCTCTTGGGCCTATTTATGAACATTGCCGGGCTCACGGCCCTCGCGCTGATCTTCTTCTCGTTTAGCGTGCTGTTCCAACTGGTTACGCTGCCGGTCGAGATTGATGCTAGTCGGCGCGCCGTGGCGTATATTGAGCAGTCGGGTATGAGCTCCAAGCAGGTCAACGGTGCCAAGAAGGTGCTGACGGCCGCCGCGCTTACCTATGTGGCTGCGGCGCTCACCTCGATTATTCAGCTGCTCTATCTTATGGCTCGCTACAACAGAAACTCCAACCGATAACAAATTGGGTCGCTGGGCGCCGCGGGGATTCGTGTCCCCGCGGCGCTGTACTATGTGTTGGACTTGAATTTGCGCAGGGCCGAAGCCCTTGTGCACGATGACGAAAGGAGGCTGCGTGGCAGGCTGGAATCTGACCGGCAATACCGTTTCCGCCGAGTTCGACGGTTCGGACGATCAGGAGCGCAAGGAGCTCAGCGTGAGCCAAGCGGTGGAGATCGCCGCCGGCGCGCTCGACGCCATTCCGCAGCTGAGCGTTTTGGGTGAGGTCACGGGTTTTCGTGGTCCCAATGCCCGAAGCGGCCACTGCTACTTCCAGATTAAAGACGACTCGGCCGCCGTCGACTGCATCATCTGGAAGGGCGCCTATCTCAAGCGTACCTTCGATCTGCGTGACGGCATGCAGGTGAGCTTTAAGGGCAGCTTCAACCTCTATAAGGCCACAGGCCGCATGAGCTTTGTCGCTCGCTCGTTTTCGCTGGCGGGGGAGGGTCTGCTGCGTCAACAAGTGGCGCAACTGGCCGAAAAGCTACGCCGCGAGGGCCTGATGGACGAAGCGCGCAAGCGCCGCATCCCGGTGTTCTGCTCCCGCGTGGCGGTCGTCACCTCGCTTTCCGGTGCGGTAATCGACGACGTCAAGCGTACATTGCGTCGGCGCAATCCGCTCGTCGAGCTTGTCTGCGTGGGCGCCAAGGTTCAAGGCGAGGGTGCGCCGGCCGAGCTTATCGAGGGCCTGCGCCGTGCCGCCGCCATCACGCCGGCGCCCGACTGCATCTTGCTGGTGCGCGGCGGCGGCTCCTTCGAGGACCTCATGACCTTCAACGACGAGGAGCTTGCCCGTGCAGTGGCTGCCTGTCCCGTGCCCGTGGTGACCGGTATCGGCCATGAGCCCGATACCTCGATTTGCGACATGGTGAGCGACCGCCGCGCCTCCACGCCCACGGCGGCGGCAGAATCGGTGGCGCCGGCTATGACGGAGTTGGCCGATGTGCTCGAGGCGCGCCATCAGCGTCTGGGTGCCGCGATGGCATCGATGATTGGGTCGGCCCAGGTCGACCTGGAGATGCTCGATCAGCGCGGTCGCCGTGCCTGGGATACCTATACGGCTCGCCTGGGCGATGCGCTCGATGCGGCTGCGTGCCGCCCGTGCCTCAACGACCCCACATTTATGGTCGAGCGTCGCGAATCGGAGCTTGCGCTGACCGCCGATCGCCTGTCGGGCGCCATAGTACGCTCGGTCGGGACATTTCGCTCCAACTTTGAGCGCTTGCCCGAGCGTCTGGTTGCAAGCACCTCGGGGCTCGATGGCAAGCGCCATGCGCTCACGCTCGCGAGCTCTCGCCTGGAGCATCAGGGGCGCACGATGCTCAACAAGCCAGCGTCCGACCTGGGCCGTACGGCAGCCTCGCTCGATGCCCTGTCGCCGCTCAAGGTGCTTGCCCGCGGCTATTCCATCGCGTACAGCGTTGACGGCGTGGCTATGAGCGCCAAGACCTTTAAGCCGGGCGACGCCATTCGCGTACGCATGGCAGACGGCAACGTGGCAGCAACGGTCGATACGGTCGAGTAGGCTGCGTTTCATAGCGATAAACCTTTAGGAAAGGAAACAGATATGGCAGAGAAAACCCCGGTCGAGCAGCTTACGTACAAGCAGGCTTCGCAGGAGTTGGAGCTCATCATCCGCAGCCTGGAGTCGGGCGATATGGAGCTCGAGGAGTCGCTCGAGAGCTATACCCGCGGCGTAGAGCTCCTCAAGAGCCTGCGTACTCGCTTGTCCGATGCCGAGCAGAAGGTCTCGGTGCTCCTTAAGGACGTCGACGGCAACGACGTGCTCGCCGACGGCGAGGCCGCCAACACGGACGACAACCTCTCGTTCTAACCACCCCGACCAAATATAATTACCTTGGTCTGCGAGAAAGGAACCAACCATGTGTGATTGCATCTTCTGCAAAATTGCCAACCACGAGATCCCCTCGACCGTCGTTTACGAGGACGATCAAGTCATCGCCTTCGACGACCTCAACCCCCAGGCGCCGGTCCACACTCTCGTGATTCCCAAGAAGCACTACAGCGATATCGCCGATAATGTGCCTGCCGAGACCATGGGCGCCATGGCTCACGCCATCCAGGAGGTCGCTAAGGCCAAGGGCTTGGAGGACGGTTTCCGCGTCATCTCCAACAAGGGCGTCAACGCCGGTCAGACCGTCATGCATTTCCATATGCACGTCCTCGGCGGCAAGAACTTGGGTGAGAACCTCATCTGAGGGCGCGTAGGCCGTCGACTTGGCTGCCTTTGGAGTAATCTATGCAGCTTTCTCAACTCGAATACCTTCAAGCGGTAGCGAACTATGGCGGCGTGCGCAAAGCAGCTCGCGCCGTTCATGTGAGTCCGCAGGCCGTTTCGTCGGCAATCAAAAAGTTGGAATCTGAGTATCAGATCGTTTTGCTCAACCGATCGGCGGGGGAGGCTGTTTTGTCTCCGGCGGGCAGAGAATTTGCGCGTCGTGCACGCGTGATCCTGGCACAAGTCGACGATCTCAAAAAGTACGCTCAATCGAGGGACGACGGCGTCTCGCCCGACGGCCACTTTCGTCTTTACGCCCCCTGCCTTCATGGGCGGGGGCGCCTTTTTGCCGAAAACTGGTATGACTCGTTTGAAAGCTCGCACCCTCAGATTCACCTCGATGTGTGGCATCAGCCAACGGCTACATGCTTTGAATCACTTATACTTGGCATTTCGGACGCGGCTATCTCGTTTGAGGAACCACGGGACAGCGTCCTTTCTTCAAAATAAATGGGTGAAAAGGAGCTCAAGGTTCTTTCGTGCCCAGCTGGTCATCAATCTGTGGGTGCTATGACCGTTCGTGAGTTACTGGGCGGCAGGCTCGCTGTTCCCATTAATTTGTCACCCTGTCTCAATGCAATCAATCAATGTCCCGAAGCTCAGCTGGTTAATTTCCGCTTTCGCGATGTCGAATACGGAAACAGGGCGCAGGCTGAGTTTCTTCAAGCCGGGGGATTGATATTGAGTTTTTCTGGGTCCTCTCTTGCGTCGGATGGATCAGAAGTGAGTGAGTGCTCAATTGAAGGTTCGCGTGATGTAACCTTGCCTATCTACTTTTGCTATCGGCAAAATTCCTGGACTGATCGACACCAGACGGTTTTTCTGCACCTATTGCGCCATCTTGCTTCGTGAGATTAATTGGCTTCGAGGCATCAAGTGATTATTGACGCCTTGTAACACATAGCTGACAGCTTTGCCCCCATGCTTTTCCAAGATTCCGATTTAGATTGCTGGCTCTTGGAGGGCGGAGCATGAAAAACCGTACGGTTTTGCTTTATATGACGTTCGTTTTTCTGTCGAACTTCAGCACCATTTTGTATTTTCTGACGGTTTACCTTGAATTCGTCGGATTCTCGATGGTGGCGATTTCTAGCATGATGATTGCATATCAAGTGAGCAAGTTCATTCTTGAGGTTCCTACTGGTTATATTGCTGACAGGTTTGGACGAAAGGGGAGCGGCTTCGTTGGCATTGTGGGAATGCTTGGGTACTACGCCGCCCTGCTTCTCGTCCGATCTCCTCTGCTTTTAATCGGTGCGTTCGCTCTCAAGGGTTTTGCCGTTGCATGTGTGAGCGGATCTATAGAAGCGATTTACATTGACAGCGTCTCTCAGGACCAGCTCGTAAGACTTAATGTCGTTGAGCGATTTGTTTTCTATGCCTCTTATGCCATCTCCGCTTGCGTGGGCGGTTTCATTTCGTCTGTCGGTGCATATCTCATTGGTCTTTCGGCAGATATCATCGCAATGGTGTTGACGTTGCTTGTCGTTGTCTGCATTCCTGAGATGCGAAGAGGGGGCACTGCGACGACACCTGAACATGGGATTAGCCCGAAGATGATCGGTGCCGCTATTGCGGGTAATGGCATTCTTCGTTCAGCGTTCATCATGGACTGTTCTCAGGCATTTGCTTTTGTCGCCCTGGAAGACTTTTTCTCACTGCTGCTTGCGGGTCGCGGAATGAATGCCGTCGCTTCGGGTGTGACCATTGCGGTTCAGCTCCTTGCCTCGGCCTCCATGGGACTTATTGTGCCCTGTGCGATTGCTCATGTCGACAAGGGCCGCTTTGCGCGTATTTGCGGCATCGTGCGTCTTTTCCTGACAGCTCTGTTTTTGATTCCCTTAACTCCGGTTTATTTGCTGCCCGTGTTCTATGTGCTGCAGATGGTCGCTTACTCGTTATTTGCTCCAATGGTTGATTTTCAATCTCAACGCAACAGTCTGAACGGACCCCGCGTTTCCGCAGCT
>JAHYYM010000013.1:206296-227939 GCA_019424985.1 Collinsella sp. | reverse complement strand
CGAATGCGATGTCTGCCATGTGGGAAAAGCTCCTATCGAAGAGGTTGGGTAACCTGGGGCGCCCGCGCGCGGCCGCAGGGTCATCCCCATGCCCTGCGGCCCCGCGCGGGCGCCCCGCGGCGCGGTTCGCCGGGATGCGGTCTTACTGGCCCTGGGCCCTGTACCTGGCCTCGGTGGCCTCCTTGGCCGGCCGCCACCAGGACTCGTTGGCGACGTACCAGTCGATGGTGGCCTTGAGGCCCCCGGCGAAGTCGGTGTGCGCCGGCCTCCAGCCGAGCTCGCGCTGGAGCTTGGCGGAGTCGATGGCGTAGCGGCGGTCGTGGCCGGGGCGGTCGGCGACCCAGTCGAAGTCCTCCGGGTCGCGCCCCATCGCCTCGAGGATCATGCGCAGGACCGTGATGTTGTTTTTCTCGCCATTAGCCCCGATGAGGTAGGTCTCCCCCGTGCGGCCCTTGGTGAGGATGTCCCAGACGGCCGAGGAGTGGTCCTCGGTGTGGATCCAGTCGCGGACGTTCTCGCCCTTCCCGTAGAGCTTGGGGCGGACGCCGTCGATGATGTTGGTGATCTGCCTGGGGATGAACTTCTCCACGTGCTGGTAGGGGCCGTAGTTGTTGGAGCAGTTGGAGATCGTGGTGCGCAGGCCGTAGGTGCGGGTCCAGGCGCGGACCAGCATGTCGGAGGACGCCTTGGTGCTCGAGTACGGGCTGCTCGGGCGGTACGGCGTCTCCTCGGTGAACTTCGCCGGGTCGTCGAGCGCCAGGTCGCCGTAGACCTCGTCGGTGGAGACGTGGTGGTAGCGGACGCCGTACTTCCTCACGGCCTCCAGCAGGCGGAAGGTGCCCTCGACGTTGGTGCGCAGGAACGGCTCCGGGTCGGCGATGGAGTTGTCGTTGTGGCTCTCGGCGGCGTAGTGCACGATCGCGTCGTGGCCGGGGACGATCCTATCGAGCAGCTCGGCATCGCAGATGTCGCCCACGACGAGCTCGACCCTGTCCTCGGGCAGCCCGGCGATGTTCTCGGGGTTGCCGGCGTAGGTCAGCTTATCCAGGACGGTGACGTGGACGCCCGGGTGGTTGTCCACGACGTAGTGCACGAAGTTGCTGCCGATGAAGCCGCAGCCGCCCGTGACGATGATGTTGTGGGGTTCGAAGATCTCAGACATTATTCTCCTTATTTACGCAGCTTGCTGCTCAAGGCGTGCCACAAGCTGCTCTTCGGAATGGACAAACTCAAACGGTTCGTACTCGCCATATGCGGAAGGACGACTAATGGTAACGAGCTGAAGGTCAGAAGTGCCAAAACGGCCCTGCACTCTTCGCATCATCTCAACAAGCTCCTTGCCTGGTTTAACGGCCATCACCAGCGAACCTTGCTTAGAAAACCACTTAGCAACCAGATAGCGCATCAGCCAACTCCCTTCTGAACTCAGCTTCATCATGAATCAAACCAGCCTCGTAGCGCATTCGCAAGAAGGCACCAATCGACGAATCAACGGTCTTCTTATACAAATACTTGTGAAGTCAGTTATTTAACTGCCTATCAAAGAAGGTATTGTACTGAAGCTCTATCGGATAACAGCGAGCTTCACGCACATAAATAAGAAAGGGATGAGAGCAGCTCGACGGAGAGGCCATCGCGCTCCAGAATGTCGATCATCTCTCATCCCCTCTCACCGGGCAATTAGTACTCGCGCGGGCTGTTGACGATCTCGCCGGCGGCGACCTTCTTCAGGTGCTGCCCGTAGACCGACTTGCCGTAGGCCTTGGCCGCCTCCTCCAGCTCGGCGGTCGTGATCCAGCCGTTCTCCCAGGCGATCTCCTCGGGGACGGACACGGGAAGGTCCTGGGAGTGCTCCACGGCGCGGACGAACTCCGCGGCCTCGTGGAGGCTCTCCATGGTGCCGGTGTCCAGCCACGCGTAGCCGCGGCCCAGGGTCACCACGGACAGCGTCCCCTCCTCCAGGTACATCCGGTTGAGGTCGGTGATCTCGAGCTCGCCGCGGGCCGAGGGCCTGACCTCATGCGCCTTGGCGGCGACGTCGCCCGGGTAGAAGTACAGGCCGGTGACGGCGTAGGAGCTCTTGGGCTGGGCGGGCTTCTCCTCGATGGAGACGGCCCTCCCCTGCGCATCGAACTCGACGACGCCGAAGCGCTCGGGGTCGTCCACGTGGTAGCCGAAGACCGTGGCGCGGCCCGACTCGGCGTTCTGGACGGCGCGCGTCAGGTGGCGCGACAGGCCGTTGCCGTAGAAGATGTTGTCGCCCAGCACCAGGGCGCACGGCTCGCCGGCGATGAACCCTTCGCCGATGGTGAAGGCCTGCGCCAGGCCGTCGGGGCTCGGCTGCTCTGCGTAGGAGAGGTTCACGCCGTAGCGCGAGCCGTCCCCGAGCAGGCGCTCGAAGTTGGGCAGGTCGGTCGGCGTGGAGATGACCAGGATGTCCCGGACGCCCGCCAGCATGAGGGTGGACAGCGGGTAGTAGATCATGGGCTTGTCGTAGACCGGCAGCAGCTGCTTGGAGGTCACGAGCGTGAGCGGGTACAGGCGCGTGCCGGACCCGCCTGCGAGGATGATGCCTTTCATATAATCCGTCCTCTACAATCGAAAATAGTTATAAATCGAGCGGTTAGTAAGAGTTTGATATTCTATTAAGTTAATCCTTCTCAATATTAACGAAAGAAGCAATTGATGAACAACCGCAAGGACACAACCCGTAGAGACGACATAACGAACGTGAGGGCCCTTGCAATATTCCTTGTAGTCCTAGGCCACAGCATTATTCTGTATTCAAGTGCGTGGGGATATTATCCAACTGAACAAAAATCAATTCTGTTGGATAATCTCAAATTCTTAATAAACGGAATCCAGATGCCCTTGTTCTTTTCGTTGTCTGGCTTTTGTTTTTTATGGAGCTGGAATCGATCAAGCGATTTTATCAGTCAGATCATTAAAAAAGCCCAACGCTTAATTATCCCCTATATCATGATTGGAATATGTTGGCTCTTCCCCATCAGGATGCTCGTTAAGTATCCCTATTACAATGGCCTAACTGTACCGCACATCATCTTTAAATCAATTCTGTTGGGCGAAGACAACGGTCACCTTTGGTTTCTCCCGACTCTTTTTTTCATTACAGCAGCCACGTCGTGCATCTTTCAAATACTCGAAAAGAGCCCTCTAACAAGTTTTAAGGTTCCGATAGTTTTCGGCGCTTCAATTTATCTTTACCATTTTGGAATACCATCAGCGAACAGATATATCAATTTGGCGGAAGCAAATGCAATATGGTTTGCGCTTGGCCTAACAATCCACTACTTGGAAGCAAACAAATGGTTCGAGAGCTATAAAAGGCGTAAAAGCATATCAATAGTCCTAATACTATTATTCCTTGTAAACTTACTAAAACAAGTGGTGCCCCCCATTGCTTCCACCGCCCTTACTTGCATGGCGCTTGCATCAATTTATTGTGTCATCCCCCAAAAGGCAAACCTACTAACCGAAAAGATTAGCAAAAACAGTATGGGAATATATCTTTTTCATTCTCCACTGGTTTACATTTCTTTTACCTACTGGCCCAACATAGCCCCAATGGCGATGGCAGCAATTAACCTGATTGGATTTGGATCAGTCGCCTATATGTTGACGAATCTAATTCGAGCCACAAATATGGGTTGGATAATCGGAGAAACGCCAAAGGTGAGTCCTAGGCCCTTTCGACACCACCTATATTGCGAATCAGCACCGCCGCCCACCCGACCGAATATTGCCGTTCGGCACCGCCATTAAATGCCTTCCCGCGCATCCCCGTTACGCTCGGGCTGCCATGCAGTCCAGAGAACGAGGAGGTTCCACATGGCGAGAAGGATCAGGGCCAGGGAGGTCCTGAGGCTGAGGTCGGTGAACGGGCTTTCGCAGAACGCGATCGCCCGCACCGCCCACGTCTCGAAGCACAGCGTCCAGGACGTGCTGGAAGCCGCGAGGGAGCGGGGCGTCTCCTGGGAGGACGTCGAGGGGATGTCCGAGGAGGCCGCCTACGCGCTGCTGTTCCCCGGCAGGGGCGACGCCGGGCCGGTGCACGCCGACCCCGACTGGGCACGCGTCCACCGCGAGCTCGCGAGGACCGGCGTCACGCTCAAGCTCCTGCACGCGGAGTATGCCGACGGGTGCGCGGAGGCCGGCGCGCCGTCGATGTCCTACGACAGGTTCTGCAAGCGCTACCGCCAGTACACGGTGTCGCGCAACGTGGTGAGCCGCGTCGGGCACAAGGCGGGCAGGAACATGGAGGTCGACTGGTCGGGGCCCACGATGCTGCTCGTGGACCCCGCGACCGGCGAGGTCAGGAAGGTGTACCTGTTCGTGGCCTGCCTCCCGTTCAGCCGGTACAGCTACGTCGAGCCGACGCTCGACATGAAGCAGGATACATGGCTGCTGTGCCACGTGCACGCCTTCTCCTTCCTGGGAGGCGCGACGCCCTGCATCGTCCCCGACAACCTGAGGACCGGCGTCACCGCCCACCCCAGGGCCGGGGAGCCGGTCCTGAACGCGGCCTACGAGGAGCTCGCCGCGCACTACGGCTCCGCCGTGATCCCGGCGAGGGTCAGGAGGCCCCGCGACAAGCCGAGCGCCGAGAACGAGGTCTGGGCCGCCGCGACCTACGTGATAGCGGCGCTTCGCGACGAGGTGTTCACCGACATGGCGGCCCTCCGCGCCGCCGTCGCCCGGAGGGTCGCGGAGCACAACGACGCGCCGTTCGCCAAGCGCGAGGGCTCGAGGCGCGAGGTGTTCGAGGAGGTCGAGCGCCCGCTGCTGAGGCCCCTACCGGCCGAGCCCTTCGAGGTGTGCGAGTGGGTCTACGGCCGCAAGGTCCAGGCCAACTGCCACGTCGCGTACGCCCGCAACTACTACTCGGTGAGCCACCTGCTCGTCGGCTCGACGGTCGACCTGCGCGTCACCGAGGGCAAGGTGGAGGTCTTCTCCGGCGGCGAGCGCGTGGCCACGCACCCCAGGTTCCCGTCCTACGCGAGGAACCGCTACTCCACGCCCTGCCCTCGGACATGCCCGAGGGCAGGGCGTGGTCGGACTGGGACGCGCCGCGCATCCGCGCCTGGGCCTCGAGGGTCGGGCCCTCCTGCTCCGAGCTGGTGGACAGGGTGTTCGCCTGCTACGAGTTCGACGAGCAGGGCTTCAACGCCGCGCTCGCCGTGCTCAGGCTGTCCAGGCGCTACACCCCGGCGAGGCTCGAGCGGGCGTGCGGGATGGCGCTCGCGACCGGGAAGAGGTCGCCGCGCTACCGCGACGTCGAGCCCGTGCTGAGGTCGGGGCAGGACAGGGCGCCAGCCGGCGAGGCGTCCGGGGACTGCGGCTACGTGCGCGGCGCCGGCTTCTACGGGGAGGAGTGAGCATGGACGTCAACGCGGAGACCGCCCGCAAGCTCAGGGAGATGGGGGCGGCCGAGCTGCACGCCGCCCTCTCCGCCCAGGACGAGGCCGTGTGCGCCGGGATGGCGTTCGCCGAGCGCGTCCAGATGGCGGTGGACGAGGCGCACTCCGACTTCATCACGCAGAAGGTCCGCAACCTGACGAGGAGGGCCAGCCTCAGGTACCCCGAGGCCGACGTCCGCTCGGTCGACTTCTTCGAGGGCCGCGGCCTCGACAGGGTGGCGGTGGCCGAGCTCGCGACCTGCGGGTTCGTCGGGCGCGGCGAGAACGTGGTTCTCCAGGGCCTCACCGGCACGGGCAAGACCTACCTGGCCTGCGCGCTCGCGAAGGCCGCCTGCGCCAAGAGGGTGAGGTCGTGCTACGTCCGCCAGCCCGACCTCGAGGACCTCTGGCGCGAGAGGCGTGACCGGCCCGGCGGCGAGCGCAAGCTCGTCCGCAAGTACGGGGCGTTCGGCCTGCTCGTGATAGACGAGTGGCTGCTCGACAGGCCGGACACCGAGTTCAGGTCGATGCTGCTGGAGCTGATGGAGCTGAGGTACGGCACGGCCTCGACCGTATTCTGCACCCAGTTCAAGAAGAAGGACTGGCACCCGAGGCTCGGCGGCGGGGTGCATGCCGACGCCATCATGGACAGGATCGTGCACAACGCGGTCTGGGTCGACATGGGCGAGGCCAACATGCGGCAGCGCCGCGGATAGACCGGTAGCAATAAAAAAGCACCGGGGCCAGTGTCGGCCCGGTGCCCAAGCGCGATATCGGCGGTGCTGTTTCGCGATATTCAACAGTGCTCAAGCGAGCAAATACTCACCAAAGGCACCACACGATAAGAAATAGGGAAAGCAATAGCCAAGGAATACAGCTAATTAAACTGTTTCTTCCATTTATCGATGCTCGTCCAGGGAAGATTAATCTCAGTTTTAACGGGATGGTTTACCCAATCAGCTAATTTATGGAGATAGCCGTCCTCGCGTTCAAGAACGGGAAGTCCCGTGTCTTCACCGATTTGGCGGGCTCGATTATCAATTGCAATAATTAGAGAGCGATGTCCTCCATTTAAACAGCGGATGCCCGCATGGAGACGCGTCCCCACATAATCAAACTCCTCGGTTTCAATTACACGATTAAGCTCTTCGATATTGGGGCCTATGACATTAAATTGCTTCAGATCGACTATTTGATCAAGACACCAATCAACATCATGGCTTCCTTGAATCCAAATCGTTACCTTTTCGTATTCCGACGACAGCAATTCCAGCATCTTACGGTCACGTTCCGCATCGAAACAATAATCGGTAATTGACGTAACAACGTTTTTAGAACGCTTAGAGGATATCTCGAGTTGCCTAGATGGGGTTAACGACCACATGGTCGGACATGCGGTATTAAGAACATTCTCTATGCCAATAGAGTTAAGCCTCTTCTTAGTCATTTCATCTCGAACACTATGAAGATATTCATCGGATAGCAAGGTTTTATAGAACTTCTTTGTATAGGCGTCGATAGCATCGTCCACCCCAATATCAGACATGCCCACGCCGAACAAAACAACATTTCTATTATTGCCCAACCGCTTGGCAAGCGCCCATTGCTGCTGATCAGCCATATGCGTATACAGAATATTGGTGCCGCACAACAGCTTTACGTATTCAGGATACATTTCAAGCTCTTTGGAATAATAGTGCGTTGCCACATGGGGCAACGCACCGCCAAAGATTTGATCCGCGATACAGCCACAGGCATCCATGATCACATGGTCACCAGAGTTCTCGCTTCCCATAGCCGTATCCAAAAGGAGATAGCGTTCTTGCTTAACACCATCGGATTTTTCATCGTGCCTGCGCGATGTCGCAGAGGCTTTAAGTAGCTGAGTCCATTGGTTAAAGCGCGCCATTAGTTTCTCCGAAATAAACGTTTGAGTAGAGCAACGTGACCGCCTTCGACGCCCGTCGAAGCAGAAGGCTGAAACGGCTCACAATAATCATCAGATAGGTTAAAAACGGCAGACACGCTGCATGCGCCACTTTCAACCGAACGAACAACAGGATGAGCGTTGCGAGAAGGCGAAAGACAGACTAGTTGGCTTAGCTCGGCGACACAAAGCGGATTCTTGCCGTCTTCCGCAAAAGAGTATATATGAATGCGAAGATAGGCCTCTTCATCATCATTTAAAAACAGCGGAACATGCCCCGCAAAAAGACCGTCCCTAGATTCAAGACTAATCCAGCGAATATCAGACTGATCAAGGGCACACCAAACTGCCGCGCGAACATCCACAGGCATCAAAGACGACTCAAAACGCACAGTCAAATCAACAGAAGAAGCTTGAATGAGCGTTTGAGACATGGCAGACGATCGCAATCGAGCATCAGCGAGATGATCGCTGAGCAAGAAGACCTTACTTAGTTCTTCGGTTTTTAGCACATTCCCGAAGGCGGACTTCCCGCTAACCAAGGATGGCTCTTCATTCAGATAACGTGTAAAGGCCTCGAAGAACATTTCATTTTCACGCTCAATCGACGTGCAGCTAAATCGATTAGGCGAATCGCATTTTGAGCCTGAAAGAGCCTCAAGAATAGAGGAAGCAATGCCGCAAGCAGAGGGCTCAGCGAGGTGGATGGTGCCCTCCGGAAAGTCGAGTAGATTATTCTCACGGTTTATTTCAATTACCGAAAGCTTCGATGCAAGCATTTCGAAAGGCAGGCGAGAGGGATTAGTCACGCTCAACGATACGCCGGCAACACACTTGGCATAAAGCGAGGCGCATTCATCAGCGGTCAAGATGCCGAGGCTGCGTACACGTGGATCACGAATGAGAGGCATTGCGTCTTCGCCGTATAAATATACGACAACTGCATCGTCGAGCTTGAGAAGCAATTTAATTGCATCAAGCAACATGCCAGACAAGCGCCGATCCTTATTGGATTGATAAATAGCACAGACGGCATACTCTCTGCTTAGATTTTGTTCCTGCGCAGTATATATATCGCTAACGCCAAAATCACAATATGGGACTTCATGCGAATAATAGGGTTCAACTTTTTTAGAAAGCCATCTGCCTATTGTTATGGGGTTTAGTTCATAACGATAACTTGCTTCGGCATTTAGATACATCTCCCCCATCGGATAGAACCAAGGTTCAAAATCCTGAATGAAGTAGAACTTATGGGCGCACTTCTGCATAGATGCAAAGTGCGCCGTATTCCAAGCGGTGGCGATTACTGCAAAAAAATCCTCGGACACACTCGGAGCCACACGAACTTCTTTAGGCGAATAACCAAACCAATCCTTTATTTCGGTCTGAACTCTATGAGCACTTTTGTATGCTTCACAGCCCGGCATAATGTAAAAGTAGTTCTCATATCCGCGAGAATCTAGAAAGGAAGCCTTGCTGCAGATGGTTCGAAAGCCGCCAGAACCCTTTGCCGGCGGAGATATTATCCAGGCAATTTGTTTCATTTAAAGCACTCAAATCGCTTCGTAGTCAAAAGGATCGAACTTATATAACGCTGCGCGCTTGGGATCTCGAGAAAAGTTAACGGAGAACCATGGATCTCCCTCAGAGAAACGCTCGGACCAGTTATGCAACAATCGTGCCTTATCCTCAAAATGCTTATGAGAGCGAGATTTACTATCAAGGGATTTGTCAACACATGCCATATGGTAGAGACATGCCTCTGGTGTATAGATCACTTTTAACCCAGCTTGAGAAGACTTGAAGCAAATATCAACATCCGAATAGTCAAGAAGATACGACTCATCAAAACCACCCAGACGATTAAAATGTTCGCGTGAAATAGCTAAACAGACACCACTCACCGCCGATACATCCCTTACGGTCAATGGCATATAGATATAGCCAGGAGAAGAGCGATGAATGCCTTGCGACAGGTTGACGATTGATTCTCCAACATAAGACAGGCCTGCCTGCTGCACAATGCCGTCAAGATCGCACGTCATTGTTCCAACGACGCCAACATCCTCTCGTTGAGAAAAACCGACGAGAGTCTTTAGCCACGAGGAGTCTAGTGCCTGAATATCGTCATGAATAAAGACGAGTTGCTCGCCACGCGCGGCGAGAGCACCGGCATTTCTCCACACAGATATATTAAAGGGGTCATCAAGCGCGTGAACGATATAGCGGCAACGAAGTCCAGAGCTCGATTGCTTAACAGCAGCTTCCGCTTCCTGCGAGCACACGAAAACGACTTCAAGATCATCAAAATCGGTGTCATTGATTGAAGATACAAGAGTCGAAAGAACCGAAGAATTGCCGCGGGTGGTAACGATTAATGAACAGGACTCAGATGAAGGAACATCATAAATGGGGCTATAACGAAAAGCACGATTATGAGAATTGACCACAGTCGCCTTGATACCGCATCTATCAAGGTGCTCCTGAACAGCTTTTATTCCAGCGAGGGTTGCATAGGGTTTACTATCGGAATTACCCGCAGTCGAATTCTCGCTTATTCTCCAGTGATACAAGATTTTAGGAACGTGATGGATCGTCCCACCAAGTTCGACAATCTTCAGCACCATGGCATGGTCCTGGGCGCCATCCAACTCGCTGTTAGAAAGGTCAATTCTGTCTAAACATGCCCTCTTAATAGTAAGAAGGTGGCAAATATAATTATTGTCTCGAGCCATATCAAGACTAAAATCCGGCTTAAAAGTAGGATGAGCCAAGGACCCATCAGGCAATAGCTTATCTTCATCACAGTAGAGAAGATTAATATCCGAATTTTGATTTAGAGCGTGTGCATACTCAAACAAGATATTCGGTTCGAGAACATCATCATGATCGAAAAAGCAAAGGTAGTCTCCCTTGGCCATCTTGATTCCGACATTGGTGTTCTCAGTGATACCTAGATTGCCCTCAAGATCAGTCACTTTAATTCTAGAGTCTGCAGTCACGTACTCGGAAACCAAGTCGCTAAGTCCATCGTAATCTGGCGTAGAGTTAACCAGGATGAGTTCCCAATTCGAATACGTCTGAGCAATCACAGAATCAGCCATATCCCTGAAGAAATTCAAGGGAGTCTTATATAGAGGAACGATGATTGAAAACAAGGGCTGGTATGCAAGTCTTATTTGTGCTTGTGCCCGCGAATCGGATCCAGTCAATCTGCGCCCAGAAAACCAGGACAAATAACGGGGTTGATCGAATGCACACGCATGATTCCGATCAGCCTCATCCAAAAGCTCTTTAAGCATATCTTTCTTTAGATTGATAAACGTATCTAGATGACCAGAAGCCCTGTGTATGCAAATGCACAGGCTATCCCCGACCTCAGGAATATGAAGAGAGAAATTTATTAGACCAGGATTCGCATCGGCTATTAATTTATTAAATAACAAAGATTCCCCAACAACGCAGGCTTCTTCATTAAAAGCGACAATACGATCACCCTCAAGGTAATCAGTACCCGAAAGAACACCTCTAACGATTACGCCATCAACGCAGGGAATAAAGCTCTCAATTTGGATAGAAGCGAGCGCATGCACGCCAGAACGGTCAATATTGCGAAATTGTCCACAATGCTCCGCGCGCAGCAAGCCGTTAACTTTCGACTCAATCGAAAACTTGCCAGGATTGATGCGGCGCTGGTAAATTACATTATCTCCGCTAAAGAAAGACAGCGATTGGTCGACACCAAAATCGGCAAGAACAGCAACGAATTCAGTCTCTGAAATAGGAATGATTCTTGCGGGCAGAATTTGCCCATTAGGTGATTGCGACTCAACAGCATCAGGAAAAACGGATGCGGCTTCATACAGTAGATATAGCTTGCCGTCGCCACGGCAATTTAGCTTATTGTTAAATTCGGTATTAAAAACTATGCCCATATCAGCAACACTTTCCAACAACTAAAACAAACTCGCAAATCGTAGCCAAAGTAAACGGGAATACGAGGCATATCAATATGAATCGTTTGCTGTCCCCAAAGACCAAGCGACTTTGGTTAAGGATAAACGATAGGCACGGAACCAGAAGTGGCAAAAGGTAACGACTCTGGCAACCATTAACTGTCCCCAATCCAACGGGAGTAAAAGACACATAAAGTGCAGTTGCCACCAAAATCACCGTAAACAAAAACACAAATGAGGCCCATAGAAATTGTGCGAGACCAATATGATTAACGCTAATCGAATCGGCCGAAAAAAGCCCAAACAACAATAGGCAAACAGCTGGAAGCACCTGAACCAACCCACGGATTGCATTTACAGAAATCTGAGCAGCAAGCGATCCAAGGTATGCAAAGTTCAATGCATATCCAGAAGAGGTTATCGGATTTAAATAATAAGTTGAAAAATAATTGGCGAGTATTTCCGCGTAGCGCAATGGATCGGCGAGAATGAAAGCGATTTGCTGACCAGAGTTAACATCGGAGCCGCCTCGCATATCGCCAACGTTAGATCCGCTGGCCGTTGAAAACAAGAACGGAAGCGCAAATGAGGCAAAAGCAATCAAGCCCAAAACAAACACGGCGGCATAGTAATGAACTCGTTGCTTCGAGCCCGCAAAACGATTACGCGGAACCATAAAGAAAAGACCGATTATCGGAAAATACACAGCTTTGACTGCGAGTCCTAAAAAGGTAAATAAAAATGCGAGTGCTATATTGCGAACTGTAAATTCATTTAAATCACCCCATGCATACCTCAAAAAATAAGCAAAACCGAGAATGATAAACGAAATGAGCCATGCATCATATGAGAAACATGACGCAAGAAAGATCGAAGTTGGCAGCATTCCCACAAAAGCAAATAGTCCCTTTTTTGAGGGCGTGACCTTGATTGCAATGGCAATTGCAAGACAGTAACTAAATAAATTGCAAATCCGAGCGAATTGAATCATAGAAGAAAAATCGAAATGCAGAAGGCGAGCGAGCCAAAGGCCAATTGCCGATGGAATATACCCAATGCTGCTAAGCGTATAAACGAATTCTTCATGCTTGTTAACTTGCACATGACCAGAAGCGATATCAGATCTATAGGAGCCATTCAACTGCCTAGCATGCTCAATAATTTCCGCTCGATCAAAATGGGAAAGAGAGGGCTCTTCATAGCCCTGTGCACGACGGACCGCTTCGTCAGTAAATTTAATATCCGTATCAGTTTTTTGAGTTTCAAATAAATAAGATGTCGAAAGGGCATTGGAATAGTGAATTTGATCATCCCATGAAATACCCGTCGTTATCGGAGTGCTCACCACAAGGAAAACACCAATTGAGAATGCAGCGATAAAGAAAGCAACGGGAAGGGCAGAGTTTCTCTTTCGAATGCCCGAGCAAGCCGTGAAAACCGAAGTTATGATTACCAGCAGGAAATAAACAACAGCATTAATGAACCCATTCACGAATGCAATCGTAGAGCAGCCAAAAACAATAAAGAATGCGATAATCAGCAGGGAAACGTAGTCGGTAGCCTTGGCCCTCGCCGAAGCAGAATGGAACAACGCTTTCAGAGAAAAGCCACTTTGGAATAAATAGAGTATTGCGCAATAGGAAATCAGAAAAAAGAATATGAGCCGCTTTTTATTCCAGTCAGCAATATTCGAGAAATGAGAAGCCGGCGAGCCAAGAACGGTACAGCCCTCCCAGATGACCGCCACAGCAAATGCCGCAAGCAACAGGACTAATAATTGAGCGCAGCGACCAGAACAGTTGTCACGCTTTTTTTCATCATCTGAGGAAAGGAAGACACAATATGATTGCCAAATGGCAACATCTAAAACGACGCAATAGAGCGCTAAAACAAACAGCTGTGAGACAGAGTGGTTCACATAAAAGTGCTTCATGCACAGAAGCTCGACAATAAAGAGAAGAGCAACGAAGACGGCTTTCATTATTTGCTTTTGGTTTACGCATCGAGACAACACGGAGCTAATTCACCTTTATCCAAATCAAGCTGCAAGGGCCCTAGAAGAATCGTTCCCAGTCGTCTGGATGACAAGTATGGGCACCAAGCACTGTTCACAACTGTTGAAAGTAATATAAGTAGGAACATTCACATCGAGATGATTTATACGCTAAAGCGAAACGCATAGCCTACTTTTCCTTCTCCCTACTTAACGCAACAGCCTGAACAAGTGAGTTTAAACGCTCTTCCTGTCGAGAGAGGCGAAGAGAATTACAGAAATCACGGACCACAAGAACGGCAATAACGTAAAGGAACACGAAGTTAGAAGCCGACATGAAACCAAATAGACTTGAAAGCCACATTGCAACTTGTGGAAAAACGCCCAAAATTACAAAACTGACGCTGAATAGCAGCCAAAACAGAGAATCCAAAACTTGCATTTGGGATTTTTTTAATTTGCGCAATACGAACACGAATACCAAAACAGCGCAAACAAGAAGCAAAATACGAAGAGAGACCGGCAAATGGATCACCTAAACCACTGAACGACAAGGAGCGTAACGAAAACACGAACCATATACTGCATAGACCTAACAGGGTTAAGATAGCTCTCGCCACCTTGACGCTCGCGCATCTTAACCTGTACCTCTGAAATGGAATACCCTTGCTTCAAAAAGAGAGCGAGAGATTCTGGTTCCGGATTTAAGGTATTGTCGTAATAGTATTTCTTAAGAATATCCCGCCCAAATAGCCTAAATCCAGACGTGGGGTCACTGATCCTCTTGCCTGTCAGAATCTTTATTAGCACCGTAATCATACGCGAGCCGATCATGCGAAGCGTCTTGTCTTTGCGCACGCTTACAAACCTAGAGCCAATGACAATATCTGATCCATCAGATTGAGCCCTATCAACAAGGACCTTTATATATTCCGGACAATGCTGGCCGTCAGCATCAAACTGAACCATATAGTCATATCCATGATCAACCGCATAACGCGCAGCCGTCTGAAACCCAACGGTCAAACCACAGTTAATGGGCATATCAATGATGTCACAACCAAGATCCTTGCAGATAGCTAGCGTTCGATCTCGAGACCCATCATTGATAACAACAAAATCAAACTCAGGTGCAATTTGCCTGAGCTCGCATATCGTCTTTTCTATGCATTCCTCCTCATTATAAGCAGGAATAGCGATAAGAGTTTTGGGTGTCATATACACATAAACCGATCTCTAGTTTTTCTCATTATTATAGCGAGAGATATACAAATGGTTAAATAGACACAACGAATGGTGCACCCTTGATTATCAACTTAATCCGAACACTTCCCACATTCATCCGCACATGTACGGATGAATGTGGGAACCCGTTACCCTGAGAGCCGAACCGGTTGGCCTCAGGAACTCGAAGGACGGCATGTCCGGAAAGAAAAAAAGGGTTCCGAGAAGGCGGCCCCGAGCGTCTACGGCAGGCTCACCAGTCACGAAAGGGACACGGTCCAGAAGATGCTGGAGCTGGACGCCCGCGCGCCTCCAGGGCGATGCTCGGCGGCGATGCGGAGGCGCTGCTAGACGCCTACGGCCTGGAGGACGTGCCCATCGGAAGACTCGACCTGACGCCGAGCCTCATCGAGAGGGCGCGCGCAGAGAGGCGCGACGCCCCGCTGGCCTAGCCTGAAGGCAAAACGGAATAGGCGGACCGACCGTCCGGCTGAGTCTGGAAAGAGGTGCCAAACTGAGGGCGGAGAATGGCCACCGGACCTATCGAACACATATCCACCGTTCCTTCAACTGGGGAAACGGCACCCCCGGGGTCCATGGGGGCCGCGGGGGCGTTCGGTTAGCCGCAGGTACGGACTATCTGCGCAGTGTGTTCGACTGAGATCGGAAATCAACCACGAATGGTGCACACGGCATCGAGAACCCCACAACAAACCTCGCCCTAGATTTCAAAGCTAGCAATCTTCCGAGTGTCGAACGGCATGGTTACGCCATGTCTCTCTAAGCGTAGGTGCACAACTACGAGGTTTTCTCAAAAGTTTTAATTGCAACCACACGCGCCATATTAATGACATTCATTAAATACGACTTAGAGCAAAATGGGATTTGAAGCAATTGGGAAATACCTTTTGCTCGATTACCAGAATGAATATTTCTCAACCCATTATTAAATAATGCATTTGCCTTTAGATAGTTCTCAGCTCGTCGCTGATCGAACCGCTCGGCGACGATTGTATCAATCTTATCGACATCCAGTGATCGACCCTCTTTGAAAGCTGAACGTAAACACTGAGAAACAACGAACTGTTTATACAAATTGCTACGCGAAATGCTATTAACAGTCATTCTGTATCGAATGAGCGCCTCTGGAACATTTCCAATAGTGAACCCTTCCAGCTCGGCACGCAACAGTAAGTCATAATCTTCTGCTAGCGGAACAGACCGATACCCCATTTCAAATACAGACCTTCTTCCAAACCAACTCGGATGAGGTACGCAATTTCTAATCATAAGAGAACGCCTAACGCCTTCACTCGAACTTGGAATTGAATCAACGAGATATAATTGACTACCGTCTTCGTCAATGGCGTTCAAATAAGAACCCACTAGGTCAAGCTCATGTTCTTCAAGATACGACAACTGCCGTTCAATGCGCTGCGCCTCAGAAATGTCATCTGAGTCCATTCGGCAGATATACTGACCGCGTGAGACCTTGAACGCCCTTTCCAAAGATGCAGCAAGACCAAGATTGCGTTCATTTCTCACGAGGCAAATCCTGCTGTCATGAGAGCTATAGTTTTGAGCAATATCGTAAAGTGTGTTGTCATCTGGATTATCAAAAACAACAACCACCTCGATTCGATGATAGGTCTGCTTTAAAATAGACGCTAGTGCCTCAGTAAAATCTTTGGCGCTCTCCCTATAACAAGGCATGAGCACTGAAACCAACTGTGAATCTGTCAACTAAAACCTCCAACACCGCTGCGGGAGCAAACGCTAATGAAAACTACCGATAGTTTAATAGTCCTTCATGTGGCATATATTACAAGTGATTTCGCTTCTGGCGTGTCTACAGTGGTGCCTCAATACCTAAATGAGCAGTCAGAAATAAAGGAAATGAATATAGCTCTATTAAATCTTACAAACTACAGACCTAAAGATGCGAAATATCCCGTCTTCTTTCAGTCATGCATAGAAAAACTTCCTGAACCGTTTTGCAATCCGTCACTCGTAATATTTCATGAGATATATAGGCCGGATCACATTAAACTAAGCCATTGGCTCAGAAGACGTGCGATCCCATACATCATCACACCACATGGGTCTCTAACATATGTGGCGCAAGAACAGCATCATTTAGCTAAACAATTGCTTAACGTTTTCTTCTATAACGCCTTTATTCGCAATGCTGATTGTATCCATTTTCTATCGGAAAAAGAGGCGATGAGTTCAAACGGCTTTAAACATAGGAAAGCAAGCATTATTCCAAATGGTGTTAGCATCCCAAAAGCCAAAGCCTCAAACTTAGACAGCCGCATCGCGCTTTTTATTGGCCGCCTAGATATAGAGGTCAAAGGTCTTGATCTACTGATCAAAAGTCTGCCGCTAATTGCTGATGAGCTAAGAGGGCTCGGAGCTAAAATCTACATCTACGGTCCAGACGAAGATGGGTCTATGGCCAAACTGGAACTACTTATTGCCGACAATCAAGTATCCGATATTATTTTATTAAATGGTCCAGTTAATGGTCAATCTAAAGCGGACGCTTTTCTCAAATCGCAGTTTTATATCCAACTTTCACGCACTGAAGGTTTCCCGACGTCTGTTTTGGAAGCGCTAGCATATGGCCTCCCAATTATTGTTACCGAGGGAACCACATGGAAAGAAACAGCGAACAATAAAGGAATTGGAATCGGTGTAGAATCTGATCTCGAAGCCATTTCTAACGCAATTCTCACCCTGTTCAATGACGATGAACTTCGTTGTAAACTTGCAAATGCAGCTAGAAAGTATGCAATTGAACACTTTCAATGGAAGGCCATTGCCAAGCGTCAATTTATTTTATACAGGGACATTGTAAACGGGCTTTCTAACTAACCATCTTGTTCTTCCAATACGGAAAGGAACTAAATGCTGTTTTCAATTATTATCCCTGCATATAATGCGGCATCCAGTTTGCCGGAAACGCTATCATCCATCTACCAACAAACATATGACGGCTATGAAATTATTCTCATCAATGATGGATCAGCAGACGCTACTGAAAGTGTCTGCAAAGTGTTTTGTGAATCTCACAACAATACTCATTACGTTAGACAAAATAATATGGGCGTATATGAGGCCAGGCGAAAAGGCGCGGAGATAAGCGCCGGAGATTACCTGGTCTTTGTTGATGCAGATGATTCTTTGCGCTTCGATACCCTATCTATTCTTGCTCGCGAAATCGATAAGTGCAATCCAGACATAATCTGTTTCAGCTATACAAGAAACCCAGACTATTCAAACGATCCGTTTATCAATCCCGCCCTTCCGTCTGGCATCTATGAAGGTGACGATCTCGCCGAAGTCAGAAAATGTTTGGCACGAGGGAAACTCAATTCAATTTGGGGAAAGGCAATCAAAAGAAACTGTCTGATTGACGATTTAAGCAATACCGATACAAAGAGAATCGATTTTGCAGAAGATTTTCTGCAAATGATACCCATAGTCGATTCAGCCAGATCGGTTTTACAAATAAGTGATGCGCTGTATTATTACAATTGTCAAAACGGACAAAGTGCAACACACAGCTATAAGGAAAAACAGCTTTCAGATTTAACCTTCGTCACCTCAAGCCTAGTGAAAATCGCTGCTCGTTGGGGAGAAGAAACAGAAAGGCTGGCATGGAAAACAAGAACGGAACAGTATCTTTATCTCCTATCGATCAACGAGCTCAGTGACAATAATGAGACCAAAAAACGTAACTTTGTTTCAATTTCAGAGGCCTTATTTAATCCCTCAATTAAAGGTGATGTCCCTTGCAGCACCTACAGACCTGACAGCTATTTACTGTTCCTTGCGGCAAAGAATAAGCACTATTTGTTATCTCGAATAGTAATACGCTGTTGTGAACAGCTAAAACTATTGATACTGAAAGTCTTGAGCTAATCGCCCTGTTGTCATCGCTCATTTTTCCTGGCACCGAGTAGTAAAACCAACCGACTTAGCCTTCGATAATCAAATGTCAGGCAAGCCGGTTGGTCATAAAAGTAATGAAAGTACATTAGGCTATTCTGCTTAATAAGCGTCGCAGATTATCGCTTGATAAATGCAGATATGCTCGTCTTTTCGGATTCGTTTAGCCCAAACATCAAAACCAAAAAGAAATAGATAAAGAAATAAATTATTGCTGACACCAAAACCACCACAAGGCCAGATAAAAGGTTTTTAATTAGGTTATAGAGCAGCAGCAAAGCCCCCGTACCGACAATAACCAAGACGGAAAGTTTGGCAATTTCAAGCCAAAATTTCTTTATGTTCAACCCAAGCTTTTCAGAATAATACCAATTCATACAGAAACCGTTACCTATAACCATAGCGATGGCTGTTGAAACTGCTGCGCCCACTATGCCCATAAGCTTGAGCAGTATAATCGTCACGACCACGTTGACAAGCGCAATCGCAAGATACATATACCCCCTATACAGGTAAACATTCGCAACCTGCATTATGGTAAGTCCCAGGTTCTGAATTAAGTCGATGGTAAATGGAACCATTACGATCAAGGCGATATAGAAAGCGTCTATATAGTCCTTACCAGCCCAAATAATGATGAAATCTTTTCCCAGAACAATAAATAAACTAAGAACAAATCCGCAGACGATAAAGGAAATGCGACCGACTTTAATGAAGAGATCCGAAATTTCAGACATATCCTTATTCTGGCAATACAGTTCTGAAACTCGAGGAAGAAAAACTGAAGAGGCTGCCGTACCGATTGTCATATAAATCGTGTAGATTTGAGATCCAACAGAATATACCGCAACGGCGGCAGCACCAAAATAATAGCCGACAATTAATTGATCGGTTTTCCAGAAAATCTGGTCAGCAATCGTCACCAATACAATCGCGCCGCTAAAAAATAGCAATCCTTTAGCCAGTTTCATGTCCCAGCCATGATATCTGAAACTAATATGCAGATTATATTTAGCAAACAAACGCTGACTCACCGCGCACAACACATTTGTAACAAGCACAACTAAACATACGGCTAATGCATTCTTAAAAATTGTCGTAAGTCCATACACTATGAAAGGCTGAGCTATTAGGGCGGCCAATTGCGAGCCCTTCAAAAAAACAAACCTTTCATTAGCAGTTATCGCCGCAACGCTAATAGTGTTGTTCATGATAACAATTGTGTTGATCCCTAATACAACAAGCATTGCGGAACACTCATCAAGCTGTGAGTTTGTAAAACTGGCTGAATATACAAACCGAACAACCACGGCGAGAACGCAACTTATTAGCATCACGAACACAGATAGGACCCAGTACAGACGCCTAGCTATTGCGAGAGTATTCTCCATTAAGTCATTTTTGCCCTCTGCCATATACTTGCAATAAAAACGCCCAACACCGGCAGACAAAATCCCATTAATGGAAACTATATAAGACATGATAGAGCCTATCAATTGATAGAGTCCATATTCGTCTTGTCCAATGTTTTGCAACAACATCGGAACATATACAAAGCCGACTAAAGCCTGAGCCAGTATATAACCATATGTAATTATTATGCCAGTAAGTCTTCTGCTTGCGCTACTTATCAGAATCACCGTTTCACAATTAGTTGCTTCAAATACCATTCAGAAATTAAAGCACTATTTAATCAGAACAACCGATTGCCGAACCTCTCCTTTGTTCGCATTGTTAAAACAGGGTCCGATTAAATTCCCAGGCAGAATTTGATGCCACATTTTATTGTCATGCGGATTATCTCCCCAGAAGAACCCAATATGACAGTCGATTGATCCGTCAGTCTTAAAGAAGATAATATCTCCCTTTTGAGCATAACCACTATTTAGCATATCTTGGACAGTACGGAACTCATACATTTTGCATCCCAAATCTCGAGCATAGCCATACCATCTCCAAGCGTTAATATAGCCGCCACCGCCTGGCCCCCCAGCCCAAGGAGAGTGATTATTATTCTGCGCAATACGATTGACATCGCCACCAACCGCAGCATAAGCATGGGCCACGAAGCCAGTGCAATTCATGCCAGTATAGCCATCCCATCTCGGGGCACCTTTTGGGTAAAGGCAACTATCATAGGAGAAGCCACCGGAATATCTCGTTCCTAAATAATAGCCATCAAATTGATGCGTCGTAAGCCAAGTGACGAGTCCAATACGACTAACCCCCAAAACCGTTGAGCTGCCAAATGGGCTGTAGTAAATCTGAGTCGACTTCGACTGGAGAGTGCCATCAGGAAGCAAGACATCGCAGTAAAGATCGTAATAACCATCTTGCAATCCAAGTGCAGAGGGATTGAAATAGGCGTCATTCACACTGGAAAATTCTTTTAGAACACCCCATTTACTCCAGTCGGACTTGGCCCAAACAAATTTAAACTGAAATTGTCCAGATTTTTCAGCTGCAAGCGTTCCCAAATCAGCTCGAACTCCCCAAGAATTATTGCCATCAGTCGAAATTGCAGTAATCCTCGAGAAATCCCAACAGCTAATGATTGTTCTTTTTGTTTGGACAACTCCATCTGACCCCGAAACGTCACAGATCAATTCATAGTCTCCGGCGTCTTTTGGAGCCCATTGCAAGTGTGAACTTGTGCCCTGTTGAGCAACGCCCCAGTCAGCCCAATTATTCTTATTCCAGACGAACTTATACTGTAAGTAATTAATATCACCCGAGCATCTAGCATCGATCTCAGTGCTTTCATTAGGCCTGACAAGCGTTGCAGAAGAACTCAGGGACTCGTAATTCCACTTCTCGGAGCCAATCGAGCATTCAGTCTTCGAGGTCATCGTCTGATCGTTGGCCTCATCAATAACATCAACAAAAACGGTGACAGCGCCAGATTTATCGACTCTCCAGTCAATTGAGGATTTACCTCTGCCGGAGTCAATCACACCCCATTCAGCCCAGTTGTTCCGCATCCAAACATATTTGTATGAAATCTGATTATTCTTTCGGATGGTAATCCGAGGTGTAATTGAAAGCGTATCCCCTACGCACAAATTGGATGAATCAGATTTCAAATCTATTGAAGTGAAGTTAGATAGATTTCTCTCCACCCTGACGGGGAACCTCCAGGTCCTCACGTTGCCGGCCGAATCGACGGCGT
>JAHYYM010000013.1:204725-206196 GCA_019424985.1 Collinsella sp. | reverse complement strand
GAGACCCTCCATCGGACGCCTTTGCCGAGAGGCCGTCGACAGAGTAGTCCTCTGAGATGCGAACGGGGAGTCTTGACGTCGACGTGAGCCCGCCGACCGTGACGTCGGCATAGAGAGTATAGGAGCCGGAAGACGGGGGCGCCCAGGTACAGGCGGCGGACTCAGATGCTGCCTGGATGACGCCCCACTTGGACCATGAGCCCCGTTCCCAAAGGAATTTAATCTTTGCGCCGGGAGCCGCCGCGGCGGAGATATTGACCTTCATTCCGCCGCTCCACTCGAGCGTATCCCCGCCGCTCACGGAAAGGCGACAGGCATCCACCCTGACGGGGAACCTCCAGGTCCTCACGTTGCCGGCCGAATCGACGGCGTCGACCAAGATGTTGACGTCGCCGGCGACCTCCGGCACCCAATCGCAGGAGGCCTCGGGCCCGAGCTGGCGGATGGTGCCCCACCTGGACCAGCCGCCCTGCTCCCAGACGAACTTATAGCGGACCGAGCCCGAGTTGCCGGACGCGGCCAGGCCGAGCGAGCAGCGGTCGCCCAGGAGAGGAGACCCTCCATCGGACGCCTTTGCCGAGAGGCCGTCGACAGAGTAGTCCTCTGAAACCGGCGAAGTTGCACTTAAATCATCGGCCCGTGTTGAATCTTCAATCTGTGATGGAGACAGGTCCGCTTCGCTCAAACCAAAGCAAGGAGTTACGGCCAAACAGAAATAAAAGAAGAAAAAAGCGACACGGACAGCCTTACTTCTAAAGAAATGCATATAGAACCTCCCCGATAGTTCACTCCAACATAATATTGCTAGCAAGTAACAATTTAAGGCCAAGATTTACCATGCAAGTAAGGTCGACTACAACCAGCGCAGTCGACCTAGAGAATTCATATTGATGTTAGCCAATTAAAGAAATAATGCGCGCAATATTCTGACCATATGTGTCACCCGGAACAGCCCAGCGGCCATTTAAATCTTCCAAATATGGCGCAACTCCGAGAAAACCCTTAGACTGAAGGACTTCATATCGAGGATCCACACAAGCGTTATTCAACGCCGCACCAGTAGCATATCCTTTAAGATGCTGGACTTGGGCAAGCAAGCCCTGATATACATCGTCAAATCTAGCGCCTCCCGATTGTTGATTGACGGCGCCCAGTCCGGCGAAATTGCACTGATTCGGCTTTACGGAACCTCCAAATTGCAACCATCCAGTCTCAAGCATAGCCTGAGCAAAAACAACTTCCGGACGAACCCCTTCAGAAACAGCGGCTTCGACAATTAATGAACAAAAATCGCGAATAGTAGGTGCTCCCTTTGAAATAAATTCGTCTGAGGGATATGTATGTCCTGTTGATTCATATAAGTTCACCATCGCATCAACTGAAGTCTGCAGACTTCCCATAATTGGAGTACCCTCCACCGTGACCTTGCGGGTCAGGTGCCTCTCGGCGGAGCCGTCGATCACGTCGAGGT
>JAHYYM010000013.1:0-204625 GCA_019424985.1 Collinsella sp. | reverse complement strand
CCTGCAGCTTGACCGGCTTGCCGCAGAGGGCGTCGCCCGAGACTTCGAGCGACTCGACGGAGTAGCGCTCGCCGACCGTGACCTTGCGGGTCAGGTGCCTCTCGGCGGAGCCGTCGATCACGTCGAGGTAGACGGTGTACACGCCCGGCTCGGTCGGGGTCCACTCGCAGGAGGAGGAAGCGGAGGGCTGCTGGGCGACGCCCCACTTGGCCCAGCCGCCCTTCTCCCAGACGAACTTGTACTTGAGGCCGGAGGCGTCGCCGGACACCTTGGCCTGCAGCTTGACCGGCTTGCCGCAGAGGGCGTCGCCCGAGACTTCGAGCGACTCAAGAGACCAATTAACAACTTTGTATTTAGAAGTGCTAGTCACATACCCATTGGAGTCAATGACATCAACATAGATCTCATATTCACCAGCCTGGGGCAGGGTCCAAGAAATCGACGGCGAAGTTAAGTCTTGACCGATTACACCCCAATTGGAATCACTCCAATCAGACCCAGCCCTATGCCAAACAAACTTATATCTAAGGCCATCAGTCTTGCCGCTAACATTTACACCGATTTTTACCGTTGACCCCGCATGTCCCAGTTCTTCCGAGAAGGAAATTCCATTGACGGAGTAGGGATGCGGGAACTGCGCGATGATTGCGGCAGCGTCAGCCTCGCCAAGACGGCGGCAACCATCGTCCGAGAAATAGTTGACCACATCACCGTAATTCGAGATAAAGCCATGTTCGATAAGAATACCTGGAATTCCCTGCTCGCGAGCGCAGCGGATAACGGCGAACTCGTCGCCTACCTCCATTTGAAATACGCCGCGGTACGTTAGTCCCATAGCAGCAAGGTTGTTCATGACCTTGTTGGCAAGCTCAACAGAGACCTGCGTGTAGTCGGTGCCATTTGCGGTAGGAGCATAAACTTCTGCGCCGTGAGCTCCAGAAGACCCAGAGTTGATGTGAAAGCTAACAAAGGCCTGCGCGCCCTGATCAATGCAGCGCTGTACGCGATAAAGATAATCATTGCTGGGATAGTAGCCAGACTGCTCGCGCGCAAGAACGATCTTAAAGCCGTAAGCTTCAAGTTTATTTTTGCAGGCTGTCATGATCTTCCAGGTAAGGTCGGCTTCACTCTTGCCATTACCCTGAGCGCCAGAATCCACCCCGCCATGTCCGGCGTCAAGTGCAATAACCCCCACATTACGCGCGGAGCGCTCAGCGTAGGTAGATACTCCATCAGGCGAATCAGCGCATTCCAACGCCTGCTGGATTGATTGAGCCTCAACGGCATTGCCATCACCGTCTGCATAGTAAACAGAAGTGCCCTCGGAGCTCACGGAGCTATCAACGACCGTAAACGAATAATCCCTGTCGGAAAGATCCAACTCATGCTCAGAGTCATCGGCCCGCAAAACATAGGTTATCGAAGTCAGAAAGTAAGTATTGGATTTCAACGTCGAGCCAAATACAAAGGCAGCAGAATTGTCAGCCGTTCCAGATGCTTCAATAGTCCCCTGAATCCCATTGGCACTTACATAGTTGAGAGTTGCGGAGGAAAGGCTATCGTCGTCATCGGGAGTAGCAAAGGCAACGACCTGATCAGTCCCGCTGGGAAGGCTCGGGGAGGCAAGATATACATATTGGAAAGAAGAATCGACCGGTTCAGCCTGCTGATAGTTCTCAGATACATCAACGCCAAAATCCTCATCAGCCGATTCGTCAACGTTCGTTGCCGACGATGAGTCATCTGCAGCGCCAACATCGACAGAGCCCGCATCACGCGAGGCCACGCCATCATTGTCTGCAGTCGCAGCGTCCACGGCAGCGTCCGCAGACGGGACGTTGCTCACAGCGTAGGCGGCAGTCACAGGGCCCATAAAGGATGAAATGGTCAAAAGACCAGCAAGAGAAAAAGCTGTTGAGGCACGCAATGCCTTTTTCATATCGAATCCCCCGTCACAAATGATGTTACTAAGAGAAGATTATCTTACAATCCCTTCTGCATCGGAAGTCCAGTTATTCGAAGCGCGGGAATTGTTATAAAGGCAGACGGAAATCTGCTCTTATAAAAAGCAGGTTACGTTCTCAGCAAACTTTTGTTTTTCAGTCCTTCTATAGACACAGTGTTAGCTCTAGTTTTTGAAGCAATTAGCGGCGCCCCAAACAGCACAAGCGCCAGTGACACGAAAATCCACTGAAGCACGCAATTCGTTTAAGCACGTGGCGGACGACGAAAGCGTGTACGCAGCCGCGAAATACAGCAAAATGCCCCAATGTTTCGCTTGTATCAGAGGCGTCTGGGGCTTCATCGAAAGAGTGGCCTGGCTAACGCATTCAAGAAAAGTAGAGCGTGGTCTTCATGAATCAAACGCCAGTAAGCAACGCTCGCGCGCGTCTTTGAATCTTCTAATGGGCAAGAAGAGAGGGATCTAGGAGAGACCTAATAGTTCTTGGAATCTGGGAATCATCGAACTCACCATCTTTAAACAAGAGAATCATATAGCTTCTTATCGTTCTGTCTCGAAAAGATATGAGTGACCAGATGCACATCGTGGGCCTTTGAAAAACAATCTTCGTCCCTTAAAGATTCAGCAACATAACAACCGCCCCAATCAAAAAAGCCGAGATAGCCCCGGCTGATAATCAAAGAGGCGGTTGGATTGGCAACACCTATTTGGACGATTCCGGGAGGGACAGCCCCGCCTTTCTGAACTCGACCGGCGACATGTAGCCCAGCGTCGAGTGGATCCTGAAGTTGTTGTACCAGTGCACGTAGTCCGAGAGCTTGGCTCGGAGCTCGCGCGTCGTGCCGAACGTCTCGCGGTGGACGAGCTCGGCCTTCAGTATCCTGTTGGTCGACTCGTCGACGGCGTTGTCGTAGGGGCAGCCCTTGGCCGACAGCGACCTCTCTATGCCGAAGGCCTCGAGCATCAGGTCGATCTCGGCGTTGTCGAACTCGCTGCCGCGGTCCGTGTGGAAGACCTCGATGTCCGAGATGGGGAAGGAGAGCGTCGCGAACGCCGACTTGACCAGCCGGGCGTCCTTCCTGGGCCCGGCGGAGTGGCCGACGATCTCCCTGTTGTAGAGGTCGACGAGCAGGCAGACGTAGTTCCACGAGGCCCCGACGCGCACATAGGTCAGGTCGCTGCATATATGGGTGCGCGGCGCCCTGCCGCCGAAGCCGCGCGCGACGACGTTGGGCACGTCGGCCTCGTTGACCGCCCCGGGGTGCACCTTGAACCTCTTCCTGCCGTATGCGCTGACCAGGCCGTTCCCCCTCATGATGTGGAAGGCCCGGCGACGGCTGACGGCGGCGGGTGGCGGCGACGCCAACCCATCGAGCGACGCGTTCATCTAGCGCGAGCCGTACCGGCCCTTGCTGGCGCAGTAGAGGGTCGTACCCCGAGGCACGTCGGACAGGAAGCACCTCATGAAGCGGGCCTCGAAGCGCCTGTCGGATCGAGCCACACGCGCCGCACGGCGTCGTGGACCTCGGACCAGTCGTCCTCAGGGCAGCCGTTCGATGCCCAGCTCCAGTAGCCCGACCTTCTCACCCCCCCCAGCACCCCGGCCATCATGGTCAGCGCGAAGCTACCTTTCTCCGGCAACACGAGCCCGCACTTGGCTAGAGTGCTTCTCTTTGGCGAAGAAGGCAGCGGCTTTTTTAGGAACGCATTCTCCATCTTGAGCTCGCATATTCGCTTCTTGGCCTCGCGCAGCTCGCGGTCCTCGGCTCTCGGGTCGGGCTCGCCGGAGAGCTCGCGCCGGCGCTTGAGCGCCCAGTCGTTAACCGTCTTGGCGTTGAGCCCGAGCTCGTCGCAGGCCTGGGCTATGGGCACCCTGTCGAGATGACGTAGTCGGCGGTCTCCCGCCTGATCCCGTCGGTGTACTTCTTCTGATTGGCGACCATTCGGCAATCCTTTCGTTTATCAGCCCACATGCAGTCTAAGGCACCGCGGTGTCGCGGTCCTTCCAGCCTGCGTGTCCGAAAAAAACGATACAGGTCAAACGAGCTACTCAGGTAGGGCTTCGAACGGGCCGGCAGCTGGCCGCCCGCCGGCCGCGGCGCTGACATACCCGTGTGCGAAGGGCCGGGGCGCGGGCATACCGATGACGTGAGGGTCACTACAGGCCGGGTGACGGCACTCGGCGCGGACTACCGAGGCCCGCAGCGCTCGGGTGCGCCAACGCCACGTGCGGCGGGCGACCTAAATATTATTCTGGAACACTCAAGCGCTCTCTCAAGATTGGGTCGAAGTCTTTCAGGCGTTCGGACTTGATGACGATGCCCAAGTTCAACATGTCTTGAACGTTTACGTGAGCAATCGTAGATACGGTGATATCACCGAGAACGTTTCTAATGGGAACAGCGCGTAGAATGCCCAACAGATAGAGTCTGCTTCCCACGACGACCGCGCCATTCTCGAGATAGGTTCCCTCGTTGTACAGGAAGACAGGGGAACCGCTTGAACCCGGGTAGCAAGCCATGTCCACTAAGAATTCCTTCTCGCCCCGATAATCGTATCTGTAGGGAGTCGCCGTGATTCCCCTGCGCACGATTGGCAAGTTGTTGGCCTCGTCCCAGATGCCGTTGGGGTACCCGATCATGGTCACTTCTTCCATGCAGCCCATGTCTTTAATCAGCGTCTTCGTCGGAAGCAGCTCCAGACTGAGCGGTATAGTGAGCAGATGCTTACCCGCCTGGATAAAACCGTTGAGAGCAGGGCCAATAGGCAGTACACACAAGTCCACGTTCTCGTCTGGATGCGAAATCCAATCGCTGTCCGAGCCACGCATGGTCAGCCGCTCGTTTATATTGAGCAAGTTGCCGTTCTCGTCGGCTCGCGAGAAGATGACCCGGTATTCATATCCGCCCTTGACCACATGTTTGTTGGTCACGACGGCAGGAACAAATGTCTTGCCGTCATCGCAGAATTTGAAAAAGAAACCAGTTCCAACCGAGCACTCTCCTGAGGGAAGCGATGCTTCAATTCGTATCGTCGTATGAAGAAGCTGCTCAGAAAGCTGCATAGATACCCTTCCTGTTTGTATAAAGGCTCTTCGATTGTACCCGATGACGATAATCCATAATCAATAAACAGTACCGTCTCGGGGACATCTTCGCGCAGGATCACGCAGAGAGCGTAGCCACGGACGCCGAGCATGGCGGCCATGGTGTCGCAGCGCGGAGTCGGCCCGCGCGAGATCAAGTTGTTGATGTAGTTGGGGACCTTGCCCAGGGCCGGCCCGATGTGGGTTATGGGAACCCAGACGGTCGCGACCGTCTGTATGAGGGCATCGCTGGCGTGCACGGATGAATCCTATCGAGTCCGCTTACAGGGACATGATACACGGCGACGGAATAGTTAGGCGATCGCAGAAGATTCCCGTCCCTCGAACGTTACGCAGTTGCAGAGCGCGGGTACAAGGGTCGCAACGACGATGACCCCGACGCGACGGAAGACGACATGAGTAAGTGGATCGAGCCGTCAGCGGACACCAAGTACGTCTGCAACGACGGCGTGGTGATGACGTGGGTGAGTATCTGGGGCAAGGAGCGAATGTTCCAGTTCCCGGGCGCGTTCGAGCAGAGGTTTTTGAGTTTATAGGGAGCACACCATGTCTGACAACGCGATGAATATACCGGATGACGCACCCTCCGATGTGCAGGAGGAATCCCCCACATCCCTTTTTATCTTGCAGAGGGGTGCAACAAGGCGTGAGGTAAACGCCTCGGAAGCCCGACATTTTGTCCAAGGCATTCTTTCCAGGTCGATCAACCTGGCCACGCTTATCGGCTCAGGCGCATCTACTCCGGCTATTCCCCTGATGGGTGAAACCTTCAGGAACATGCGAGCGGACCTCAAGCTCAAAGATCCCGAGCTATCTACCCTTCTGGAAAGTCGAATAACCAAAATTGCACGTCGAGATAACGAAGACCCTGCGAAGTACTCGAACATCGAGAACCTCCTTTCGTGGCTGAGTCAGCGCATCGAGGGCTCTCTAGATAGCGCCGATGAAGACAAGAGGGTTTCCGATGCAGTTCGCAAGGCCTTTCTCGAGTCCGTCGATATAAAATACAACACAGAACACTCAGACGTCCTCGATAGCTACCGCAGATTCGTTCAGGGACTTGGTATATCCCGCCAGATTCTTGCGCGCGGAGGGCAGGCTGCCTTCGATGTTGTCAACCTCTTCACCACGAACTACGACCTATTCCATGAGATGGCCCTTGAATCGAGCGACTACGCCTATGTCGACGGGTTCTCGAACGCGCTGATGCCCACATTCAGCCCGCGGGAATACCATCGCAGGCCGATTGACCTCGATGAGAGGTTCAGAGACCACTACGAACCGGTGAACCCCTTCTTCCGCCTTTACAAGATGCACGGCTCCATCAACTGGAGGGTCTATGACGGTAACGTCGTAAGGGCCCCAAAGTTTCCCGACATCGCCGACGAATACCAAGGCGACAAACAGCTTATTGCCCCGATGACTTCCAAATATGCCCTAACGCAAGGCACTCCTTATAGCGATATGTTTCGCGAGTTCGTAAACATCCTCGCCGTTCCCAACACCGTTCTTCTGACGTGCGGATTCAGCTTTGCAGACTCGCATATATCGAACCTAATCAGGCAGGCTCTTGCGAGGCCTGACTTCACTCTTCTCGCCTTCGTCGGCAACCCAGCAGAGACCGATATTGGTTCCCCCACACGGGATTTCTACGACAGAGCAGGTGGCGCGAACGCCTATTTCGTATATCCAAGCGAAAGGGATCCGAAGCCCAAGCGTCCGCTGTATTTCTCGGAATTCGCTGACTTTATCGGGCCTGAAATCACCTTCGGAGACGATGCTGCATCTGGATCTCTGGGGCTTGGTGACGGGAATGAATAACGGAGTCCCCAAGCCGGGTTGGCTGATAGGCACTATTTGCTACATGGACCAAGAGAAGATAAGGCTCCGCGCGTCGCGTTCCGACTTTTCCGATCGTATGCTCAATGGCGAGCCCAGGCATTTGAACGGGCTCAACCAGTACCTCTTCGCCTACCTCTCCATATCTACCAAGGTTATCTTCCGCGTGGTTTCCGCAGAAGAGGCCGAGAGACCGTATTCCGACCAGCCGTCGTCGAGGTTTAGTACGAGCTACATCTTCACAGCCACCCCCATTGGGGAGATTGAGAAGTCTACCTACGTTCCCGGCGTAGTAGACCTCCCTATGGTCGGTTCCAATGTCTACGCTTGCGATGAATCAATCCTCAAGAAGGTCTTTTGCGTACGGGAAGGAGTCGAGATTGGGTCTCTCGCTGGATACGATTCGGTAAGACCCACTTTTGATATCGATTCTCTGTTCTCTGGTCATCTCGCTATTCTCGGTAATACCGGCTCGGGAAAGTCCTCAACCGCGCGGCTCCTGCTTGATAGAGTAGCGTCGCTCTTAGATGCCGAGAACGCGTTCGATGCAGAGCCCCGATTCATCGTCTTCGACCTGCACGGTGATTATGACTTTCTCACGCGCGGCGGTTACGGCTGCACGAGACGAATCGATGCCGATGAGTACCACCTCGCGCCTGGAGAGTTGTCGATGGATGACTGGTCAGCTATTCTCGACCCCTCGCGACGCATCCAGAAACCTCTGCTTGAGAGGGCCGTGAGATACTCCCACCTCAACGAGGAGGGCAAGAAGAAGCTATTTGCAGCCTTCGCATATACCGCAATTCGGGACACGAGCATCGATAGCCACGCAGCGAGGAAGTTTCAGGTCTCAAAGTATTACCAGCCGATCGAGAAAGACCTTGACGCGATTCGCGAACAACGATCTGAGCCCCACTCTCGTGCTCGGACTGCTCACAATTTGCTAGCGTCCTTCAATTTGGATTACGGAAACATATCGAAAGATGTCGTCGAAGGGCTTGAGTCCCTTTTGAAGGAGTTCATCGAGGATGAATACATGTCCAACGGCCTTCCCAATGTCGAGCGCATCTTGTGCAGCTACGAGAAACCCGAAAGGGAGGTCTCAATCTCTGACGTCGTCGATGCGCTTGACTTCGTGTTCGATGAAGAAGAAGTGCGGGGCAACCGTCAGATAAGGTCGTATTCAGAGGGGCTGGTTACTCAGCTTAGAAACCTTAGGGAAAGGTATTCGCATGACCTCTTCTCACTTGAGCGGGGCGAGTCAATTGCAGCCCTCTTAAACAAGTGGCGTGGCATTCTTGTGCTAGACGTCTCTCAGATAATCGACGAGTCGGGACTGAAGTTGTTCTCCCACTACGTTGCGCGTACACTCTTTCAGGCTAGTCTAGATGCGGGAAGAGGTTCCTCAACACCCGTCTATCTCATTTTTGACGAGGCGCATCGCTATATCAGGGATGCAGACCTGACAGACGACTCAGTGTTCAATCGAATTGCACGGGAGGGCCGCAAGTTTGGCATTTACCTTACCGTCATCAGCCAAATCCCCAGCGAGCTTTCCCGCGTCGTACTCTCTCAGACGGGAGCCTTCATAATCCACCGCATCCAGAACTCTTACGACCTCGATTACGTTCGCCGCAATGTCCCTTCCATATCAAATGGCCAGGTCATGCGCCTTCCCGCATTCGCCCCGGGAACCGCGACCGCGCTGGGAAGCTCCATTACGGTGCCCCTTGAACTACAGATAGACGATGACTTTGCCGACGAGACGCCAACGATCCGGATGATGAAGAGCAATCGGATTCGATAAAGCTATTTGTGGCCGGCCCGGAGAATGCCCGCAACGGAGACGTTGTGGGCATTTCCTTTTGCCCGCTCGGGGCACGGGAGTCATACGTGGGTGAGTAGGATGGTAAGCCGCAGGGCAGCAAGGGCAGCCGGAGGAGCCGCAGGAGCAGGCGCCGCAGGTAGAGGCGGTGTCGAACTACTGCGAGCTTCTCAACCGGCGGGACGCGCGCTACGCCTAGCAACAAGCCAGAACAAGCACAGTAATTTTCAGCGCACCATACACGCACTCGCTGCTAAGGTTCGGCCCCAGCCACGGATCACCCGTCAAGAAGAACTCCAGCCAGTGCTGCATAAACAGTGCCTGTTCGCGCTTCCAACGGCGCAGCTTTTCCTCGCTGGCCTCTTCCCTGCTGCGCGAAGTGAACTCGTAGTGGTGCAGCTCAGCATAAGGTGTAAAGATGGTGCGGTAGCCCCCATACGCGCAGGCAAAAATCCGCATCGTTAAAGCCGACGGCAAACTTCTCGTCGCAGCCTTCAACCCGTTCATAAACGTCGCGACGGACCATCTGGCAGGCGCCCGTAACGGCGCTGAAGTTGCCCGGGTGCACGGCACGGGCAAGATATCCCTCGCGCTTTGCCGAAAAGTCCCAGTTGGCATGGGCAAGGGCGCCGCGCACGCCGACCACAATGCCAGCTAGCTGAACCAGATGGCCAGCAAAGTAGAGCTTGGCACCCACTAAAGCCCATTACTTGCTCAGGATGACCAGGAAGGTCAAGAGAAGTAGGAGAAGGATAATCCTATCCATCTGACTACCCCCTGCCTTGTAGAACCGCGGCCCGGAATACAGCTGGCTTCGGAGAACAAGGCAGAGGACGACACACCGCCGCGTCCAGCTAAAATTTAAACAGAAATACGTACGCATGTTCGCGTTTCGTGGTACACTGTATCTACCAGAATAAGACAGAGTGAAAGTCGCTTCGGAGGCCCCCAATGGTACGAAGCGCCGGCGCCGCGGATCCCCGCTGCCCCGACCCTGGCTTAGCCGGCGCACGCGACGCCGACTGACCGGCGGGATGCCGGTTGAAGCTACGCAATACCGGCATGTTGAAACCACTCGTCCTCCGGCGTGCGGATCATAGCATGTCGACTAAACCGAAGGGGCATACATCATGGACAATTCCAACGCAAGCCAGCAGATCGCTTTGTACGAGGACCCCGACCACGCAGTCCACCTTGACGTGCGCGTCGACGGCGATACGGTCTGGCTAACCCAGCAGCAGATGGCGACGTTGTTCGGGCGCGGAGTGCCGACTATCTCCAAGCACATTCATTCCGCAGCAAAGGAAGAGCTTGCCGGAATTCGAACTATTTCATTTTTTGAAATAGTTCGCTTAGAGGGAACAAGAACGGTCAAACGTCAGGTCGAGCACTACAACCTCGACATGATCATCTCGGTTGGCTACCGCGTGAAGTCTCAGCAGGGCGTGTACTTCCGCCGGTGGGCAAATGGCGTGCTCAAGCAGCATCTACTCCAGGGATACTCCATCAACCAAAAGAGACTCGAGGCGCTCGGAACGGTCTTCAAGGTCCTCGAGAGGTCGAGTACTCCGGAACTCTCCGGTGCGGCAGAAATTCTACAGAAGTACCTTCCGAGCCTGACTCTGCTCGATGAATACGACACGGGAAGGATGAAGGCGCCCCAGGGCAACGAGCCCAACTGGGAGCTCGGTTACACCGAAGCCCTCGAAGTCGTCCGCAGCCTACCGTTCTACTCGTCGTCCGCCCTGTTCGGACGAGAGCGGGACAACCAGTTCGCCGGAATCATCAGCGCCCTCTATCAGGGCTTTGGCGACCAAGACCTATATCCCTCCGTTCAAGCAAAGGCCGCCAACCTTCTCTACCTCGTAGTGAAGGACCATCCATTCTTGGATGGCAACAAGCGCTCTGCAGCGGCGCTCTTCATTCACTTCCTCGACAAGAACGGGATACTGCGCAACGGCGAAAGACTCCGCGTGGAGGGCAACGCGCTCGCGGCCATGACGCTCATGATTGCCCTCTCTGACCCAAGCGAGAAGGACTCCATGGTTACGCTGGTGGAGAATTTCATCGCGTAGCGCCTTCGCCCGAGCACCAGAATCGACGTTCCTTCATATAGCAGATGCAAACGAGGAAAGGGCCATCAAAGTAAGGCACCGTCATGGCGAGGGAGGTGCCGCAATGAGTCGTTCCATGAAAAGCCATATAAGCCTACAATTGTCATCAGATGTAGGCTTATATGGCTTTCGAGGGGAGGTCGGCATGGTGATCACCTACCGGGAGGCGCTGGCTGAACTCGGGAGCAGGTACCGCGTTCGCAAGGCGGTGTCGGAAGGGACGCTCCACCCCGTCGGCCGAGGGATGTACTCGACCAACCGGGACGAGGACGCCCTCGCCGTGATCGCGAAGCGCTACCCCGGGGGCATCCTGACCGGGCAGACCGCGCTCTACGCCCACGGGCTCGTGACCGCGCCCCCCGACCGGATCGACCTGGCCACGAAGCGCGGTGGGACCAAGATACGCGACGCCGCCGTGCGCCAGCACTTCATCCCGGAGGGATGGCTGGGCGTCGGGAGGTCGACCGTCTCGGTGGACGGGACCGAGCTTGCCGCTTACGACCCCGAGCGCATGCTCCTCGAGCTCATGCGCTCGCGCAACAAGCTGCCCTACGACCTCTACCGGGAGGCCGTCGCCTCGTTCCGCAGGCGGTCGGAGCGGCTGGACATATACAGGCTGCAGGACTACGCGGAGGCAATCCCGCACGGCGAGGCACACCTCGAGCGCGCCATGGAGGAGGTATTCTGATGGACCTGAACGAGATGAGGGCGCGCTACGAGCGCGAGGAGGGCTACTCCTGCCTCAACGCGACCGCGCGCGTCTGCCAGGACGTGATCCTCTCAAAGCTGGCGGCATCCGGCATGCGCGACCGAGTGACGGTCAAGGGAGGGGTCCTGATGTGCGCGCTGTCGGGGAGCGGGCGCCGCGCAACCCAGGACATAGACCTCGACTTCGTGCGGTACCCGATGACCGACGCCTCCATTCGCTCCTTTGTGTCCGCCCTCTCGAACCTCGGCGACGGCGTAACCGTCCGCATCGCCGGCGAGATAGAGGAGCTGTCGCAGCAGGACTACAAGGGCAGGCGCGTCAACCTCAAGGTCAGCGACGGGCGCAGCACGTTCGACACGAAGCTCGACCTGGGGGTCCACGCGAGCGCTGCGATGGAGCAGGACGAGCTGTGGTTCGACGTGGCACACCGGCAGGAGGGCGTCTGCCTGCTTGCGAACTCGAAAGAGCAGGTGTTCGCCGAGAAGCTCAAGTCCCTGCTGCGCCACGGCATCCGAACGGCCCCGGAAACTCGTTTCATGGAGCGTTTCATGGAAAATCCCCCCCCCCAATCTAGCAACGGTTCAGAGTCTACTAGATTGGGGGGACGCGAGCCAAGTCGACAAGGGCAGTTAACCGGCGGCTATTCATGCCTCGATTTAGAACCGCTCGAGAATCTCCGCGGCGTTCTCTCGCAGATAGATATCTAGGTCCGGCACGGCAAACTGCACGTAGCCCCTCTGCGGAGCTTGAATAACCTCTCTTTGAAGCAGCTTAGCCCTAATAGAGCTGACCTCATTGGTCTTTTTACCCATGCGTTTAGCAATCTCAGATGATTTGGACTGCTGCTTATCCTCGCACATGGCCAAAAGGTATTTGATATCGTTGAGTCCAAGTCCAGAAATCGCGGGCTCGTGAACAACATCGTGAAAACGAGCCTCTGCCAGCGCAATGCCTTCGGTGACGTCGCCCTCGCTCACAATGGCACTTTTGGCACGATGCAAGTTGGCGCGTTGCCAAATGGAGTAACCGACCAGTTGCACCAGATAGGCATAGCCCTTAGTGGCCTTAGCGGCTCTCGACAGAAGATCGTCCTCTATGGTCAAACCAGTCGCGACAAAGCTATCGCCCATAGAGAGAGCCGCCTCTACTTGTTTACCTTTCTAGGGATCGATTAACAGTCAATCATCGTTTCAATAATTGTCGCAGACTATATCGAATAATATCGAGCTGTATAAGCTTGTATAAACTTATCGCGAAAGTATCGATCTTTCGTAATTTGTCTTAATAAGTAGTCCAACATTGTTTTCTTCCAAGCTCATAGCGAAAGAAAGTTAGGGACTCCTAAAAACCATTGACTTAGACCGAGAAATACTCGCTCTCAGCGGATAAGTTCGGCCCCAACCATGGATCGCCCGTCAAGAAGAACTCAGGCCAGCGCTGCATAAACAGCGCTTGCTCGCGCTTCCAGCGGCGCAGCTTTTCCTCGTTGGCCTCTTCCCTGCCGCGCGAGGTGAACTCGTAGTGGTACAGCTCTGCATAGGGCGTAAAGATGGTGCGGTAGCCGGCCTCCCACACGCGCAGGCAAAAGTCAGCGTCGTTAAAACCGACGGCGAATTCCTCGTTGTAGCCGCCGACCCGCTCAAATACGTCGCGTCGGACCATCTGGCAGGCACCCGTTACGGCGCTGAAGTTACCGGGGCGCACAGCGCGGGCAAGATAGCCCTCGCGCTTTGCCGAGAAGTCCTGGTTGGCATGGGCAAGTGCGCCACGCACGCCAACCAAAATGCCGGCATGCTGCACCAGATGATCGGCAAAGTAGAGTTTGGCGCCCACCACGCCCGCATCGGGACGCTGCAGATAGCTCATCATCTCTTCGATAAAGTCGGGGCTTATGACCTCGGTATCGTTGTTGAGCAGCAGCAGATAGTCGCCCTTGGCATGCTCCACGCCAAAGTTAATGATCTGGGAGTAATTGAACTCACCCGGCCAGTACACAACGCGCGCGATACCCTTGCCTTCGGATGCCGCAGCCACGCGTTCCGGCAGGGCCTCGTAATACGCAAACGTCTCCGGGGCTTCGCTGTTGTTCTCCACCAAAACGATCTCGTAGTTGGTATACGTTGCCTTCTGGGCAATCGACATCACGCAGGCGTCGAGCGTCTCAATGTGATCCTTGGTCGGAATCACAATGCTCACCAGCGGCGCAGGCTTCGGCAGCGCATAGTGCATGCGGTAGACAAACGGCGTCTCGGTCTCCTCGACCGTTCCGCAAATGCCCAGCGCGTTAAAGTGGCGCTGGAGCGCAAGGCGCCCGGCTTCAATAGCATACGGCTTGCTATCAGCAGAACCGTCGGCGGTCGATCCCGGATGCACGCGCCAGTGATACAGCACATGCGCAACGTGCTCAAACCGCGCGCCGGCTGCAAGGCAGCGAAGCGTCAGGTCGTAATCCTGGGCACCCGCAACGTCTTCTGGAGACGTGCCAATGTGATCGATGAGCGCCTTCTCCACCATCAGAAAATGCGTCACGCAGTTATGGCTATAGAGCAGATCGACATTGAGCCGCATCTTAAAGACCGGCTGACCCCACTCCCCCGTTTTCTGAAACATGTCCTCGTCGCAGAACAGGACCTGGGGGCGCTCGCCCTCGGCCGCCTTATTCAGCGCGGAAACATAGTGGAATAACGCGTCCGGTTCCAGAATGTCGTCATGGTCCAAGAACGCGATGTAGTCGCCCATCGCCTGCTCAATACCTGCGTTGGTGTTGAGCACAATGCCGCCGTTGCCAGGCAGCTCAATACGACGAACCCGCTCGTCGTTGACACCTGCCGCAAGATTGGCCACCGCGTCCCATTCGGGCGAGGCGTCCATAAGGAGCAGTTCCCAGTTGTCATAGCTCTGGGCTTGCACCGAGTCCAGCAGCTCGCGCAGGTAGACCCGATCAGTCTTGTAGCACGGCACCACAATGCTCACGAGCGGTCTATAGGCAAAGGCCGCCGAAGCGACACGCTGGCACGCCAAATCGCCCGGCTTTGCGCGATGTTGCTCAAACCAACGTCGATAAGCTGCGTCGTCTGCACGCGCGTCCTTCATGCGGTTCCAGCTGTCATCGAACATGCCGTTGTACAGGCGACCATCCATGGCGCAAAACCCGCTCTGGATCTGCTCCGTGGGATCGCTCACAATCGCGACAAAATCTCGTATATCCTGAGGCATCTCAACGCTCAGATACGTTTTATTGACGCGGCAACCGTTGCGCTGCGGCACATCGACCTGCGATTCAAACACATGCACAGTGACATCGATGGCATTCATATGCGTATCGAAGATCTGGAGCTCAGGTGCGCACTGGGGGTCTCCCGCCCAGGTAACCTCATAGCGCCACACCGCGCCGGCGTCTGCCGGTAAATAACGAACGGCATCGATCTCATAGCGACCGCAGCACTCGCTGCGCTGTGCATCGCGAACGAGCGCACACATCGCAGGCTTTGCTTTGTAGTTAATCTTGGATTCCAGCTTGGCCACGCGGCTATCGAGGCGAATGGAGCCAAGCTTTTGGCCACCGGATGCAAAAACGACATCCATCGACGCGCCATCCAAAAACGGAAGCACCAAAATGGCGAGCTCGCGCTCGTAATCGGAAACGGAAGGGCAAAGCGCCAGCACACGGCCATGATCGACCGGGAGCACCAGCGACGGCACACAAGAACCACTCGCCGTCGCATGGGCAAACGCTTGAGAACCCTCCCGCTCAATAAGCGCGGCGACATCTTCGCCAGCAAAACGAAGCAGAACAAACAGACGGCCCTGGCTGCGGCAAAGCGCCAAACGCTTGATACTCATCTACACTTCTCGCTTTCCCAGAGCATTCGCGGCCATGCGCTTGCAGGCGCCCAGGCGTCCAAACCTCAACACGTCGTAATCGAACATGAGCTTTTTGCACGTGCGGCCACTGGGGGCCTCGCTGGCAAGCGCCGCACGCACCATGGCAGCAACCGAAGGTACGCACTGTGTGAGCGCGGCATCACTGCCCACGGGAGAACCGGCGAGCGCAGCAGCGGCGGCGGCAAACACCTTGCCGCAGCCCATCCCCAACAACCTGAGCGCGTCATACAGTACCAGATCGCACAGGAAATATGCCAGGTCGTCCGCATGCTTGGCATCAAGCCCATCGCGGTGCCAATCATTCAGTACCGCGGAGTATATCTTCACGTGCTCCAACAGGCGCGTCTCGTCGTCATAGCGCATGGTGTCCATGAGCGAGCCCTTGCGCGCCACGCGGTAGTCATACAGCCTGTTCGAGATAAGCGCGGTCTTGCGCGAACGACCGTACACGGCAAAATCGAAGACCTGGTCCTCGCCATACTTGACGGTTTCGTCGAACACGATCCCGTTACCCAGCAAAAACTCACGTTTGCAGGCGGTGCGCCATGCAAAGGGACGAGACGCTTCCTTAAACAGCAGGTCAGAGCTATAGCCTTCAAACGACGCATCGCGCGGGCTCAGTACATAGTTAAGCCACGGATACCCCGCCTCCAGCGGATACGGGTTCGCGCCAAAGGTCAAAACGTCGCAGTGCTCACGCTCAAACGTATCGACGATCACGCGGCATGCATCGGGCGTAAACCGGTCGTCGGAATCCAAAAACGCGACGATAGGTGCCGAGGATGCAGCGATACCCGCATTGCGGGCGCTCGACAGACCACCGTTCTCCTTATCGACCAGCGTAAAGCGCGCGTCCTTTTCGCAATAGGCAGCCGCGATATCGCGCGAACCGTCCGGCGAGCCATCGTTGACCAGCACGCCTTCCCAATCGGGCATGTCCTGTGCAAGCAGGGAGTCCAGGCACCAGGCCAGGCACTCCTCCACGTTATAGATGGGAACGACAACGGAAATCTTGGGGGTAGCCATAGTCACTCGCTCCTACTGTGCGGCCGGAACGTCATCAGGGTGCGGATTATCGCCGTAGGTGCGCTGATACGTCAGCACGCGCCAGACCAGCGGCAGGCCGCCAATCTTAAAGTAATGCTTAAACGTATTGAGCTTGCCCGGCTTCTTAAAGTCAAAGCGCGAATCGATATAGGCGCGGGGCGACTTGACCATCAGGCGCAAGTCGGTCTCGCCACGTGGATCGAACAGCGACAGGTCAAAGCGACCGGCATCCCAGTCGGCCTTGAGCTCGGGAGAGGCCTTCTCCCAAAACTGCTCGCGCAGTTCATCGACCAGGCGCTCATCATTCCAACGGTACGTATCGACCTTCATGCGCATTAAAATGCCCTGAAACCGAGCCTTGAGCTCGGGACGTTCATCCAAAAAACGTTGCATCTCAGCATATTCGTCGCACACGCAAAACACCTTGTTGGGCGAATTAACGGAGCTCTTCTCGTTATCCTGGCGATAGCACAAAATTGGGTCCGCAATAAACGCAGCACGCTCGGCACAAGCCCAAACCTTAAAGTTAAAGCCTGCGTCCTGATACGAGGCACCCGGCGTGGGAAGGAACCGAATCTGATTGTCGTTGAGGAACTCGCGCCGATAGATAGCCGACCAAATGGAAGGTTTGCGGTAGAAGATGCCCGGGCGATCGACGGGACGATACGCGGCGCCCGTCATATGCTCGTCGATAATCCCAAACAGCTCACGGCGCTCGCTGGGCGTGGACCAATACAGGTAAAAGTCGCCCTTTACCACATCGGCATGCTCAGCATCGGCCTTGGCGACCAGCCTTTGGAGCGAATCCTCAAACATAAAGTCGTCGGACTCAAGGATGCCCACGTACTCACCGCGCGCCATCTCCAGGCCGCGGTTCATCGAGTCGCCGTAGCCGCTGTTGGCTTTATCAATCATCTTAACGCGCGCATCGCGCTCCATGTACTCGCGAATAATATCCGGCGAGCTATCGGTAGAGCCATCGTTGATGCAAATGATCTCAATGTCCTTGAGCGTCTGCGCCACGGCGGAATCGAGGCACTCGCGCAGATAGCGCTCGACATTGCAGATGGGAACAAGCAGCGAAACTTTAGGGGTATCAGAGTTCTGCAAGAGAACCTCCTGTTGAGTAGTGTGTAACAGGGTTATTTTAGCAGCCGAGTTGCGGCGGGCGGCAGCGCTTGGAACTAGAGAAAGCGCTCCAGGCAGGCCTTGAAACCACGGGTCGAAAGATAGAACAACGTGGCGTCTGCCATCGAAACGCCTGAGGTCGCCACAACGAGCTTATGGGCGACACGGCGAACGGCGCCCTTAGCAGGCATATCCGCCCACTCCGTTCCCAAAAACGTCGTGAGGTCCATGTTGACGCGAGCCGCCACGCGATGGAAGTCATCGGCATCCAAGCGCGCCAGGTCGAACACAATGAGGTCCAAAAACCAAGTTATCAGCTCGCCGGGACACAGGTCCAAAAGACCGTAGGCCGCCCAGTCCTCCAAGACCTCCTCGAGCATCCTCATGTGGGCGTCAAGCTTTTTGGCGCGCGCCTCGGCACTGTTGAACTCGTGCGTCGCCGATTCGCTCTCCATCACGTAGTGGTAGAACTTGTCCGGCATGACGACGGTCTTGCGGGCAAGCGCATAAGCCGCAAATTGGAAGACGACGTCCTCGCCCAAAGCCAAACCGGGGGCGAAGCGAATGCCTTCGCGATTGAGCAGCTCGCGCGAAAAAGCCGCACGACAGGCATAGGGCTGCGCATTCGAATGGAACAGCAGTTGGGGATCACGGGCGCCGAAGGTACCGGCTTTGGGGCTCATGAGTTGCTGGACGCGTTTGGGGGCAGCATCGGCAGGTTCACAGACGCCGCCAAAAACGGCGGCCTCGGCATCTGCAGACTCCATGGCATGCAGCACGCGCTCGACCGTCTGGGCATCGATGTAATCGTCGGCATCCACAAAAAAGACGGTCTCGCCCTCGGCGGCATCGATTCCGGCATTTCGAGCACACGAGACGCCCGCGTTTTCCTGGTCAATCACCAGTACGCGATCGTCGGCCTGCGCGATCTGGCGCAACACGTTCAACGAATCATCAGTCGAACCGTCGTTGACGCAGACAACCTGAATCGAGCGCTCGGACTGGGCCAACAGCGAATCGACGCATCGCTGAATGGAGCGCGCAGAGTTGTAAACGGGGACGACAATGGTAGCTTTAGGACACGAGGCATCTCCCATGCCGACCTACCCCCTCAGCGATTCGATGAGGAAGGCGGCGACCACGCCCGGGCCTCCAACCGAGGCGTAATACTTGGCACGCCCCAATGCACCATCCGTCGCAAAACTCGGATGCTCGTCAACCCAGCCCTCAGGATCTTTGAGGATGGCAGCGAGGTTCGCGCGCTTCCACGGCTTGAGATCGTCAAGCGAAAACTCCCCCGCGTCCAAGGCCGCTTGGAACTCCTTGGCCATCTGAACCAGGAACTCCTTATAGAACTTAGGCGCCAGGCGCACGTAGTTCCACATATACGAATCGTACTTAATGAGCTGATTGAACTTGAGCATGCGCGCGACATCGCCGCTTGTGTGGTCGCGGGCATATTCCTCTCGAATCCAACGCTCAATCTCGGCATACTCGGTATTGACGCAAAAGACCTTAGCCGAAGAATTGACCGAGGAATTCTCGTTGTCCTGGCGATACGACAACACGGCATCATGCAGGTAAACAGCCTTATCGGCGCACGCGATCACCTTAAAGGCGAATGACGTGTCCTGAAAGGATGCCCCCGGAGTCGGCAGGAACGTAATGCCGTTGCGCTCAAGAAAATCGCGACGGTACACGGCCGACCAAATCGACGGCTTTTGCTTAAAGAACTGCGTCGTATCGCTTGGGTGCACCGGCTTGCCACAGTCCTGAGGTCTAAACATCTCGTGCAGCGAACGGCGCTCCTCGGGCTTAGACCAGTAGAAATCAAAGTTCGCCTTCGCAAAGTCGGCATTATTGCTATCGGCGGCCGAGACAAGTTTTTCGAGTGCGTCGGGCGCCATAAAGTCATCGGACTCCAAGATGCCAACGTACTTGCCACGCGCCATCTCCAGACCGTGGTTCATCGAGTCGCCGTAGCCGCTGTTGGCCTTGTCGATCATCTTGACGCGCCCATCGCGCTCCATATACTCGCGGATAATCGCCGGCGAGTTGTCGGTCGACCCGTCGTTAATGCAGATGATCTCAATATCCTTGAGCGTCTGCGCCAGGGCGGAATCGAGGCACTCGCGCAGGTAGCGCTGAACATTGTAAATGGGAATAAGCAGCGACAGAACAGGGCTGCCAGATGCGTTAGTAGACAAATGTGCTCCTTAGGAAATACCTGTCGTTTCATGGTATCAAAGGGTCAGCGCGCCAGCGGGCGTTTATATAATCTATGGAGCCTCTTGCGGGCAAAGTAGCCGCACGTCATGCGGCGGGCCCGTGGCAGGTTCCTGCGTTTTATTCAAAGCTTGCCGTCAAGGTGCGCCGAGCCTTTACAATAGGACAGTCCCAAGGACGTATTCGATAGCTTCCGCGCAGCGCTCGCGCGCCGCGCGTGAAAGGATATATTGCCCCATGCCTTCAACCCTTCCCGCCCCCATCGATAAGCTCGCCATCGTTGTCGTCACGTACAAGCGCCAGGAACTCCTGGCCAACTTGTTCGACTCCATGACCGAGCTCACGGCAACGCCCTGGCGCATCGTGATTGTCGATAACGAGAATTCGCGCGAGACCGAGGCCATGTGCACCGCATTTAACGAGCGCCTCGCCAACCTGTGGGGTATCGACACCGAGCAGCCCGACGCGCAGGGCGGCACCGACCGCGTCATCTACGCCCCGCAGCTCGAAAACGGCGGCGGTGCGGGCGGCTTCTCGGCCGGCACTAAATGCGCCTACGACCTGGGCGCCCAGTGGTTCTGGGTGATGGACGACGACGTGCTCGTCATCCCCGAAGGCATCGAGCGCTTGGCCAAGTGGACCGACCGCTACGATGTCATCCAGGGTTCGCGCCTGGACTTTGACGGCGGCGCTTTCTTTTGGCAGTACCAGCTCATCCTTTCGCTCGGCATCCCTAACCCCATCGCCAAGTGGGACTTGGGGCCCGAGGGCTACCGCACCATGAACCAACTGTGCTTTGAGGGCGGCATGTTCTCGCGCCGCGTGGTCGACAAGATTGGCCTGCCCGACGCGCGCTTCTTTATCTACGGCGACGATGCCTGCTACGGCTACGTGGCCAGCCAGCACTTCCCCGCCGCCGTGGTTGCCGACGTGGTGCTCAAGCGCGCCCGCGCCGTCTCCAACTGGGATATCGCCGGCAAACGACAGCTCAACTCCACGAGCGACACCAACCGCTACTACATCATGCGCAACCGAGGCTTCCTCGCTCGCTACATGCAGATCTATGGCGACTACCACCCCATGCTGTTCCGTCTGGGCAACGCCGCGACTTTCTGCAAGGAGTTCATTCGCCTGGCCGCCGTTGACAAGTGCTTTAAGACCGGTATTCCGGCACTGCGCCGTGGCATGAAGGATGCCCGCAAGATCGTCAAGGATCCCAACTGGAAGCCCATGCCGCCCATGAAGGACACCGAGTAACGGAAGCCGGAAACACCTCGGCGCTTAAAGCCGCTGGCACACCGTAGCCACATGCTGCCCATCAAACCCAAACCCCCAGCGCATGCGACCCACGCCGGGGCGCGGCACACGGATTTCGTCGATGCCGTCACGCTCTATGTCGAGTAGCGCCTGCACGGCCAGCAATTCCAGGCCCAGCGCATCCACACCGGGGTCATACATCATGTTGATCGTTACCAGCGGACGTTCATCGAGCATACCGATCGTATCGGCTATGTCAAACACGGCGCCCGTAGGAAAAACCTGGATGTCCCAGCGATCCGCGCCACACTTTCGCCTCGAAGCAGGATTGGCATAGCCCGGCAAGCCAAAGCAGAGTCCTTGCAAGAGTAGGTGATATGGCAGCGGTGTATCTGGGTCGGTCGCACCGATTCCCGCATCTCCCAAGATGCGGCTTAGCGCCCGCCTCACGGTGTCCTCGTTCCCATGGCACAGCCCGTCGCGGAACGCATCGACGTCTCGAATGTCTTCGGCAGCGCACTCAAACCACTCAACAATCACTAGACGCAAGGCCTGTCGAAGCTCGTTATTGGGCAATCGCAAAGCACGGAGGCAATCGCCATGCTCTGGCTCCTCAGTCATATCCGTCGTAAGAAAACCGGACAGATATAGCGCTGTCCACATGCCATCGTCAGGCGAGACATCTGGCTCTGCAGCGCCCAAACAAAGCGGGACCTCAACGCACCCATGGGCCTCGAGCAAATCGAACAAGACCGAAAGGCGGTCGAGATTCCACCCGGCAACTACCCTACTCAGACAATCCGCATACCCATACAGATCGGCGCGCACAGGCGCCGTGCAGCCTCGGTCCAGAAAACCGATCACACGCGCTGGACTCGAGCAATAGGCCCTACCAAACCGATATCCCTCGAGCCATTCACGCGCATCATCCAGGTATTCCCCGCGGCCTGCATGATTCAAAAGAGCCTCGACCTCAGCATCCGAAAAACCGAAACATCGGTCACACCACGCCGACAGCGGCGTCGTCAGACAATACGAGCAGCCGCGCGAAGAAAGCGCCGCTTCGGCAGGACCGGGACACTCCCCCATCAGACACGTCAGCCGCAACGAATCGCGCGCAGCGGCAATGGCGTCAAACAGCACACGGTCAAGTAGTTCTGCCGGATCGGCGTCGGAAGCGTCCCTCGCGCTCGCACGGCGAGACCACGCCGCATCGTACCCATCAACGAGCAATACAACCTGCTCATCGCAGGCAATCTCCAGCAGTTCTATGAGCACACCGAGCACCGAGGCGACCTCGTCCTCGCTCGCCACGCCACGCGCGACACGTTCGATGTGACGCACCTTATCTCGAGCTAAATCCGGAGCCTCCAAGAGAGCCAACAAGCGAGCGCACTCGTCCGAAAGAGCATCGCGCACGACGTCGGCAATAGCGGCGCCACGCCTCACAGCGCCAGAAAAATCCAGCGATATCACCGGATAGCAAGCGTACTCATCCCGATAGCGCCCGCCGTCCGCATCCCAAATCTGAGCATCGGCAAACGAGCTCCGACCGGCGCGACCGACCGCGGGACGCTCCAGAAAAGACCTGAGCATCGACAAGTTCATGCTCTTGCCAAAACCCTCGGGTCGACAGCACACCACAACGGACGCGTCGCAGTCCAACACATCGGCAATAAACATGGTCTTGTCAACCAACATGCAGCAACCAAGGGCCTCCGCATAGTCGTGCATGCCAATGGGCAAAACCGCATCGTCGGCACAGCCGATCAAACGCACGCCAAAGCCGGCATCACAACCATTATTCGCCTGTTCAGGCACCAAAACGTTCCCCCTAAATCGCAACACGATGCCAATTGTAATGACCGCCTCGCGCGTACCGACGACGCCGCGCGAACATATCGGGCAACGGTAGCAACAAGAGGTGTGAGGGGGCATAACTAATCGTTGCACAACAAAACGGGGCCCGATGCATTCGCACCGGACCCCGTCCCAACTCTTTAGTTATCTAGCAACCAAGAGGCTACTCCTCCGAGCCGTCCTCCCCAGAAGCTTTCTTCTGCTGATCGAGCTTATGCTTACCACTTACGATAGACGTAGCGCCCAGTGTGGCCAAGCTTGCACTGGCAAGGCTCGCCATAACGATAAGGTCGCCCGTCTTGGGCATGTTACCGTCAGATGACTTGGTCGTTGTAGTCGTCGTGGTTGTAGTGGTCACCGTTTTGGAGTCATTTTGCTCCTGGACCTGGTTGTCAGCACCGCTCTTGTCGTCGTCTTCGGACTGTTTCTTTTCGCCCTCGGTCTTGCTCTCGTCCTTCTTCTGACCGGACTTGTCGCCCTTCTCATCAGAGCTAGGACCCTTATCGGATTCAGCCTTCTCGGAAGCCTTGCCCTTGGAGTCGCCCTTTGCGGCCTCGGTCTTTTCCGTGGAAACCTGATCAGAGTTGTCCTTGTTCTGGGTCGAGCCGTTATTGACACCAGCCATCAGCGAAGAGCCCAGCGTAGAACCAAGCTGCACGGAGAAAGAAGGCTTCTTGTCCGGCGAAGCAACGGGAGCGTCCGGCGCCTTATTCGAGTCGTCCTTGGAAGCATCGGAATCAGGGGTCGTGTCAGAGCCGGAGCCGTTGTTAGAGCCGGTGCCAACGGACGAATCGCTCGAGCCGGTAGATGAGTTAGAGGTGTCAGCGTCGGTCGAACCAGAAGCGTCGCTGTCCGTATTGCCGACAGAGCTTGAAGACGAATCGCCCGCAGCAGAGCCGTTCAAGGTAGAGCCGTCGTTGGTAGTGCCGCCAGCAGAGCCATTACCGTCAGCATCGGTCGAGGGCGCATCCATCCTGTCATCGTTGACATCGTCACTCGAGCCGTCATTCGAATCAGGTGTCGGCGAGGGCGCCGGCGTAGGCTCGGGCTGCTCGGGCTTGTTGTCCTTCGCAGCGGCAGCCTCATCCTCGGCGATATAAGCCAAGCAGTCCTTTAGCTCATTCTTATAACGATTCTTCCAGCCCTCATGATACTGGGGCTGACTTGAAAACTTGGTGGCGACATTGTTGACCACGCTATTGGAGAGCGCCGTCACAAACTCGCGGTCGGACATATCGTTGGAGAGATTCGCCCAACGGAAGAAGTCCCTGCAGCCACCGGTGCCGCACATGTTGGTAATGCTCCACACCATGCCCTTAACGCAATCGGCACGGCCCGAAATATCAATACCTAGGCCGCTCTTGAGCCACGCCTCGGTCACCGCATAGTACGAGTTGTACGCATAGGCATCTTGCAGAGCCGAAAACTCAGCAGGGTCGGTGTTATAAGCGCCCTGGAAGGCCTCCTGCGCAATACGGCCCAGCTCAGTGAGCTGGGCGTTCTCGTACATGGCATTGCTCGTGTTAGAAATCTCGCTGCCGCGATCAATCGCATCCTTGAGCATGCTGTATTTCTCGGGATTGTAGTTGTAGGCCTGCTTCATAAACGGAATGAGCGACCATCGACGGTCGAACTGGTAATAGCCCAGCGCGTTATAACCGTCGCCATACGAAAAGCCCTGGTTGTAGTTGCCATGGCTCTCGTACTTGGTAAAGTACTTCATCTCGGGAGTCACGTTGACAAACGAAACACCCTGGACCGACCTCAGCACGCCCGAGAAGGACTGCTGGGTGTAGAGACCCTTATCGATATCGGTGGCATCCGAGGCAACGCCCGGCGTGGGCTCCTCGGCGGCGGCGGGCACGGGTGCGGTAACGGCGCCAAACGAAAGCGCCAGCGTCAGGCCCGCGACAATCGCAGAATGCTTGGGCTGCATAAGATCCTCCCTGCATTGGTGTAGTTAAAGTGCAGTTTGCAAAGATGGATTTAAGTATTGCAGCTCGCCCGTTATTGCACAACAACCCCTCGGTAAACGGCAACAACCCTCCGCGGAATCTTAAGGAATTGCGCTCAACCTACAGCTTAATGTCGAAGTTGATCTCGGGGACGGCAGCAAGGTCGGCCAACGTCACGCCGTCGACGTACTTTTCGATCACGTCGTCCAGACCGCGCCAGAATTTGACGGTCGAGCAAAGATCGCTGCGGGCGCAGCTGTTGTCGATGCCATCGCACGCCACCGGAGCCGTGCTGCCTTCGACGGCGCGCAGGATGTCGCCGGCACGCACCTCGGCCGGGTCCTTGGCCATCATGTAGCCGCCGCCCTTGCCGCGCACGCTCTTAAGTAGGCCCGCCTTCATGAGCGGACGAACCAGCTGCTCCAGATACTTTTGCGAGATACGCTCGCGGTCGGCGACCTCGCGCAAAGCGATCTTGCCCTCGGCGTCGCCCAGCGCTGCGATATAGATCATCAGTCGGAGGGCATAGCGGCCCTTAGAAGAAATGAGCATACCTACCCTCCCATCGCATCTGGGACAACATAACCAGGTTTGTTTGTCCCAAATCTTAAGTAAGTGGGACAAACACAACAGGTTATTTTGTCCCACATCTAGAAAAGTCGAGTGGATTAGTCGGGTTTTCCCTTGACTAAAGCCGAACCCATAGTAACTTTATTCCGAGAAGATTCCTAGGGTTTCGTACACCCATGAGTACACCATATACAGAGAGGGACAGCATGAGCGCAAATCCGCTGCTTTCCATCGAAGGTCTGACCGCCTCCGTGGACGAGAAGACCATCCTCCACAACGTCAATCTCAACGTCGCCGCCGGCGAGACCCACGTGCTGATGGGCCCCAACGGCGCCGGCAAGTCCACCCTTGGCCACCTGGTCATGGGCGATCCCGTTTACACGGTCAACGACGGCCGCATCGTCTTTGACGGCCAGGACATCACCGAGCTCACCACCGACAAGCGCTCGCGCGCCGGCCTGTTCCTGAGCTTCCAGGCCCCGGTCGAGATCCCCGGCGTGCCACTGTCGAGCTTTTTGCGCGCCAGTATCGCCGGCCGCCCCGGCCTGGAGATGAAGGGCAAGGAATTCCGTCGTCGCGTCAAGGAGCTCGCGGCCGAGCTCAACATGGATACCGCCTACCTCAACCGCGAGCTAGGCGTGGGCTTCTCGGGCGGCGAGAAGAAGAAGGTCGAGATGCTCCAGCTCCTATTGCTGCAGCCCAAGCTCGCCATCCTCGACGAGACCGACTCGGGCCTGGACGTCGACGCGCTTTCCACCGTCAGCCACGGCATGGACGCCTACCGCAAGAGCTGCGACGGCTCCATGCTCATCATCACGCATAACACGCGCATCCTGGAGCACTTGGATGTCGACCGCGTCCACGTTATGGTCAAGGGTCATATCGTGCGCGAGGACGACGCCTCGCTCATCCCCTGGATCGACAAGAACGGCTTTGAGACCTTCGAGCGCGAGGCCGCCGAGCAGCGCGCCCAGGCCGAGGCCGCCGCTGCCGAGCAGCAGGCGTAAAGGGGCAACGTAATGACCAAGAACCGCACCGAGGTCGCGGACATCGACCGCAGCCTCTACGACTTCACCTATGGCGAGGAGGGATTCGAGCGCCTCGACGCCGGCATCACGCCCGACATCGTGCGCGAGATCAGCGCCAAGAAGGACGAACCGCAGTGGATGCTCGACCTGCGCCTCAAGTCCCTCGAGATCTTCAACCGCTTCCCCGATCCGACGTGGGGCCCCTCCATCGAGGGCCTGGACATGGACAACATCGTCACCTACGTCAAGCCCAACACCGACCAAAAGCACGACTGGGAGTCGGTGCCCGACGACATCAAGAACACCTTTGAGCGCCTGGGCATCCCCGAGGCCGAGCGCAGCTACCTGGCGGGCGTCGGCGCGCAGTACGACTCCGAGCTGGTCTACCACAACATGCAGGACACCGCGTCCAAGATGGGTATCGTCTATTCCGGCATCGAGGAGGCCCTGCACGACCCGCAGTGGGAGCCGCTCATCCACGAGAAGTTTATGACGCTCATCCCGCCCACCGACCACAAGTTTGCGGCCCTGCACGGCGCCGTATGGTCGGGCGGCTCGTTTGTCTACGTGCCCAAGGGCACCAAGCTCGACTTCCCGCTGCAGAGCTACTTCCGCCTTAACGCCAAGGGTGCCGGCCAGTTTGAGCACACGCTCATCATCGTCGAGGACGATGCCGACCTGCACTTTATTGAGGGTTGCTCCGCGCCCAAGTACAACGTGGCCAACCTCCACGCCGGCGCCGTCGAGCTCTTTGTGGGCAAGCGTGCGCACCTGCGCTACTCGACTATCGAGAACTGGTCCAAGAACATGTACAACCTCAACACCAAGCGTGCGCGCGTGGACGAGGACGGCGACATCGAGTGGATCAGTGGCTCCTTCGGCAGCCACGTGGGCTACCTCTACCCCATGAGCGTGCTCAACGGCCGTCGCGCCCGCTCGAGCTTTACCGGCATTACCTTTGCCGGCGCCGGCCAGAACCTGGATACCGGCTGCAAGGTCGTGCTCAACGCGCCCGAGACCTCGGCAACCGTCGAGACCAAGGGCATCTCCAAGAGTGGCGGCATTCAGACCTTCCGCAGCTCTATTGTGGCGACACCCAAGGCCGAGGGCTCCAAGGCAACCGTGAGCTGCCAGTCGCTGATGCTCGACGACCAGAGCCGCTCCGACACTATTCCGGCCATGGACATCCGCGCCAAGAACGTCGATATCGGCCACGAGGCCACCATCGGCCGCATCGGCGACGACAAGGTGTTCTACCTGATGAGCCGCGGTATCTCGGAGGAAGAGGCCCGCACCATGATCGTCAACGGCTTTGCCAACCCGGTCTCCAAGGAGCTGCCGCTGGAGTACGCCGTCGAGATGAACAACCTGATCAAGCTCGAGATGGAAGGAGCGATCGGATAATGAAACAGACCACGAACACCGCTGCCACCACGCTCGAGCAGGTCAATGCGATGCCTGCTGCAACTTGGGGCTGGCTCAAGATGAACCAGACTAAGCTCGAGCTTTCGGCCGAACTTGCCGCCGCACCCGCCGAGGCCGTTGAGGTCGAGGGCTTGGACGAGCAGCTTGCCGGCTCGGCCGACGCCTTCGACGCCGCCATGGACGCCATGGCCGAGCGCTTCCCCGAGCGCCGCGCCTCCGCCCCCGGCGACGCTGCCGACCGTGCCCGCATCACGCCCGAGACCGAGCTCGACGTGCCCGCCACCTCTGTCTACCAGGCCGGCGCCATCAAGCTCGAGGAGGAGCTCTCCCCTGCCGAGGCCTTCGAGACCGGCATGGGCGAGGCTGCCTATGCGTATCTGACCGAGCACGCCACCAAGCGCATCGTCATCGATGTTCCCGCCTACCAGCACGCCGCCGTTACCGTGCGCGTGAGTGGCGTCGACGCAGCGGCTGCGATTGCCGCCATCGACGTCGTCGCCCGCCCGCAGGCAACGCTCGACCTCGCCCTAGCCCTGGACTCCCCCGTTGCCGGCGAGGGCGTCGTGGGCTCCGTGCTGCGTGTGTGCGCCCACGAGTACGCCACCGTCAACGTGACCTGCACGCAGACACTCGACGACAGCTGGATCGCACTCGACGACACCGGCCTGTTCCTAGACGAGGGCGCGCGCGTCAACGTGCAGCACACTGTCCTGGGTGCCGGCGCCAGCGCCACCGGCCTTGCCGGCGACCTGCTGGGCGATACCGCCAAGGTGACCATCGATACCGATTACCTGGGCGCCCGCGAGCAGGTGCGCGACTTTAACTACGAGCTGCGCCACCGCGGTCGCAAGACCGAGTGCGAAATCGACGCCAACGGCGTGCTGACCGGCACGTCCAAGAAGGTCTACCGCGGCACCATCGACCTCGTGCACGGCTGCAAGGGTGCAACCGGCACCGAGCGCGAGACGGTGCTCTTGGCTAACAAGGGCGTCGACAACAAAACCGTTCCCGTCATCCTCTGCGACGAGGACGACGTCGCCGGCAACCACGGCGCCACCATCGGCCACGTCCGCGACGAGCAGCTGTTCTACCTCGCCTGCCGCGGCCTTGACCAAAACGCAGCCGAGGACCTGTTCATCCGCGCCAAGCTGGAGGACGCTGCGCTTTCCGCCACCGACGAGCGCACCCGCGCCGCCGTCGTCCGCCTGGGCAACAACCTGATCGATAACTTTGAGGAGGAGCTCGCATGATCGATACCGAGCACGTTAAATGTGACACCTGTACCGCACCGGAGCCTATGGAGCTCGACGCCAGCGACGAGGCTTCGCGCGGCTGGCCCACCGTAGATATCGAGACCAACCCCTACAAGGGCCAGTTCCCGCTGTTCCAGCAGCACCCCGAGATCGCCTTCCTCGATAGCGCCGCCACCGCGCAGCGCCCTGCCTGTGTGCTCGACGCCGAACGCGACTTCTACCAGCGCATGAACGCCAACCCTCTGCGCGGCCTGTACTCGCTGTCCGTCGAGGCCACCGACGCCATCGCGAAGGTGCGCCAGCAGATCGCCGACCTCATCGGCGCCCCCAACGCCAACGAGGTCGTCTTCACCCGCAACACGAGCGAGTCGCTCAACCTGGTCGCCAAGAGCTTTGCGCCCACAGTGCTCGAACCGGGTGACGAGGTCGTCATCACCATCATGGAGCACCACTCCAATCTGATTCCGTGGCAGCAGGTCTGCCGCGAGGCCGGCGCCAAGCTCGTCTACCTCTACCCCACCAAGACCGGCCAGCTCACCACCGAGGCGGTTCTTGCCAAGGTGGGTCCCAAGACCAAGATCCTGGCCGTGGGACAGGTCTCCAACGTGCTGGGCGTCGAGAACCCGGTTAAGAACCTTGGCAAGCTCGTGCACAAGTACGGCGGCTACCTGGTCGTCGACGGCGCGCAGTCGCTGCCGCACATGCCGGTCGATGTGGCCGACCTGGGCGCCGACTTCTTTGCCTTTAGTGCGCACAAGGCCATGGGCCCCATGGGCATCGGCGTGCTGTGGGGCAAGATGGACCTGCTCAACGCCATGCCGCCCATGCTTACCGGCGGCGAGATGATCGATTCGGTCACCGAGCAGAACGCTGTCTGGGCTCCCGTCCCCGAGAAGTTCGAGGCCGGCACGCAGGACGCCGCCGGCATCTTCGCCACGGGCGCCGCACTCGATTACCTGGTCAACACCGTGGGTTACGAGAACATCCAGGCCCGCGAGCAAGCACTCGTCCACTATCTGATGGGCGAACTCATGCAGCTCGACTTTGTCCAGATCATCGGCTCCATCTATTGGGACAACCACCACGGCGTCGTGAGCTTTAACGTCAAGGGCATCCACCCGCACGACGTCGCGAGCATCATGGACATGGACGGCGTCTGCATCCGCGCCGGTCACCACTGCGCGCAGCCGCTGCTCACCTGGCTGGGCGTCGAGAACCTTGCCTGCTGCCGCGCCAGCGTAGCCTTCTACAACGACAAGGCCGACATCGACAAGTTCATCGCCGGCCTGCATCACGTTTGGAGCACGTTCAATGGGTAATCTGTACACCTCCACCACATTTATGGAGCACAACTCGCATCCCGACTATAAGTACGAGATGGATGCTCCCACGCACGAGCACGACGGCATCAACCCCAGCTGCGGAGACGAGCTCACCTTGCAGTTGCGCGTCGAGAACGGCGTGATCGAGGAGGCCTCCTTTACCGGCCACGGCTGCGCCATCAGCCAGGCCAGTGCCGACATCATGGCCGACCTCATCACCGGCGAGACCGTTGAGGAAGCTCGCCGCCTGGCAGAGCTCTTCCTCGCCATGATCCGCGGCGAGCAGCTCTCCGAGGAGGACCTGGAAGACTTGGACGAAGCCGCCCAGCTCCAGGACATCTCGCACATGCCCGCCCGCGTCAAATGCGCCGAGCTCGCCTGGCGCACCCTCGACGGCATGCTCACGGGACAAAATAATCAGTAGTATTTGTCCCAAATCTTAAGAATTTTGTTGGCCGAATCGCTTGACAAGAGCGGTTCGGCCATGCTCTATTCCGAGCCCTCAGCCTGAGCCTTCACCCGCGCATAAGCGCGCGCGATACGAGAGACGGTACTCTTGCTGATTCCCGTATAGCGTTCAATCTCGCGCACCGTGTAGCCGCCATCGTGCAGGGCGAAAATGATTCCGTCTCGCCGCGACGGTGCTACGGTCTTGAGTTCGTTGAGCGGCACGCCCAGGCGATTCGCCATCTTGTCGGCAAACGCACGCCGCTCCCACTCCGTCTCATCCATATCGTGAATCACCGGATCGGAACCATCGGGCATCGACAGGGAATAATCAAGAAACCCCTTGGCAGACTCAAAGAGCTCGAGCGCGCAAGAAGGGTCGGAAAATCCCCTCGTCATATCGTTGTCATACGCTCGCAGATACTCGGCAAAGCTGCTCCACGGATAGCGCTCGATCAGGGCGATGCCCGCCTCCTGCGGATTAGCGTGAACATAGCGAATGGCGGCCATTAGATAACGGTCGGTATCGAGCGAGCGCCGGTCAAAACGGTTCTGGAACAGATGGCCCGTGCGCCCCGTACGTTTATTGAACCGCCGCGCGTACGTCAAAAGCAGCCGGTGCATCGCCACGCTCATCGCGTCCTCGTAATCTGCAAGCACAAGATGCACGTGATTGCCCATAAGGCACCAGGCGATAACCGTCACGCCCGCCTCGCGGCAGCAGTCGCGCATCAGTTCCAAAAACTCCCACCGGTCTTCGTCGCCCTCAAAGATAAGCTGCTTGCCCGTACCGCGGGCACAGACATGGTAAAAGCCGGTAACCGTTCTCCAAACGCGCTGCATGGCGCTCCCTTCGCCGGGGTCTGCTTGCCATCCAATACAGCACGATTGAAGCGTGCCATCAAAACATCCACGCAAAACAATACACTCGCGCGGCCAAAGGCAGTAAACGGGCGGCGAACGGCACCGTTGCAACAGGTCAGACCCCGCAACGCATACAAGAGCTGACCAAAATCTTGCCCAAGACGAACCCCCTCTACGGAAGTTCGCGACCACAGAACATATAGTTAAACCGTTTCAATTAAAACTTCCGGACTTCTCGCTACGAAAACTAAGCCGTTCGCCGAATATTCCGTGCATTTCGCGGTATTATAGGGGCTGCATGTCATGTCCCTTTCGAAGGGTCGCCCGGCAATCGCCAGCCACGACCCCCAGACGGGACGCCAACACGATAGAGAGGAGAGGCATGCAGTACTCACAGGAAGTGGAGAACATGTGCCCCGTTGCCAAGGGTGCATACCACGGCCCCGCACCCATCCCCGAGGAGGGCAAGTGGGTCCAGGCTAAGGAGATTTCCGACATCTCCGGTCTTACGCACGGTGTGGGTTGGTGCGCACCTCAGCAGGGCGCCTGCAAGCTCACGCTGAACGTCAAGGACGGCATCATCGAGGAGGCCCTCGTTGAGACCATCGGCTGCTCGGGCATGACCCACTCTGCCGCCATGGCTTCCGAGATCCTTCCCGGTAAGACCATCCTCGAGGCCCTCAACACCGACCTCGTCTGCGACGCCATCAACGTTGCTATGCGCGAGATCTTCCTGCAGATCGTTTACGGCCGCAGCCAGACCGCGTTCTCCGAGGGCGGCTTGCCCGTGGGTGCCTCCCTCGACGACCTCGGCAAGGGCCTTCGCTCTCAGGTCGGCACCATGTTCGGCACCAAGGCCAAGGGCGCTCGTTACCTCGAGCTCGCTCAGGGCTACGTCACCCGCATGGCTCTCAACGACAAGAACGAGATCATCGCATTCGAGTTCCTGAACCTCGGCAAGTTCACCGACGCCGTCAAGGCCGGCAAGACCCCCGAGGAGGCCATCGCTGGCGCTATGGGCCACTATGGTCAGTGGGAGAACGCTGCCAAGTACATCGACCCGCGCACCGACGAGGAGACTCACTCCGTCGCCAGCGTGTTCCCGGTTCACGAGTAGAAAGGGAGGGAAATAACTATGACTGTTACGTTCGAAGGTTACGAGCGCCGCGCTGACAAGATCAACAAGTGCCTCGCCGACAACGGCATCGCCTCCCTCGAGGAAGCTCTGCAGATCTGCACCGACAAGGGCTTCAACCCGCGTGAGATCGTCAACAACACCCAGTCCATCGCCTTCCAGAACGCCGAGTGGGCCTACACCCTCGGCTGCGCTCTCGCTGTCAAGCGTGGCGCCAAGACTGCTTCTGAGGCTGCCGCCATCATCGGCGAGGGCATCCAGGCCTTCACCGTTCCCGGCTCCGTCGCCGAGGACCGCAAGGTCGGTCTGGGCCACGGCAACCTGGGCGCTATGCTGCTCTCCGACGACACCGAGTGCTTCGCCTTCCTGGCCGGCCACGAGTCCTTCGCTGCCGCTGAGGGTGCTATCGGCCTGGCTCTGAACGCCAACAAGGCTCGCAAGAAGCCGCTGCGCGTTATCCTGAACGGTCTGGGCAAGGACGCCGCCCAGATCATCGCCCGCATCAACGGCTTCACCTATGTGAAGACTCAGTTCGACTACTACACGGGCGAGCTCAAGGTCGTCGAGACCATCCCCTACTCCGATGGTCCCCGCGCTGCCGTTAACTGCTACGGCTCCGACGACGTCCGCGAGGGCGTTGCCATCATGTGGCACGAGAACGTCGACATCTCGATCACCGGCAACTCCACCAACCCCACGCGCTTCCAGCACCCCGTCGCTGGCACCTACAAGAAGGAGCGCCTCGAGGCTGGCAAGAAGTACTTCTCCGTCGCTTCTGGTGGCGGCACTGGCCGTACCCTGCACCCGGACAACATGGGCGCCGGCCCTGCCTCTTACGGCATGACCGACACCATGGGCCGCATGCACTCCGACGCCCAGTTCGCCGGTTCTTCCTCCGTGCCTGCGCACGTCGACATGATGGGTCTCATCGGCATGGGCAATAACCCCATGGTCGGTGCCACCGTCGCCTGCGCTGTCGCCGTCGAGGAGGCCCTCAAGGCCTAATCGCGCCCGCGCGATGCTCATATAGTTGAGCTTTAGAGCCGCTACCTTTTAAGGTGGCGGCTCTTTTTGTTTGCGCTGTCGCAGGGTAGCTAATGCCGATATATCAGTTGGGGCGAAATACGAGATGTGATGAGACGGAGCGCCAGAGCGTCCATGACGCCCACCTGCCATATTTGCCCTTTACCGATTTGCCGAGTCTTTGCGGCCCCATTGCCGATCACCCGTGCGACAATGCGCCGGACGAGAAAGGAATCCGATGGAATCGACTGACGTACTGGTAATTGGATCTGGCATTGCGGGCCTTTGCGCCGCCATCGAAGCGGCACGCACGGGTGCAACCGTCACTGTGGCAAGCGCCGGAAAGACTATGAGTGGATCGAGCTTCTTCCCGGGCACCTGGGGCCTCGGCCTTATTGGTCCCGTCGACGAAGGCGACGAACAGAACCTTATCGACACCATCCAGGCCGTCGGCGGCGGCGTTGCCGACCCTGAACTCGTCCAGACGTTCGTCCACGGCATTCCCCAGGCAATTGAATGGCTCGAGCAAGACTTGGGCGTTGAGCTTCAGCGTCCGCAAAGCGTCGAAAGCGCTCAGCAAAAGCAGTTTATCCCCTGCTTTGACCACAAGACGCGCATGTGGCGCGGCCTCACCCGCAAGCCCCTTGAGGACGCTCTGACGACCCGGATCGAGTCGCTCGGCATTCGCCTGCTCCCCCGCCATGAGCTTATCGACCTTGTTGAGGACACGAACGGCAGAATAACCGGAACCATGCTCTACGACCTCACCGAAAATCGAATCGTGCCCTTTGCTGCCAAGGCCACGATCATCGCAACCGGTGGCACAGGCGGCCTGTTCGAGCGCAGCCTTACGTCGGCTGATGTGCTCAGCTCCTCGCAGGCCATCGCGCTGGCGCACGGCGCAACACTTACTAATATAGAGTTCATGCAGATGATGCCCGGCTTCATCGAGCCCAAGCGCAACCTGGTCTTCAACGAGAAAACCTGGCGCTACGTACATGTAGACCAGCCGGTAGATATTGCCGACGACAAGCTGGACGACCTGCTCGAGCAGCGCTCTGGATATGGTCCCTTCACGTCACGCTTGGCCTCCCGCGCTATCGATCTCGTCATCGATCAGGCAGGTGTCGAAGGCCTGGCACTCCACTACGACTTTCCCCGCGAGGATGTCCCAGAGTTTGTGCAGACCTTTGCCACCTGGCTGCAAGACGAGCACGGCATCGCCCCGACTGACGAGATGCGCGTTGCGATGTATGCCCACGCCGCTAACGGCGGCATCAAGATCGATAAGACCGCGCAAACGGGCGTTGAGGGCCTCTACGCTTGCGGTGAGGCGACAGGCGGCATGCACGGCGCCGACCGCATTGGTGGCTTGTCAAGCGCCAACGGCATCGTGTTCGGGCGCATCGCGGGCGCATCGGCAGCCCAAGCAGCACAGAAAGAGCCCGAGACAGCCCTGAAGGCGGATATCGCCCTCCCCCAGTACGGCATAGCCGCAACAGATGCCGAACGCCTGACACACAGCCTAAGGCACACGATGAGCACCTATTGCATGATCAACAGGACCGAAACAGGCCTATCCGAGGCACTACACGAGCTTGAGGGCTTGAAGACGGAGGCAACGACCTTGAGCACACAGAAAGCCCAGGGCAGCGAAGTCGCAGCCCTCGCCCGCCTGCAATCGCAGATTCAACTAGCACAGGAAATGATCAAAGCCATGCGTAAGCGAACCGAAAGTCTCGGATCGCACTATCGAGCAGACTAATTCGAACACCCATCTAAAGCAGAACACAACTAATCGATATCTATGGGCCCCGTGAGCTCGAAGTGGCACGGGGCCCATTCGTGTCCGTACGGCAGCGTATCCTTATTCTGAATACGGAGCGGGCAAAGCCCGCATAGACAATAGGCCAGCGAGGAGGAGATATGGACAGTAGAGATATCGAGAAGTGGCGTGTCGAACTTGATAGCTACGCCAATGTAGAAGACGGCGTTGAGTATTGGTTCGCACGAGATTTAATGGAACCCATGGGGTACACGCGATGGGAAAACTTCGCCGAAGTTGTTAAGAGGGCAAAAGTCTCGTGCGAAACAAACAAAACTCCAGTTGATTCCCATTTTCGTGACACCACGAAAATGGTAATTGCCGGTGTCGCCGCTCGCGCGGTTAAAGACTACAAACTTACGCGCTATGCATGCTATTTAATCGCCCAGAACGGAGATTCAAACAAGCCAGAGATTGCACTCGCCCAAGCATACTTTGCCGTGCAGACGCGCCGCCAAGAGCTCATAGAGCAGCGCTTCGCAGAGATTCAGCGCTTACAGGCGCGCCACTCGCTATCCGATTCAGAGAAACAGCTCTCGGGTATTGCATTCAAACGCGGCGTGGACTCCAAAGGATTCGCGATCATCAAGTCGAAGGGCGATGAAGCGTTATTCGGCGGCAGAAGCACGGCGGAAATGAAGCAACAGCTCGGCATACCCAAGAGCGCGGCATTGGCGGACAGGTTAGCCGATGTCCTCATCAAAGCAAAGGACCTTACGAACTCGATGACGGCCTTCAACGCCGAGGAACACGACCTGTACGGTCTGGACCAGATCAAGCAAGAGCACGTCGAGAACAACGCAAGCGTGCGTGGCAGCCTCATCGACCGCGGAATTGTCCCCGAGAACCTGCCGCCTGCCGAGGATACAAAAAAGCTCGAGCGTCGCGTGAAGGCAGACGAGAAGAAACTCAAGGAAGGTACTGACGGTTTTACCGATCCCCAGGGTAGACTCGATCTGTGAAAGCGGCCGTGCCCTTTCGGGTTCGACCCCATGAAAGGTCAACAAAAAAGACGGCCAACCGAAGTTGACCGTCTTAACAATCTTTGGTGGGCCGTCAGGGGGTCGAACCCTGGACCTTGGGATTAAGAGTCCCCTGCTCTACCAACTGAGCTAACGACCCAAAGCTAAAGTCCGTGGTGGCGGACTTTAGAGGAGATATCGTGTGGTGGGCCGTCAGGGGGTCGAACCCTGGACCTTGGGATTAAGAGTCCCCTGCTCTACCAACTGAGCTAACGACCCGATATCGACACGAAGCAAGAACTGGGGTGGGTAAAGGGACTCGAACCCTCGACCTACGGGACCACAACCCGTCGCTCTAGCCAACTGAGCTACACCCACCGTGTCCTGTGCGCTTCGCGCTCGACTATTATTGCAAGGAACGCCACGCGATGCAAGCCCCAATTTTCAAGAATTTTGAAAAGAGTTTTTCGAGCCCGTTTCGAGCAAATCCCACCGGTTCCATAGGAGTAAACTTGCTCCACCCAATGCTCGAAAGGATAGGCATGAAAGAACTCTCCAACCGCACGGCGGCGTTTACCGATTCGGTCATCCGCCGCATGACGCGCATCTCCAACAAGTATGGTGCCGTCAACCTGTCGCAGGGCTTCCCCGATTTCGATCCCCCGGCGCAGCTGCTCGATAGCCTCAGCACCATTGCCACCGACCCCAAGCCGCTTTACCACCAGTACTCCATCACCTGGGGCTCCCAGGCCATGCGCGAGGCGCTTGCCGCCAAGCAGGAGCACTTTATGGGCATGCCGATCAACCCCAACGAGAACATCGTGGTCACCTGCGGCTCCACCGAGGCCATGATGGCCGCCATGATGACGGTCACGAACCCCGGCGACAAGGTCGTCATCTTCTCGCCATTCTACGAGAACTACGGCGCCGACACGATCCTTTCGGGTGCGGAGCCTATCTACGTGCCGCTCAACCCGCCCACCTTTGACTTTGACCGTGAGGTCCTGGAGGCGGCCTTCCGCGACAACGATCCCAAGGCGATCGTTCTATGCAACCCGTCCAACCCCTGCGGCAAGGTCTTTACCCGCGAGGAGCTCACCCTTATCGCCGACCTGTGCAAAAAGTATGACGCCTACTGCATCACCGACGAGGTCTACGAGCACATCGTCTACGCGCCCCACGAGCACGTGTACATGGCCACGCTGCCCGGCATGTTTGAGCGCACCATCAGCTGCAGCTCGCTATCCAAGACCTACTCCATCACCGGCTGGCGCCTGGGCTACACCATCGCTCCTGCCGAAATCACCGAGCGCATCAAAAAGGTTCACGACTTCCTCACCGTGGGCGCCGCCGCTCCCCTGCAAGAGGCCGTCGTCACCGCCCTCAACTTCGACGACAGCTATTACCAGGAGGTCCTCGACCTCTACACCGCCAAGCGCGACCTATTCTGTCAGGGACTCGACAGCATCGGACTCACGCACAACGTGCCGCAGGGCGCCTACTACGTGATGATGGATATCTCGGAGTTTGGCTATAACAGCGACCTCGACTTCTGCGAGGATTTGGCCTCCAAGGTGGGCGTGGGCGCCGTGCCCGGCTCGAGCTTCTTCCGCGAGCCCGTCAACCATCTGATTCGTTTCCACTTTGCCAAACGAGACGAGACGCTTAACGCGGCACTGGAGAACCTCAAGTCTCTGCGTGATAAAATCGAACCGCGCGGGTAAGGACGGTCAGTAACTAAAGGCACTATAGAAACCTCGTGAACCCGTTGGGCCACGAGGTTTCTTTTTATAGCGACCTCATTTATTTTTTTGAGAGCTATACTTTAGTCACGGAGCAACTCGTCCCAGAGAGGAATACTATGGCAGAGCAGCTTATCGGAGCGCTCGAGGCCGGCGGCACCAAGATGGTCTGCGCCACGGGCTATGCAGACGGTATGGTCCTGGAGTGCGAGCAGATCGCGACCACGACCCCGCAGGAGACCGTCGAGGCCGTCAACGCATGGTTTGCGAACAAGGGCATCGCCGCGCTGGGCATCGGCGCCTTTGGCCCCACCGCAGTCAACCCCGCCTCGCCCCAATACGGCAAGATCCTGGAGACGCCCAAAACGGCATGGCGCTACTTTGACCTGCTGGGCACCATCCAAAACGAGCTCAATATTCCCTGCGGCTACGACACCGACGTCAACGTCGCCTGCCTGGGCGAGGTCACCTTTGGTTGCGCCCAGGGCCTCACGGACGTGGTGTATCTGACCATCGGTACCGGCGTGGGCGCTGGCGTGCTCTCGGGCGGTAAGCTCGTGCACGGCATGATGCATCCCGAGGCCGGTCACATCCTGGTCACGCGCGACCCGCGCGACACCATTGGCGAGCACAGCGCCTGCCCCTTCCACGACAACTGCCTCGAGGGCCTCATCGCCGGCCCCGGCGTTAAAAGGCGCTGGGATGGCAAGAGCGCCGGAGACATGGCCGATGACCCGGAGGCCATGGATCTGCTCGCCGGCTATCTGGCGCAGGCGCTCATGACCTTCATCCTGTGCTATGCGCCGCAGAAGATCGTCATCGGCGGCGGCGTGGCCGACCACACCCCCATCGTGCCGCTCGCGCGCAAGAAGTGCGCCGAGATGCTCAACGGCTATATCGTCACGCCCGAGGTCAACGACATCGATACCTACATCGTCAACAACAGCCTCGAGGGCAAGCAGGGCATCATGGGCTGCCTGGCCCTAGGCGCACAGGCGCTTCAGTAACAGACGCACCCACAGGGCGTGGCGCACCCGGCAAATCCGACCTATGGAACGACGCCGCCACACCTCATATAAGCCCTCCAATAAAAAAGGCCGCCTAGGACCAAACAATGCGTCCTTAGGCGGCCTTTTTGGCGCACATCAGCGACCGTAAGAGATATCGGAGCACAACGCCCGTTGCCGCTCCACAGCAGTCGATCATCACATCAGTGATCATGCCGGCGCGTCCCGGCACAAAGAGCTGAATCGTCTCGTCGATCGAGGGAATCAGCAGCAGGAACACTGCCGTGGGCAGCAGCACGTCAAAGGTGCGTCGGCCCTCAAAATCAAAGGCGTGCGTTGCCAGGATGCCGAGCACCAAATACTCGGTAAAATGCGCGCACTTACGAACAACAAAGTTGGTCACCCATTCATATGGAAGTCCCACGCCGTGCAGGAAACCGCGGATAGCTTCCATGACCGTTAGGCTCAGTGAGCCCGACCCCGAGCCGGGAACCAGCGAATTGCCCCAGATCAAGAGCGCCATCAGGCAGGTTACGACCGCCCATTTTCGATTGATCTTAACCATGCAGAAGTTATGCCTCCGCACGGAGCGGCGCGAAGCTGGCGGTACCGCCCTCGATAACGCTCAGATAAGCACGGCCCGTACGCTTGGCGGTAGAGGACTGAAGACGCTCGATCTCTTCCTCGAGGATCTGATTGACGCGCTCGTGACGACGATTTTCCATAATGCCGGCGGCAATAGCCTCGGCCCGCTCGATGCTCTCACGCGAGATACGGGCAGTATCCTCGGGGAACACAGCGCTGTGACGGCCGACATAGGCGGGGGCAGCAGGCTGAGGGGCAGCGACGGGAGCGGGGGCTGAAACAGGAGCAGGCTCGTCAATCTCATCCAGAATCGCGGTGGCGGCGGCCCACATACCCTCGTGGCCCGAGTAATCGGCCATGGGGACATCAACCTCGAGCGAGGCGTCCGGAAGGTCGCCGGTGTCGATGCGATCTTGGGCATCAATCGATGCGGTGATGGCTGCAGGCTCATCGAGGTCATCGAGATCGATGCCCGCGGCACCGGAGATGATAGGCATGCTGGCGAGGTTTGCATTGTACGGCGCAGCCTCAGCCGCCTGCTGCTGGGCAGGAGCGCCCCAAAGCGAGCTTTCGGCGGCACGGCGGGCGGCAACAGCCTCCTCGTCCGCGGTCATGGCTTCATCAACGTACGAATTATCGGCAGAAGCGTTCGCGTCCGCCGAGGTAGCGCTGTAGGCGTTATTGACCGCCGCATTGGCAACGAGTGCCACGAAAGCCGCCGTGCTGCCCGCAGGGGCGGCCTGGGAGCCCGACACGGCGCGTGCCGCGGCGGCGATATCATCGCGATTGAAGGAGCCGGTCTGCCCGCCGTTGGTGAGCTCGTCGATGGCGACTTGATAGACGTCGCGCGAGCGTGCAGGGTCGCAGCTCACCGGCGAATCGTCGTCGAGCATGCTGTCGATCATGGACCAAGCCTCGGCCTCGTCCATAGCATCTGCGGCTCGAGCGATGGTAGGGACACCATCATCGGCATGACGGCGCTGGAACGCACCAGTCAGGCCGGAAAGGAATGCCGAGGTAGACTGCTCCGACTGAGCCTGAGAAGCAGAAGCCGCAGCGTACGGAATCGCATCCTGCTGCTGAGCTGGAATCGAGGCGGTCTTGAACTCGCTTTGATGCTGATTGAGATTGGCGGCACCGCCCATGGCATCGGGCTGGAACAGACGCTCTTCACGCTGCGCACGATACTCGGAGATACCCAGCGAGGCGGCATAGATACCCACGCCCGCCACCGCGCCCACGGCGAAGGGAACTGCACCCGCCACGACCGTCTCGTTCACCGACGAAAACGGCAGCGTCGCGGCATACATAACCACGGGAGCGGCAAGGCCGATCCCGCACGAAAGTCCGGCAAGGACTGCTCGTTGTGTTGCATCAGAAGAAGCCATGAGCTCTCCCCATCTTCCAGCACCCAAATCGCATCATTCAGTTGGCTGCGCGAGAGAAGATGAAGCGGGGCTATGCCCCAAAGCAACGGTATATGGTTCGTTTCATCTGCGTTTTCCGTCGCGAAGCTTAAAAGTTATTATGCGAAACCGTCCTGTCGATTGCAAGTGACGATGTCGGATTGAAACGGGAAACCTGCTGCTCGTCGGTCTTACGGTCAAAAATAAGCGCGGAGCGGCGCTATAGAAAAGGGCCGAGGCTCAAAGCCCCGACCCTTTATCGCATTGATGACTATCGCTGCGCGTGGATGACAACCTAGAACGTCTGCTCGTAGTCGCTGTGTTTTTTGGCCGAACGCACCAGGAACTCCTGGTTGGTGTTGGTGCCCTTAAGACCCTTGATAAACGATGCGGCTGCGCGCTCGGTGTTGTTCATGCCGGCAAGAATGCGACGCAGACCAAAGACAAACGGACGCATCTGCTCGTCGACCAACAGGTCCTCGTTACGCGTACCGGAGGCAACGGGGTCGATAGCCGGGAAGATGCGGCGGTCGGCCAGGTCGCGGTCGAGCTTAAGCTCCATGTTGCCGGTGCCCTTGAACTCCTCAAAGATGACCTCGTCCATCTTGGAACCGGTGTCGATGAGGGCAGAGGCCAGGATGGTGAGCGAGCCACCGTTCTCGATATTGCGGGCTGCACCCAGGAAGCGCTTGGGCGGATACAGGGCCGCCGAATCGACGCCGCCCGAAAGGATGCGGCCCGAGGCGGGCGCCGCCAAGTTGTAAGCGCGGGCGAGGCGCGTGATGGAGTCGAGCACCACCACGACGTCGCCACCCAGCTCAACAATGCGCTTGGCGCGCTCGATGACGAGCTCAGCCACGCGGGTGTGGTTGTCGGCAGGCATATCGAAGGTCGACGCCACAACCTCACCCTTGATGGAACGCTGCATATCGGTGACCTCTTCGGGGCGCTCGTCGACGAGCAGGCAGATGAGGTGCACCTCGGGGTTGTTAATCGAGATGGACTGGCAGATCTTCTTGAGGATCGTGGTCTTGCCGGCCTTGGGCGGGGACACGATCAGGCCGCGCTGGCCCTTGCCAATCGGCGACACGATGTCGATGGCGCGACCGGTGATGGAATCCTTGCCGTGCTCCATGCGCAGCGGCTCATTGGGATAGACCGGGGTGAGGTCGCCGAACTTGGGACGGTTGCGAATCTGCTCGGGGTCCAGACCGTTGACGGTCGTGATTTTGGCGAGGCCGGCGCGCTTGTCGCCGCCGCGCGAAGGACGCAGCGAGCCCTCGATGACGTCGCCCGTGCGCAGGCGCGCGGAGCGGATGAGGTAGGCGGGCACGAAGGCGTCGTCGTTGGACTTCATGTAGCCATGGGCGTGGATGATGCCGGAGCTGTCCGGGCGAATCTGCAGAATGCCCTTGATGTCGCGGAAGCCCTCGGCCTTCGCAGCGGTGACGTAGATTTCCTCGACGAGCTCGGCCTTCTTCTTGCCGGTCGTCTCGATCTCGAACTCCTTGGCCTTCTCGCGAAGTTCGGCGACCTTCATGGCAGCGAGCTCCTCGCGCGAAAGCGTGGGCTCGGTGGGAGCGGCATTACGCTCCTTGTTGCGTTGCTTGCGATCGCGCTGGCGGTTGCGACGGTCGTTGTTGCGCTCGTCCTTGCGCTCGTTGCGCTCCTCGTTGCGCTTGTGCTGGCGACGGTTGGGGCGAGCGCCGTCTTCGCCCTCGGCGGGGGCGGCACCATCGGTTGCGGTGGTGTCAACATTGGCCGCAGCGGCGTCATTGGCCTCGGCGCCGGAATCGACCTGCGCTTCGACATCAGCATGCTGCTCGGCGGCCTTGGCCTTAACGGACTTCTTGCGACCGCGCTTGGGCTTCTCGGATGCAGGCTGTTCGACGTCCTGGGGCTCGACGGCATCAGTCGATGCATCGGCGGTCGTCTCGGCGGAATCCTCGGACGCACCCTTCTTGGCAGCCTTAGCCTTGGACGTGCGCTTAGCAGCAGTGCGACGGCTGCGACCGGGACGGACGTCGGCAGGCTCGGCATCGGCAGAAACGGCCTCGGAAGTCGTAGCATCCTGGACGGGTTCATCGGCAGCAGTTGAGGACTTGGCGGTCGCCGCAGCATCCCGAGCGGCGGCGGCTGCGGCTGCGGCCTTCTCGGCCTCGACAAAGGCCTTGGGCTTGCGACCGCGACGGTGCGGGCGCAAAGCCGGATCGACAACGGGAACTTCGCTGGCCTCGACAGGCGCAGCGGGCTCAACAGGCGATGTGCCCTCCCCTGCCGCGGAACGGACCGAAGCCTCAGTGAGCTCGGGGGTTACCTGTTCAGCAACCTGCTCGGCCTTAGCAGCCGTGCGACGGCGTGTGCGCGGTACCGGCTTCTCGGTCGGCTGGTCGGCGACAGGAGTCTCGGTGGCGGCAGGCGTCTCGGGCACAGACGGAGCTGCAAGCTCGGTCAGAGCCGCGGCCTCGCGCTCGGCAGCACGACGGCGGGCGCGCACCACCTGAGCCTCGCTAATCTGCGCCAACGCACGTGCCTGCGCGACCTCATCGGAAATCGGCGCCGAGGAGTCAGCTGCAACGGTGAGCTTGGCGCGCGTCGTGCGCGTGGTACGGCGCTTTGGCTTGGTGACCTCCTCGCCGTCAGCGGCAGGCTTGGCCGTGCGGCGCATGCGCTTGGGCTTTGCCGGAGCAGCCTCCTCACCAGTTGCAGGCACGGCCTTCTCAGCCGCTACAGGCATAGGCGTCGAAGCAGCCTTAGGCGTCTCAGGAGCCGAGGCTTGCGCGGGCGCCGCGACCTGGTCCGACGCAACCGGTGCAGCGGGAGCGGCCTGCGTCGTCGTTATTTCGTTTTCTTGCTGTTGATCAGACACAGTGTTTGCTCAACTTTCTTTTCAAGCCCTGTGATCACATGCTCCCTGCATAAACCTTCAGGGCGGCTAAACAGTCTAGTTCCGTTCAAAACGACGGACATCATTGATCTGTATCGAGATGATTGCGTCAACTACGCAGCGTTAGTGTAACACAACCGCCGCCACCTGCAACTTAGTCATTGGGGACGTTCTTAAACGACTAGTCAAAAGGGACACTCTTTGTTTGCCACCCACAAATCTGACTGCCTCCGCCAAAACTATGGCGGTTTACTACGATGAATCGCTCAACCACGACCACTCCGAAACTTGTTGAACTAAAACCGCAGGTAGATGCCTTGCACTTTTTAGCAAAAAGCCGGCGTGGTTAGAATTCCTCAATTCATCGTAGTAAACCGGCATAGTTTCGTATTTCCAGCAGTTCCAAATTCATCAATACGTCGGCGTTTGCGAAAAAAGCCCGACCTCCGTAGGAGATCGGGCTTATAGGGCTCTGTTAAACCAAACCTACACGGTCAAATGACCCGCAGGTTACATCTGCTCGGGCGCGGAAACGCCAACGAGGGTGAGCACCAGGGCGAGCGTCACGCGGACGGCATCGCAAGCGGCCAGACGGGCACGCGAAAGCTCGGGGCCGACGGGACGGCCCTCGCTCGGCAGCACCTGGCAGGCAGCGTAGAAGCTGTGGAAGTCACCGGCGAGCTCCTCGGCAAAGTGCGTCAGACGGAACGGAGCGCGGTCACGAGCGCAGCTGGCGATCAGGTCGGTAAGCTCGTTAAGCTTGCGCGAAAGGGCGAGCTCGGTCGGGTCGGTCAGCAGCGAGTAATCGACGTTCTCACCGATGGCCTTGGCGGCAACGGCCTTCATGCCCATCTCGTCGGCCTGCTCAGGCGTTACGTCAGCGGCACGGCGCAGGATGGAGCAGACGCGAGCGTGAGCGTACTGCACGTAATAGACCGGGTTGGAGTTGTCGCGCTTCTTAACGGCCTCAATGTCGAAGTCGACCATCTGGTTGGAGCTCTTGGAGATGAGCGTGTAGCGAGCGGCATCGGAGCCGACCTCGTCGACGAGCTCCTGCAGGGTCACCATGGTGCCCTTGCGCTTGGACATACGGACGGGCTTGCCGTTACGCAGCAGGTTGACGAGTTGGCCCAGTAGAACCTCGAACTTGCCGGGGTAACCCAGAGCGTCGCAGACGCAGCGGACGCGCTCGATGTAACCGTGGTGGTCGGCGCCCCAGATGTCGATGACGTGATCGACGCGCTGGAACTTATCCCAGTGATAGGCGACGTCGGAGGCGAAGTAGGTGTACTCGCCGTCGGACTTGATCAGGACGCGGTCCTTGTCGTCGCCCAGATCGGTGGAGCGGAACCACAGGGCGCCGTCCTTGGTGTAGAGGTAGCCCATCTTGTCGAGCTTCTCAAAAGCGCGGTCGACGGCGGAGGTGCCGGCGGTCTCGCCCTCGGTGTCCTTCACATACAGCGAGCGCTCGGAGTACCAACGGTCAAAGTCGCAGTTGACGGCGTGGCAGAGGTCGCGCATGTTGTCGACCATCTTCACGTAGCCGCGCTCACGGAAGCTCTCCATGCGCTCCTGCGGATCGGCGTCGACCCACTTGTCGCCGTCGGTGCGCCAGAACTCGGCGGCCTCGTCGATGATGTAGTCGCCGCCGTAAGAGTCCTTGCCCAAGGTCTCGGCAAAGTTGTCCTGATACGGATGGGTCTCGGGGTGCTCGTCGTTCTCGTCGGCAACAAAGGCGTCACGGTCGGCGATCAGCAGCTTGTGAGCCTCGTCGATATCAACGCCCTGCTTGGCGATGATGTCGGCAAGCTGCATATAGCGCGTGCTGATGGAGTTGCCGAAGGTGTTCATCTGAGAGCCGTGGTCATTGATGTAGAACTCACGCTGGATGTCGTAACCGGCGTGGTCCATGACGCGGCAAAGGGAGTCGCCCAGAGCGGCCCAGCGGCCGTGACCAATGTGCATGGGGCCGACGGGGTTGGCGGAAACGAACTCGACCTGGGTCTTCAGGCCACCACCGACGTTGGACTTAGCGAAGTCCATGCCCTTCTCGCGAGCCTCGCCAAAGATGGCATTCTTGACGGCAACGGAGAGGTAGAAGTTGATGAAACCGGGGCCTGCGATCTCAACCTTCTCGATCGCGGGATCCTCGGGCATATGGGCAACGATGGCCTCGGCGATCTTGCGCGGGGCGCAGTGGGCCAGCTTGGCGGACTTCAGGGCCATGGTAGAGGTCCACTCGCCATGAGAAGTGTCAGCCGGTCGCTCGATAGCGCAATCGTCAAGTTCAAATGCGGAAAGGTCGCCGGCCTCCTGGGCCGCAGCAAGCGCAGCGCGTACCAGCTCTTCAATCTTCTCGGGCATAGATCCTCCTTGTGTTAAAGCCCCCGAGCTCTTGGTCACTCGTAGGGCAAAAGCCAGAGTTTGTAGCACTCTATCACAAGCGAGGGGCACTGTCGCAGGGTAAAGCCAATCGAAATTGCATATGCACAAAATTGACTACAGCTTGTATGGAGTCACTCAAAGATGCCGGTCTGCCTGCAGATTATGCACGCGTTGAAAATGCATAAAGGTGTGAATGAGCTGTGTCTTTTATCGAATACTCTTACCTATCAGAGTTGTGTGCTTTTCCTGCATAAAGTGAGGATTTGCGCACGTCAGCGTGTTATTCTAGACATACGTAAATTCGTATAAGTTGGAGGTAGCATGTTCTCAATCGGTCAACACGTCATTCATCCGGGTCAGGGAGTCTGCACCGTCGTCGGTTTTAGGGACGACACGCCGCAGCCCATGTTGTTGCTCGAGGCCAAGCAGGGGCATGCGCAGACGATCCTTATGTACCCCGTGGCGCAGGCCGACCGTCTGCATGCCGCCATCTCTCAGCAAGATGCCGAGCATCTGCTGAGCCACTATGACGAGCTGGAGTGCGACACCTTTACCGAGCGCAACAGCTCGCTTGAAGAGACACACTTTAAGCAGCAGCTCAAGCTGGGCGCGCCCGAGACGGTCCGCGTGGCAAAGACCATGATGCACCGCATTCGCCAGGCCGAGGAAGCCGATAAAAAGCCCAGCTCTTACTATATGCGTGTACTCAAGGAAGCCAAGCGCCGCTCCATCGAGGAGTTCGCCGTGGCATTGGGCGTCACCGAGGAGGCCGCCGAAGCCCGCCTAGCCCAAGCCGCCCTCAACTAACCCATCCGCGCCAAAAACCACCACAAAGGGGACAGGCACCTTTGTGGTGGTTTTTTCGTTCTAGTCGTTCTAGTAGTATTCATTCTTATTGATACCCACGAGCACAAGGAGTCTCTTATGGCAGAGCCGCTTACCGCCGGAATCACCCGCGACCGCGCGTTCGAACTGCTCAACGAACACAACAAGGACCCGTTCCACATCACCCATGGCGAGACGGTCGAGGGCACTATGCGCTACTTTGCGCGCGAGTTCGACCCCGAGAACGAGGAGTTTTGGGGCATCGTCGGTCTGCTGCACGACCTGGATTGGGAGGAGCATGAGGACGACCCCATGAACCACACCATCTATGCTGCCGAGATTCTTGAGGGCGAAGGTGCGTCTCCCGAGCTCATTCGCGCCATCCAGACGCACACGTCGGACTTCAACACCTCGCTGCCCAAACCCGAGCTGCAGATGGAAAAGATCCTGTTTGCCTGCGATGAGCTCACCGGCCTGATCGGCGCTGCAGTCATCATGCGCCCGAGCAAGAGCGTTATGGACTTTACGACCAAGTCGCTCAAGAAGAAGTTCAAGGACAAGCGCTTTGCCGCCGGCTGCTCGCGCGACGTGATTTCGCAGGGCGCCGAGATGTTGGGCTGGGAGCTCCCCGAGCTCTTTGACCGCACCATCGCGGCCATGCAGTCCTTCGCCCCCGACCGCGATACCTTCCAGGCCTAACCGCCCACGCCACCTAAAACCGCCACAAAGGGGACAGGCACCTTTGTGGTGGTTTTTGTTTGCGCGGGCGTTAGGGGCGGACCTGGCCGGTGCCTCGGAGCTTGTATTTGTAGGTGGTGAGGGCCTCGGCGGCAAAGGGGCCACGGGCGTGGAGCTTTTGGGTCGAGATGCCGATCTCGGCGCCCAGGCCAAACTCGCCGCCGTCGGTAAAGCGCGTGCTGGCGTTGGCGTACACGGCCGAGGCATCGACCGCGTCCAGGAAGCGCTCGCAAGCATCCGTATCCTCGGCAACGATGGCCTCGGAGTGCATCGTGCCGTAGCGATTGATGTGTGCGATGGCCTCGTCCTCGTTTGCCACGACCTTCACGCTCATCTCGAGCGCCAGGTACTCGCGACCCCAGTCCTCCTCAGTCGCGGCGACGTAGTCATCGCCCTCCACAAAGCCGGCATCGGCGCACGCGGCGCACGTGGCCTCGTCGCCGTGAATGAGCACGCCGTGGTCGTGCAGCACGGCAACGACCGCGGGCAAAAACACATTGGCCACAGCATGGTCGACCAGCAGCGACTCGGCGGCATTGCACACGCCTACACGCTGGGTCTTGGCATTAACGATAATATTGAGCGCTTTATCGAAGTCGGCGGATTCATGCACGTAGATGTGGCAGTTACCCGTGCCCGTCTCGATCACCGGAACGAGCGACTCGCGCACGCAGCGCTGGATCAGGCCCGCACCGCCACGCGGAATGAGCACATCGACGACGCCGCGGAGCTTCATGAGCTCGCCGGTGGCCTCGCGGTCGGTAGACTCGATCATCGACACGGCCTCGCGCGGGAAGCCCTTGGCCTCGAGCGCATCGGCCAGCAGCTCAGAAATCATGGCACACGAGTGATAGGCCAGCGAGCCGCCGCGCAGAATGCAGGCGTTGCCGGTGCGGATGCAGATGCCCGCGGCGTCGGCCGTCACGTTGGGGCGCGCCTCGTACACCATGGCGACCAGGCCCAACGGCACGCTCACGCGGGTGAGGTCCACGCCGCTTGCGAGCACGCGGTGGTCGAGCACGCGGCCGACAGGATCGGGCAGCTCGGCGAGCTTCTCCAGGCCGGCGGCCATACCCTCGACGCGCTCGGGCGTCAGCAGCAGACGGTCGAGGAGCCCCGCCGAGGTCCCCGCATCGCGCGCGGCGGACATATCGAGCTCGTTGGCGGCGACGATGGAGTCGACACCGTTGCGCAGTGCTGCGGCCATGGCGCGCACGGCCTCCTGGCGCTGCTCGTCGCTCGCCGTGGCAAGCGAGGCCGACACTGCCTTAGCGGCAACGGCAAGATCGTGGACATACGTGGCCATATCGACCGACATGGGCGGCCCTTTCTCCTAGAAGTTTGCAACCATGGTAGCCGATTTGCGCATGGCCTCGCCCGCGGCGGTAGAATTGGTCAACCCGAAACACCGCAACGAACGGAAGTACCGCATGGCCCTCATCACTTCGTACCACGTCCCCGGCCTGTATGTCGAGGACCACAGCATCGACGTCCCCCTCGACTGGCGCGGCCTGGAGCCGATGCTCCTGGCCGTCGGCAGCACCATGCGCCGCGGCGCTATACCGACACCCATCGCCGGCGCGCCCGAGAGCATCAAGCTCTTCTACCGTGTGGTTTGCGCACCCGACCGCATCAACGACGACCTGCCGCTCCTTCTCTTTTTGCAGGGTGGCCCCGGTGGCGAGAGCCCGCGTCCGCTGTCGCCCACAAGCGATGGCTGGATCGAAGAGGCCGTCAAGCATTTCCGCGTCGTGCTGCCCGACCAGCGCGGTACCGGGCGCAGCAGCTGTGTAGACGGGCGCACGATTGCCGCACTGGGCGAGCGCGCCGAGGCGGCAGGCTCCGATGCGGCCCGCTCGCAGGCGGACTTCCTCAAGCGTCACCTCGCCAGCTCCATCGTGCGCGATTTTGAGTACCTGCGCCTGGTGGGCTTTGGCGGCAAGCCCTGGGTCACACTCGGGCAGAGCTACGGCGGCTTTTTGACGTTGAGCTATCTGTCGCTCTTCCCCGAGGGCGTGGCGGCAAGCTTTACCTGCGGCGGCATTCCGCACGTGCCGGCGAGCGCCAGCGAGGTCTACGCGCACACCTTCCCGCGCATGGCCGCCAAGACGCAGCAGTATTACGACCGTTACCCCGCCGATGTCGAGCGCGTGGCAGCCCTGGCCGATGCGCTCGAGGCTCAGAAGCCCGTACTGCCCGACGGCTCGCCAATGACGGTCGAGCGCCTACAGCTCATGGGCAGCGACTTTGGCATGAAGCCGAGCTTTGAGCGCATGCATCGGATTATCGATCACGCTTTTGTTGACGGCGACGGTACGCTGAGCTGCGGCTCCTCAGTATCCGACAGCTTTTTGATGCGCGCCTTCGAGCGCACCAACACGCGCACGAATCCGCTGTACTGGACGCTGCAGGAGTTCATATACGCCGACGGTGACACCATGCCCATTGGCTGGGCCGCGGCTGAAGAGAAGGCACACCGCGCCGAGTTTGACACCCTCGCGCGCCCGCTCATGTTTACCGGCGAGGCCATGTTCCCGTGGATGTTTGAGCAGATGCCCGAGCTCAAGCCGTTTAAGCCCGCCATGGACCTGCTGATGGAAGACACCAGCTGGGACAAGATTTACGACCCGCAGCGCCTGGCCTGCAACGAGGTGCCGCTCCAGGCCGCGGTGTATTTCGACGACATGTACGTGGATTCGGGCCTGCAGCTTGATACGCTCAGCCGCGTGGGCAACTCGCATGCCTGGGTGACGAACGAGTTCGAGCACGACGGCCTGCACGGCAGTGTGGTATTCAAGCACCTCTTCGACGAAGCCCTCAACCGAGGAGACCTGCGCCGGATCTTCTAGCAAAGGAGTGTCCCCACCTGCCGGCACAAAAGGAGCGTCCCCAGGTGCCGGCACGAGAAAGACAGCGCTGCGGGAAACGATCCGCAGCGCTGTCTTTCTTTATGCAAATACGATCAAGTTGTCCCTGTGGATCGCGGGTTTCTCGGCCAGGTCTGCCAGCAGGCGGTTGCCGGCAATCTGGTCCTGGCGGCGTCCGGCGGCAAGTTCCAGCACGTCCGAATCGGCCTCGGCGATACCGCGGGCGACGACCATGCCGCTCGGGTCGCACACGTCAAGCACATCGCCCTCGGCAAACGCGCCATCGACCTCGCGAATACCCACCGCAAGCAGGGAAGAACCACGGCTGACCAGCGCCTTCGCAGCACCATCATCGACCGTCACCGAGCCATGTGCCTTGTCGCCCAGTGCGATCCACAGCTTGCGGGGCGCAATGTCCAGACGCTCCGCCGGCGGATCGAACAGCGTGCCCACGCTCTCGCCGCGGGCGAGGCGCACGAGCGCATCGGGCTCCTCGCCCGAGCAAATCACGCTCTGAATACCCGCCGTCATCAGGATGCGGCTCGCGCGGATCTTGGTAATCATGCCGCCCGTGCCCACCGAGGTCGAAGAATCGCCCGCCGAGGCGATAATCTTGGCATCGATCTTATGCACGACCGAGACGAACTCGGCCGTGGGGTCCTCGTGCGGATTGGCGGTATAGAGGCCATCGATGTCCGAGAGTGTCACGCACAGATCGGCAGAAACCAGGCAGCTCACAAGCGCCGCCAGTGTGTCGTTGTCGCCAAACTTGATCTCGTCGACGGTGACGGTATCGTTCTCGTTGACGACCGGCACCACACCCAGCTCCACCAGGCGCAGCAAAGCGTCGCGCGCGTGCAGGTAGGACGTACGGCGCGCCGTGTCGTGGCGCGTGAGCAGTACGAGCGAGGTGAGCAGGTCGCGCGCATGGAACTCCTCGTCGTAGGCCGACGAGATGATGCACTGACCGGCCGAGGCGCAGGCCTGCAGGCTCGGCAGGTCGCCGACCGGCTTGCGGTCGAAGCCCAACACGGGATAGCCACAGGCAATAGCGCCCGAGCTCACCACAACCAGACGCCAGCCGAGCTTGCGCAGCGCTGCGGCCTGATCGGCAAGTCCGCCGATAAAGGCGCGGTTGACCTTGCCATCGGCACCCACCACCGTGGACGAACCGATCTTTACCACCATCGTTTTATAAGAAGTCGTCATACGTCAAACCAATCAACTGTTCAGCGAACGGCCGAGCTGGCGGCCAAGGGAGCGTGACTCGCCCCTACCGCCCAAGGAATTAGTGAGCCCAGGGGAAAGCCGATGCCGCGGCCATGTTCTTGCGCACGAGCTCGTCGCGCACCTGAGCCAGGCCCTGCTCCATGCCCACCACATAGGTCTGCGGGTACAGGAAGCGCTTGTAGACCGGATCCAGATGGTCCAGTGCCCAGGTGCAACGCTCGCGTGCGTCCTCAATGCTCTCGCGCGGGGCAACGGCACTGCCATCGCGCACGATCGGCACCAGCAGCTCGCGATACTCAAGTTCGGACACGTCGGTCACCAGAGCGGCATCATTCACGGCCACGAGGGTATTGCCGCGCGCGGCGCCCTCCCCCGCCAGATGGTCCTCGTCGTAGATCATGTCGCAGACTGGGCCGCCAAAGCCGTCGTAATAACGGCGCACGCGTTGCACACCCGGGATCGTGCGCTTGTAGGGCTGCTCGGAGAGCTTGACCACCGGCGTCCACGGGTCCGTCTCACTCGCACGGCGGGCGGCGAGCTTGTACACGCCGCCCAGCGCCGGCTGGTCGTAGCAGGTCGCGAGCTTGGTGCCCACGCCAAAGCTATCGATAGGCGCGCCCTGGTCGAGCAGCGACTGAATCGTGTACTCATCCAAATCGTTAGAAACCGAGATCCCCACATAGGGCAGGCCCTCGGCATCAAAACGGCCGCGCACATACTTGGAGAGCTTGGCGAGGTCGCCGGAGTCGATGCGAATGGCCGACAGGCGCTCGCCCACCGCTTCCATCTCCTTGGCAACCGTAATGGCATGCTCGCAACCCTCGCGTACGTCGTAGGTGTCGATGAGCAGCGTGCAATTCTTGGGGCTCGACTTGGCAAAGGCGCGGAAGGCCTCGAGCTCGGAGTCGAAGCTCATGACCCAGCTGTGCGCATGCGTGCCAAAGACGGGAATACCGTAGCGGCGGCCGGCGAGCACATTGGACGTAGAGGAGCAGCCGGCAACGTAGCTCGCGCGCGCGACGGCCAGCCCGCCATCGGGACCCTGGGCGCGGCGCAGGCCAAACTCGGCAACGGGACGGCCGTCCGCCGCCAGCACCACGCGCGCCGTCTTGGTGGCGACAAGCGTCTGGAAGCCGACGATGTTGAGCAGCGCCGTTTCGAGCAGCTGGCACTCCAGCGCGGGACCGGTGACGCGAACCATGGGTTCGCGCGGAAAGACGAGCTCGCCCTCGGGGACGGCGTCGATGTTTACATGTGCATGAAAATCGCGCAGGTAGTCGAGGAATGCAGGCTTGAACATCGCACCGCCGGCCGGGGCCTGGAGTGAGGCGAGGTAGTCGATATCCTCGGGCGTAAAGCGCAGGTTCTCGACCAGCTCGGGCAGCTCGGCGGTGCCGCACATGACGGCATAGGCGCTGCCAAAGGGATGGTCGCGGTAAAACGCGGTAAAACAACCCTGCTCATTGGCCTTGCCGCTCTCCCACAGGCCCTGGGCCATAGTGAGCTCGTACAGATCGGTGAGCATTGCAATGTCGGTGGGATGCGAGATGTCGGTCAAAGCCATGGGGCGACCTTTCGGATGCGTTGTGCAGAGGTTGAGGGTTGGAAAAGGGCAGAGTGTTCGGGCATGGCACCCAGCGCGAATGGGCTAGAGCAGGCCCATGCTGGTCAGGATCGTGTAGCCCATAAAGATGACAAACGCGATGAGGGCAAGGACAATGATGATTTTTTGAGCCGGCGCCATGCCAGGGATCTCGTTCTCGCCCGTAGGCTCCTTGGAGGTAACCATGCGCTGGGCAAAGGTCATCTCGTCACGGCTCGGCTTGGGCTCGACGGACTTGGAACGAGCGACCTTTTTAGGCTGAGGTTTAGGTGCGGTGGGCGCGGGCTTCGCGGCGGCGGGCTTGGGCGCGGGGGCGACGTTCGCGGCGGCCTCCTCGGCCTTCTCGCGCTCGGCACGCAGGGCGGCCAGCTCCTCACGCTCGCGGCGTGCCTCTTCCTGGGCCTCGCGACGAGCTTTCTCGGCGCGGAGCTCTTCCAACTCGGCGCGTTCCTCGGCAGACAGTGGTTGGGACTCAAGCTTGGCCATGGTACAGCCCTTTCTTTTAAAAAAAGCCGCCGACACAATGTCAGCGGCTTATCAAATCCAAGGGTGGAGACGAAGGGAGTCGAACCCTCGGCCTCTGCCATGCGACGGCAGCGCTCTCCCAACTGAGCTACGTCCCCAGGACAAGTTGATATTTTACCTACGGCTCGCCAACTGTCAACGCCCAATACCCAGTCTTTTTGGGACGCGGCTGTTTTAGCTACCCCGACAGACAACGCGAACGGTTTGGTCGAACAGCGGCAGGGGTAGCTAAAACAGCCCCGTCCCAAAAAGACTACTCAAAGAGCCTCGTCCCAGATTAGCTGGTTTGAGCACTAGTAAGAACACCGGTGGTATCGAACGCCGGGGTAAAGCTCTCGTCTACCGCGCCGCCTTCTTGCCAAAACATCGTCGTAAAGCCCAGGTCGTCGGCATGGTCGAGCACCTGCTCGTACTCCTCGCGCGTCACGGCGCGCGCCAGGTCGCCGCCTTGTTCGCGCATGAGGGCATTGGGCGTGTACTGGTTCATGACCGAGATCGGCACGTCGCCCACCGTCTGCCACACCAGGTCCAACACGCGGCACGAATCGTCCGCATGCCCCGGCAGCACCAGATGACGCACGATTATGCCGCGCCTCATGAGCCCGTCCTCGTCTACCAGCTCTCCCCCGCGGCGCTCAATCTCGCGCGCCATCTGGGCCAGACCCGACACGGCCACGCGCGGGTAGTCCTTAATATGAGAAAGCGACTGAGCAAGCCCGGCATCGGCATATTTAAAGTCCGTAAGCCACACGTCGACAAGGTCGCCCAGCGCCGCCACGGCACTCGCGCGCTCGTAACCACTCGTGTTGTAGACAATTGGGATGACCAACCCGCGCGTCCGTGCCGCGGCAATCGCGGCAGGCAACAGGTGCGCATAGTGCGTCGCCGTCACCAGGTTGATGTTATTGGCGCCCTGGTCCTGCAGCTCCAGCATAATCTCGACCAAACGCTCGGGCAAAATCTCAAGACCGAAATTGCCCGTCGAGATCTCGTGGTTTTGGCAGTAGATACATTTGAGCGAACAGCCGCTAAAGAAAATCGTACCCGAGCCGGCCTCGCCCGAAATGGGCGGCTCCTCCCACATATGGAGCGCCGCGCGGGCGACCTTAAGCGTGTTGTCGGCGCCGCACACGCCACGCGCGCCCTCGTCGCGCGCCGCACCGCAACGGCGCGGACACAAATGGCAGGCGGGCGAAAAAAGTTCGGTCAACGACGTCGGCATAAAAACATGCTCCAAAACAATGATTCAGCAGCTCAAACGTAAAGGGACCAACCGCACAGACGGCTCGAGCCCAAGGCGCCGTAATCGTCCGACACGATTTTTGTAATGTCAAGACTGGAATCGATAAAGTGCCGCTTTATGATGTAGGTATTCCGCCCCCCGCGGAGCAACTGGGTGAACCGTCGCGTTTATTTAGGGAGCCCACACAGTCGTACCTAGTACAGGTATCCTTCGTTGTTAAGGACGCTGGAACAGTCGATGAGGGCACCCACCTGTTTTAGGTGGGTTCATTTTCGTAACGTGGGGGGTGGTTTTCATTTGCCGAAAACCACCATTACAGCCCATATGGATCCCCGCCGGTATCCCGACAAGCCATCGACAACATCCCAATATCTGGTAAGCGCGTGATTATCGCTGCATGCAATTCCATGCACCCCCCGTGGTCGAGTATCATGGTTCGGCTATGCCCTTTGCGCATGGCGTTCTTCTGACCTTTTCCTTCGACGCTTGGCGGTTTTTAGATTCATGGCTTCATCCCCGAGCTACATACCGTACCTATGCGTGGCAGCGGCGGCCTTTATCACGACCTTCCTCATTGTGCCCCTGGTCAAGCGCTTGGCAATTAAGCTCGACGCCGTCGACTATCCTTCCAAGCGCCGCATCAACACCAAGCCCATCCCGCGTTTGGGCGGAACGGCGGTGTTTTTGGGCCTGGTCGTTGCCTGCATTGTGCAAATCCTAGGCACCTGGCACCTAGGCTGGCCGCCCGTCCTGGTGCCGCACCCGCGCCTTCACATTAGCTATCCCATGCTGGCGCTCTCCTTTACCGTCATCTTTGCGACCGGCGCTATCGACGACGTCTTCCAGCTCAAGCCCAAGCAAAAACTGGCCGGTCAGGTCCTCGCCGCGCTCATCGCCTGCGTGGGCGGCCTGCGCATCGGCGTCATCGTCAATCCGTTTGCCCCCGGCGAGATCATGCTCGGATGGCTCGCCTACCCCATCACCGTGATCTATCTGGTGGCATTCACCAACATCATTAACCTCATCGACGGCCTCGACGGCTTGGCCACGGGCATCTGCGGCATCGCGTCGTTCACCATGTTTTCGATGGCCGTTCTCTCGGGCCGCATCGACGCCGCCGCGCTCTCCATTGCGCTCTTTGGCGCCTGCCTGGCCTTTTTGCGCTACAACTTCAACCCCGCAAGCATCTTCTTGGGCGACTCGGGGTCGCTGCTTCTGGGCTTTGCGCTGGGCTCCATCTCGTTGCTCAACGTGAGCCGCACCGCCGCGCTCACCTCACTTATCATCCCACTCATCGTTGCCGGCGTGCCCATCATCGACACGTTTAGCGCCATCGTGCGCCGCAAGCGCGCCCACATTAGCATCGGGCAGGCCGACAAGGGCCACATCCACCACCGCCTGATCCAAGAGGGCTACAACCAAAAACAGGCAGTGCTCCTCATCTACGCCTGGTGCATTATGCTTTCGGCCGGCGCCGCCGCGATTAACCAGGTCGAGGTGCCCATGCGCGTGCTCATCTTTACCGTGCTCGCCATTGGCTCGGCGGCCTTTGCCAAGCATCTACATCTGTTTGAGCCCGTGCTGCGCCACCATTACAACAAGCGCACACACGAGGATGAGCTCGTCACCCCCGACGACCCCGCCTTTAAGCAGGAGGAGCAGGCAGCCGAAGAACGTAAGGAAGAGCGCCACCACAAGCTCTAGGGTAAGCTGCCGAGAATGTGCCAAGGCATCGCTGACCAAGTGCAACTACATCGCATCAATCGCGTAAGCCACCCCTTGCCAGCCCCTCGCCTACTTACGCCCCGCCCCTCCAATAAACGCGTTATCATCTTGACCCATGAACATACGTTAGGAGCAATTATGCCAAACGAGAACAGCTACGAAGTCGCTCTGCAGAAGAGCAACGCCATTCGCGAGGGCCTGGCCAAGACGCCCGACAAGTTCACCATGCTCACCGGCGACCGCCCCACCGGCCGTCTGCATCTGGGTCACTACTTCGGCACCCTCAAGGGCCGTGTGGAGCTGCAGAACATGGGTGCCAAGACCAACGTACTCATCGCCGACTACCAGGTCATCACCGACCGCGACACGACCGAGCACATCCAGGACAACGTGTACAACATGGTCATGGACTACCTTGCCTGCGGCATCGACCCCGACAAGACCATGATCTACGCGCACTCCGCCGTGCCCGCCGCCAACCAGCTCATGCTGCCGTTCCTGTCGCTGGTGTCCGAGGCCGAGCTGGCGCGCAACCCCACGGTCAAGGCCGAGATGGAGGCCTCGGGCCACGAGCTCACCGGCCTTCTGCTCACCTACCCGGTGCACCAGGCCTGCGACATCCTGTTCTGCAAGGGCAATGTGGTGCCCGTCGGTCGCGACCAGCTGCCGCACATCGAGCTCACCCGCACCATCGCCCGCCGCTTTAACAACCGCTACGGCAAGGTGTTCCCCGAGGTCGACGCACTGCTGTCCGAGACCCCGCTGCTGCCGGGCCTGGACGGTCGCAAGATGAGCAAGAGCTACGGTAACGCCATCAACATCTCGATGACCGCCGAGGAGACGGCCAAGCGCATCAAGAAGAGCCAGACCGACTCCGAGCGCATGATCACGTTCGATCCCGAGAACCGCCCCGGCGTGTCCGGTCTGCTTTCGACGGCCGCCATCTGCACCGGCCGTTCCGAAGTCGAGATTGCCGAGGAGATTGGCATGGGCGGCTCCGGCCAGCTCAAGAAGTACGTGACCGAGGCCGTCAACGAGTACTTCGCGCCGATCCGTGAGCGTCGCCAGCGCTACGAGAACGACCTGGATTACGTAAAGGACGTCCTGCACGAGGGCAACCGTCGCGCCAATGAGATCGCCGAGCAGACCCTGGGCGAGGTTCAGGACGCCATGGGCATGGTGTACTAGGCAAAGCGCCTTCGCACAACATAGACGGTGAGGCTGAATCCTCACCGAAACAGGAACAGGCCCGCTGGCAGATAGTTGCCAGCGGGCCTGTTCCCGAAGTACACCGTTGAATCGCACAGAGGGGAGGAATGCGAATCAAACTCAACAGGGCAGGCTTTTTCATCGCCTATTGCCTGCTCCGTTGCTGAAAACAATATAGTTCACCGTGGTTTACTTTGCTGCGACAAACCGCGCCGCCATACCTTCTCCATAAGTTAACCTCGGTAAACCTGCCAAAACCACCACAAAGGGGATAGGCACCTTTGTGGTGGTTTAAGCCACGGCAGAGCCGCTAGAGCCCTGCAGGCCAGCGACAGGCGGCCAAGTCGACGTGCATGTCGTCCTTAAACGCCACACCCTCCCCTAGCAAAAGCTCACGTTGAGCATCGGGACCGCCAAAAGCAAAACCATCGCATATGCGGCCATCGGCAAACACCACGCGGTGACAGGGAATCTCGCCGGGGCGCGGATTGCCATGCAGGGCATACCCCACGTACCGCGCACTTCGTGGACGTCCAGCAAGCAGCGCCACCTGACCATACGTGGCGACCATCCCCTCGGGAATCTGCTCGACCACCTCGTACACCCGCTCAAAAAAGCCCTCAGACGCCATTGCTCGCTCCCTTCCACCCGGAATAGCATAAACCACCACAAAGGTGCCTGTCCCCTTTGTGGTGGTTTTGGCAGGTGGGCTAGTTAACGGGCTGGAAGAAGGCTACGGCTACGGCGCCGGGGCCTACATGGGTGCCGATGGTGGCGCCGATGGTGTGAACGGGCAGTTCGCCCTCGGTGTGGCCAGCCCACAGTGCCGCGCTGTCCTCGATATACTTCTTGAGCACCGCATCCGAAAGGCCCGTATAGCCGAGCGCCAGCGGCATGGAAAAGTCGATGCCGCCTGCCTTTTCGACCTTCTGGTTGAGCAGGTTACGGCCGTTCTTGGAACCGCGCGCCTTGCCCAGCTGCACGATCAGACCGTCCTCGGCAGCCACAACGGGCTTTACGTTGAGCAGCGTGCCCACGGCGCCGGCAGCAGCAGACAGGCGACCGCCGCGCACCAGGTACTCCAACGTCTCGAGCAGGCCGATGACGACCACGCGGTCGCGCACGGCCTCGACAGCCGCCGCAACCTGAGCCGCGCCCTGGCCCTCGTCCACCAAGCGCAGGGCATACTCGACCAGCACGCGCTCGCCCAGGGTAACGTTATTGCTATCCACCACGTACACATCGCCGCCCGGGGCCTCGGCAAGTGCGGTGCGGGCACTCTGATTGGTGCCCGAGAGCTTGGCGCCCACGGTAATAATCACGGCCTCATCGCCGGCCTCACGCGCTTCGGCAATCGCCTGCGAAAAGGCGTACGGGTTGACCTGACCGGTCTTGGGCAGCTCATCGCGCTCCACAAGCATCTCGTAAAAGCGCTGGTGATCGATGTCGACGCCATCCATATACACATCGGTGCCAAAGGTGACGGACAGCGGCAGAACACGCAGAGCGGGGTGCTCCGCCGGCGACATATCGCTTGCGGAATCGGTAATAATGCGGACGGACATAACGAATCCTTTCTTGCGCAGGTCCCGCGCGGGGAATTTTGACAGCAATGCCCCGGCACGGCATACGCGCTCAAACGGGACTATGCAGTTTTTAATGGGAAGCAAATGCCTTGGCGGCCTTAGATCTCACGCAGGGTGTTGAGAATCGTACGCAGCGACGCATACATCTGCTCGCGCTGCTCCACACCCATAGCCTTACCGGTGGTGTCGAGCACCTCGCGAATGATGCGGTCCGCCTCGCTCATGCTCTCGCCGCCCAGAGCGGTCAGGCGCACCGGGGCACGATACTTAACGGCTGCATCACCCGAGTCGTCGACCTCGACGTAGCCGCCCTCCTCCAGATGCGCGAGCGTGCGCGAGACGGCGGCACGGGTCACGCCTGCCATGCGAGCCAGGTCAGCGCCAGTCAGGCCGTCCTTGCTGCGCTCAAGATAGTACAGGCACATAACGTCGGAGCCCTTGAGGCCCAGCCTTGCGCCCTCGGATGTCTTAATGCGCTGGATCTCCTTGTAGAGCCCGCTGATCAGTCCGACAAAGTCCTCGAAACGTGTCTCGTCGTTCTGCTGCATGGGAGACGACCGCCTTTCGCTTGCATGATGCTAACGGGTAAACATCTTAGCCGCACAAGGCAACACCCATACCCAAATATCCCATTTGTTAACCCATCAACATAAAAACCACCACAAAGGGGACAGGCACCTTTGTAGTGGTTTTGACCGGCGAACATGATCCGCAGGCGTCGCTACAGTTCCACGCAGGGATTGTCGCGGGTCACAAGCGTCTTAACGACAACCGTCGCTCCCAGATAGCGCTCAAGCAGCTCGGCTAAGCGATCGATCGCGGCCTGGCAATCCCCCATCCGCTCGGGCTCCACGCACTCAATCGCCAGGAATGCATCGGCCGAATCGTCGGACAGCGCCGTGCGAACGCCATCGCGCCAGTTCCAGCAGCGGCATACGGCGCCCGCATCATCGATATAGGCGAGCTCGCCGGGCAGCGTCGGGTCATCCGTTTCCTCGCCAAGTGGCAGGAACGCATCGCCGCCGTCAGTCACCTTCAAGCGAAGATCCCCCTCAATCGCATGCAGGTCCTCGCCGCCAACGGGCAGCGCGTAGGTCAGCGACACCGTGTTGTAGATGTCCACCGCGGGCGTAATGTGGCCCACCGGTTTGCCCTTGAGCACGCGCTTGAGCAGGTTCTCAATTGAGCAACGCGCGCCCTTTTTGGTCTTGAACAGCCGATAAGCCTCGCGCCATGCCTTGACCGGTGCGTTCTCGCTGATAGTATCGCTGGTCAGATGACGCTCCGCGTCGATATTGGCGCGGTCGAGCAACGCCGCAATCGCGTCCACGTCCTCTTGAGGAATCTGAGCCGCGGGCTTCATGCCCTTTACGACCGCAACACCGACAGCCGCCTGCGGAAATAGCTCCCAAAACGAATCCTCGGCAATAAAGCTCTTCATGCGCTCTCCCTTCATCGTGCGCGCCCGAGCGAGGGCGCCTAAACAAAAAGCGCCCTTACGACGGCCACCTTCAAAGTCCTACGGTGCCGCCACAAGAGCGCTTACGCTGCCCCCATCCGGAGAAGGGAGCGATATGTTAGGCGTATTGTAACCCGAGTCATCCGCGCGAGTAAAACCACCACAAAGGTGCCTGTCCCCTTTATGGTGGTTTTGGGTCTGAGGCGACGCTAGTGGCGAAGTCCCAGCAGGCCGTGGCCGCGATGACGGGCGTCGGCGTGCACCTGAGCGTGCGGACCGGCGGCCTTGACGGATTCGGGCAGGTGCGAGTACTTCTTCTCGAAGTTCTCCTCGAACATCACGGCCAAGTTGTGCGCGGCCTCGTCGTAGCGAGCGGTGCTCTGCCAATACTGGCGCGGCACCAGGATGCCGTCGGGTACGCCGTGGCACGTGGTGGGAATGTCGACGTTAAAGATGTCGTCGTGCACGAACTCGCTGTCCTCGATGGTACCGTCGAGGGCGCGGGCCACCAGGGCGCGCGTGTAGGCAAGCTCGATGCGATGACCCACGCCGTAGCCGCCGCCGATCCAGCCGGTGTTGACCAGGTACACACGCGTGCGGCCGTCGGCGATGCGCTCACCGAGCATCTTGGCATAGACCATGGGGTCGAGCGGCATAAACGGCTCGCCAAACAGCGAAGAGAACGTGGGCGTGGGCTCGGTGACGCCGACCTCGGTGCCGGGGATCTTGGCCGTAAAGCCCGTCACAAAGTGATACATGGCGGCGTCGGCCGTCAGGCGCGAGATGGGCGGCAGCACGCCAAAGGCATCGCAGGTCAGGAAGAGCACGACGCTTGGAGTGGTGCCCATGCCCTTGGTCCACGCGTTGGGAATGTGCTCCACAGGGTATGCCACGCGCGTGTTGTGCGTGATCGAGATGTCGTCGTAGTTGGGCTTGCGGTTCTCGTCGAGCACCACGTTTTCGCAGATCGCGCCAAAGCGGACAGCGTTGAAGATCTCGGGCTCGTGGAACGCGTCCAGGCCCTCGCATTTGGCGTAGCAGCCACCTTCGATGTTGAAGATGCCCATGTCGGACCAACCGTGCTCGTCGTCGCCGATCAGTAGGCGCGTGGGGTTGGCCGAAAGCGTGGTCTTGCCCGTGCCCGAAAGGCCAAAGAACACGGCGGTCTCGTGCGTGACGGGATCCATGCTGGCCGAGCAGTGCATGGGTAGCACGTCGTCCTCGACGGGCAGCAGGTAATTCATGACGCTGAAGATGGACTTTTTGATTTCGCCGGAGTAACCGGTGCCGGCAACCAAAATCACGCGCTCCTGGAAGTTGATGACCACGGCGGCGCTGGAGTTGAGGCCCTTAATGGCGGGATCGCACTGGTAGCCGGGAGCGGCGAGCACACAGAAGTCCGGCTCGCCGGTGCGTGCGATTTCACGGGCAAGCGGGCGGGCGAGCATCTGCTTAATAAAGAGCGCTTGGCTGGCACGCTCGCAGGCGACAAGCAGGCGACGCGTATGGTTGCGATCGGCACCGGCCATACCGCGAGTGACGAACACATCGCGCTCGTTGAGGTAGTTGACGATACCGGCCTTGATGGCCTCGTAGCTCTCGGCAGAAAGCGGGCGGTTGACGGCGCCCCAGGCGATCTTGTCGTGCACGTCGGGCGTGTCGACGATAAAGCGGTCGTTGGGCGAACGGCCGGTACGCTCCCCCGTCTCGATCACCAGCGCGCCGTTGGATGCCATGCGGCCTTCTTCGCGGCGGATAGCGTGCTCGACGAGCTCCGCGGCGGGTAGATCGACCAGCAGACGGGGTTGATTCTCGGCGGGATCTTCGACCAGCGCAAGACCAAAGTTGGACAGAACTTCTGCAGGGGTAACACCAGGCATGGGGCCTCCTTTAAAAGCGCGACACGTGGACGCGGCGCGCACTTTACTCACGTAAAGCCCGTTGTACCCGATATGCAAAAACGTTTTTGCGGCAACGGCGAAGCGCCCGCCCAACGGTCAAAAATCGCAGGCAAGCGGCCTAGTCGTTAGGGACACTCTTGAACAGGCAACAACCAAGGAGCGACCCCGGATGCCGGCACTTAGGGACGTTCCCAAAGTGCCGGCACATAAGGAACGTCCCCAAATGCCGTCTACTGAATGGCGCCGCCGAAATTATCGAACAACCTGTTCAAAAACACGAACGAACACCGTCGCGTCTATACTAGAGCGTAGCAATAGAAAGGACTCCGCTTTGAGCATCACGCCCATCGATAGCATTCGCCGCGCCATCGCCCGCCGCAATGGCGTCGCCGACCCCACCGTATCGGACGGGGCGCACGGGCAGGGCGGACGCATCGAGAACGGCCTGTTCCCCGCATCGCACACCGCCGAGGAGCTCGCACGAATCCAAGAGCTAAGCTAGCGTAACGCCGGCGGTCCCGACAGCAGCCAGGCCACACGCCGTCGCCGCGAGCGCGATCGCCAGCCCGGCCCCATCCACCGCATGGTCAATGCCTGGTGGAACCGCCTGCTCGGAGCCGTCTACGGCGGCGGCTTCTCCACGCAAGAAGCCGAGTACGAAGATCACGCCACCCGTCGCGACTACCTTTGGAATACCCTGGGCACCGCCGTGTGGGGCATGGTGTTTCCGTTGCTCACCATCGTGTCCACACAGCTCGTGGGCGCCGAGGAGGCTGGCAAATTCTCCATCGCCTTTGTCACCGGCACGCTCATCATGATCGCGTGCAACTACGGCGTGCGCAATTTCCAGGTCTCGGACATCGACGAAAAGACGTCCTTTGCCTCTTACCAGCTCAACCGCTGGATCTGCGGAGCGCTCGCGCTGGCATGCGGCCTGGTATACAGCAGCGCCCGCGGCTACGATGCGCAGATGGCCACAATCGGCCTGGGCGTCTACCTGTATAAGGTGATCGACGGCATTGCCGACGTGTACGAGGGACGCCTGCAGCAGGCCGACAAACTCTACCTGGCCGGCATGAGCCAAACGCTACGATCCGTCGGCGTCATCGCGGTCTTTAGCGTGGCACTGTTCCTCACGCGCAGCATGCCCATCGCCGCCATGGCCATGGGCATCGCCGCGATTGTCTCGCTCGTGCTGGTCACCGCCCCGCTCGCCCTGCTCGAAACCGAAAAATCACGCCGTATGAGTCTGCGCGAGGCTGGTCACCTGTTTATCCAGTGCGCCCCGCTCTTTGGTGCGCTGTTCCTGTTCAACCTCATCGAGAGCATGCCCAAGTTCGTGATGGAAGGCACACTGGCCTACAAATACCAGCTGTACTTTAATGCACTGTTCTTTCCAGCGCAGGCTATTTTGTTGAGCATTGGATTTATCTATAAACCGCAGCTCCTACGTCTGTCGAGCATTTGGGCGAATCCGCGCAAGCGTCGCCGCTTTGACTTGATTATTGTTGCCGTTATGGCACTGATCGTGGTCATTACCGGAGCGTGCGCCGCATTTATGGCAGGCCCCGGCATCCCCATCATGAGCTTTATGTACGGCCTCAACTTTGAGCGCTACCGCACGCTGGCACTGCTAATGGTTGTCGCCGGCGGCGTCACCGCGGCAATCGACTTTATCTACGCCATCATCACGGTGTTGCGCCACGCCGGCGATGTCACCAAGATCTACCTGATCTGCTTCGCCGTAAGCGTGGTGCTGCCGGTGATCCTGATTAAGCTGCTGGGTCTGATGGGCGCCGTGGTGAGCTACCTAGCCATCATGGCCCTACTCCTGGTGCTGCTGATAATCGAGTACGCCCACATCCGCCAGCGCATCGAGCGCGACCGCAACCCCTACGGCGCCTAATTAGCTGCCCCGGTCACCGGAATTTGCGATGGAATCGCCCCGGCTGGGGTCTCGTTGAAGACAATATGCATTACGTAAAACTAAGTGAGTAGATTTTTACCGAATCCCTGACCACACCGACAGAGCACAAGTCTGTGACCTGCGGTTTTATTGAGGCAAATATGTTGGGTGCTCGGCATTTCCAAAAAAGTCTACTCACTTAGCCAGCGGGCAGCCAAATGATTATTTAATCCCCGTCCCAGAGAAATCAATTAGCGGGCAGAAGGGCAAGAGTAGTCAAAAAAGCCCCGTCCCAAATTAGCTACCACTTGCACCGATTATTCGCCCGGGTTGATGTTCGCGTAGAACTCCGCCCCATCATCGAGCCGCAGGATGCCCACGCGACCGAACTCGGAGCCGGTGGCGGCGGCGCAGTCGATGTCGATGCGATCGGGCACGCCGGCGGTATCCTCGCCACCCAGGCGCACAATCTGCCCGCGGCCCGACTCCTCATCGAGCCCCGCCAGGCCGCCAACCTCGCAATAGCGCCCAAGCGACACCGTGGGCGTGTGGCCGCTCACCACGACCGGGCCCTCGCCCTCGGCAGAAAGCAGTCCCGTCGGCGCATCCCAATAGCCGTGACGAATCCACAGCAGGTCATCGGACGACTGCACGGCGAGCATTTGCCGCAGCAGCTCGCTATCGGCATCGACCGCTCCCCTGCCGTCACCGCAATCGACACCATGCTCAAGCAAAAACGCGCGCGCCGCCTCGGTCTGGATGCCGGCATGCACCAGCAGGTACGGGCGCTCCTCGGTCTCGGCCACCGCGTAGAGCGGCAGCGCGGCCATCCATCGCACGAGCTCCTCGTATGCCTCAAATTCCATGTCGTTGAGCTGCTCGCTCGTCGTCCAGCCACCGTTGATATCCCAGGTCTCGGCATCGAGCGGGTCCTGGCCAATGATGGCATCGAGCATGATCTGCTCGTGATTGCCCTTGAGCACGTGGGCGTTGGGCAGCGAGCGCACGAGCTTAATAACGCCGACCGGATCGGGCCCGCGATCGATCATGTCGCCCAGCACGTACAGCGTGTCGTCGGACGTCAACGAGATCTTAGACAGGGCCTCGTCAAGCGCACGCACGTGCCCGTGAGCATCAGATGTCACATAGATCGCCATGGTACGCCTCTCCTTGCATTGCGGTCTAAGCCCGGCGCCGCAACTAAAACTTCAAGTTGAACTTAAACGTTACCCATTGTACTCCGTTGCAATAAAGCTGGAAAGGGTTTCCGAGCAGAGGCAAAGACGGCAACCGTCTATGACGATATCGCGCACGCCCGCAATCCAACACCATAAACCCACCATCTTTGGGTACAAATAACCGCAGACAACTGACCGTGCCACGCCAACCACTCAGGAGCGGACACTATCCATGAACCAGATACTTCTCTTTATCGGCCTCGTCATCATTTTATGCCTGACCATCAAACCCGTCGGCAAAAAGCTCCCCTTCCCCACCCTGCTCATCTTTATCGCGCTTGGTATGCTGCTGGGCGTCAACGGCCCGGCGCACATCGACTTTAGCGACTACGCGCTCACCGAAACCGTCTGCAGCACGGCGCTGCTGTTCATCATGTTCTACGGCGGCTTTAACACCAACATCGACCGTGCCAAACCCGTCGCCGCGCCGGCGGTGCTGCTGAGCACGCTCGGCGTCGTCATCACCGCAGGCATCACCGGCGTGTTCGCCCACTTTGTGCTGGGCTTCGACTGGATCGGCGGCCTGCTGCTGGGATCGGTCGTGGCGTCCACCGACGCGGCCAGCGTCTTTAGCGTTCTGCGCGAGCACAGCCTTTCGCTGAGGAGCGGCACCGACTCGCTGCTCGAGGTCGAATCGGGCTCCAACGACCCCGTCGCCTACATGCTCACCGCCGTGCTCGCCACACTCGCAGCCGGCGGCGACATCAACATTCCCGCACTGCTGGCCAAGCAGATTATCTTGGGCGTGGGTCTGGGCCTCGTCATCGGCTGGGCGGCGGGCCGCCTGATTGAACGCGCGCACGCAACGGCCGAGGGCGCGCAGACCATCTTTTTGTTCGCCGTGGCCATCGTCGCCTACGCGCTGCCGAGCTACCTGGGCGGCAACGGATTTTTGGCCGTGTACCTGGCCGGCATTGTACTGGGTGCGAGCGACATCACCGGCAAGGTCGAGCTGGCGCACTTCTTTGACACCCTCACCGAAATGGCTGAGATGACGATCTTCTTCTTGCTCGGCCTGCTCGTCACGCCCGCACGCCTGCCGCAGATGCTGCTGCCGGGCCTGGCGCTCATGGCGTTTATGCTCTTTGCGAGCCGCCCCATCGCTGTCGGTCTGCTGTTAGCGCCCTTTAAGACAAACCCCCGCCAGGTCGCGCTCGTAAGCTGGGCGGGCCTGCGCGGAGCAGCTTCGGTCGTGTTTAGCCTCTTTGCCGTGGTTGCCGGTGTTCCTGGCGGTCACGACCTGTTTGACCTGGTATTTGTAATTGCCGTGTCGAGCATTGTGGTGCAGGGCTCGCTGCTGCCAGCGGTGGCGAAGAAGCTCGATATGATCGATGAGACCGGCGACGTGCGCCGCACCTTTAACGACTACCGCGACGAGGACGGCATGTCGTTTGTAAAGCTCAAGGTGGGCGCTGGACATCCGTTTGCCGGACGCTCGCTCGCCGATATTGGCAGCGCGACGGACATGCTCGTGGTCCTGGTGCTGCACGACGGGGCGCACCCGGTACTGCCCAATGGCGACACCGTGATCCAAGAAGGCGATCTGCTGGTGATGGCCGCGCCGACGTTCGAAGAGCGTGCCGAGGTTACGCTGCGCGAGGTCACCGTGACGTCCCACGGTCGCCTGGCCGGCCAGCGTCTTCGCGATGTGCCGCAAGGCAAGCATCCCTTTATCGTGGTGATGCTCAAACGCGACGGCCAAACGATCATCCCCGACGGCAACACCCTCATATACGCCGGCGACGAAGCCGTCATCGCCACACTAGCATCGTAGCCATCCCCACCCATGAGTTGCGGTGAAATAGGGATTGAATAGGCCTCTGAACAGCCATTTCAGTCCCTATTTCACCGCAAGTTATTAAGGGGATGGGTTAAAAACATTTGAATTGACACCGAAATGAAAAAAGCCGGGGAAAACGTCCCCGGCACTTGGAAGCCCTCTCTTTTGAGATGACCGACTTCTTTATATCACGAACACTAGTTAGATGCCATTCATTGAGGGCTTTATCAGGCGCGCCATCCCATCCACATGGCGCAATTTGAAAGCCGTCCGATCTCATGCTATAAAGAAGTCGGTACCCTCGAATAGAGGGACCTCCAAGAGCCGGGGGCTTCCCTCCGGCATTTTTTGTGCGTAAAGTCACCGCAACCCCTACCTTGCCCCTAAGAGGGGCGGGGTAGCCGTCCCGAATTGGCTACATTTGAGCATCAATCGCCCCGGCTGGGGTCTCGTTGCGGACAATTAGCGTCTCTAAAAACTAAGTGAGTAGACTTTTGCCGAATCGCCGACCACATCTCCAAAACACAAGTCTGTGACCTGCGGGTTTGTTGAAGCAAATTTGTCTGGTGCTCAAGATTCCCAATAAAGTCTACTCACTTAGCCAGCGTGCAGTCAAAATAGAACGGTCGCGAGCTCATTAGACTCCATTGCGACGGCTTATCGTACATTTTCGCGCAGCTGCGGGTGCAGACGCCCGTCCCAAATTAGCTACCCTTATCACATTCCTAGTCGTCGTCGACGGCAAAATCGCGGAGGTCAAGGCCTTCGCGTTCGGCTCGGGCCAGGAGCTCTTGGGGCGACTCATCCTCGATATCCACTACGTCGAGCATGGCGGCCGGAAAGCCCACGCCGGCTGCACTCCCCGCACGGTCGAGCAAACCCTCGCGCAGCTGGTCAACATCAACATCGATCTTCATGGTGAAACCCCTTACCGGATCAGACCCCTACTCAGCAGCGCCGAGCACATTCACGGCTGCAACGAAAGCCGCAACCTGCTTGTCATCCATCTGTGTGGCCAAACGCCCCACCGGCTCGTCGTAGGCAAACTGTACTTTATCGATAAAGCAATCCCAGGCACGCTCATCCACACGCACAGCGGCCTCGCAATACTGGCTGAGCTTTTTGAGTCCATACCAAAACGCATTCACATGGCGCGCAGGATCCTCGTCCAGCACACCATCGTAGCGCCGTCCGTTAAACTCACGCATGCGCGCCACGGCAACCTCGAGCGAGTCGCCGCCGTCGGCCGAAGCCTCGTCCACAAGCTCGGGAATCGCAACTTCGCGCCGAACATTGTGCCTGGTAGCACCGTCGTACTCGCCCACCAACACGTCTTCGTCAAACCGATCATCGTAGTCAAAATAGCTACTGCCGCGGCAAATCCCATGCGGCGAACCGGCACCAAAGGCACAGAACAACCCGCCGTCGGCAACAACGCGCCTATAGGTCTCAAACGACTTCTTTACCTGAGCGAGCAACTCGGAAAGCTCTACGGCATCGCACCCCGTCTCGCACGCGACGCAAGCAGACTTCGGCAACGATACCGGCTCCACCGTGCTCCCTGCAACGCGGGCAGCGCGCTCGGCCCGATACGCTTGGGCTGCCAAGCGCGCTCGCTGCGCAGCACCGCGCACATTAGTAAGCTCGCGCTCCAGCGCCACATCGCCAGCCACATCGCTCGCAAACGCGTCAGCACCCTGCGGGCCGGTCGCACTCAGCTCGGACTCAAACGTCGCCGTGATCATGCCGGCAAGGTCCGTTGCGTCGGCGGCACAACGCAGCTGCTCCAACTGCGTGCACAGCAGATCGGCATCCAAGGGTGCGGCATCCACAACGCGCACGTCACTCAGACGCGCCGCGCCCTGCAACACCAAAGCCCCCGCAGCATCGTATGCCGCACGAACCCTGTCCGCCGTATTGGCGCGCAGCTTTACCTCGATAAACGCAAGCGTCTGCTCCAAACGGGCCAGCAGCTCGGCCTTGTCCTCCATACGCAAAAAGGCAGCATAGCGACGCTCCATCCGCAGCGGACCAACAATGCCCGCCTGCTTCCGAGCGCGTGCAAGCACAGCGCCCTCAACACGACGGACATACCCGTCAACAGCCCGCACGGCAGACTCGCGCGCAGCGCGCTCGGCGGCCTCGACGCCCCTAAGCACGCCCAGCAGCTCGCGGGAGCGCACCTTTCGCACCAACTCCCCGCGATCGTACTGCTCAAGCGCCGCCTGGCGCTTGGCCACCGACTCAAAGCAAAACAGCTCGTCGAGCAACTCGCCAACAGAACGTTCGCCCGCCATGGCAAGGCCTCCTCACGCGCAGCGCGCCAACATGCTCGCGGGCTCACGTGCGCATCAAACGCCTCGCGCACGCAAGCCCGCACGCTCGCATCCCTATAGATCCAACGCCTTCTTCGCGGCATCGACCGGGTCGCCATCCATGTAGAACACCGGGCTCAACCCCGAGATAATCTCGGACGAAACGCTCTGCAGGCCCGCGATGGCGCTCAGCGGCAATATCACGCGCTTGGCGCCGGCGTTTTTGGCCACGCGCATAATGTCCTCGAGCCCGCGGATCTCGTCCATAGAGCCCGACATGCGCAAGATTCCCGGAACCGCCAGCGCGGACATCACCGGGCGGTTGCACGCCGCGGAGCACAGGCCCACAAACTCGGCAAGAGAGACCTCTTCGGACAGGCCCTTGCTCTGCAGGTCGTTATAGAACAGCAGATAGTCCTTGGAGCCAATGTGCATGCCCGGCGCCACACGGTTCGCCAGGTTCACAAAGTTGTCGAACGCGGCCTCCAGCGTATCGCGCACCGGCTTGTTAAAGGCAACGCCCTCGTGCTTAAACTTGCACTCGCCGGCGACAGCCTTGTTCTCCAGCTTGTACACGGCAACCTCGCCGCCCTGCGACCTACCCACGCCAAACACGTGACCGGACAGCAGCGGGCCATCGGGAATCAACGTATCCTCGGACTGCTCGGGCACGCGCACCACGTGCACGTCCTGCGGATTGTCGGCATCCATATAACCCAGGTTGACGTCGATAAACTCGACGCCCGCCATAATCTTGAGCTGCTCCTTTACGCGGCGACGGCCCTCGATGGCGTAGTCCAGCAGCCAACGAACGTCATCCTTGTCCATAGCCTCGTCAGGGAACAGCAGCTTGGCCAGGCCGCTAAAGGACTTGCGCACGGCGATCTCGTCACGCTTGTTAAAGTCGCTGTTAAAGCGGAAGTAACGGTCGATATGATGCGTAAAGTCCTTGCGGCGCATCTCCTTGCAAAACTCCGACAGACAGTCGGTGATCAAGCCGTAATGCCCGGTCAGCAGGCTCGAGCGCATCTTGGGAATCTCCCAACCCGGCAGGTAATAGTGGATACGGTCGAAGAAGGCCGAATCGTTGTTAAACTCCGGCGGGAACGGATCAAACAGGTGCGTGGTCTTAAGGACGTTTTGCACGGTGTCGTTGATGTTGCCCTCAAAGACCATGGAGGCATCGGCGTTAATCTGGTCGCGGCCGCGCGCGTAGCTGCCACTCGCCATATAGTCCTTCATGATCTGCACGGCGTTGGTGTCCTTAAAGCGCATGCCGGCGACCTCGTCGAACGTCACGCAATCCCAATGGCCCACCAAGCCCACGCGATCGGCGCGCATGGAGTTCATGCGGCCGAACAGGTTGGCCGTGGTGGTCTGCCCGCCCGAAAGCAAAATGGCGTAGGGCGAAACCTCTTTGTAGATGTGGCTCTTGCCGGTGCCACGGGGACCAAGCTCGCACAGATTGTAGTTGCGCTCGATCAGCGGCACCATGCGCTCGATAAAGTGCAGGCGCTCCTTCTCCGAAAGCTCGCTGGGTTCATAGCCGGCAGAGCGCAGCAGCATGTTGAGCCACTCGTCGCGCGAGAAATACTGACGCTCCTCGATCATGGCGTCCAGGTCCAGGTTGGGCATCTGGATGGGCGTGAGCGACGCCACGCTAAACGGAGAGTCCTCGGGCCCGCGCTTTTTGCGCTTGGCCTTGGAGCGGCGCGGCGCATCGTCGCCAAAGACCTCCATGCCAAACTCGTCTTCCTCTTCCATGGGACGACGATACTCGATGCTCATAATGCACCAAATACCACCCTGGAGAATCTTGGAATAGTCGCGCACGTACTCGGCCGGCATCACAAACGGCTCAATGGTCAGGTTGGCAAACGACGCCACGTAGATGTCTTTGTACTCGTCGAGCTTGGCCGTCACCTTATCGATGATGGTAAAGCGACCCAGCTCGCGGATCTTGGACTTAATGCGCTCGGACTCGTCGGGACGCACGTAGTTATCGGTGAGGATCTTGCGGATGCGCCCCAAGCCCTCCGCCACGGCGTCTTCGTCGTCGGTTGAGCAGTACATGCCCAGCAGGTACTCCAGCACAAAGGTGGGCACGTTGGCGCCACGCTTCATAAGGGCCGTCAGGTCCTTGCGCACGATCTTGCCGCCAAAGTGCTCGAGCAGCTTACCGTCCAGTACATCCATGTCGCAACCGTCGTCCTCGGGAGCGTCGGCTACGGCCTGGGCATAGCCATCGATCGAGGACTCTTCCTCGGCGGGCGCCGCAACCTCATCGGGTACCGCGGCCACCGTCAGCTCCGGGGCAGGCGCGGCAGCCACGGCCTCTGCGGCAGTCTCAGCCTCCGGGGCGGGCACGGCCTCCTCTGCAGACACCGCAGCCTGCACCGGCACATTCACATCAATCGAGGGAACTTCCCACAGATCGTCGTCATGGCTATCAAACATAGGGCACACTCCTAAAAACCAAAGTCAGCAACAGGTGCAAACGAAACAGCGATGGTGTACGTCTCGCGCCAAACGATCTTGCCCGTTTCGCGCTCGCGGCAGACCAGATAGTACGGACCCTTGGCCGAGAATCCATCCGCTGCATGCAACGCAAACTTGGCATGCACCACGCGCTCCTGCGAGTTAACAGAAGTCTTGTTGGCATGCGCCTTGACCGTATCGCTCACCTCGTTGCCACTTGCATCGGTAAACACCAGCTCGTACTCGCACGGCAAAACCTTGCCTTGGGCGGGTTCTTCCTGAATCAAGTTGACCGAGAAGAGCGAGTTGGTCACTCGGCGTCCCTCGCTTAGTACGCGCAGCGTCGCCGCGCGCGTGTCGACAAAGTCCTTGGAACCCGAGCGCGCACGCCAAAAACCGAGAACGGGCACGCAGAGCTCCTGCAGGCTCATGCCGCCGTGGACGTAGTTGTTGGTGCCGCCGGGACGCTTGAAGTGCACGTTCTCGCGCGGGGCAAACCCCTCAAAGCCGGCGCCCAAACGTCCCATGTCAACATTAACAAACACGCCGCGCACCTCGTCCGAAAGCTCGCCCACGGCCTCGTTGGGCACCACCAGATGACGCTTGCCGTAAATGACGGGAGCGTCAAGGACGGGAAGGTCCGGTTTGCCGAGCATCTGGCACTCGCTGAGCTCACGACGCGTGTAGATAAAGCCGTGATCCGCCGTTATAACAACACGCGCGCCCGGGGCGTCGGTGCACACGCGGCGCGCCAACGCGGCAAGTTCCTCCACGGTGTCCGCGCAGGCATCGAAAACGTCATCCTGCGTAGCTGCCTTCTCGCCCGTGGCATCGATCTTGTTGTGGTAGAGGTAGACAAGTCTTGAGTCCTTGAGCAGCGCCTTACGCTCGGTTCCCGCCATGTTGAGGTATGCGCTCGAGCGCAAAGCGCGGGCCGTGGGCTCAACGTGGGTAAGTACGGCCTCGCGCTGCGGAGTCGTCGCAGTGGGCATGCTGTCAGCCAACACAAACGAGCCATCCGCTGCAAGCTCAAGCGCTTGGTGCGGCAGCAGCGCGGGCATGCCCACCTCGGTAATGGAGGGAAAGACCGCCTGCATGCTAGAGACCTTGACGTTGCCGCCGCGCTCGCACTCGAGCAGTGCCGCAACGTCGCGGGCCACCTCATAGCGCAGCGCGTCGCTCACGATAACGACCGTCGTTTTGGCAGAGCCCACAAAGGTGGGCAGCACATGCCAGTAGAACTCATCCTGCCGTTCGGGACCCTCGATGTAGCCGCAATCGGCCCACTCCCCTTGCGCAGCGGTCGCCCAGCAGGCATTGGCGTCGGCCAAGAACCAGTTACTGTAGAGATTCTCCGCCCAGTCCACCACAGCTCGGGCAGGCTCCTCGAGCACATCGCACTCGACAGAGCGCGCCCGCAAATACGCGGTGCACATATGGCGATAGGCAGCGTCCATGGCATACCAATCGGACGTGTAGGCATCCCATACCTGCTGGGGTTGCGCCAGATGGAACCCGCCAGCGTGTGCCTGCCTAAATGCGCACATATCGGCCACAGCGGCAAGCAGGTCAAAGTAGCTCTCAACGCGACGGTACCAGCTTAGGTCGCAGCGACGCGCCGCAAAGGTGCGCGCGTCCTCAACACGGTCCGCGCCCTGGGCAAACGAGCAGAACAGCTGCGAGAGCACGGCCTCATTGACGCACGGGAACACGTCGAGCGAGGCCAGCACATCGATCGGCAGGGCCTCAAACCGTGCAAAGAGCCCACGGGCACCCTCGACCAAACGGCAAATCTCAAATAAATCCTCGCTCGATGCCTGGGCATCGGCGGCCTGATCCCACGTACGCACCGCTTCAAGGCAATAGGGGCCGTAGGCGGGAGCCACATAGCTCTCGAGCCCCTTGAGCGCTCCCTCGGGAAGCACGGTGGATGCCGCCGTGATGAGCACATGGGATGCCAGCTCAAGCAGCGAATCACGCTCATACAGCGGGCCCTCAAACCCATAGCAACGCACGATGAAGGCAGAGAGGGCATCGCGCACGCTGTACTTATCCACCAGCGCGGCCAGCGCCTCAGGACCCTCGTGCAGCAGTGTGGTCATGCAGCCGCGCAGCACAAACGCGGGCCGCGCGTCGCCCGGCTCCTTACCGCCAAAGATTACCGTAAGGATTCCAAGCTCGATATCGGATGCGCCCGAGGCGTGCGGAACGCAAGCGACAAACTTAGCGCAGCGGGTCTTGGCATCAAAGAACGCCTTGTGCTCGCGCAGGCTCTCGCGCACGGCATCGATATTCTCGATACACAGCTGATCGGCCAAAAGCGAAAGATAGTCGGCCTGAAACCGATCGGCATACAGCTCAACATCGGCAAGCCAATCGCCCTCAAGCCTGCCGCGCGGGCAACGGCGATACAGCAAGATATCGTTCGCAAGGTCATCGCGGTTGATGAGCTTCTTGACGGCAAACATACGGCCCTCGCAGGCCTCAACAAAGCGCACCGGGCGCTCAAAGTCACCGTGAGCAGGCATTACGCCGGCATCGGCCCCCACGCCGTCGAAACCCTCGGCAGCCAATCGCTCAAACTCAGGAGCAAACTCGCCGTCTGCATCGTGCCAAACCACCACACGGCGCGGCGCGCATGAGGACAACGGCTGCAAAAATCGCAGCTTGAGCTGTTCTTCTACATCGATCTTGGGCATGAATATCCTTACCGTATCTGCAGTTACTTAATCTTCGCCAGCACATCCTGAAACTTGGCGTAGTTGACCTTGACGCCGTCATCCAGGTCGATCTTAATCATCTGGTCTGCCAAGTGGTGCAGTTTCTCCTCGTAGGCAATGGTCTCTTTGAGCTGGTCGTTAAGCTTTTTGATGCGCTTATCCAGGCGCACGCGCTCGCCGCGCTCGGCACTGACAAGGGCATCGTTGGCATAGCCGATCTGGGAACGATAGCGCTCCTGCTGCTCATGCACATAGTCGGTGCGGATGCGAGCCAGCAGGTCGGGCTGGTAGCGATGCATGTAAACAAGGCACTTGAAGCCATTCTTCTTGCCGCTGTCGAACAGCCAGTAGATGGGACGCTTCTTATAGGTCTGGCAGTGGTCCTTAAAGAAGTCCTTCAAAAAGTAGGAGCGGATTACCTCGCGCGAGGTACCCTTGCCGCCGACCGCTTCGGCAATAAAGGCCAGGTTCTGCTCGAGTGTCTCCTCGCCGTACACAGTGCGCACAAAGTCGATAAAGTAACGCACGATGTCATCGTCAAAGTACTCGTCGTCGGTGATGGGCAGCACGTTGTCGCTATCGGGCATAAAGGTCACATGCGCGGGATCGGGCATCTTGGCCAAATAGTCGTCAACCGTGGCGCCCTGATCGGCCAGGACCAGCCCATCCACATCCAGCGAATAGCGACCAAACATGCAGCCCACGGCATAGCTTATGAGCGAGGTGATCTCATCGCGCTTGGTGCGCACGTATTTGTTGCCCTTATAGCTCTCGGGGATCTCGTCGGCGGTATCAAAGATGCGCGCCACCGAGACGTACTTATCCTCGACCTCGATGGGCACTTCGCCCTCCATGTTGTAAATTTTGGCGAAGATGCGGTTGAGCTCCTCCTCGTTAGCACGGAGCTGCTCAAAGCGAGCATTGACCTCGGCCTTACGAGCCTCGTATTTATCTTGAAGTAATGTGGCCATGGTGGGCCGTCCTTTCGATATTGTTGAGATGCCGGCAACGAAGAAATAAAGCGTGAATCAAATCAGGGCCATCACACAACCAAGCCCGCACTCCACGCCCAGCGCGATGAGCAAAACCGAATATCCCGTATGAAAATAACTTTGTGAATCACGGCCCCGAATGCGACACATAGTATTAGTCGTCTTTCTATTGATTACGCGGCTTACAAGGACATTGCTCCATGCACGATTCAGGGAATATGAACTCGTAGCCGGGTTCGAAGAAAGCCGCCCTAAATTTCGTGCAGGCATCGTAAACGTCGTCCACAACTTTCTTCCCGTTTAAAGCAAGTTCTTTAAAGTCATTATCAAAATGCTCTTCATAGTGCTCAAGGGACAGCAAGTTATGCATTAGTTTGTTACGTAATTTGACCCACAACCTCACTTCAGCGAATAACTCAGCTGAAAAAGAGCTGCGAACACAAGACACATCTGCGTTATATAGTCTTTCAACACACTTGATCTTGGTCCCGATTGCTAATTGGTTGCTTCCCTTACGGCATTTGCCGCCATTAACGCAATATTTGCAGTTCCGCTTATATTTGTCTAACACTCGAAAGAAACGATTCTCGAGACACGAATAGATTAGCCAAGCGGCTTCGAAGTAGAGCCCTCCCTTAATCGATTCATCAATCTTATTTAGGAAAAAATCATGCATCGTTGCCATATCGCAGCGAACGTCAATAGACTCATTTTGCTCCATTTGGTCCATCCTCTACTAAGAGTTTGGGAAGAACGACGGGCATCAATCTCTTGGCGTAATCATCAGCTATCTTCTCAAAAGGAATATTCCTATACGATCTCGCAAATATCTCCTGGCTATTACGTGGGTCTTGTCCCGAAGCGATTGCATTGATCAACTTGTCCTTAGAGAACTCAAGAAGTGACTCGCGCTGTGCAACATGGCCTTGAAACTCCGTTGCGGAAGAGCTGACAAAATAGTCATGATGGCCTATCTCGTGTAGCGTTGAATACACACAATATAAGAAACAGTCAGGCAATAAAATGCCGTTGAACTTCCGCGCGGAGGTTTTCGCACTCATAAGAACCAACTCATATGCTGCCCGAGACGCTATCTGCGCTTTCTCCTTTTCTTCAATTTCAAGCAAAGAAACAGGAGCGATGATTACGACATCTTCATCCGAGTCGTATTCAAAGAAAGTGGCGTTGTTTAACGAGATGCGAATTCTAACATCAGAATCTAAAACGCGTTTAATTTCATTGGCAAGCTGAAATGCCGTCTGGTTAAGATCGATACACATACAGGTCTCCTAAACAAGGGGATTGTGACCAAAATCCCATGAGGTTTCGAAGGAGTTGTAATCTGCTTCCGACGCATCAAAGCAACGATGCGCCAGATCTTCGACGATGGAATAGTCTGAAGCAGAGGGTCGAATAACTGGCATGTTATTCACAGTGCCTGCCCCAAAATTCAACGTAGGGTTCAAAAAGCTAAAGGCTGAAGCAGCTACAGAAGAGTTCAGCAGGGCAGAAAGGTAGGAAACTCCAAGCTCCTTAGTTGAGAAAAGGCCATTAGCGCCGGAATCAAAAATAAAACCCTGGCGATATAGACGGCAGTTAAATAGCCCCGAAGTTACGCCCGTCCAAGTAAGTCCAGGCTTAAAGTAAAAGCGCTCGTTGCTTATCTTCCATCCAAGATCATCGCCCAATTCTGGGTATACAGCCTTAGTGTTAGCCTTAATCTCTTCACCATTATTAAACCAGTTAACAACGTAGTCATTGTTTCCGTACCATCTGCGAAAAATGCCTCCTTTATTGTAAGGAACCCATCGAGCACCGCTATTGATTTGCTCCTCAGCAGAGCAACATCCGATAACCATGTCGCTCAGACCGACTTCATGCCACAATCTCAAAAATCTTGCATTGTCGCCCGTACGCATGCCTATTCCAGCAAAAGCTTCATCGCGAATGGAATGTCCCCCAAACGCTTCGAGCATAGCGTCGCTGGCCCAGTAAGCTATGGGGGTGCCGGGGATTTGTTTGAAGGTGTCCGCGTCGCGGCGGTAGAACCAACCACAGTCGGGGTTTTGGATGGCCTCCAGCGCCTTGGGAGCCTGAACCGCGGGGCCAGTAAAATCGGCAAGACGAACGTATCCGCCTTTATAACCATCGATATGCGAGTTGTGATAGGTAAACGTGCAGATGGGCACGGTTGCCCCTGCAAAGCCAGAATACTCGAGCTGAATGAGCGTGGTTAGGGTCTTGTCATCGATAAGCCTATTTCGAAGCTTCTCGTAGCTACCGATAAACATCCAAACAAATGGAGTCATCATTCCGACTTCGCCGTGCTCGCCAGCAAAGTCCATAATGCGCACGATGAACGAAGAGAACAGGTCACTCTTCACGTCGGAATAATTTCTCTTGACCCACTTGCTCATAAAGGGGTTAAAGCTGCTGCTGCCCATATACGGAGGATTCGCAACGGTGCAGGTAAAACGACGGGACAGCTTCTCGCAGATGACGGCAGCGCTTTCGAGCTTAGTTTTGGCCGTAGCGGCAAAAAGGTCATCGGAACAACTCGCGGCGGCAGCCTTGAGTTCGTCGATCTCGTCCTCTGAAGGATTGAGCAGCGAACCGATCTCGCCCAAATGACTCAGCTCCTCGGCGAGCTTCTTGTTACCCGGCAGCTCGTCCTCCCCTAGCGGGATGTTCGAGAGCACGGTAACGTCGGCGCGAACGCCACGCCTAAAGAAGCGACGGTCGTGCTCGCGGGCGCACATAGCAAGCGCCAGCTCCGCGATCTGTGCCGCGCGGGAATCGATTTCCATACCTGCAAGGTTTTTAGTAAGAATGAGCTCGGGAATCTCGCGCTCACGATAGCCGCGCTCCTCGTACATATGGAAGAGCAGCTCAAACGCATAAACCAAGATATGGCCCGAGCCGCATGCGGGGTCGCAGAGGGTTATCTCCTCGGGACTCGAAATGCGGATGAAGTCCTCGTGCTCAGCATCGGGCTCGATGTAATACTCCATGCGCTCGCGTAACGAACTCCCCGGATTGTTGAGCATCCACAGACGGCCGAGCGAGTTCTCGACCATATAGCGTACGATCCACTCGGGGGTGAAGAGCTGCGTGGCGGGCGCGATGTCCGCCGCCGCTGCCTTGCGCTTGGACTTGAAGAACTCGTCTTTAACATCGGCATTGTAGTACTGATACATCCAGCCCAGAACGGTCACGCCCTCGCGCCAGTCCTCGTCAGTGAGGACGGCATTGAGCTTGCCCACCACGCCGTCGGCTATCATGAGGCCCCGGGGCAACAGCAACTCCATGGCTCCGCCCACGCGATCAAAGACGCCTGGCAGGCAATCGGCAAGCTCCTCGCACTGGGCCACAAACAGGTAGCGCCACAACGGTTCATCCAAGCCCGCCATCTTGAGCTCGGCTATGCGATCGGTATCGACCGTCGCTATCTCCACATCCAGTGCGTTCTCCACGGCCTCGCTGCCATGGCTGCCGTCCGCACGACTTAGCATGCGCATACGGCTGGGGAGCCATCCGCGTGCATCCATAAAGCGAATGGCCACGATGCGGTTGAACCAGGTGTAGGCCGCACGGTCGCGCAGCGCCTCGTGACCCACCTCTGCCTGCATGCGCAGCAGTTCGTCGCGTTGCTCAATCTCAGCCGGACTTAGGGGCAGGCCGTTGACGGCCTCGGACCCAACGGGCGCAGGTGCAGGTTCGGTGATGCCGTAGCGCACCATCTGCGCCTCCACGCCTTTGATGAGCACCGTACGGGCCCAGGTGCAGAAGCTCTTAAGAGCAGAATCGTTCATGGTTGATGAGCCTTTCTAAACGCCATAAGCCACCGGTGCGCGCTTTGGCACCGGTGACTCCGCGGGTTAGTTGATACGGATCTCGTCGTTTGCAGCGAGCGCCTGCATAAGGCGGGAGCGCAAGTCGTCCACGTAGCGCTCCACGTCCTCTGCGGACAAGAGACGACTCGGCTTGGCCAGATCGGCGCGGCGCACAGTCTTGATCTTGCGCTGGGGCTTGGGCGCGGGCACGGGAGCAGACGATGCGGCGCCCTTGTTGGAGACCTTCTTGACCACCTCACCCGTACTCATGACCTCGGTGGTGCGGCGCTCGTTGTCCATACGCATGCGGGCCGCATCCACAGCGTCGTACATCTCGTTGGCTGCCGCACTGAGCCAGTCGCCCCAGTTAGTTGCAACAACGCTCAGTTCGTTGAGACTTTGAGCGCTGTGGGCACGGTTTTTGAACGACTCGTATTTGGTGCCGGCGTCTGCTATGGCATCCTTGGCCTGATTGACAAAGCCCTTTTGACTCTCGGCCTGCGCCCGCAGGTCTTGCAGATCGCTCTCGATGCGACACAAAAACTCATTGCGGCGGATGCCCAGCAGCTTTTTCATGTCGTCCTCGACGGGATCCGTAAGCGGCTGCAGGTCTTTAATATGGCCGTAGGGCTTGGGGTCTTTGAGGATCTCTCGCACCTTTGCCACGTTCTCCACCGCACCGGGAATGTCATCGGATGCATACTCGATACCCTCGGTGCGGCTCAAGAAATCCTTGGCGTGGTCAAACGCTGTGCGCTGGTTGGACTCGAAGAATTCAACCACCTTGTCAAAGTCTTCCTTGGCATCGAGCAAGCGCTCCTCATGCTTGGTGAACGTGGTCAAGAACGCCTCGGACTCGTTCTGGTCCTTAAGGACGTCGGCCACCTCCGAGCGCATCTTCTCGCACTCGTCCTCACCGGGATACGGGTAGGCCGGCTTGATGCCCGTGTAGTAGTCGCGTGCTATGGCGAGGCACGCCTCGCGCAAGCCCTCAAGGCGCTCTTTGAGCTCGGCCACGAGCTTATCCTCGTTGGAGGGCACGGTCTTGAGATCAAACAGGTCACACATGAGTTCGCCCGCGGCGCGTAGCAACCGGTCGCTCATGCGCATGCGCAAGCGCACCTGGGCCTTATCGGCATCCTTGCGCAGGAGCGCCACCATGCGGCTGTCGTTAGCTTGAACCGACTGACCGCCAAACAGCACCTGCGCGCGCTGCTCCACCACAAGCTGCGCCACCACATTTGCGATGTCGACCTCGCGCCAGCCAAAGGGCCTTTGCTGGTACTGGCGCTGGATATCGCCCATAGCGGTATCCAGGTGGCGCTGGTGCTGCACTTTGAGGTAGTCCTCGACCTCCTTGAGCGCACGCGTGTTACCCGCGTCCATGCCAGCGAGCCCCACTTGAACGTTGCCCGCCAGAGTGGAGCGAATATCGGAATCGCTCGTGACCGGCGCGCCGATATAGTCGGCCTTATCAAAGACCACATCGCACAGCTGCGCCAGCACTTGCTCAAAGACCTGAGCGGGTTTGGCCGCGCGGACCTCAACCATGCGGCTGTTGACCGCGCAACGTGCATGGAGCACGGCCTCGCTCAAAAGGGTATCGGCCTCTTTCTCGTTATAGGCCGCCTCGCGCATCTTGGACTCGACGATCTGGCGCGTACTCGGCTGAAGCTCCTGGAGATTTCGCGTCTTGGCGTACTTGCGGATCTTGGCGGCGTTGACGAGTGGAGCCCAATAATCCACCTCGTCGCTCAAGGCCACGATGGCCTTATCCACGGATTTCAATGCCAACTCGGCATCGTCCGAACGGCCCAGATCGCTGGCCATGGTCACCACGGAGAGTTCCATACCACCCTTGCTGGATCCATGAATCGAGCCATCCACGTAGCGGTCAAAGGGGAAGTCATTAGGATCGCGATGGAACTTGTACGCATTGTAAATGCTGTCGAACAGGCGCTTTTTGATGTACTCGATCACCTTCGCGTTGTCGATCGGGGTCCGCGCAATCTCCTGTGCAATTTCCTGCTCCTCGTCGGTGAGGAAGCTGTAGGTATCGCCCTGTCGCGCCACTTTGTTCTCGCGCTCCAAGCGGGCGAGGGACTCCTTGACGCGGTCCTTAAGGGCGCGCTTGTCCACGTCGAGGCTGTCGACCATCAGGATAGAGACGTTCTCGACCGTGGCCTTGACGTAGCCGATGTAACGAATCAGGTACAGGAGCTTAAGTACCCGGACGTCGTAGGGCTCAAGACCTTCTCTGTTCTCAGCCGCGCGCTCCGCACAGACAAAGACCTGGATGATGCCGTGCTCAAGGTCTTTGGAGATAGTATCGAAGAAGCGCCAGAACGGCACGAGTGCACCGGTCTGGTCATGCTGGATGGCCTGAGCGCTCTCCTGGAACGCACTAAGCATGGAGCGCTCGCCCGTGGACATGTGTTTGGCCTTGACGCCGTGCTTGCGCACCTCGGTCATGACATCGGGCAGAAGCTTGAACTGATAACCCACAAACGGGTAGCTGGCGACAAACTCCTTGGCGTTGGCGTAGCCGGCGAGGTCGGAGCGCGAGCCACCCTCAAAGGTAAAGTTGTTTTTGAGCACGGCGGCGTCTTGCTCGTAGACCTGTGCAAGCATATCGGCCGCCGACGCGGTCTTCTCGAGCACACGGCGCTGGATGACCTCGTCCACGCTGGAGCTGGAGAGCGAAAGGCGGGTATTGAAGCGGCCTTGGATCTTTGAAAAGTCGTTGCCCACGGGCAGGCTCAGGTTGTCGATGGCCTCCTGGCTCGTGACCATCACCCACACGCGGCCACCGCAGGCGGCACCCAGCTCCTCGACGATGGTCTGAAGGCTCAGCATAAGGCTTGGGTCCTGGTCGTTTGTAATAAACTGACCCACCTCGTCGACCATAAAGAGCAAACGGAAGTTGCCGCCGTGGGCCACTGCCTGAGCGTCCACGTAGTCCTTGACCTTTTTGGCAAAGACATCGGGGGCCAAAACCTCGTCCTCAGAACCCTCGAGCCAGTTCCATGCGGCCTTTTCGCTCATGCCGAGCACGCTCTGCAGCACCTCGACGACGTCGTCCTCAAAGTAGCTGTAGGTGTCGCGGGCCTGGAACCAAGATTCGCCGTTGACGCGCTCAAAAGCCTCGCGGAACTCCTGGGTCTTGCCCAGGGAATCGATGTAGTCCTCGAGCTTTGCAAGCTTGAGGTCCTCGCCGTAGAAGCCGCGCGCCTCGTAGAACATGCGCTCAAAGCCGCGAAGCAGCGCCGTGGGAGCCGTATCACCCTGCTTCCACTGGCCCGCCTTGCTATCGATGTTAAAGAGGATGGCCTGCGTGGGCACCGAGCACGCGCGCTCCATGGCAGCCGCGACCATGGGGTCGACGATTTTGCCGTCAAAGTAGCGGATGGCGCTCTTACCGCCGATCTGGCGATTCTCGAGCAGGTAGCTCAGCATCTTGAGGAAGTGCGATTTACCGGAACCGAAGAAACCACTGATCCACACGCCGATCTTGTCGGTGCGCGCATCGATGGCATCGCCGTAGGCCTTGAAGAACGTGGCAAAGTGCCTCTGCAACTCGCGCGTCACCACGTACTCGTCAAGCTCCTGGCGGATGGACCCATCTTTTGAATCCTGGACCTTGACCACGCCGTTGATGGAGCGGTTGATGTCTTTTGCAAAGAGGTCGCGAATGATCGTGTTGTCCATGGGTGCTCCTTTGGGTTTGGGAACGTTATGGCAAAGGGTTGTTACCGGCGACAGGGACTTGCCTGCGGGGAGCCGTGCTTACGAGATATCGATGGCGCGGTAGTAGTTATCGGCCGGCAGACGGTTAAAGAGCTGGAAAGAAGAGCCGTTGAAACTGCCCGGATAGGCGGCGACCACAGGCACCTCATCAAAATCCGCAAGCATGCAATGGAGAAGCGTGTGCATGCGAAAGAATGGGAAGACCTCGCCCGCGCCGGTGAGGAGAACGACGTCTCCAGGCGCGTGCGGCTCGGTCTGCTCAAGGATGTACGCGGCGACTTTCTCGGGCGAGGCGAACTTGGCCACGTCCTCGAGCACGCGCTGGGTACCGCGGCGCTCCTCTTGGCGTGGGATGGCCTTAAGGACACGGCGCTTTTCGAGAATTGACAGCACGGCGTCGTAGAGGTTCACGACCTTGAGCGTGCACGGAAGCTTGTCGGCCTCGGCATCGCGCGAAAGGGCGTCAAATAATGCACGCGCCTCAAACTCCAGCGCGGGGTCATAGCAAAAAGTGTGGAAGCCGATCTCATTGCCTATGCCCTTGTTGGCCAAAAAGTCCTCGCTGCACAGGCACTCGCGCAGAAGCTGCGCACGGCGCTCAAATTCCTGACAGGCGCGCTCGGAGCGAGCATGCGCCGCCACGACGCTCTTGCGGGAATGGATGCCGATATTGGTGGTGAGATCGGTCGCCGGGGTGATAACAGGGTCGACGGCGCTGTTGATGGGAGCCACGCTACATCACCGACCTGCCGGTAAGGGCCGCGATAAGCGACTGCTCGCCCAGCTGAACCAAGGCTCGCTCGACATCGGAATCGAGGAAGAGTGGTGACAGGCGCTCGGACTCCGGGCCCTGGCCCTCGCCGATAAGGCCGGCATGGCGGAGCGTCTGGCGGAGCGAGCCCTTAATACGCTTGACCGTGGCCTCAGTCCAGCAGGCAGCGTCCGGATACTCCGTGGTAAAGCGCGTCATAAAGGCGTTGAGGTCAACCGCCGTAAAGGCATAATCAAAGTTTTGAAGGCGCTCCCCTACCTCGACGAGCACGAGCTCGCGCACGATATCGTAGCGGCAGATCATGCTGTAGAAGATGGCCTGGTCCGCCTGCGTGGGAGTGCCGGATGCCATGAGCCTGGTTAGGGATGACACAGCCTCGACGGCGATATTGGAGTCGATGCCACGCACGGCGCATGCGGCGTCCGTGGGCACCATGGCGTCGAGGCGTCGAAGGCACACGGTTGCGCGGTTGGCGACCATGCGCTCCGTGGGATATTGAAAGAGGTTCTCGCTCTTTACGCGTACAATGACCTGCTCGTCGCTTGCGCCCTGCATACGCAGGGCAGCGACGATGCGCATCTCATGCGGGAGGAATTGCTCGCGGGTGAGCACCCCCCCCCCGAACGCTTTTTGTGGTTACATCCACAGTGCACGCTCCAAGGGTGTCAAAGGCTGTCACAAGTGCGCCGCAGCCCGGCAGGCAGGCGCGGCGCACATGACAATAATCATACCTGTTGGTAAAAAAGTTACCACGACCAGCGTGTCAAATGTTGAGCAACAAAATTAAATCCGGTTAACGGTTATTATCGCAGCTCAGCAGCTTTGACGAGATCGCCCCAAATCACACTTGCCAGATAAACGCGCTTGCGAATGCAGACACGCACACGCCCAAAGCCACCTCGCATCGGACCCCCACCCTCCACTACACTCAACATTGAGTTATACATATGATTCCATGTAAGGAGCTTCATATGCCAGACGTAAAGCCTATTTCCGATCAGACGGGCGCACTAACCGCCATCCAAGAACGCGAGTATCGCATTCAACGTGCCATCACGCGTGGCTACGACGATCTGGTAAACGGTCGCATTCGACCCTGGAAACAAGCGAAGATCGAGGCGGATCAGATGCGAGCCTCAAGACAACCCTCCCCCATGTAACCATCCTGTAAATCATAGCGGCGCAGTCGAGTTTTACCGTGATGCGGTCGCGCCTAGCGCTCCACTGTGCTAAAGTATCCCGAACATTCAAACGACTATGAGGGAGAACTAGAAGATGGCACGTGTGCACAACTTCTCAGCTGGCCCGGCCGCACTGCCTACAAGCGTGCTCGCCGAGATCGCCGACGAGATGATGGACTACCGCGGTTGCGGCATGTCCGTGCTCGAGATGAGCCATCGATCTAGCATGTACCAGCAGATTATCGACGACGCCGAGGCAACCCTGCGCCGCCTGCTGAGCATCCCCGACAACTACCGTGTCCTGTTTTTGCAGGGCGGCGCCACGCTGCAGTTTGCGGGCATCCCCATGAACCTTATGCGCTGCGGCCGCGCCGGCTACGTCGTGACCGGCAACTTCGCCAGCAAGGCGTACCAGGAGGCCGCCAAGTACGGCGAGGCGGTGCTGCTCGCGAGCTCCGAGGATACCAACTTCGACCGCATCCCCGACATGGCCGACATCAACGCGCGCATTGCCGCCGAGGCCGCGGGCGACGGGCTCGACTACGTCTACATCTGCCAGAACAACACCATCTTTGGCACCATGTACCATGAGCTTCCCGCTTGCGGCGATGTGCCGCTGGTTGCCGATGTCTCGAGCTGCTTTCTGTCGCAGCCGCTCGACGTTGAACGCTACGGGCTCATCTACGCCGGCGCGCAGAAAAACGCCGGCGCCGCGGGCGTCACCGTGGTCATCGTGCGCGACGACCTTATCGCCGAAGGCCCGGCCTATGCGCAGACGCCGCAGTACATGGACCTTAAGACCCAAGCCGCCAAGGGCTCCATGCTCAACACGCCCAACACCTTTGGCATCTACGTGTGCGGCAAGGTGTTCCATTGGGTTGAACAGACCGGCGGACTTGCCGCCATGGCCGAGCGCAACTGGGCCAAGGCCAACCTGCTCTACGACCTGCTCGAGCACAGCGAGCTGTTCCATGGCACCGCGCAGGCCAACAGCCGCTCCATCGCCAACGTCACGTTCCGTACCGGCGACGCCGAACTCGACGCGGCCTTTGTCGCAGGCGCGGCCGAGCACCAGATTCAAAACGTCAAGGGCCATCGCCTCGTCGGCGGAATGCGCGCCAGCGTGTACAACGCCGTCACCATGGAGGACGTGCAGGCGCTGGCCACGTACGTGAAGGACTTCGAAGCGCAGCATAGTTTGAGCCCGCGATCTAACTAGCCCGCAACACGCGGGCCGACCAGCCACTTCAAACCACTTGTTATAAACAAATCCGCTAAGGAGTTTTTCATGCGCAAGATTAAAACCATCGACGACATTACCAAGGACGGCAAAGTCGAATTTGGCGAGGGCTACGAGTTTGTGGGCACCGCCGAGGAGGCCGACGCCATTCTGATGCGCTCCACCGACCTGCACGGCTACGAGCTGCCCGAGGGCATCCGCGCCATCGCCCGCTGCGGCGCCGGCGTCAACAACATCCCCGTCGAGGAGTACGCCAAGAAGGGCGTCGTCGTCTTTAACTCCCCCGGTGCCAACAGCAACGCCGTCAAGGAGCTCGTCCTGGGCATGCTGGTGCTTTCGAGCCGCGGCGTCGTGCAGTCGATGAACTGGGTGCGTGACAACGCCGACGACCCCGAGATTCAGGTCGATGCCGAAAAGGCCAAGAAGGCCTTTGTGGGCCGCGAGCTCAAGGGCAAGCGCATCGGTGTCATCGGTCTGGGCAACGTAGGCTCCAAGGTCGCCAACGCCTGTGTCGACCTGGGCATGAACGTTTACGGCTACGATCCGTTCATTTCCGTCGAGCACGCGTGGGTGCTGAGTCGCGAGGTGCAGCGTGTGGGCACGCTCGAGGACCTCTGCCGCGGCTGCGACTACCTCACCGTGCACGTGCCCAGCAAGGCCGATACCATCGGCATGATCAGCACCGAGCAGATCGACCTGCTGGCCCCGGACGCCGTGCTCATCAACTACGCGCGCGAGACCATCATTGACGAGGACGCCGTCGACGCCGCCCTGCGCGCGGGCAAGCTCAGCTGGTTTAGCTGCGACTTTGCCACGCCCAAGACCGTCAAGATGCCCAACACGTTTATCACCACGCATTCGGGCGCCGGCACCGGCGAGGCCGAGGCCAACTGCGCCGACATGGCCATCAGCGAGCTCAAGGATTACCTGGAAAACGGCAACATCGCGCACAGCGTCAACTACCCCGCCTGCAGCATGGGCAAGGCGCGCGCCGCAAGCCGCATTGCCTGCCTGCATGCCAACGTGCCCAACATGATCGGCCAGATCACGGCCATTCTCGCCAAGGACAACGCCAACGTGCAGCGCATGACCAACGAGTCCGCTGGCGAGAACGCCTACACCATGTTCGACACCGATGAGCACCTGGACGGCAGCACGATCGAGGCACTTAAGCAAATTCCGTCGATGTATCGTGTGCGCGTGATTAAATAGCGCCGGCGCCAATCCTGCCAGACAGACCACGAAGCCCATTCGGCCCCCGTTTTCACGAAACGGGGGCCGATTTTGTTGCTCCGGACGACTTTAAAATGATACCCAGAACAAGTTTTTTCAGATAATCGATAGTGAGGCTCAAGTCGCTAAGCACACCCGCTTTGATAAACAGCTTTATCAGGGACTTTAGTAGGTAAAAATCGATCTCTATGTGCCGAATGTAAGTTGACTGTCCATTTTCCGAAACAACTTATTCTAGATAGCATTTTTAAGGCCCCTCCAAGGCGAAATATAAGTCTTTTTGTGACCAAAACTCTAGTCCGCGCGACCGTTTTCCACCCGCGCGGCTACATTCCTGCCCAATCGATAAAAATCTCCTCACGAAGCCGCCGTTCGAGCTCCTGCTGTCGCGGCGTCTTGTCTTTCAGCGGCACATCGAGATAGGACATGATGAGCTCCATCACCACGCGGAAGGCATCGGAGTCGGCCAGCTGACCATAGGTCATCAGAATGACGGGATATCCCATCGCTTGCAGCGCCGTCGTTCGATCGGAGTCCGAAATCTTGGATTCAATGGATCCGTGAATGGCTTTACCCTGGCATTCAACCAGACACTCTCGGCTGCCGTCCTTATTTGCCAGCAGGATATCGGCATAGCGCCTATCAAGCCCCGAAATCAGGCGGGCGCTGCGCGTCATACGAATCTCGACGTTATTGGTAAGGCGCAGGCCTTCGCCGCCGCGCAACCTCGTAAGGCCAAACAGCATCGAAGCCTGGACCTCAAGCGGCGATGCCGCCACCCCCGTAATGCATTTCGCGGCACGTGTGAACGATTTAGCACCGCGGAGCCCCGGGATCTTATCGACGTACTCTGTAAGTTCAGAGAACTCGATCAAGGGCGGTCGTTTCCACAGGTCCGTTGGATTCCCCGAGACATCCTTTACATTTTCCCAACCCAACCGTGCGTCACCCCACCGGTCCCCATATGCCTGCACAAGTGCCGACTTTACCTGAGGCGCAATCTTGCACACGGCAAAGGTGCCGCACATCTCATACATGCACATGATTAAACGCTCGTTTGAGACCGAGGAAGCCAGGGTCAGCAGGGTAAAGAGCGGGGACGCGACATCGAGGCCAAACTCTGTCTGTCGCATGGAATCAAACGGCCTCTCCCCGTTCCAAACATGCCTGACAATGCGATCGCCCTTACGTCCGCAGCTGCCCTGCGCCAACACGTGTAACGGGGTGCCCAGGAAATGCGTGACGAGCGGATGCTCACATAGGTGCTCCCTGCGCGGATCGTCCGCAGAATCGGGCAGGTCCGGCATTATTGCCAAGACCTGTGGAGGTATCCGGTGATACCGAAAGGCAGATATGTCGCACAGCATGTCGTCCATGAAGGGTACGTACCCGCTGCGTCGCTTGTGAACCCGCTCGGACGGCAAACGCGCTGGCTCGGCCTGCGAACGGTAAATACTGCCACGCCCACGTCGCGGATCTCTCAGGAGGCTTACAATCGGTTTGGAAAGCAAACTGATTGTGAGGTTGCATATGGTTGATGAGGACTTTGCCTGGCGGCTTGCGCAGGAGCTTGTGCGGATCGACAGCTCAGACCCGGGCGCGTATGAGGATGAAATTGAGCGCTTCATTAAGAGGCTCATTGAGCAGCAGCTGGCACAACTTGATAGTTCTGCGCTCGATGCCGTGCAGATTGAGGAGCTCGAAGTGCTGCCCGGGCGCCGCAACCTTAAAGTCACCGTGCCGGGCCAAAGCGACGAGCCGCGGCTGATCTATATCTGCCACATGGATACCGTCACCTTGGGCGATGGCTGGGACGCAGACATCGCACCGCTTGGGGCGGTTGTGCGCGACGATAAACTCTATGGCCGCGGTGCCTGCGATATGAAGGGTGGCCTGGCCTGCGCCATTGCCGCACTGGTCCATACGCTCGAGCGCGTGGCGGCGGATGGCGCGCTGCCACGCCGCGGCTTTTCGCTCATCTGCTCGGTCGACGAGGAAGACTTCATGCGCGGCTCAGAGGCCGCGATCGATGCTGGCTGGGTCGGCTCGCGCGAATGGGTGCTGGACACCGAACCCACCGACGGACAGATCCAGGTGGCGCACAAGGGTCGCACGTGGTTCGAGATTGAAATGGCTGGCGTGACGGCGCATGCGAGCCAGCCTTGGAAGGGCGCGGATGCCGTCGCCGCCATGGCCGAGGTCGTGTGTTCGCTTCGTCGCGCGTTTGCGGCGCTGCCCGCGCACGATGAGCTGGGGCCTTCGACCATCACGTTTGGCCAAATCGAGGGCGGATATCGCCCCTACGTCGTACCCGACCGCGCCAAAGTTTGGGTCGACATGCGCCTGACCCCGCCGACCGATACGGCCGCCGCAATCAATATGGTCGAGCATGCCATCGCCGTCGCCGAAGCCACCGTTCCCGGTTGCCATGGCAGCTACACCGTGACGGGCGACCGCCCCGCCATCGAGCGCGATCCGGTCTCTCCCCTTCTAGCTGCACTCAAGTGCGCAGCAGACGATGTAACGGGCACGGATACGACCGTCGGCTTCTTTACCGGCTACACCGACACTGCCGTCATTGCCGGCAAGACGGGTAACCGTAACTGCATGAGCTATGGCCCAGGCTCGCTCGCGCTCGCCCACAAGCCCAACGAATATGTGCCCCACGCCGACATCGTTCGTTGTCAGCAGGTGCTAATCGCGCTCGCCGATAACGTGCTCTGGGACGCGAGCGGCCAAGTTGGGGCATAATAAGCCGCGAACAAACCGACTCGTGCGTTAGGACCGCCCCATGAAAGCACTTCCGTTTCCCTGCATCCGCCCGGCTCAGGACCGCGTGCTCGAGGCACTGCCTGCAATGGGCAGCATCCTGAGCGGCAACGATGCTCTGCGCGGAGCCATTGCCGATGGTCTGATGCTCAAGGATCCAGGCGCGGCGTATTACGTGTACGAATGCTCGGGTGAGCCGGGACGCGTGACGGGTGTCGTGGCGATTTGCCCGGTTAACGTGCTGACGGGCGGCGACGAGGCTGCCGCCGAGAGCATCGACGCACTCGCCACCGCGCGCGCGATCGCCGAGCTCAAGGTGCAGCCGCGCCCCGTGTCGCTCGCCTACGAGGCGTCGCCCGTCATGGATATCATTTTGAGCGCTGCCAAAGAGGGCGCATCGCTCTACGCCGTCACCGATCCCGTGGGCGTCACACATCGCGTGTGGGAGGTCAAGCGCGAGGACGCCGTTGCCGCCATCCGTGCCATGCTCGATCAGGCGCCCGACCCGGTGTTCGCCGGTGACTCCGCCTATGTCGCCGCACTGGCTGGGGCATCGCAGATTCTGGCCGACGAGGCCCGCGCTGCCGGCGCCTACTCTGGCAAAGAGCCGTTCAACTTTGCTGTAGCCGTGCTGTTCCCCGCCGCGCAGGTCAGCGGCAGCGCGCCGCAGGTTCCGACGGGTCTGCTCACTCACCAGGTCTCACGGTTCTAGCGAACTCAAACGCTAAGCTGGAAAACCCAGCATCCAAACAAACAAGGGGCGGAGATGCAGCAAACGCATGCACCTCCGCCCTTTTCGCATCAAACAATTACGCCGGTAAACCGGGCCGCAACGTCAGCGTTATCCACGCTGCGGACCTGCCGCCGCCACGAGCGGCTCTAGCCCCAGCTCGCGCGCGTAGTCTTCCTGCGTAAAGACTTCGACCAGTTCAAACGTATCGGCCGCATCGTCAAACGCAAAATGCAGCACTGAGCAGTTGCCCGGCACGCGTTCGCGCTCGTCGGCCGCCGCGCCCCGCACGTGGTCCAAAAACTCCTTGATAGCTGAGCCATGACTTACCGCGAGCACGCACGTATGGTCCGGACGCTGCATAAGATCGGTCAGCGTCGCCACCATGCGCGTGCGCACCTGGATCTGGCCCTCGCCGCCAAACTGCCGATAGAAGTCGCGCCACGGGCGCTCGGGCATAAGCATCACGCGCTCGGCCTCAAAGTCGCCAAAGAACCACTCACGCAGGCCGTCCAGGCGCTCGTACGCCAAGCCCGGCCACAAGTTGGCGATAGTCTGCTCGGTGCGATGAAGCGTAGAGGTGTAGGCATGATCGGGCTCAATGCCGCGCGCACGTAAAAACATGCCGGCGCGCGCCGCCTGGTCGCAACCCAGCTGCGTAAGCGGCGAGTCACTCCACCCCTGAATGATACGCTTAAGGTTGAATATCGTCTGTCCATGACGGACCAGATACAGATCTTTATTCATAGGGGTCCTTTCGTTCGTTACCAACCCAAGAGCGAAAACGCCCCGTCGCAATAGCCAAAATGAAGCACGGCACCGTTGTCGGGTAGCTCTCCCCCGCCAGTCACATACTCAAGAAACTCCTGGCAGGCTGAGCCGTGGGAAACCGCCAGCACGCAGTCGTGCTGCGGCCGGGCCATAATACGGGACAGCGCCGCGACCATGCGCGACTGAAGCTGCACTTCCGACTCGCCGCCAAAGGCCACCGGATAATCGCCCCAGGGCTGCGGCGGCATCTCGCGATTTGATGTGCCCTCCAGCGAGCCAAAATGCCACTCACGCAGGTCATCGACCAGCTCAATGGAACGGCCCTCGCCAACGATAAGCTCGGCCGTATGCCGCGCCCGGCCCAACGGCGAGGAATACACATGATCAAAGGCCACGCCACGCGCCGCAAACGCCGTACGCGCCGTCAGCGCCTGCTCGCGCCCGTGCGCCGTAAGCGGCGAATCGTGCCAGCCCTGCAAAATGCTCTGCACATTGAGCTCAGTCTGCCCATGCCGCACCAAATACAGATCTGCCACACACCCTCCCCTCGTACCACCACAAAGGGGACAGGAGCCTTTGTGGTGATTTTGCCGCCGGATTGCACCGCAACGACGCACAACTACAGCAGCACGTCGGCAAGCGGACGCTTGGGTACGTGGTGCACCTGCGCCTCGTCGCGCCAATAATTGATGGAGCCGTCGGGGTTGGAATCGATCGCATCGATCACCTGTGTCTCGGCCGGAACGCCAAAGGCCATGATCAGCTTGAGCTCATACTTGTCGTTATCGAGCCCCATGGCATCGATCGCGCGGGGCGTAAAGGCCTTGAACATGCAGGCTGCCACCTCGGGCGTGGCGCTGCGGGCGGCGAGCATCATCGTCTGCGCGGCAATGCCCGTGTCGACCTCGGTAATGGGAGCGGCAGGCTTGCCCGGAACGGCGCGCTCGGCCAGAATCGCGATATAGCCGGTCGGGCGCTCGCCCTCGGCAGGACCCGGCCAATCCTTAAACGCGCCGGCCCATGCAAGCTCGTCAAATACACGCGCGCAGTCCTCTGCACCGCTTACCACATGAAAACGCAGACGCTGAGCATTGGCACCGCAGGGAGCCAGGTGCGCCAGTTCCGCCAGCTCGAGCAAAAACTCGCGCGGCACGCGCATGGACTCGTCAAAGCGACGGCACGTACGGGCACGACGGACCAGCGCATCAAACGCTTCCAGACCGAGCTTTTCGCAACCTTGCTTTGCCATCGATTCGACACTCGACGGTGCCTCGGGAACTGCTTCGTTCATAGGGACCCCCAATACAAGCCAATTGTCCTTAGGAAAATCTAACCTAAAACGTAGGCAATAACGAACAGGGCTGCAATGTTCTACACCTGTTGAATAGAAAATCGCGACGTGGGGAACAACGGAAACAATTCGGGGCCTTTGGGTTACGTTTCGCCCTCCCCGACCCATACGTCAGCGCCCTTAGGGGATACTGGTTGTAACGATCAAGGCTTACGCTGCACGGAAAGGAGACATTATGGGCATCTTTAAGAACGATGACCAAAAATCGAGCCAGTTTGGATTTGACGAGAAAAGCATGGCAGGCAAAGCCGTCAAGGCCGTGCGCTGGATCTACGCCATCACGGGCGTCGTGGCGCTCATTGCTGGTATCGCGCTGCTTTTTGCACCCGCCAAGTCCCTCGTCTTTTTGACGACCGTCCTGGGCTTCTACTTTGTGATTACGGCAGCCATCAGGCTATTCACTGCCATTTTTGAGCCGCTGCTGCCCACCGGCTGGCGCGTCACGAGCATCATCTCCAACCTACTCATTATCCTGGGCGGCGTCATAATCCTGCGCAACCAGGCCTTCTCGACCGCGACGCTCACCACGATGGTGGTTATCGTGGCCGGCTTTGGCTGGATTGTCGAAGGTGTCATGTCCATTCTGGAGTCCGAGCTTTCGTCCAACCGCGCCCTCGCTATCCTGAGCGGCGCACTTTCCATCATCGCCGGCATGTTCGTGTTTATCTATCCGCTGTGGTCGGCCAAGATGCTCGTCATCTTTAGCGGCGCCGCGCTGCTGTTGTTTGGCGTAACGCTGATTGTTCGCGCTATTCAATTTGGCAAACTGGTGCACTAGATGCCGCGAACGCTCTTTATTGATGCCGACGCCTGCCCGGTCACGCGCGAGTCGATTGACTGCGCGCGGCGGGCGGGCGTCGCCGTTGTTATCGCCGGCAACAGCACGCAAAACCTGGAACGGCACATTCGCCGCGACGACCCGCGCGATGCCGAGCACGCGCGTCGCGGCTTTTGGGTCACGACGCTCGACGTGAGCGTGGGCGCCGACAGCGCCGACTTTGCCATTGTCGAACGCCTGCAGGCGGGCGACGTGGTCGTGACGCAGGACATTGGCTTGGCGAGCATGGTGCTCGGGCGCGATGCCGCCGCCATCGGTGTGCGCGGGCGCGTGTACGACAAGGCGACTATCGATATGCAGCTGTTTATTCGCCACGAGGAAAAGAAGGTACGCCGCGCCGGCGGACGCACTCGCGGTCCGGCAGCATTTACCAGCGAAGACCGTGCCCGCTTTAAACGCAACCTCACCGAGTTGCTGCACTAACCAAGGTAGGTTTTTGGGACATGCCTAATAATCTACCTTTTTGTTTTGCCGATTGACGCGCATCCAACGCCCAGGTCATGGCGGTGGAATTTATGGCATGTCCTAGTTTTACGGCATGCCCCAAACATCCACTTAGAACCCAAAGGCGGAAAGGATAAGGCCCCAGCCAGCGCCGATGACGTACATCATGATCAGGAACACGACATTTTCGCGGGCGCTGCGGTTGGTGCGGAACAGCACCAGATAGCCCACGCCGGCGGAAATGAGCGTGCCGGCGAGCATCGGCGCCAGTTGCAGCGCGCCTTCCAGATACAGCTGTGTAATGACCACGCTCGCCGAGCAATTGGGAATCAGCCCGACAAGCGCCGAACCCAGGACAGCGAGTATCTCGTTGCCGCGCAGGAACTGCTCGATCGCGGACTCGCCGAACGTCTCGAGCACGGCAACCAGAATCAGCGTCACCAGAAAAATGAATACCGAGACCTGCACGGTGTGCGAGATCGCGCTGCGGATGATCGACAGGACAGGCGTCCCTTCGTGGGAGTGGGAGTGACCGTGACCATCATGGTGTTCATGTTCGCCCTCATGACCGTGATCGTGGCCATGTCCGTGTTCGTGCTCGTCCTCGTCTTCATCGCAACCGCAATGGTCGCGCTCGCACAACTCGTGGATGTGGTCGGCGCTCACGCCCGCCTCGGCCACCTCGTCGATGATGTCACCGCCGCTGTGGTCGTCATGCGCGCAGTTAACGTGCGCCGGATTGACAGTGGTCCCCAACACGGTACGACGAATCGCCGCATGCGCGCGGGCGTTGCGACGCAGACCGCGAATGGCGGCATCTACGATAAAGCCCGTGACCAGTGCGATAAGCGCTTTCGAAGCCAAAAGCATCGCCATAGTCTGCACGGGAACCTGCTCGGCAAGTAGCAGCGGCAGCATCTCGTCGGAGGTCGAAAGGAACACCGCCACCAACGTGCCCAAGGTCACGACACGGCCGGCGTACAGCGTTGCTGCCATGGCCGAAAATCCGCACTGCGGCACAATGCCCAGCAGCGAGCCAACCACGGGACCCGCAGCGCCGGCGCGCTTGATAGCGCCGTTGACGCGGTCGCCCGCAACGTGCTCAAGTGTCTCGAGAGCAAGATACGTCACCAACAAAAACGGCACCAGCGACAGCGTGTCCTTGCCGGCGTCGAGCAGAATATCAATCAGTAAATCCATGACGGATGGAACCTTTCGTGTCTTTCCGCAGCATTGTAAAAGTCCTAGCGGTCAACTAGGGTATTGTAGTTGTCCCGGGCGCGGTGCCAATAGTTGCCCATGGTAAACTATCATCTCGCCACAACTCAGTAACCCCGAGCCGCGCGACGCGGCCCGTCCAAGGAGCAGCCTATGAACGTATCGCAAGCACTCGAATACGAGCGCCAGCCGTTTATCCCCATGTTTATCTACGGCGACCACGGCGCCATGGAGTCCGAGCGCCAGAAGGGCGAGGAGGCCCTCAAGGTGCTCGAGACCGAGTACTTTACCGCCGAGGGCGACCCCGGCTTCGACTTTGCCACCGTGCGCGACCTGGCCGACCGCAACCGCGACCTGTGCGACCAGATTGGCGAGGCGCGTCTGCGCAACGTGACGCCCGCGACGCTCTCGCGCGGCCTGTCCGATGCCGACACCTGCGCCGCCATCGGCAAGATGCAAAAGCGCACCGCCGCGTCCGTTATGCGCGAAATCCGCGGCGACCGCGACGCGCTCGGCGTGGCCTACGCCCGCAAGCCCATCCAGGGCACCGTGCTCGGTATCGACATCGAGACCACCGGCCGTGCACCCGAGCGCGGCTATATCATCAACGTGGGCTGGGAGATCATGGAGCTCACCAGCGACGCCGTCCCGCATGACGCCGAGGCACACTACTGCGGCCTGCCCGACATCTACCGCGGCGAAGATGTGCCGCTGTCGAATATCCACCACATTACCTGGGACGACATCGACGGCAAAACGCCCTTCCGCGAGAACAAGGAGCTGCAAAAGCAGCTGCTCAAGCTTATGAAGAAGTACCCGTACATGGCGCATAACGCCGCCTTTGAGGACAGCTGGTTCAAGATTCACCTGGACGGTTACGCCGAGGCACGCCGCGCGGGTAAGATCATCGTCATCGACTCGCGCCAGATCTGCCGCAGCCTGGACGCCGACGTGCGCTCGCTCCCCCGCGAGTCCGCCCCCGCCGCGCTCGAGAACTGGGCACGCCGTCGCGGCACCCTCGCGCCCGACGCCAACGAGCAGCATCTGGGTCTGGACGACACCGACCTCATGCTCCGCACGGTACAGGCCGAGTTCAACCTCAAGAACCTGTTTGCGAAATAACCGATCCATCTGCGGGAGCGCCTGCCAGGCACAGTGCAATCCGTCTGGACGCACCGGCACGCAGTAAACTAGGGCGCAGTCTTATGGCTGCACCCTAGTTTTAATCAAAACGAGCAAATACGCATGCTTCACATAGTCGGCAGATTGGCCCACCTACTTTTTTCGAGTTGTTCGGCCAGCTGAACCACTAGTCGAGGCCCCTTGAACCGCAATCGAGCGCTATAGTCGCCCCAATTTCGCAACCAAGCCCTATAAATCTACCTGAATCAATTCGAATAAGACGTTGCGATCACACCATTCGTATAGGATAAGGCCGAATAACTCAAATTATGTTGGTGAGGCATCTGAGCGGTCGGCAAAAACGCTTAGAAGCTACGAATCCGCAACTAAAGTTCACCAAAATGGGGCAGCCGACAGAAACCTCCCCAGCCGAAGCTGCCCCCCCCCTCAATACGACAGCTCAAAAACCCACCGTTCGCAGAAGATAAGCCGCGCCCCAATACCGTTGCCCGAAGTTTCGAGCGTATATGGCGTCCGCTATGCCATCATGCGCGTATGGGAATCGTTCTGTCACATACCACGGCACGCGCTGTATACCAAACAGTCAACTCGCTCGCAAGCCACGCGACCGATCCCATATCTATGGAAAAGATCAAGGTGTCTGCGCCGACCACGTCCAACCTGGAAGCGGCGCGAGCATGGCTCAACAGAAAGAATGTCGATTCTGAAAGCATCCATGTGCTGACGTTTTCCAATAATGCCAAAAGGCACCGCAAGGGCTGCATCTGCCACTGCACGCGCTATACGTTTGATGCAGAAAGCTACCTAGAACTCGAGCCGAACGTCTACATCGTCGACATCAAGCTGTGCGCGTTAGAAGCAACAGCCGACCTCAACCTTTCGGAGCTCGTTGAGTATTACTTTGAAATCTGCGGCTCCTACGCGCTTGGAACGTCCGACGAAACTCAATATCGCGAGCGCCCAGCCCTAACCAGCGTTGAAGAGCTCAGAGCCTTCTTTTCAGAGGCATCGGGGTATCGTGGATCTAATAAAGCACTTAAGGCACTTTCTTATGTACGCGAAGGCTGTCGCTCCCCACTCGAAACGGCGTTTGTCATGATGCTGACAATGCCCAAGTCAATGGGTGGCTTAGCCATACGCGCTATCAAAACGGACTATCCGATCCCAGTCCCCAAAAGATACGCCGCCCTAACGCGACGGACGGTTTTCTACCTCGACGCGCTGCTCGAAAATTCGATGACCGATATCGAATACAACGGCTTTTACCACGATGAGCCCGAACAGCAATCAATTGACGAGGAACGCCGAAACACGCTGCGAAACATGGGATATGCCGTTATCACAGTTAGTCGTCATTCGTTTTTCAAGCAGTCCGCTTTTAGGCGGGTCATGGAAGCGATTCGCATTCGCGAGAAGATATGGCCCGGTCGACTCCCGGATAACTTCGCCATCCTGCAAGAAACTCTTCGTCAATTTGTCTTGCGGCGCTACTTCGAATACGGTCGCCGCGTCCTGGAGACACTCAAAGAAGAAGAGGCCGCCAAGCGCGAAATTGCAAGCCAATATCCGCAAGCTGATGACCCGAGCATCAACGATGTGCCAGAACCCGACGACATGCAACACGTCGGGGCCCTTGCTGAGGAAATCAATGGGCCTTGGGAATGCGACATGTTCGCAAAAATCGATGAAAACCGCACGGAAGACGACACGATTATTGATCTAATTGAGAATTCGCTCTTCTAAAGGCGATCTCTGCGGATGTCCACCTACATTTTTCGACTTATTCGGCCACCGATGTGCCAGATTGGCTGCAGCAATGCTCAATATAACTTTAGATAAAACTGATTCTGCAGGAACTCCCGTAGAGGAAGAACTGATTCTCGCGGTATTTAACACGATAAAGTACAAATATGAACAGTTCTAATGCTTCTCAAGGTGGCTTTCTTAGCATGCTGGCCGAACATCTCGAAATATGTTGGCGAGCATTGCGTCGATGTCTCCCAACCCGCAGAAAATCGCAGAGGCGGCAAGCAGTCATCGAAATTAACGTAAATAGTATTGACATATGAACATGCGCTCATATAATCGGAAGTAAGTTATATGAGCGCATGTTCATATGAAAGGATGTTGCAATGAGCAGCCACGCTGATGAAACAAAGACTGGCATCGAGGCCACCGAGCCGATCGTCCCCACCACCTGCTCGCCCGAGGACCTTCCCGACGAGGAGCTGTTGTACGACCTGGCCGACCTGTTCAAGGTCTTCAGCGACACCACACGCATCAAGATCCTCTATGCCCTCATGGGCCGCGAGCTCTGCGTGGCTGACATCGCCGAAGCGACCGCAACCTCGCAGTCGGCAGTATCGCACCAGCTGCGCACGCTTAAGCAGTCGCACCTGGTCAAGTTCCGCCGCGACGGCCGCAACATTCTCTACTCGCTCGCCGACGATCACGTCTACACCATGCTTAACCAGGGCATGAGCCATATCTGCGAATAGCAATCAACCACGGTATCAGCGCGGCCGGCACCCAGACCGCTAACACAGGGAAAGGAACCCACCATGAAAAAGCAGTTCAAGCTCGACGAGATCGATTGCGCCAACTGCGCGCGTGAACTTCAGGACGAGCTGGCTAAGCTCGATGGCGTCAAGTCCGTTTCGGTCAACTTTATGACCCAGAAGCTGACGCTCGAGGCCGACGACGCCAAGTTCGACGAGGTCCTGGACCGCGTCGTTGAGTTCACCGCCGACGCCGAGCCGGACTGCGAGATCATTCTCTAACCCGCGCACACGTTGACCTGTAAGGCCGCGCTTGCCGCGGCCTTTGCTCGCGAAATTATATGAGCAAGTGTTCATACACTCAAATGGGAGGTTTGAATCATGGCAGCCGCCGACCCCAAAAAGAAAAAGAAGAAGCGCAAGAAGAAAGAGTCCCTTGAGCACAAGCGCAACCGCATCCTGGTAGCACTGGGCATTTTTGCCGTTGTTTATGCCCTCGACGAGCTCGGCGCCCTCACTATCGCATTTGGGGAGCCCGGCAACATCTACGCCAGCTTCGCGCTGTTCCTCGTGCCGTTTTTGATTGCCGGCTACGACGTACTGCAAAAGGCATTCAATAACATCCGCCGCGGCAAGGCCTTCGACGAGAGCTTCCTCATGGCCGTCGCGACCATCGGCGCGTTTGCCATGGTGCTCTTCCCCGACACCGACCCGCACATGGCCGAAGGCGCCGCCGTCATGCTGTTCTACCAGGTCGGCGAGTTGTTCCAGGCATACGCCGTGGGCAAGAGCCGCAAGTCGATCAGTGCCATGATGGACATCGCGCCCGACTACGCTAACGTCGAGCAAGCCGACGGCACACTCGAACAGGTCTTTCCCGATGACATCGCCGTCGGCACCGTGATCGTGGTCAAGCCCGGCGAGCGCGTGCCTATCGACGGCGTCATCGTCGAGGGCGAAACCCAGCTCGACACCGCCGCGCTCACGGGCGAGTCAGTCCCCCGCCCCGCCAAGACCGGCGACGATATCATCAGCGGCTGCATCAACATGACGGGCCTCATCCACGTGCGCACCACCAAGCCCTTTGGCGAGTCAACCGTCGCGCGTGTTCTGGAGCTCGTGGAGAATGCCAGCGAAAAGAAGGCGCGCACCGAGAACTTCATCACGCGCTTTGCCCGCGTCTACACCCCCGCCGTCACTGGCGCTGCCGCGGTGCTCGCGCTTGGCGGCGGCCTGGTGACTGGCGCTTGGTCCGATTGGATCCTGCGCGGCCTGACCTTCCTGGTCGTCAGCTGCCCGTGCGCCCTCGTGATCAGCGTACCGTTGAGTTTCTTTGGCGGCATCGGCGGCGCGTCCAAGCTGGGCGTTCTCATCAAGGGCTCCAACTACCTCGAGACGCTCGCCGACGTGGACACCATCGTCTTCGACAAAACGGGCACCCTCACCAACGGCACGTTCTCAGTCGTCGCGGTGCACCCCGAGGCTGGCTATACCGAGCAGTCGCTGCTCGAAGTCGCAGCCCTTGCTGAGTCGTTCTTCGATCACCCCATCGCGCAGTCCGTGCGCGACGCCTACCAGGGCGAGGTCGACCCCAAGCGCGTGAGCGACTCCGCCAACGACGCGGGCCACGGCGTGACGGCAACCATCGACGGCAAGCACGTCGTCGTTGGCAACGCCAAGATGCTCGCCGCGGCCGGCGTTGAAGCACCGGACTGTGAGGTTGTCGGCACGATCCTCCACGTGCTCGTTGACGGCGTGTACGCCGGCCACATCGTGATTGCAGACACCGTTAAGGCCGATGCGGAGCAAACGATTCGCGACCTGCATGCCGCCGGTATCAACCGCACCGTCATGCTCACGGGCGACCGCGAGGAGGTTGCAGCGTCTGTGGCCAAGCAACTCGGTCTCGACGAGTTCCACGCGCAGCTCCTGCCGGGCGACAAGGTCGAGCGCGTTGAGGCGCTACTCGCGGCCGAAAGTGGCAAGGGCAAGCTCGCCTTTGTCGGCGACGGTATCAACGACGCTCCTGTGCTTACGCGCGCCGATGTGGGCATTGCCATGGGCGCCATGGGCTCCGACGCCGCGATCGAGGCCGCCGACGTGGTGCTGATGGACGACAAGCCGTCCAACATTTCCCGCGCGATCCGCGTGGCGCGCAAGACCATGTCGATTGTTTGGCAGAACATCATCTTTGCGCTGGGCATTAAGCTGCTGATCCTTGTGCTGGCAGCGCTGGGCATCGCCAATATGTGGCTTGCCGTCTTTGGCGACGTGGGCGTGGCGATCATCGCCATCCTGAACGCCATGCGCGCGATGGGTGTCAAGAACCTGTAGCGCTCGTGGTCCCTCCGGCCGGGGCCGGGCTTGGTTTTGAAAACGTCCTCGCGCATGAGGCCCGTCTTTCCTGCTCCTGCGGAGCAACGGAAAGGCGGGCCTCGCGCTGCGGAGTGTTTTCAAAACCAAGCCCGGCCCCGGCCTGCATTGACACAGCTGGCGGTTCTTGGGCATCGCTTGCTGGCGGGGTTCCTTTGCTGAAATGGACTTGGCCGAAAGGACCGCTGGTCCCGGTCGCTGGTTCGCGCCTTGCGCGAACTCCGCGCTACTGAGGATCTGTTAGGATTCCGAGGTTGAATCCGTCGCCTCGCCCCGGCCCAACATCGACCTCAACTTCTCGAAGCTCTCCTCGCTCAGGCAGTGCTCCATGTGGCAACCCTCTTGCGACGCGACCTCAGCCGAAACACCCGCATCCTCCAGCAGCCCCACGAAAAAGCAGTGACGCTCCCACATTTGACGAGCGACCTCCAGCCCTCGCTCTGTTAGATGAACGTCGCGCTTGCCCATTTCGACATAGCCGTTGCTTTCCAGCGTCGCCATGGCCTTGGAAACGCTCGCCTTGGTTACGCCGAGGTACTCCGCAACGTCGATTGAGCGCACGATGCCCTGACGTTCCGACAGAACGTAGATCGATTCGAGATAGTCTTCTCCGGATTCACGCAGGGCCATGGGCCGCCTTTCGCGATGGCTTCTAGTTAGCCTTTGGATACTTTTGCTTGATTTACTTTACCGCAAAAGTTGCCCATGTCTTACTACTTTGCCTAAAAGTTAGCCGTGTTTCACAAAACGTGCGGGATGAAAACAAAATGGGGACGCCCCGCAAGGAGTGTCCCCAGGTGCCGGGTGCCGGCCCGCAGTTACATCAGTCCAAAGTGCTTCGCGGCGCCGTAGATGCCGTCGTCGTCCACGGCGGTCGTCACATAGGTCGCTGCAGCTTTCACCGTGTCCTGCGCGTTGCCCATGGCCACGCTCGTGCCCACGGCCGAGAACATCGACAGGTCGTTCTCGCCGTCGCCAAAGGCGATCGCCTCGCTCGCGTCGACACCCAGGCGCTCCAGCGTCGCTGCCACACCCAGGTCCTTGCCGCCGTTAGCGGGAATAATGTCGCAGAACAGGTCGCACCAGCGCGTGGTGAGCGAATGCGACACGGCGTCGGTCACGATATGCTCGTCGGCCGGATCCACAAAGGCGCAAAACTGGTAGACCGGCGCGTCAAAGGCGTGCTCAAACGGCTCCTCGTGGTAGACAATTCCCGCGTTGCTGCCGGCCGTCACCACGCGCTCGGACAGGCGGTTCACAAACGAGTTCTCGCCCTGCATGCACAGCGAGTCGTAGCGCCCCTCGGCCACCTGGTCCACAATCACCGCAACGTCGTCCGGATCGATCGGGCAGCTACGGTAAACGCCCTCGGCATCAAAACAGTGCTGGCCCGAAAGCGTAATGTACGCATCCCAACCAAGATCGAACAGCCAATCGGGCATCTGGTAGGTCGGGCGACCCGTGGCAATGACGCACGCAATCCCCTGCTCGTGAAAGCTGTCGAGCACCTGCTGCGCCGACGCCGGAATCCGGTGCGTCTCAAAGCTCAGCAGCGTGCCGTCGATATCAAAAAACGCGGCCTTGATCATCCTCGCCTACTCCTCGCCCTCGAGCTTCTCGCTCGCCTCGAGCCACGCCATCTCCAGCTCGTCCATGGCGGCGTGGGCCTCGTCGATCTTTGCCTGCTGCTCGCCCAGCGCCGTGTAGTTGGTGGGATCGACCTGGGCCATGGCGGCCTCGGCCTCCTCCACGCGAGCGCGCTGCGTTTCCATCTTGCGCTCGAGCGAGCTCACCTCACGACGGAGCTTTTGGCGCTCGGCATTGGAAAGGCCGTTGGGCTGACCGCTCGACTTGGGCTTTTCGGCCGCAGCCGCCGCGGCACCGGTGTCGAACGTACCGGTCTTGGCGCTCGGTGCACCCACGGGCTCGCCCTCGGCGGTGGCGTTGCACAGGCGCAGGTACTGGTCGACGCCGCCGGGCATATGCGTCAGGTGGCCGTCGAGCAGCGCCCACTGCTGGTCGGTCACGCGCTCCATCAAAAAGCGGTCGTGCGTCACCAGAATCAGCGTGCCGGGCCAGCCGTCCAGCAAGTCCTCGACAATCGCCAGCATGTCGGTATCCAGGTCGTTGCCGGGCTCGTCCAGGATGAGCACGTTGGGCTCGTCCAGGATCGTCAGCAGCAGCGACAGGCGACGGCGCTGGCCGCCCGAAAGATCGCCGATGCGGCTCCAGAGCTGCTGCGTCGTAAAGCCCAGACGCTCGCAGAGCTTCTCGGGTGAAGTCTCCTTGCCGTCAATGACGTAGTACTTCTTATAGTGGCTGAGCACCTCGCGGATCGTGTCGCCCATGTAGGGTTCGAGCTCCTCGAGCTGCTGCGACAGCACGCCAAAGCGCACCGTCTGGCCGATCTTCACGCGGCCGCGCAGGGGCGCGATCTTGCCCTGGATCACGTCGAGCAAAGTCGACTTGCCGGCGCCGTTCTCGCCCAAAAGACCATAGCGGTCGCCCGCACCAATGAGCCAGGTCACATCGGAGAGCACCTGCTTGGGCGCGCCGTCGGTATCCGCATAGCCGGCGTCCACGTCGACCACGTCGATAACCTGCTTGCCTAGGCGGCTCACGGCGAGGCGCTTGAGCTCCAGCTCGTCACGCACGGGCGGCACGTCGGCGATCAGCTCGCGAGCGGCATCCACGCGAAACTTGGGCTTGGTGGAACGAGCCTGGGCACCGCGGCTCAGCCACGCGAGCTCCTTGCGTGCCATGTTGCGACGGCGCTCCTCGGTAACCGCGGCCATGCGGTCGCGCTCCACGCGCTGCAGGATATATGCGGAGTAACCGCCCTCGAAGGGATCGACCTGGCCGTCGTGGACCTCCCACATACTGGTACAGACCTCGTCCAAGAACCAGCGATCGTGCGTGACCACGAGCATCGCGCCCTGGCCGCGCTGCCAGCGGGCCTTTAAGTGACGCGCGAGCCAGTTGATGGTGCGCATGTCCAGGTGGTTGGTGGGCTCGTCGAGCATGAGCACGTCGTAGTCGCCGATCAGCAGGCGCGCGAGGTCCACGCGACGGCGCTGGCCGCCCGAAAGCTCGCCCACCGTGCCCTCCCAGGGCACATCGCTAATAAGGCCGGCCAGAATCTGGCGCGTACGCGGGCTCGAGGCCCACTCGTATTCGGGCGTGTCACCGACGACGGCATGATGCACGGTGTCGGTATCGACCAGGTTATCCTTTTGGCCGAGCAATCCAATCGTCGTGTCGCGGCGGTGCGTCACGCGGCCGTCGTCGGGCTCCAACGTGCCGGCGAGCACGCTCAGCAGCGTCGACTTACCGTCGCCGTTTTTACCGACAATACCAATACGGTCGCCCTCGCCCACGCCGAGCGTAACGCTATCGAAAATATGCTTGGTGGGAAACTCTAGGCTGACGGAATCGCATCCCAAAAGAATCGCCATATGCCCTGCTCCTTCGTAGAAATTCAACGTTGTCCATGATAGCAGCGAGCCCCACCCCAAACCACCACGAAGGCGCCTGTCGCCTTTGCGGTGGTCGTTTCGGTCGCAGAGCAAAAAGGCGGGCCATCTCCCACAAGAGATGACCCGCCTCTCCAATCAGTCCCGTGGCAACCGTGGCCGCCGCGGGCCTCAAGCATGTCCCGGACTAGGAGAACATGCCGGTGAGGTAATCATTCAGCCGCTTATCCTTGGGCCGTTGGAAAATCTCGTCAGTCTCGTCGTACTCGACCATATCGCCCATATAGAAGAACGCCGTGCGGTTGGACACGCGCGACGCCTGCTCCATGTTGTGCGTCACGATGACGATGGCGCGGTCGGCCACAATCGACGACATGAGGTCCTCGATCGCCAGCGTCGAGATGGGGTCGAGCGCCGAGCAGGGCTCGTCAAACAGGATCACGTCGGGGTTGAGCGCCAGCGTGCGCGCAATGCACAGACGCTGCTGCTGGCCGCCCGAAAGCGCGTAGGCGCTCTTGTCGAGCTTGTCCTTGACCTCGTCCCAAAGCGCCGCGCCGCGCAGGCTTTCCTCGACCATGCGGTCGAGCTCGTCGCGGTCGGTGATGCCGTGGCGCTTAGGCGCAAACGTGATGTTGTCACGAATGGACTTGCGGAACGGGTTGGGCTGCTGGAACACCATGCCAATGGAACGGCGCAGCTCGTAGGTGTTTTCGGTCTTGGTGTTCACGTTGCGCCCGCGGTAGTTGATCTCACCCTCCACGCGGCAACCGCGAATCTCGCGATTCATCAGGTTGAGGCTGCGCAGGAAGGTCGACTTGCCGCAGCCCGAAGGCCCGATAAGCGCCGTGATCTCACCCTTGTGGAAGTCGAGCGACGTATCGTGCAGCGCATGGTGGTCGCCATAGTACACGTTGACGTCCTTGGTGGAGAGCACGACCTCGTCGCTCACGGCCTTGCCGCTCACGCGCACGTGCTTTTCGCTCTCCCCCACGCTCGACAAAAAGTCCTGGGTCTCGGACGATGCCGCTTCGGGTGCGGTCGTTGCTTTTATCTCGCTCATTCGGCCGTCATCTTCCTTGCCAGTTGCTTGCCCACGATACGGGCGACTACGTTAAACAGCAGCACGCAAATCATCAGCAGCGCCGCGGTGCCCCAGACGATCTGCTGTGCCTCGGGGCTGCCCTCGCCGTAAATCTTGTAGATGTGCACGGCAAGCGACTCACCGGGGCGGAACACGTTCCAGGCGCAGGTGGGGCTCGACAGGTTAAAGCTCAAGAAGTTCAGACGCACCGGCGAGCTCATCCCCGAGGTAAAGAGCAACGCCGCGGCCTCGCCAAACACGCGGCCGGCCGAAAGCACGATGCCGGTCACGATGGCGGGCATGGCCTCGGGAATCAGGATGTGCAGCGTGGCCTCCCAACGAGTAAGGCCCATGGCCAGGCACGCATCGCGCTGGGCCTGCGGCACGTCCTCGAGCGCCTGCTGGATCACGCGCACCAGGATGGGGATGTTGAACATGGTGAGCGCGACGGCGCCGGAGATGAGGGAGTACTTCCAGCCCAGCTGCACCGAGAACACCAGAAAGCCGAACATGCCAACGACGATGGAAGGCAGCGAGGACAGCGTCTCGATGGCAGTGGAGGCGATGTCGCGGATGGGCCCGTCCGGCGCGTACTCAACCAGGAAGACCGCGCCGCCCAGGCTGATGGGCACCGAGATGACTAGGGTGATCAGCAGCAGATAAAACGAGTCGAACAGCTGGTTGAGTACGCCGCCCTGGGTCCCGTTGGCGCGCGAAGGCTGCGTGAGAAAGCCCGGCTGAAACAGCGTCGAGATCCCCTCGAACAGGATATAGGCCACCATGGAGATGACGACGAGCATGACGATGGCGGCGATTGCCGTCAGCACGCCCGTGGCGATGAGGTCCTGCTTTTGGACACGCCCGAGTCTCGCCTCGTCGATATGGATGCGCGTGCTAGCCACGAGCCTTCGCCCCCTTGCGGCCGATAAGGTGGATGATCAGGATGAAGATGAGGCTCATGCCCATCAGCAGCAGACCGAGCCCCCACAGAACATCGTCCTGGGCCGAGCCCTCGGCATAGACCGCCATGGACGTGGTGAGCGTGGTGGTGATGGTGGACGCCGGCGACAGCAGCGACGTCGGCATGGCCTCGATGCCGCCGATGACCATGCGCACGGCGAGCGTTTCGCCAAAGGCGCGGGTCATGCCAAGGATGACTGCAGTCATGAGCGATGGCATGGCAGACTTGAGCACCACGTGCCAGATGGTCTGCCAGCGGGTATAGCCCAGCGCGAGCGAGCCCTGACGGTAGCTATCGGGCACGGCGCGCAGGCCATCGACCGAAAGCGTGGTCATGGTCGGCAGGATCATGACGGCCAGCACGATGGCGCCGGGCAAGATGCCCAGGCCCGTGCTCACGTGGAAAACGCCCTTCATAAGGCCGACGACCACGTGAAAACCAATCAGGCCAAAGACGACCGAGGGAATGCCGGTCAAAAGCTCAATGAGCGGCTGAAAAACCTTGGAACCAAACTTAGGGCTAATCTCGACCGCAAAGATGGCAGAGCCGATGGCGATGGGCAGCGCAATGAGCGTGGAGAGCACCATGACCGCAAACGAGGTGACGATCAGAGGCAGGGCGCCGGTGTAAGGCAGACCGTTTTCGGCTGTGTTGGCCAGGTCCCACTTGGTGCCGGTGAAGAACTCGACGACCGAAACGCCGTCCTTGAGAAAAGCCGAGAGGCCCTTTTGGGCGACCATAAAGATGAGCGCGGCAACGACAAGCGTCACGAGCGCTACGCACGCGCCCGTGACGCCCAGGCCCACGTTCTCAAGGTCGCGCTTTGGCAGCTGTTTTGCCATTGCAAACCTTTCCGGGGCGATTACTTATATAGCAGAAACCTTGCCGCTAGCGTCCTTGACGACCTTCATGGCAGAGACAGGGATAAAGCCCTGTTCCTCAACGAGCTTGCCCTGGACGTCGTCGGAAAGCATGAACTCCAGGAAGGCCTTGGTGGCCTCGTCGGCGTCCTTTGCACAGTACATGTGCTCGGTCGCCCAAATCTTGAAGGAGTCGTCGGTGACGTTTGCACTCTTGGGCTCCACGCCCTCGACCTTGAGGGCGTTGAACTTGGAGTCGTCGAAGTGCGAGAAGTCGAGGTAGGAGATGGCATTGTCGGTGCTGGCCATCTGAGTCTGGACATCGCCGGACTTGTCGAGCTCGGCGTCGCCCTTAAAGTCGACGGCCTCGTCGCCAAAGACGGCGGCCTCGAAGGTGGCGCGGGTACCGGAGCCGGCCTTGCGGTTGAGGACGACGATCTTGGCGTCGTCGCCGCCGACCTCCTTCCAGTTGGTGATCTGGCCGGAGAAGATACCCTTGAGCTGCTCGAGGGACAGGTCGTCGACCTTGATGTTCTTGGAGACGACGGGGCCCATGCCCACGACAGCGACCTCGTGGTCGACGAGGTTCTTGACCTGGTCGGCCTCGAGCTTGGTCTCGGCGAAGACGTCGGAGTTACCGATGGTGACGGTGCCGGCAGCGACAGCGGTCAGGCCCTTGCCCGAACCGTTACCCGAGCCGGAGACGGAGACATCGGGGTTGGCGTCCATGAACTTCTCGGCGGCGGCCTCGACGAGAGCCTGGAACGAAGAGGCGCCGTCGTAGGTCACCTCGCCGGAGACGGACTCGGCAGCAGCGGCGCTACCCTTGTCGGCGGCGTCGGATGCGCCGGAGCCGCCGCAACCAACGAGACCGAGACCGACGATGCTGGCAAGACCACCAGCGAGGCCGAGGAACTGACGACGAGAATAAGCCTGATCGAGCATGATCTTCCTTTCGTACATGCGACTCGCGGGCACCCTGCCCGCTTTGCTGTTTGGAAAGATACGACCCCGATCAGGCGACAACCGCGTTATCTGCGGTTTCTTACGGGCATTTGATAGACCCTTACCGCAAGCTCTGCCCAGCCTTTACAAACGGATAACAATCCAGCGCCGAACATGGCGCACCTTTTACACCAAAGGAACGTCCCCAATGACTACCCCACCGCAACAGAAAAAGCCCGGGCCGAAGCACCGGGCTCGTAATGCAAGTTTGTATCCAAGCAGGATATAGGGGTTTCCCAGGTGCCCGAGATTGCCCCGAAAGAGGAGCGCCGCGTACTTTGGTACGCAAGCGACGGTTTGAGGGGCAAGGTCGGGTGCCTGGGGAAGCCCTACAGCTCAAGTTCGTTGAGGCGCAGGATGGCCACGATATAAATCTTGAGCGCCTGCTTGAGCTGCTCCTCGTTGGCGCACTCGTTGGGACCGTGCATCTGGCCGCCCCACTCGGGCAGCTCCAGGCCGGTCTCCTCGGGGCCAAACGAGACGGCGCGGGCGAAGTTGCGCGCGTACGTGCCGCCGCCCATAGCAAAGGGCTCAGCATGCTTGCCCGTAAACTCGTTATAGGTATCAATAAGCGCCTTCACGGCCGGATCGTCGGCAGAGACCGAGAACGGCACCTTCGCACGACCCACACGGCACGTCACGCCAAAACGGCCCACGAGCGGATCGAGCTGCTCGCGGATGGTATCGGCACTTGTGCTGTCGGGGAAGCGCACGTCAATGACCTGCTCAATATGGCCATCCACCACACGGATGACGCCGGGGTTGCAGGTGAGCGGGCCAAACGCCAGGCTCGTCGCATCGATGCCCAGGCCGCGGCCATAGGCATCCGCGTGCACAAAGGCCAGGAATTTGACAAACTCGTGCTCGGCGGGCGTCAGCAGGCGCTCGCCGCGGGCACCAAACGCGTCCTCGGCCTCGCGCAGATACGCCACAATCAGGCCGACGGCGTTGATAGTGCCCTCGGGCATCGAAGCATGGCCACCGATACCGTGGGCGAAAATCTGCGCATGCCCGTTATCGAGCGCTGTAATCTCCAGTCGGTCGGCGTTCTCAACCGGTGCCGGCAGCTCGTCGGCAGCAATCGCAAGCTCGCAGATAGACTGCGAAGGAATGGCGTTGCTCGCCTCGGCACCGCTCCAGGACACAATGCGCCCGCCGTCGATCTTGGAGCTCACAAACGTCGCTCCAAACTGACCCTTCTCGGCATTGCAGACCGGGAACTCGGCATCGGGCGTAAACAGAAAGTCGGGGTTCGCGTGGTTCTCCAGATAATGGTGGACGTCGGACATACTCACCTCCTCATCGCAGCCCAACAGCGCGCGGAAGGTATAGCGCGGGGTAATACCGTGCTTGAGCAGATAGGCGCCGGCGTAGAGCGACAGCACGGCTGGACCCTTGTCGTCGATAACGCCGCGACCGAGCAGCCAGCCCTCGCGACGCTCCATCGCAAACGGGTCGGTGTTCCAGCCAGGGCCGGCGGGCACCACGTCCACGTGGCAGATGGTCGCGAGCTGCTTATCGCCGCGACCCGGGATATCGGCAATGCCCACGTAACCCTCGTCGTCACTTGTCTGGTAGCCGAGCTTCTGCGCGATGCCGAGCGCGCAGTCGAGCGCGTCACGAACCGGACGGCCAAACGGTGCGCCGGGCTCCGCATTGGCAGAAACCGCCACGGACGGATAGCTCACCAGCCGCTCGATATCGGCGACGACATCTTCCCAGACCTCGTCGACATACTCGGTAACGCTCTGCTCCACCTGATTCATGGACGACCTCCTTAGCAATGAGCGACGGGTACGCCCGCCCCTCATATCACGTCATTAGATAGCGAAAAGTTTAGCAAGCTCGGCCACCGAATGCACCACTGCATCGGCACCCGCCGCCTCGTGCTCGCCCGGCGCCGCTGCGCCCGAATAGATGCCAATGCACGGCACGCCCATCGCGTGCGCGCCCTCCACGTCGTTAAAGCGGTCGCCGATCATCACGGCCTCGTCGGCCGTCGCGCCAAGCGCCGACAGGGCGTCGCGAACCGAATCGGCCTTGGTCTCGCGCCCCTGCGGCGGATTCATGCCAACCACCGCCTCAAACTGAGAAAGCACCAGCTCACGCACCATGTCGATGCACTTTGCCTCCATGCGCGACGTCGCCACGGCCACACGCTTGCCCTGGGCGGCCAGCCCGTCGAGCAGCTCGGGGATCCCATCGAACACGGGGTACTCTTCCGGACCCAGCTCGTCAAAAAAGGCGCGGTACTCATCGGCCACCACCAGCGACTCCTCGCGTGAGAAGCCGTAAAAGTCGTGGAAGCTCTTCCACAGCGGAGGCCCGATCATACGGCGCAAGTCACCCATCTGCGCCTCCGTAAACCCACGCGCAGCCAGCGTCTTGCGCGTCGAGGTCATCACCGCCCGACCCGTATCGGCCACCGTGCCGTCAAAATCGAACAACACGACCGGCCGTTTGCCTATCTCCAGCGCCTCCATCGGCATCCCTCTTCCCCAGTTGACGATTTCCACACCGACACTTCAAACTGTTGACTATTCAACAATTTAACCTAGCAATGTAGAGCAACTCCACTATACTTGTCGCACTTTGCTCTCAGAAGGCCGCGCCGTCGCGCCCCAACGAAAGGTGCAATTATGTCTTTTGCCATCATAACCGACTCCACGTCGGACATCTCCCCCGCCCGTGCCCAAGAGCTCGGCATTTACGTGATTCCACTGCATGTGATTATCGAGGGCGAGGACCTGCTCGACCAGGTGCAGATTACCGCCCAAGAGTACGTCGCCCGCATGGCCGGCTCCGAGCAGCTGCCGCACACCTCGCAGCCGAGTGCCGGCGAGTTCAAGGCACTCTTTGACCGCGTGCGTGCTGACGGCCACGGCAGCGCGATCTTTATCTCGCTGTGCAGCGAATGGTCCGCCTGCTATTCCAACGCATGCCTGGTCGCCGAGACCCACGAGCTCGACGTTCGCTGCATCGATTCGCGCACTGGCTCGGGCGCCGAGGGCCTGCTGGTGGAGTATGCGCGGGCCATGCGCGAAGATGGCCGCAGCCTGGACGAAACCGAGGCGCAGATCCGCGCGACGCTGCCCGACGCCCACCTGCTGCTGATTCCCCGCACGCTCGAGAACCTCGTTAAGAACGGCCGCGCGCCCAAGCTCGCCGGCCAGCTCACGCATATGCTCAACATTCGCCTGACCGTTTCGCCGGAGTGGCAGTCGGGCGAGATCAAGGCGATCAAAAAGGGCCGCGGCGCCAAGCGCATCGTCGCCAACACCATGGCAGATTGCCTCGCGTTTTTGGACGAGCACCCGGGCTCAAGCGTGCGCGTGCTCACGACCGGCGCCGCCGAGGAGCAGGAACTTGTCAACGAGGCGCTCGCGGGCCAGGACTACGTAGACGCCGGCACCGGCCCCATCGGCTGCACCATCGCCACCCACGTAGGCGTCGATGCCATCGCCATCAGCTACTGCCCCCGCTACCAGCCAACTCACTAGGGACGCCCACATCAGTTGCGGTGGAATAGGGACTGTTTTTGGCTTATCAGCCGCAAATCAATCCCTATTCCACCGCAACTTAGAAGCAGTTCGTTTGGGACGGGGCTAAAAAGACTGGTATCAAACGTTTCAGACCAGTCTTTTTAGCCCCGTCCCATTTTAGCTACTCTACATCAGCCCGCTCAGGGCGATGTCGACGGCCTCGTTGAGGTCGTCAGTAATGTGTACCAGATCCGGATCGAGCGGGCTGATCATACCGGCGCTCATCACCGGGCCGTTGGGCCAGTCGAACAGACCCCCTCGCGGTACCCACTGGACAAAAATGGCAAATATGAGTACTGCCACCAAATTAGTAGCAGCAAAATCTCGCCGGAATCGATCGTTTCGATTAATTTCACGCCTTGCCAAGGCTCAAAATGCCGTGTTTGGTGGGTTAGATATATAGAATAATGTCGAATTGGTATTCTATTCTTGCCAAATGTTATGAGACTACATTAACAGCAGTACTCACATTTGACGTTATTTGACCACGGGGTCATTCGAAAACCCCTCCCCACGCCGCCAACCCGCCCCATAGCCGTCAAAAACCTTTAACAACAGCCGCCGCACGTTTTGGCACCGGCTGATTGCCACTCACGGATCGGTACCCCACTATTACCGAACCAAAATCGAAGTCGCGTATCTCATAAAGCTGAAATGACGTACCCTCATCCCAATGAACGCTGATAAGAATGGCTTTCAAATGAGCAACGGCACGCATCAATACGCCCTTTTCGGGAGCGCCCTATTCAAATTCAATAAAACGGTCGTCCACGCTTCGGATCCGCGCAAGCAAATCGTTATCTGCAGCAGCGGTCCAGACATCCGTTATACAACGCTGGAAGAATGGGAGAAAGCTGGCGATTCTTTCGATAGACGGGCGCAGATCGAAGATATCGTCACCAGCGCAAGCCCAGCGCGCGACAAACTCGAGCTCTTCCGCAATCTCTTTACTGGTCGCAAAGATGTCTACGCTCATGGGTACCGCAGAAAAGACGGAGGAATTGGCTATACGCCCGCCTGCGCAAATGAGTGGAAGTCAGGCATTTGCCCCAAAGCAAGCCACCAGAGAGTCAAATGCACGGAATGCAGCAGCCGCGTCTTCCCCGAGTTGAGCGATGCCGCGATCATCGCCCATTTCAGAGGCAATGACGATAGGCTTCGAGACGTTATAGGCCAATATGTGCTCGATAAAGACAGTAACACGAAAGTCCTGGTCATCGATTTTGACGGAGCCGATTGGAAAGAAGCGACGAAAGCCATTCGACATGTCGCAAAAAGCCACGGAATCGATGTCGCAGTTGAGCGATCGAGATCGGGCGACGGCGCACATGTCTGGTTTTTCTTCCTAGAGCTCGTCAGCGCAAAGACCGCACGAGATTTTGGAAGCAGCCTTATCACCGAAGCGGCGATACTGAACAAGACAATCACCTTCAAAGCATTTGACCGAATGCTGCCCGCGCAGTCCACCATTCCTGAGGGCGGCTTTGGAAATCTCATAGCGCTGCCTTTTCAAGGAAAAGCGCAGCGAAAAGGGAACAGCGTATTTGTTGACGAGCAATTTGAGCCCTTTCCCGATCAATGGCTTTACCTTTCGCAAATCCAGTTAATCCCGCGCGTGACGGTGCAAAATCTGATCGAGAGCATCGAAAATAGGTCACATGGAATAGCAACTGTTGCGGCGGCAAACACCGGTGTGCCACATTCCCAGAGACTGCGAAAGCGGCTTCCGCTCGCACCGCGGGACTTCCCGTCATCGCTGTCCGTCACGCAGACCGATATGCTCTATATCCCCGAAAAATCTCTGAGTCCCGCAGCTCAAATGGAAGTCCGCAGGCTTGCAACATTTGCCAACCCAGAATTCTTCCGCGCACAATCTATGCATCAATCGGTATTCGGCAAACCGCGGTTCATAGACCTCAGCGAACTTAGAGATGGCTACGTCGCGATTCCCAGAGGCTGCAAGGTTCAACTTGAGCGGCTGCTTCAAGAAGCCGGCGTTTCTGCCCACTATTCAGACAAACGCAAGTCGAGCCATCCAATTGCGATGGCATTTAAAGGGACTCTTCGCCCTGAACAGCAAATTGTCGCTGAACAGATGCTCAGCTATGAAGACGGGATCATGTCCGCACCGACGGGGTTCGGCAAAACCGTCATCGGAGCTTATCTTATTGCTGCCATTGGTCTTCCAACGCTCGTCATCGTTCCTAAAACTGCGCTCATTGCCCAATGGAAATCCCAACTCGAACGATTTCTCGACATCACGGACAACAGAGAGCCCGTCCGAACCCCAAAGGGACGAATCAGCAAAAGACAGCCTCCGCTCATTGGGCAAATCGGAGGAGGCAAGACCGCCATAAGCCGTCTCATCGACATTGCTTCATTCCAGTCGCTATCCGGCAAGGATCCCCAAACCGGCGAGTCATTAGCCAAGGAGTTCGTTCGCGATTACAGTCTCATCATCTGTGACGAATGCCACCATGCGGCCGCGCCACAGCTTGAGCTTGTCCTCAAGTCCGCTCCTGCCAAATATGTATATGGCCTTTCCGCAACGCCCGAGCGTTCGGACGGACTCACGCGGGCACTCTCGATGCTCTGCGGCCCGGTTCGCTATGTCGTCGATCCAAAAACGCAAGCAATCCAACAGGGGATTCAGCGCATTGTTAGACCGCGTTTCACCGGAATTCGATTACCCACCTACGGACCAGGAGCATCCTTTAACCAAATTCTCGATCTCCTGTGTGTACACGCCGCGAGAAACGAAGCAATTATCGAGGACGCCCTCGAGGCCGCATCAAACGGCCGGCATCCGCTTGTGCTATCTAAAAGAAAAAAGCATGCCGAAGAGCTATGCAGGCTACTTCAAAGCCGTGGACACGAACCCATACTCTTAACCGGAGAAATCGACGCCAAAGAAAGAAAAGCAATACTGAAGAGTCTTCCCAGCTTTGAGCATGATCATCGAATCATCGTCGCAACTGAAAGTCTTCTGGGCGAGGGCTTCGACCTGTCTTACCTTGACACTTTGCTCATTGCCACTCCAATATCTTGGGACGGCAGCATAACGCAGCAGGCAGGTAGGCTACACAGAAGCCACGAGGGCAAACAGCGGGTTGAGATATTCGACTATGTTGACCTGTCGATACCCATGTTCGCGCGCATGTACCAAAAGAGGCTCAAGACCTACGCCAAGCTGGGGTATGAAGTCTTTGCGGCAAACGACAACAGACAGGACGATCGAAACATCCTCGTTAGGTCGGCAAGAGCCGTGGAGGCTTTAGTGAATGACATCGAGAACGCATCGAAAAGCATTTTTATTGCCGCACCCTACGCGTCCGCCGCATGCCTTGAAAAGCTCGCCGCTGCACTCGCGGATGCCGCTACCCGTGGAATTGCCCTTGAGATTTCTATTGCTTCAACTCCACGCGATGACGTGAAAGCGATTTTTGCCGAGATGAACGTCAACTATCTCATCAAAGCCGAAGGACGCCTGTGCGCATCAGTGATTGACGAGGAAACTGTCTGGTACGGAGCTATTCCGTTGCTGGCTTTCCCAAAGAAAGAAGACTGCAGCATTCGTTTCAAAAGCAGCGAAGTCGCAGCCGAGCTTTTGAGCGAAATTCAGCGAAAAGTGGAACCGGAGGCCGCGGCGACGAACGGGGTACCCCCAGCAGTTGCGGTGAAATAGGGACTGTTTTTGACTTATTAGCCGTCAACCAATCCCTATTCCACCGCAACTTAGAAATCGGCAATCAGCCCTGCGGGCCCTGGAACAGCTCCTCATGCGAGCCCATTCTGACCAGCCGGATCACAGGATTAGTCTTATGCGGTAAGTAGAGAACGACCACGTCGACCAAGCCATCGGATAGGTGGAAATCGATGTGGCCGTTGTAGTTTCCGCCCGGGTTTGAAAGCTCATGGGCGCCATATTCCGCGGGAAGCGAGCCGTGAGCTGCAAGCTCTGCGACTGCCGCCTTAAACTCACTCTTTAGCTGCGGATGCATGCGCATCGTTCGTTTGTAGTCCGCCCTAAATTGAGCCTCGACTTTAATCTCGAACATCGCTATTCCTCATCGAGGAATGACATAAGCTCATCAGCGTTGTTGAATGACGGGCTATCGTCCGGCAAAATCCCCAACTCATGAGCCTCGGCGATCACCATGGCACGCCTCGTCGCCTCGTTGGGCACCTCCGCCCTTCCTACAATCTCAAAAGGAATCTTTCGCTGATTTACAAGCTGCCGAACGGCAAGATTGAGATAGGAATTGAGGCTGAGGCCGACCGAATCCAAGAACTCAGTCGCCTGTTCCTTGAGCCCCTCTTCGATGCGAACCGTCGTAGGCTTAACCGTTGCAGTAGACATACGCGACCTCCTCGCCTCGTCTTTTGCATCAGTATACCCCGTTTTGATGGCATACTGATGTTAAATAGCATCTGTATGCCGTTCACATTACTATAACAACAGTCACAGCGCCCTACATCAGCCCGCTCAGGGCGATGTCGACGGCTTCGTTGAGGTCGTCGGTGATATGCACGAGCTCGGGATCGAGCGGGCTGATCATACCGGCGTCCATCACCGGGCCGTTGAGCCAGTCGAACAGGCCCTGCCAGTACTCGGTTCCCACCAAAACGAGCGGCATGCGCTTGACCTTGTGTGTCTGCACCAGCGTGAGCACCTCAAACATTTCGTCGAGCGTACCAAAACCTCCGGGAAACACGATGGCACCCGAGCTGTATTTGACGAACATGGTCTTGCGCACAAAGAAGTAACGGAAGTCCATGCCGAGGTTCACGTATTTATTGAGCCCCTGCTCGTGCGGCAATTCAATGCCCAGGCCAACTGACTTGCCGTTGACACTCGCCGCTCCCCTGTTGGCCGCCTCCATGATGCCGGGACCGCCGCCGGTGATAACCGCCACGCCGCGCTGGGCGATTTTGCGCCCGACGGTGCGCGCCGCCTTGTAAAGCGGATCGGTCTTGGGCGTGCGGGCGCTACCGAAGATGGTCACCGCAGGACCAAGCTCGGCAAGCGCGCCGAAGCCATCGACAAACTCGGCCTGAATGCGCAGCACGCGCCACGGATCGGCATGCAACCAGTCGGTCGACTCCTCGGGCGCCAGCAGGTTGGCGTAGGTGTTGTCCTTAGGAATCATGGGGCCGCGCATGACCACGGGGCCGCGGCGGTACGTCTCGTCGTAGACAGGCTCGCCCTCGACGTTCTCATTCTTAATCATGGGTACTCCTATCGAGAAAAAGAAAAACGGGCGGGGTCGACGCTGTGCGCCAAACACCCGCCCGAACATCAACTATTCGGTATGGTACCCACGATGCATCAAGTGCTTGCAAGCTATCGGTCATCGGTCGCGCAAGCGGTGTTAGCAAACGTGATGACCGGCCGGCGCTCGCCCCTTGCCGTTGCCCGCGCTCTGCAAGCGCCCGTGCTGCTCTTAGTAATCCACCGCCGCAGGGCTGTTCATCCAGTCGCTCACGAACGCGCCGTAGCGGCCCTCGATAATGGCCTGGCGGGCCCGCTGCATAAGGTTGAGCAGGTAGTAGATGTTGTGCATCGAAAGCAGAATGCCGCCGAGCATCTCCTTCTGCGTGACCATGTGACGGATGAGCGCACGGCTGTAACCGCCCGTGCACACCGGGCAGGTGCAGGTGGGATCGATGGGACCGTCGTCGTGCGCAAAGCGAGCGTTGCGGAAGTTGAGGCGACCCTCGCTGGAGAATGCCGTGCCCATACGGCCGGTGCGCGTCGGCAGCACACAGTCGAACATGTCGATGCCCACGCCCACGCCGCGCACGAGCGTGGTGGGGTTACCGACACCCATCAGGTAGCGCGGCTTATGCTTGGGCATGTACTCGCTCACGAGCGGCGCCAGGGTCTCGAACATGGTCTCGTGATCCTCGCCCACCGAATAGCCACCGATACCATAGCCCGGGAAGTCGCCGCACTCCTCCAGATGGCGCAGCGAGCGCAGGCGCAGATCCAGGTGCATGCCGCCCTGAACGATGCCAAAGAGTGCCTGGTCGTCGCGGGTATGCGCCTTATAGCAGCGCTCGGCCCACATGCTCGACAGCTCGACGGCACGCTCAACGTAAGCGCGCGTGGCGGGATAGCCCGGGCACTGGTCCAGCTGCATGCAGATGTCGGAGCCGAGCTTCATGGCGATTTCCATGTTGTCCTCGGGCGTCCAAAACACGTGGCGGCCGTCGTAATCGTTGACGATAAAGCGCACGCCCTCGTCGGTGAGTTTGACGGCATCGTTGTGGCTGAAGACCTGGAAACCGCCCGAGTCGGTGAGGATGGGGCCGTGCCAGTTCATGAACTTGTGCAGGCCGCCCAGCTCGGCGATGGTGTCCTCGCCGGGACGCATGGACAGATGATAGGTATTGGCGAGCACGATCTGGGCGCCGAGCTTCTTGACAGTCTCGGTAGGAATGCCCTTGACGTTTGCCTTGGTGCCCACGGGCATAAAGATCGGCGTCTCGATGTCGCCGTGCGGGGTGTGCAGTACGCCGGCGCGCGCGTGCGTCGTCGGATCCTCGGCAATCAGGTCGAATTTAAAAAGGTTCTGGTCCATAAACTGGAACTCCTTGGTTGCGGTTCATACGCAAACCATTATACGGGCAACCCGCAAGAAGCACCGACTCGACAGAAACTGGCGCGAGGAGGATACGGCAGGGACACGGCAAATGAGCGTGGATTTTTGGACGCTTACCGGATGAGCGTGGATAATCTCCCACTTTTGCCCAAAACACAGCCCAAAAACGGGAGATTATCCACTTTCATTCTGCGGGCACTCATTTAAGTACGTCCCCGATGAGTGGAGCTATTTACCAGCCACGGCAACGCCGATATTTTGGCAACGTCAGCGAGCGGGTCGCATTTGAGACAAGGTGCCGTGAAATGAAAGGGCGCTGACCTTCTGGTCGCGCCCTTGAAATTGAACGGCAGATTGTCCAAATGCGGCCCGCGCAGCGTCGGCCGGTCCGCCGTTCGGTAGAACGGCGGAACCCCTAAGGACGCTGGCCCATGCCACCCTCGAGGGTGACGGTCTCGCCGTTCATATACTTAAAGTCGGGACCGCAGAGCTGAACGACGACGCGGCCGATTTCCTTCTCGACGTCGCCGTAGTGACCCGCCGGCGGCATGTGGACGTTGGCCTTGAACGCCTCGGGATAGGCATCCTGGAAGTTCTCGAGCGCGGCGGTCCAAGCAAGCGGGCAAACGATATTGACGTTGATGCCGTCCTTGCCCCACTCGTTGGCGGCAACGCGAGTCAGACCACGGATGCCCTCCTTGGCGGCGGCATAGCTGCACTGACCATAGTTGCCAAACAGGCCGGCGCCCGAAGCAAAGTTGACCACGGAGCCCTTGGTCTCCTTCAGGTGCGGGTAGGCCTTCTGCATGTACAGGTAGGTGGCATACAGACCGGAGTAAATGGCGAGGTTGAACTGGTCCATGGTGTGATCGGCGATCGTCACGCCCGAAGCGCTGGCCTGAGCATTGTTGACGACGGCGTCGATGCGGCCGAACTCCTCAATGGCCTTGTCGATGACGTTCTGGACGACGGCCTCGTTGTCCTGACCAGCCGAGACATCGGCCTGAACAGGCAGAACCTTGACGCCGTACTCGGCCTCGAGGGATTCCTTGGCAGCCTCGAGCTTGGCAACGTTGCGGCCGGTAATGACGAGGTTTGCGCCCTCCTTGGCAAAAGCGATATCGATACCGTAGCCGATGGAGCCAGCGGAGCCGTCCTTGAGCGTGGCCTTGCCGCCGCCGGTGACGATCACGGTCTTACCAGTGAAAAGTCCCATATAAAGTCCTTTCAAATCGCGACGGGCCTGCCCGTCGACTGCGCGCATCCAACTTCACGCGCCAAAAGCTGAAATGCAACTTTAACGGGTTCAAGTGAAAAGAAAAGGCCTCGGCAGGCGAACGGCATAACGTCTTTCGGCGAAGGGATTGTCAAGTACAAACTGGATAAAGTGGCCGAGTTTTTGCTATCGACGCGAGCCATCGAACACGTTTTGAAACTTTGCTGCAGCGCGCGGGATGTCGACGCGAGACTTTATCATAGGGTGACAAACAACGATGAGGAGCACATGCCTATGACAGACGAGCTGGACCCCCAGACTCAACAGCATATTGATGATTCCGCAGACGTCACTGCAGATGCCGACGCTGTGACCTGCGATGATATTGACCTCGACGACCCCATCTTGGACGAAAGCGCTACGGCGGAAACCCCTGGCGCCGAAGATGCAGACGAGCAAAACGACGATGCGCCCGCTCAGGACGACGACCCCGTACAGGATGCCGCTCCGCAAGCTGCGGGCCCCATCGAGGTTTCTTCGGAAGAAGAGCTCGACGCCGTCATGGACTCCATGATGGATGCCGTCAAAGCGATGAAAGACGCCGTGGCCGACGCTGACGTTGACGCCGAGGAAGAGGAGGCCGCCGAGGCAGCCTCGACCTTCGTACCCGGCGAGACTCCGGTTGCCGACCAGGGCAGCACCATGCCCTCGTTTCTGCAGCTCGAGCATCCCACGATTGGCGCCGATGCGGTCGACCCGCACGCAGCAGGCTTTTCTGTGATCGAGGGCGGTACCGGCAATATCGCCGTGCCGCAGGCTGCCGATGCGGACGCTGCCGACACCGCTCGCCCGACCGCCCCGCACTCCTCCGCCGCGAGCCGCGATCTGGGGACCGCTGTCTCGAACACTGCGAACGCCGTGGGCACCTTTATCGCCCAGGGCGCCTCGGCCATGCGCGAGATGAACGCCGCGAAAAAGGCACTTGCCGATGCCCGCGCCCACCTGGCCGAACTTGAGCAGCGCATTGCCGATCAGGCCGAGGAACTCGAGACGCGCCAGGATATCGCAGGCCGCTACGACCAGATCGTCGCCGACCAGCGCCAGGCGATTGCCACGGCCCAAAAGACTGCAGCGGCCGCCGAGATTGACCGTGATGCCCACGCCTCCAAAGCGACAAAGCTCAAGGGTCAGCTCGAACAAATGAAGACAGAGGATGACGCGACTGAGCTCCGTCTGAAGGCCACGCTCGATGCCGTGGAGGCCCGCGAGGCGAGCTCGCGCGAGACCGGCAACCGCCTCGTTCGACGTCTTGAGGATTCCAAGCGCATCCGCGACAAGGTGAAGGCAGAGCGAGACACCGGCATTGCCGCCGCACAACAAACCGTCGACGCCACGCGCGCCCAGCTCGAGACACTGCGTCATGAGTATGCCGAGCTGCAACGCAATCCCTCGGCAAATCCCGCCAACTATACGGTGCGCACCAGCGAGCTCTCGATGCAGATTTCCGACACGGCAGATGCCCTGCGTAAAGCCGAAGAAGATGTCCCGCGCATCACCGCCGACCTTGAGCATTCACTTGCCGCAGCCGAGCAGGCCGTCGAGCAGGCTCAAGCCCCTATCGCCGACGCAAAACGCGCGCACCAAGCCGTGACGACCGAAGCCGATGCCGCGCGCGACGAGTTGCAGACGGCGAAGACTGCCGCCGCGACTCGTCAGCGCGAACTGCGCGAGAAGATCGCCGCGGAGGACAAGGCACGCCGCGACCAGGAGCAGACCATCGCCAACGCCCAAGCAGATGCCGCACATGCACAGTCGATCATCGAACAGGCGACCGAGGTGCACGACCACCCAGAGATCACTGAGTCGCTTGCAGGATCCTTGGCCCGAGACAAAGCCGAACACGCCGAAACCGAGCGCGAAGTGGCCCAGCTCGAGGCTACCGAGGATGACGTACGAGAGCGCACCCGCGACTCACGCATCAAATTCACCGGCGCCATCGTCTGCATCGTCGCCGTGATTCTAGCGATCATCCTGGTCTGGCTCTTCGCGAGCAAGTAAACCAGTTGCCAAAAAACGTTCAACGCAGTTGCGGTGAGATAGTTCCTGTTTAGTCCTCAATAAGGCCAATTCAAGAACTATCTCACCGCAACCTATTTAAATCGACGCAAGGCAACCTATCCCTCTTGCACCAATCTCTTGACATAAGGACTGTCCCCAAGTGCCAACAAAGGCGACGCCGATGCCTTGGCAAAGTCAGCGAAAACCCGCCAGAGCGAGCAAGGTGCCTTGAAACGAGGCGGCATTGACCTTCTGGTCATGCCGCCGAAGTTGAAAGGCAGATTGCCGCTCTGGCGGGTTTGCAGCGTCGAGCCGTTACGCGGTTCGTAGAACCGCGTAACTAACAAATGAGCATCGCATCACCAAAGCTGAAGAAGCGGTAGCGCTCCTCGATGGCGGCGGCGTAGGCATCCATGATCTGGTCGCGGGTGGCAAGCGCGCTCACGAGCATCATGAGCGTGGAGCGCGGCACGTGGAAGTTTGTGATCAGCGCGTCGACCACGTGATAGGTCGAGCCGGGCATAAGGTAGAGCTGCGTCGTGGCGTTCTCGCGCACCACGATGTCACCGCGGCCAAGTGTATCGGCCCCGTCCTCGCGGCCCTCAAAATAGCGCGCCGTCACGGCCGGATCGGACACCGGTGCCTCAGCGTCAAAGGCGCTCTCGAGCGAGCGCACTGCGGTGGTACCGACAGCAATCACGCGATGCCCCTCGGCCTTAGCCTTATGCACGGCGTCGACAACCTCCTGCGACACGTGGTAGCGCTCGGTGTGCATCACGTGCTGCGTGGGGTCGTCCTCCTCCACCAGACGGAAGGTATCGATACCCACCTCGAGCTCGACGGCGGCAAACTTCGCACCCTTGGCCTCGATAGCGGCCATAAGCTCGGGCGTAAAATGCAGACCCGCCGTAGGAGCGGCAGCCGAGTGCTCCTCCTTCATGGCGTAGACGGTCTGGTACTTCTCGGGATCGCCCTCGTAATCGGTAATGTAAGGCGGCAGCGGCACGTGGCCGGCAGCATGGATGGCCTCGTCGAGCGTGCGCGGGTCACCGGCGGCATTGCAACCGGCCGGCTCAAAACGCACCAGACGACCGCCGCGGCTATCGGTGACAAAGTCGATGACCTCGGCCATCAGCACCACGGGAGCCCCCTCGGGCGCATGGGCGCCACCGGCGCGATACTCAATCTGAGCACCGGGCTTCAGGCGCTTGCCCGGCTTGACCAGGCACTCCCAAACGTGACCCAGCGGGTCAACATCCTCGCGGCGCTTGAGCAGCAGCGTCTCGACCACACCGCCCGAGCCAGCCTTGCGACCGATAAGACGGGCCGGCATCACGCGCGTCTGGTTGATGACGAGCACATCGCCCGGCTCGATATAGTCGATGATGTCGCGGAAGATGCGGTGCTCAACGGTACCGCCATGCTCTAGCGGCGTTCCTGTCTCGGAGCCTTTGCGATCAACCACCAGCAGGCGGCAGGAGTCGCGCGGCTCGGCAGGAGCCTGGGCAATCAGTTCCTCAGGAAGGTTGTAGTCAAAATCATCGGTACGCATAGACACGTCGGATACTCCTTATATAGCTAAAGTCCGCTCTACATCCTAGCAGGCTGACGTCCCAAACGAACTACTTTTTGGCGGCTTTGCGCTCGTCGCGGATGCGGGCGCGGTCCATGGCCGCCTCGACAGCCGAGAAGCGGCAACCACAGTAGTTCTGCCGATACATGCCAAGCTCGCGCGAACGACGTGTCGCCTCGGGGTAATACGGGCGAAAATCGCGAATCACCGGGGTGAGCCCGTGTGCCGCCGCCAAGCGCTCAAGCACGTCATTGCAGGTATCGAACAGCTGGTACGGCGAGACGGCGAGCGTCGTGCCCACAAACTCAAACCCGCGCTCCTGGGCCACGCGGCACGCCTCGGCCAAGCGCAGGGCATAGCACGCGCGACAGCGACGAGGCCGATCGACACCCAGCGGTGCCACGCCGGTCTCCCAGCGATCGCGGTCCTCCCCTGCCTCGATGAGCTCGATGTCGCCATCGGCACACCACCGGCGCAGCTCGTCCAAGCGGCGCTGCCATTCATCGCGCGGTTGAATATTGGGGTTGGTCCAGCAAATCGTGGGCTCAAACCCCTCCTCGCGCAGCAGGCGAACCGGCTCAAGCGAGCATGGTGCACAGCACGCATGCAGCAACAACGACTTCATCGACATCCCCGTCCCAGAAAACTCACCCCGACATCATGGCAGCTAAAATAGCCCCGTCCCAAAAAGACTACTTTGCGAAAAAGCGCACGCCAAAGGACGTGTCCTCGCAGGCAGCGATGCGGCGGTCGCGCAAAATGGCCCGCACGTAATACCAGTCGCCCACACAGCCCGACAAATGCAAGCCAGCCGCCAGGTAACACAGCAGCGGATAGCCCGAGAGCGCAAAGCCCAGGGCAAACGCCACCGTCAAAACAACCGTGGGCGCCAGGCAAATGGCCATGTACCGCCGACGCGAATACACAACGCCCTCGGCGCAGGCATAGATCATCGCCGTCTCACGATTCGCGCCAAAGGTCACATGCGCGCCCGCAGGCGCCAGCAGCTTAAAAAACACCGCATGCACCAGCTCGTGCACGGCAAACGACGCTGCAGAAACCGCAGCCACACCGACCATCCAGCCCACGACGGTGGTCCAGCCGCCCGCCTCAGCCGCGTCCAAGTCCGCAGGCCCGCCCAGCAGCATAAACACCGGCACCAGGCACACGGCAAACACCGCGATCACGGCCATCCCCCACACGAAGCAAGCGTGTAGAAAATCCTCGTCCTCAAACGCATGTATGTTGGAAATCTCATTCATAGCATCTTAGGATAGCGCCCCTGCCACGTACCCGTCCGCATGTGCGATAATGTCGAACGATATGCACGAATTGACCACCGCATCGCCAGGCCTTGCGCCCGGCCGCGCTCTTACCATATGCGAAGGAGTCCCATGGCATCCAAATACTCCATGAACGACCGTCCCGGCTGGCCTCGCCGCGCCATCGTTACCGCCGGCGAGCCCTACGGCAACAAGGGCCTTCACTTTGGCCACGTCGGTGGCGTCTTTGTCCCGGCCGACTTCTTCGCCCGCTTCCTGCGCGACCGCCTGGGCCGCGAGAACGTCATCTTCACCTCGGGCACCGACTGCTACGGCTCGCCCATCATGGAGAGCTACCGCAAGCTCAAGGAGAACGAGGGCTACGATAAGTCCATCGGCGAGTATGTCGAGTCCAATCACTCCCGCCAGGCCGCGACCCTCAACAACTACAACATCAGCTGTGACATCTACGGCGGCTCGGGCCTTGAGCCGGCTGCGCAGATTCACAACGAGGTGACCGCGGAGATTATCGAGCGTCTGCACGAGCAGGGCACCATCTCCAAGCGCTCCACGCTGCAGTTCTACGATGCCAAGGCCGGCACGTTCCTCAACGGCCGCCAGGTCATCGGCCGCTGCCCCATCCAGGGCTGCAAGTCCGAGAAGGCTTATGCCGACGAGTGCGATCTGGGCCACCAGTTTGAGCCCGAGGAGCTCATCGCGCCCAAGAGCCAGCTCACCGGCGAGGTGCCCGAGCTGCGCCCGGTCGACAATCTCTACTTTGATCTGCCGGCCTACCTCGACTTTATGAAGACCTATACCGCCAAGCTCGCCCAGAACCCGCAGGTTCGCTCCGTGGTCTCCAAGACCATGGAGGAGTGGCTGCTGCCGGCTCAGCTCTACATCCAGAACAAGTTCCGCGAGGCCTTCGATGCCGTCGAGGACCAGCTCCCCGAGCACACCGTGCTGGAGCCCGAGGGCAACAAGAGCAGCTTTACCGTCACCTTCCCCAGCTGGAAGGAGCGCGACGACGCCCACGCGGTGCTCGCCAACGGTGGCGTGCGCTTCCGCAGCGGCAAGGCACTCGTGCCCTTCCGCATCACCGGCAACATCGACTGGGGCGTTCCGGTGCCCGAGGTCGATGGCGTCTCCGACGTCACCTGCTGGTGCTGGCCCGAGAGCCTGTGGGCGCCCATCAGCTATACGCGTACCGTGCTCGCGCGCGATGCCAAGGCCGCCGGCGTGACCGAGGGCGTCGCCGCCCAGGATGCCGCCCTCATGGGCGAGCCCGCCGACGACTCCACGCAGGTGCCCGCACCCACCTACCAGCACAGCTCGCTCGACTGGCGCGACTGGTGGTGCTCTGACGACGCTCAGATTTACCAGTTCATCGGTCAGGACAACATCTATTTCTACTGCATCGCGCAGACCGCCATGTGGGAGGCCCTGGGCTGGGACCTCACGCAGAGCACCGTCAGCGCCTGCTACCACCTGCTCTACATGGGCAAAAAGGCCAGCTCGTCCTCGCAGACGCCTCCCCCGCCGGCAGACGACCTGCTCAACCACTACACCTGCGAGCAGATGCGCGCGCACTGGCTGTCGCTCGGCCTGTCCGAGAAGCCGGTGAGCTTTAGCCCCAAGGCATACGACACGCGTGTGACCGGCAAGGACAAGGACGGCAACGAGGTACGCGCCTGCGACGACAAGCGCGTTATCGACCCGGCCCTTAAGGAGAGCGCGCTGCTGACCGGCGTGTTCAACCGTCTGGCCCGCAGCTGCTTCTACGGCGTCGCCGTCAAGGAAGGCGACGAGAGCCCCTACCGCAACGGCTGCATCCCCGCCGGTGCCGCTTCTGACACCGTGGTCGAAGCCGCCCAGCAGGCAGCCCTCGCCTTTGAGCAGGCCATGTACAAGTTCGAGACGCACCGCGCGCTTGCCGTGTGCGACGACTACCTGCGCGCCGCCAACAAGCGCTGGAGCGACGCCTCCAAGGCCGCCAACAAGCTCGAGGGCGAGCCGGCCAATGCCGCGATGACGCAGGCCCTTGTCGACGCCTTTACCGAGCTGCGCGTGGCGACCGTCCTGATGCACGGTATTGTGCCGGCCGGCTGCGAGCTCATCTGCGAGTACTTCGACGTCGACCCGGTCGCTTTCTTTAGCTGGGATAACATCTTTGCCTCCACGGACGAGTTCGTGGAGATCCTGGGCGAGAAGCCCGGCGAGCACCGCGTGAAGCCGCTGCCCCCGCGCTTCGACTTCTTTAGCAAGCACGAGAGCCAGTACTAAAGCACGCCAGCAGCGGCGTGTCCGGAAAGTAGTCAATTTGGGATGGGAAGGAAAGACGGATGTCCAAGCCGCGTCGTCGTAAGCAAAAAAAGCCGGTTAAGCCCGAGCTCAAGCTTAGGCAGTTTGCTGCTACTGAGCTTTCTGACCAGCTTGCCGCCCTTCCCTGCGCTGCCGACCTGCCACGCTTTATGGTCGACACGGTCGCCGGCGCCTATGCGCCCGCCGATGCCGAGCTCATGATCGAGGGCTTCGGCGCCGCGGCCACACGCCCGGTCACACTGCGCGCCAACACGCTCAGGGCGACCGCCGAGGACATCGCTGCGGCGCTCGATGCCGCCGGCATCGCCCACAACCCCGTCGCCTGGTACCCAGACGCCTTTATCCTGCCCGAGGCCCAGGTTTCCGATCTGTGGGACCTCGACATCTACCGCGACGGCAAGATCTACCTGCAGAGCTTGTCGTCCATGATGCCGCCGCTGGTCCTGGGCGCACAGGCAGGCGAGGACATCCTGGACATGTGCGCAGCCCCTGGCGGCAAGACGACGCAGATCGCCGCCCTCACGCAGGGGCAGGCGCACCTTACCGCCTGCGAGATGAGCATTCCCCGCGCCGAGAAGCTCGAAGCCAACCTCCACCGCCAAGGCGCAAAAAACGTGCCCGTCATGCGCACCGACGCACGCGAGCTCGACGAGTTCTTCCGCTTTGACCGCATCCTGCTCGACGCTCCCTGCACCGGCACGGGCACCGTCATCAGCGGCAACGAGAAAAGCCTGCGCGGCCTGACCGAGCAGCTGCTCGTCAAATGCGCCCGCTCGCAGCGTGCGCTTCTGGACCGCGCCATGGGAGCCCTCAAACCGGGCGGCACGCTCGTCTATTCGACTTGTTCGATCTTGCCGCAGGAAAACGAGGACGCCCTGCAAGAAGCCCTCGACAAGCATATGGACTGCGAGCTCATCCCCCTCGACGGCACGCCAAGCGAAAGTGAGGCACGCCGTGCCCAGGAAGCTGGTGAGGAGCCGCGCATCGAGTCCAACGCCCTGACCGAGGCCATTGCCGCGGGTCAGGTATCGGCCATCGCCAACGGCCTGCCCGGCACGCTCACCATTCCGCCCAGCCGCGAATTTGAGGGCTTCTACATTGCCCTGATCCGAAAACGCAGCTAGCGCACGGATCCAAAACTCAACAAGCTATCTCTGTGCGCGTTTGCCCTGCTGGTCGCGATGCTGTTTAAGCATCGTGCGCTCCTTGCGTTCGGCCCTTTTGCCCTTAATGGCCGTGACCACAAAGTAGATGACCGCGGCGGCTACGATTGCGCCCACGCATAGGCCAATCGAGCCCAACATTGCCGAAAATTCCATACCGCGTCACCTCTCTTTTAAACGGGACTTTCAAGATAGCACCTCGATCACCGCCACCACAGCTCCTTCACGTTCGCCGCCCTTCGGTCTAACGGAGGACGCGGCGGGGAAAAATCAACTCGTCAAACGATTTAGCAAGCACAACGCTGCCGGCACCCTGCCGGCCGTCATCACATAGAATCGAGCCTCCATGGATACCCTCAACGATCTAAACGAGCGCGTCGACGCCTTCGTCGGCACCAGCTCCTTCGACACGCCTGCCGCGGCAAACGACCAAGCTCCCATCGATGTGCCCGCCGAGGTTCACGAGGACATCGTCGCCTCGGTCGATTTCTCCGAGGTCGAGCTCGCAGACGAGTTCACCGAGCCCCAGGTAGCCGTCACGCCCAACGGCCTGCTCCCTATGGAGCCCCTGCCCATCGACGGGCGTTTGCGCAAGGCGGCCCTCCGCATGCCCGACGAGATCGAGGAGGCCAGCGGCTTCACGCTCTTCGGCCGCCGCATCAAGTCGCTCATTTACACCACTGATGTCGCGGTTATCCGCAACTCCAACGCCGATGCCGTCTTTGCGGTCTACCCTTTCACGCCGCAGCCCGCCATTACGCAGGCGCTGCTGACCGTCGCCGAGTGCCCGGTCTTCGTAGGCGTGGGCGGTGGCACCACCACCGGCAAGCGCTCCGTTCAGATGGCAGCCGTCTCCGAGATGCAGGGTGCGGCGGGCTGTGTGGTCAACTCCCCCGCCACCGCCGAGATGGTCGAGCACATCACCAACATCGCCGACATCCCCGTCATCGCCACGGTCGTACGTTGCGACGACGATGCTCACGCCAAGGTGCGCGCCGGCGCCAAGATTCTTAACATCGCCGCTGGCAAAAACACGCCGCAGGTCCTGCGTGAACTGCGCGAGCACTATCCCAACCTGCCGCTCATCGCGCCGGGCGGCAAGACGCCCGAGAGCATCCGCGAGACCATCGCCGCCGGTGCCAACGCCATCATCTGGACACCGCCTTCGGCCCAGCAGCTACAGACCGACATGATGCAGCGCTACCGCAAGATGAAAGAAGACGCCACGCCTGTCATCTCGCACGACGATGTGCCCATTATCGACCAGGTCGCCGCCGCCGAGGTCAGCCAGGTCGAGAACATGAATCCCGACGTGCCGATTCCCGACGAGGTTATCGAGCGCGTCGCTTCGATCCACGATCATATCGAGGAGCGTCGCGCCAACCGCGGCCTCAAGCCGTCACTGCACGGCTTCTTCTTCCGCGGAAAGAAACGCTAGCAAAACATCTTGGCCCGCCCCACAAACGTGAGGCGGGCCGTTTTCGTTTGAGCAATCATGCAGCGATGTAATGGGGCAAATTAATCCACGCGCTTGTCGCCCATAAAGAAGAGCGCCACCGTGCCAGGTCCGGTATGCGAGCCAATCAGAGTACCGATGTTATTGATCTCAATCTTGCCTTTAAGCTGCGGAATCTGTTCCTCGATCAGCGCCGCAACTGCCTCGGCATCCTCGCGGCACGCCGAGTGCGACATGACGCACTTACCCGAATAATCCGCACCGTCCTGCACGTGTGCCATCATGGTCTTAGCCATCTCGGAAATCGCGCGCTTCTTAGTGCGAATCTTCTCACGTGGCGACAGTCCACCTTCGCAATCGACCGTCATAAGCGGGCAAATCTTAAGCGCCGTGCCGATGATCGCGCTCGCGGCCGAAATGCGACCGCCGCGCAGGTAGCTCGACAGATCGGTCGAGAAGAACCAGTGGTGCAGGTTGAGCTTGTGCTCCTCGATCCAAGCGGCCGTCTCGTCGAGTGACGCCCCGCTATCGCGCACGTCGGCGGCATATTCCAGCAACAGGCCAAAGCCCGAAGACGCCGCCAGCGAATCGATGACGCGCACCTTGCCGCCCTGGGGATAGCGATCCGCGAGCATCTGCGCCGCAACGCAGGCCGATCCATACGTGCCCGAAATACCCGATGACAACGTCAGGTGCAGCACGTCTTTGCCCTCGGCAACAAACGGCTCCCAAAACTCCTCGTACTCACCCACGCTCACCTGAGACGTCTTGGGCATGGCGCCCGCGGCAATCTGGGCAAAAAACTTGTCCGGCGTAATCGACTGATACAGATCGTCCGTATAGACAACATCGTCGATCTCGTAATGAAAACACACGACAGGGATATTGCGCGACGCAAAGAACTCACGGGTTCGGTCGGCGGCGGATTCACAGGTCAGGACAAAATCACTCATATGAGGCTCCTTACTCATTGCTGCGCAAATTATCGCACAGTGAGCCTACATACGGTACATATGTCCACTATTTACCAAATCGAACCAAAAATAGCGAACATCTTTACCACCATCGTCTCCACCGGCCCCACGCATAAATATCTGAGAAAACACCCTCTGTCGTCTCCACTCAACCGCCATATCTACCTCCACTAAATCGATTTACCAAACCGTTCGGCTAACAATTCGGCTGCCCATCCCCAATCGAAACAAAAGCGGCGCATACTGATAAACGTTTTACGCTGTTTATCAGTTTTACCAGCCCTATCGGAAGGTGTTTCATGGTCGCATTCGATCGCAATCCGCAAGACTTCAAGTATCTGCGTCTGCTGTCGAAACAATTTCCCACCGAGCAATCCGCGTTTACCGAGATCATCAATCTCTCGGCCATCCTCAACCTGCCAAAGGGCACCGAGCATTTTATGAGCGACGTGCATGGCGAGTACGAAGCCTTTATGCACATCCTCAACAACTGCTCGGGCGTCGTGCGCGAGCATGTCGACGAGATTTTTGGCGACACGCTCACCTTTGACGAAAAGGGCGAGCTGTGCACGCTCATCTACTACCCGCACGAGAAGATCGAGCTGGTCCGCAGCCAGCGCGAGGACTCGCCCACCTGGTACAAAACGATGCTTGACCAGCTCATCATGGTCGCTCGTTCGCTTTCAAGCCGCTACACCCGCTCCAAGGTTCGTAAGGCCATCCCGCGCGATTACGCCTACATCATCGACGAGCTGCTACACACGCATCCAGACGAGAACAACTACCGTGTGCGCTATCACGAGCGCATCGTGGAGTCCATCCTGGAGACCGCAAGCGCCGACGACTTTATCGAGTCGCTCGCCTCGCTCATCAAGCGCCTGGCCGTCGACCACCTGCACCTGGTGGGCGACATCTTCGACCGCGGCGGCGGCGCGGCCAAGATTATGGACCGTCTGCTCACCTACCATTCACTCGACATCTAGTGGGGCAACCACGACCTGCTGTGGATGGGCGCTGCGGCCGGTGAGCCCGCCTGCATCGCCACGGTGCTGCGCAACAACCTACGCTACGACAATTACGAGATTCTGGAGAACGACTACGGCATCTCGCTACGTGAGCTTGTCGCCTTTGCAGATGCCACCTACACCGCCGGTGAGTCCATCACCCCGCTGATCAAGGCCATCAACGTGCTGCTCTTTAAGCTCGAGGGTCAGATTATCCAGCGCCATCCCGAGTTCGACATGACCGACCGCCTGTTACTCGACAAGATCGACCACGACACCGGCACGGTCACGCTCGCCGACGGCAGCGTGTGGCCGCTCACGACCAACGACTTCCCCACCGTCGACCCGACGGACCCCTATACGCTCACGCCCCAGGAGCAGCACATCATCGACAAGCTCGTGTCCGAGTTTGTCACCGCCGATCACCTGCATCGCCATATCGATTTCCTCTATTCCCACGGCTCGATATACAAGGTCGCCAACGGCAACCTGCTGTTCCATGGCTGCGTGCCGCTCAACGAAGACGGCACCTTTAGCAGCATGAACTGCCTGGGCACCTGGCACGCTGGCCGCGATTATCTCGATTTTTGCGACCACATCGCCCGCCGCGCCTGGCGCGTGGGCGACCGCGACGCTCTCGACTGGATGTGGTACCTGTGGATTGGCTTTAACTCACCCGCCAGCGGACGCCTGGTGCGCACCTTTGAGCGCGCCTATATCGCCGATAAGAGCACCTGGGTCGAGCCGATGGACCCGTACTTTACGCTTACCAAGTCGCCCTCGGTCTGCAATGACATCATGCGCGAGTTTGGCGTCGCGCCCATGGCATGCTCACCGACCGGTCACATCATCAACGGCCACACGCCCGTCAAGACCACCAAGGGCGAGCAGCCCATCCGCGCCGAGGGCAAGCTGCTGGTCATCGATGGCGGCTTCTGCCGCGCCTACCACCCCAAGACGGGTATCGCCGGCTATACGCTCATCTCGAGCTCGCGCGGCTGCCGCCTCAAGTCGCACCGGGCCTTTACGACGGTTGCCGAGGCACTCACGCGCAACGTGGACATCGAAAGCGAGACCAACCGTTTTGACCAAGCAGACCGTCGCCGCATGGTGAGCGACACCGATTCCGGAGCCAAGATCCGCAGCCAGATCCAAGACCTGCGCCAGCTGCTCGATGCATATAGAAACGGTGCTATCGAGGAGCGCGCCTAGCACCACCCGTGGGGATTGGCTAAACTTGCTGAGTTTATCATCCCCACGGCGTCCCGGCGCCACCCTAAGGCAGGTACCATGCAGAAGCTCCTTGCGCAGATCATGAAGTTTGGCGTCGTCGGCATCGTCGCCACGGTCATCGACTTTGGCATCATGAATCTGCTCCACTACGGTCTGGGCCTTAACATCCTAATCGCCAACACCAGCGGCTTTATCATCTCACTCATCTTTAATTACGTCGCCAGCATGAAGTACGTGTTTGCGCACAAGGAAGGCATGAGCCGCCGCCGCGAGTTCATTATCTTTGTCGTGCTGTCCGTGATCGGCCTGGCACTCAACGACGGTATCGTGTTGACACTCAACGCCGGCCTGGGACTCGAGGCCAATATCGCCAAGATCTGCGCCACCGCGCTTGTCATGGTCTACAACTTTGTGACCCGAAAGATCTTCCTGGAAGGCGATGAGACCAAGTAACTCGCAACCTTACAGCTTTACAATGCCCACGGATGACGCGCGTCAAGCGCTGTGTTGTTCGTGGGCTTTGCTCGTTTACGGGCAAATTTTCAACGTTTGCGGATTAGCTCTTGAAAATTTGGCGAGTTCGTATAGTTCTTGGCAAAGACCTTACGCTTCCCTTGCAAAAGCTCTAAAGTATCCTCTGCTCGATTCATCAACGCATTGGATGTGATTACGTGCGCAAGGCACTGGCACAACCTCATACCAAGCAGTTCCTCAAGTTCGCTGTCGTGGGTCTTATCTCCTTTGGCATCGACTGGGGTATGCTCATTGCGCTTGTCGAGCTGTTTCACCTCGACTTTTTGATGAGCACCACGGTCTCGTTTACCACGTCCGTCGTGGTCAACTACTGGCTCAGCATGAAGTACGTGTTCGACCACCGCGAGGGCATGAGCCGCAAGCGCGAGTTCACGATCTTCACCATCCTGTCGGTGATCGGCCTGGGCCTCAACGACCTATACATGTTTGTGGGCGTCACGTTTTTGAGCATCGGCTACCAGGCCATGAAGGCCATCGCCACGTTCCTCGTCACCTGGTACAACTACTTCAGCCGCCGCTTCTTCCTCGAGGGCGCACGGTCGTAGTCGATTCATTATTTGCTTGAATGTATAACCGGTTGGAATTCCCGTTCCAACCGGTTTTTTGTTTGCCGAGAGACCCGGCGACCCAATCCCATTCGCATGAAAAACGGGCGGCCCGGATGTTTGTCCGAACCGCCCGTCTGGCGCGCTATGTCGAGGCCTCTAGCCTGTAACGTAATACCAGACCACGTTGTCGCCGTTGGAGAGAACGTAGTTGCTGCAGGCCGTCATGGGCGTTGTGCCGTTGACGGAGTACATCCAGCCGCTCGTACCGCCGTACTGTTTCTCGGCCAAACCACCAATCGCGGAGACATACGTGCCGTACGACGAGCCATGTGCGTTGACAGAAAGGCCCAGCGCGCACAGGGCATCGTAGACGGTAGCGCCTTCGTTAAAGGTAAAGGTGCCACCAGAAGACACAGGATTGCCCACAGCGCTCGATGTGACCGAAACCGTCACTGTTACGTAGCTGGACTCCTGCGAGCCGCTCTGGCCGCCCGAGGAGGCGTTTCCACCATTAGAGGATGAAACTCCATCAGACGACTGGCCACCGCCCGAAGAAGCACCGCCAGACGCATTGGAAGTATCACCGGCTCCCGTATTTTGGGCAGCGGATTTATCGCCAGACTTCTTGCCGTCCTGGTCCTCGGACTTCTTGTTATCCGAGTTCTTGTCCGATTCCTTGTTTGAAGACTCGGAATCGTCCTTGGACTTGGACTCATCAGAATGCTTGGACTCATCTTTTGCGTCATTCGATGACTTGGAATCCTTGGAACTGGCCTCGCCCGAAGCGGCAGACGAGCCAGACGCCTTGGTGTCCTTGGTGACGACGCTCTCCCCCGTCACGGCCTGAATGATCCAGTCGATAGACCAGGCACCGCTTGCGGAAGGATGGACGAAACCCAGCGAGACGACGATCAGAATGGTGCACGCGGCAGTCAGAACGCCGAGAAGCGCCTTGCGGCGAGGGGCGGACGCCGCCGAAGCGGCGCCCTTTTGCTTTGCATCGTCAAGCTGGATAAACGAGGAATCTGGTTGCTTGGGGTCAGCGTCCTTGGATTTATTGGACACAGCCCTCACCTACCGACGTTTGGTGAACACGAACACGCCGACGATGGCGAGACCGATGACGCCGGCGGCGATGCCAACGATGGCGAGCGGGTTGGTGCCAGTCTCCTGCTCGGAAGCACTAGAGGACTTCTTAGCAGTGGTCGTGGAAGCAGCACCCGTATCGGACTTGGAATCGGACTTCTTGTCAGACTTCTTCTCGTCCTTCTTATCGGACTTATCGGAGTCTTTCTTGTCGGACTTGTTGTCCTTGGTCTCGGTCTTGGTCGACACCGTCGTCTTGGTCGTCGGCTTATGACCCGGGGCGATAGCGCCGCCGGTCTGCTGGCCCCTCGTGCCGGAGCCGGAACCCGTGCCCGTGCCAGCACCGGAACCGTTGCCAGCGCCGCCGTTGCCGCCATTAGTGCCAGAACCGCCATTACCGCCAGGGTTGGTGGCATTCTTGGTCCACTTGGCATACAGCGTCAGGTCGGCCGTTACCGGTGTGCTAAAGTCATACGCCTGCGTGCAAGCCTCATCGGTATACCAACCGCCGAAAGTGTAGCCATCGCGCGTCGGATCGGCCGGCTTGACCAGCTTGCCGTCGGCCGTAGTCTGGAAGTCGACCTTAGAACCCTCGCCAGTCTCAAACGAGACCTTAACGCCACCACTCAGCTTGAAAAGCGTGCCGGAATCGTTGATGTAGTAGAGGTTACCCTTGGCATCGCAGGCAATCGGCGAGTCACAGTAATTGTTGTGTCCCGCTGCGCTAAACGCACCGGTCGCCTGTGCGTCACCCATCTTGTAGCGATACACGCCACCGCCCGAGGTGTAGTTCACATAGTCGGAAGTCGCACCATAGTTGACAGTGAAATAAACGTACGTGTCATCCGCCTGGACACTCACGAGTGGTGCGCCCTTGATGCCACCGGCAGGAAGCACGGAGCCATCGGCAGACGAAACCAACGTCGTAGCAAAGTCATTATCAAGGTCGACAATCGCCAGCGCCGAACCGCCAGAAACCTCGCCACCGACAATCAGCTTATTGCCATACAGCGTGGGCATGCAGGCACAACCCGTAAGACCAAGATCAATGACGCGTTCTTCGGAAATGCGCGAAGAAGCCCTTGCGTTTGCGTCCGACAGTGCCAGCACGTGGAGCTTGCCGTCACGCGAGATCACATAGGCATGCTTGCCGTCTTTGGATAGTACACAGCCGGAGTTGACGATGGCACCAACCGAAACGCTGCCGAGCACATCACCCGTCGACTTGCTCAGCATCTCAACGGTACCTGCACTCGTCGGAACCAGAATATAGCCGTCGCCCACTGTAGCGCTCGTCCAGTAGTAGCCCTCATCAGCATTAACATGCTGCCAAGAAACAGCGCCGGTCAGTATATTAATACGCGTTAGATGACCGTTATTGTACGTACTCGTTCCATAGTCGACATCAACGGTGCCAACGTAGAGATAGTTGCCATCGACCGTCAGCTGGGAATTTGACTGGGCAGATTTGCTCACAGTGTCAGTGACCCAAACCGTCGTCAGCGTATCGGCCGTCAGAGCCTGGACCGCACCACCGTCGAGCGGGACGATGACCAAGCCTTTCGTGTAAATCGGACGCGTGGTGTAGCCAATCGCAGTCTGAAGGTTCGACTCGGCAAGCACCTTGCCCGACTCGGCGTCGATCTTAAGCAAACGCTTGTTCACGGCAAGGTAAACGTTGCCGTTCACGACAATAGGCTCGCTCGCATTGGGATACGTGGCACCCGAGTAGGCCCTCCAATCGAACGTCCAAGAGCTTGCCAGCGCGCCCGTAGGCGTGGACACGTTCTTGACCACCGCATTGGAATTGCCACTCCAGTCGGCTTTCCAATCGGTCGGGCGCGAAGCACTCGGATCGACTACGACTTCATCGGGATTAGGAACGGTGTCGCCAGGGGCGTAAGCCCAGACGATTTTGTCGCCCGACTTGAGCACGTAATCGCTATCGAGCTGAGGCCCGGGAACCCCGTTGACAAAGAACGACCATGCACCCGACAGCTCGGTGCCATCAAGCGGAGATACGAGACTATAGACGCCCCAATAGCCAAATTGGTCGTACATTTTTGACTTTATGCCAAGGGCATCGAAGTAAGCAGCAGAGGCATCCTTAATCGACGTGCCCTCGACAAACACCTGCGTCGAAGGATCGGTCCAGCGCTGCGCCTTCTCATCCTTCTTACCGATGATCTCCATTGAAACGGAAACCTGGCCGGGCATGGTTCCATCAAAGCCATAGACCCAGGTAACCTTGTCCCCGGCCTTGAGTGTGTAATTGCCCGCGCCGACATTGGCCGCCTGACCGTTAACGAAGAACTGCCAGAATTTCCAAGTGTTTTCGTTAACTTTCTCGCTCGAAAGCGTCACGGTCTTGTTGAACGGTGAAGTCAGCGACTCGAGATACCAGCCGTACGTGCCTTTCCCCGTTTTGGCGCCAATGCCGGCCTTTTTAAAGGCCTGCTCGGAAAGATCAGCAGCGGTCGCGCCCTCTTCCACCAAAGCTGTCGTGGGCTGCGCCCATGTCTGCTGAGCGCCCGAGACGTCCTGGCCGATAACGGTGCAGCTAACGGAAATCTGATTGGCGGGCGCGGGGTCACCGCACTTCGAGTAGCACCAGACGACGGAGTCGCCGTCCTTGAGCGCGTAGCCGCCGGCGCCGACCGCGGAGGCGCTGCCGTTGACGAACAGCTGCCAGTACGCGCCGGTCGCCGGGTCGCAGCCGAGCGTGCGGCCGGAGTCGAAGGGCGACGTGATCGAGTTGAGCGCCCAGCCCCAGGAGCCGTTGGGGTCGTAGTCGGCCTTGAGGCCGGCCTGCTTGAAGAGCTGCTCGGAGAGGTCGGCCGCGGTCGAGCCCTCCTTCAGAGCGATCTGCTGGGCGGCGGCCCAGGTCTGCTGGGCACCCCCGGCGTCGGTGCCGACGACGGAGCACGTGGCAGAGACCTCTTTGCTTGCGGCTTCGGTAGGCTGAGATTCAGCCTCATCGGAAGCGGCGACAACGCTTTTGACGTTCTGTTCGGATGAATCCGGCGAAGCAGTAGAAGCCTCGACTGCGGCAGAATCGTCCGACGCTACGCCGTTGCTATCTGTGGCATTCGTCGAAGCGCCATCGTTAACCGACGCATCGCTTGCGTTAGAGCCGGTTTCAGAAACGACACCGTCGGCAGCACCGTCCGCGGCACCCGTGCCCTCGCCCGGCGTCGCAGCCTGAGCCACAGCCTCGGCAATGCCCTCGGCACCCTCGGCCCACAGCTGAGCCGGCGTGGTGCCAAAGGCCATCGCGAAGGCCAGGAATGCCACCAGGCCGCGCTTGGCTACATCGCGCGCAATCGCGCCACGGCGATGCGAGACGCGCTGGCGCTCGTCCTCAAACATATCCATTTGTCTCCTACTGTCTGTACTTGGAGCGTTGCCTTGAGACTGCCCCACGTCATCGCGCATGTTGCGCTCGAGTTCCCCCATCGGGACCCCCTTCCCTCCAGAGCCCTATGCACACCGGCGGCAAAAGCCGCAGCCGCATGCAAGACGGGAGGCGATCCGACTTAACCTTAACGACTCGGGCACGTCGTCCGATCTGCGACGCGAGCATCCCGAGCCAAGAGGAATTACGGTTACTGGTACAGCCGGGGACTTGCACCCCGATTCTCCCAAATGCGCAGGATAACCGCGCATTCGTGCGTCTCCGCACCACCATCTAGGCCATCGATTATTACCGTCAAAATGGTATCACGCAAAAGGGCCTCGCACGCAGGCGAAGCCCAAGGTAAAAGCTATTGTTTGCGATAGGAAAATGCGGTGACGGCCGCAGCCTCTAGTGCCTGCCGCCGTGACTGTTGAGCCAGATATTGCGGCCCAGCATAAGCGCCAGCACCAGCGCGCTCACGTAGCCCATAAAGCCAATGACCGGGATACCAAACACAACCGGCTCGATGCGCGCGTAGTACACCACCGACGAACCGATAAACAGACCGGCGATCACAATTGCCATCGACATGCGGTCGATAATCCCACCTAGCTGTCGCAGCGCCTTATCGCTGCTCATGATCTGCGTGTTTACCTTAAGCTGGCCGCGCGTAAGCATGCGCGAAGCCAAGCCCAGATACTCGGCCGCCTCGAGCGAGCCTTTTGCCGCGCGATAGCTGCTCGCGGCAAGATCGCGTCCCATATCACGCACGCGCGCATAGGTGCTTTTCTCGTTTTTAATGTGCGTTTGGATGATCTGGATCATGTTGACGTTGGGCATGTACTCGGTCAACAAACCCTCGAGCGTCACCATGCCGCGCGCGAACATCGTCACCACGCTCGGCAGCTCAACATCATTCTTACGCGCGAGGTTTAACAGCGAGGTCAAAAACTCGCCGATATCCAGATCCTTCAGGTCAAGGCCCGCAAAGTCAGCCACGATAAAGTCAAGGTCGGACAAAAACGCTGAATGATCGAGCTCGGCCGAATCGCCACGCGTCACGGCGAAGCGCATGAGCGAATCCTTGAGCTTGGGCACGTCACCCTCGGCCACGGCGAAAATCATGTCCTTGACGATACCGCGGTCGTGACTCGACATACGCCCGACCATGCCCAAGTCGATAAAGTAAACGATGCCGTCCTTGAGAATGATGTTTCCCGCATGCGGGTCGGCATGGAAAAAGCCGTCGTCGAGCACCTGCGTCGAGTAGTCCTCGACAATCGCGGCACCGATCTTTTCCAAGTCATAGCCCTCGGCCACCAAGCGTTCAGGATCGGCGATCGAAATGCCGTCGACGTAGTCCATAACCACCACGTGCTCGGTGCACAGGTCCAGATAGGATTTAGGGCACGTCACGCCATGAACGCTCTTATGGAACTCGTAGAAGTCGTTGAGGTTTTTGGCCTCGGCCAAAAAGTTGGTCTCCTCGCGAAACGAGGTCCACAACTCCTCGACTACGCCGTGCAGGTCAACGAATTGATCGGTGTTGACGAACTTGGAAACGATACGCACCACCGAGCGGATGATATCGATGTCCTGTGCCATAACCTGCTGCGCACCGGGGCGCTGCACCTTGACGGCCACGTCCTCACCCGTCACCAGACGAGCGCGGTGCACCTGCGCGAGCGATGCGCTACCAAGCGGATTGGGGTCGATCGCATCGAACATCTCCCCCAGGCGCAGGCCGTATTCTTCTTCCAGACAACTGAGTACGACCTCGTACGGTACAGGCTCCACGTCGGAGCGCAGACGACGCAGCTCGTCGCAAAAGCGTTGCGGCAGAATCTCGGACCGGTTGGCCAGAATCTGCCCCATCTTGACGAACATGGGGCCGAGTTCCTCGAGCAGGCGGCGCAAACGAACCGGCGTGAGGTTATCCCACACGCGGTACTTTTTGACCAGGCGAACAATCTGTCCGATGCGCTCGCGGCGACCCGCCGGCGTGAGCTGGTATTCCTCGTCCGGCGCCATCGCGTCGGGCTCCTCGGGGACCATATCGACAGCGCGCGGCTTCTTGCGAGCGCCCGAGACGACGGCATCGACCTCATCGACAACCGCCGCCTCGTCACCCAAGGGATCTAGATTGTTGTAATCGGTGGTGGAATCTGCCATCTGCGCTGCTACTCGGCCTCTTCGGTATCCTTCGCATCGTCGGGCTCAACGGACTCAACGGGCACCGAAGTCACGTTGTCCTCGACCGAATCGACGATGTCGCGCACATGGGCCAGGAAGGCCGTGCGCTCGGGGGCGGTCATAACGCGGACGCGAGCAAGAATGAGCTCGTCGAGCACGCGCTGGGCCGCGGTCTCGCCCTGCATGCCCAAGCGCTCGGTCAGGTCGGAGATGGTACCGCCGGCCTGCTCGAACATGTCGGACACGCTGCGGGCGATATCGGGGGTGGCGGTGTCCTTGCGGACCTGCTCGCCCTTGGTGTTAAGGTCGTCGAGGACCTTCTTGCCGCCTTCGACAGCAACGGCGGCAGCGCCAAAGCCCACGTTAATGGCGCCGTTAACAAGCTGATCGAGTTTCATAACCATGGTTGTCTCCAATCACAAACAACTGCATTGGCGTTCTTGTACCCAAGATTGAGCGAAAGCGACAAAGCGTTTTAGCGCTATTCGATCGACGGGAAACCCTTACCTCACGTTGTCGTTCATCGCAAAAGAGTTCTTCATGGCGCAGCTCGTGGTGTAGAGCACCTTGCCCAGCAGGGCATCGGTCTCTACGCGAACACGCTCGGCAAACTCCTCGTTGGCGCGTGCAAGTTCGGCAGGCACCTCGGCCTCGGGCAGAGCGGCTACGGCAGCATCGACGTCATGGATCTGCTTGTGGCCCATGCCACCGACCTTCTCCTGGTAGTCCTCCACGGCGCGGCCGCACTCATGAAAACGGACGTCGGCCAGCGCGCCGATCAGGCGGTTGGCCCAGTAGAAGTTTTCGGACGTCACGCGAGACTGCGTGTCGGCATAGTACTCGGGCATGGTCTCGACATTGGCGTACAGCGGCACGAGCGCGTTAAACGAGTTGGAGCCAAACGCCATCCACTGCACGGCGCGGTAGGCCGGCTGCGCATAGGGGCGCAGCTGCAACACGGCAAGCTGGCTGTTGCGGTTGATGCCGATGGGGCGATAGGCGCCGCGCGTGGCGGGCGTACCCTTGCTGCCGTAGCAGTCGTACTCCGTGCCCTGGTAGTGGCTCGAGAGTACGTACTTGATGTCCTCGATGGTCACCTTGCGCTCGGGCACGCGGCTCCAGGGGATATCGTCGCTCTCGGGCGTGTAGTCGGCGTCGGGGCCATCCCACACGTCGCTGGGGTTGAGACAGCGCTGCATGTACCACGCGCGCGGCGTGTTGTAGACGTGGTCGCTGTCGCTGTGCGAGCCAAAGGCCTCGCGCGGGTTAAAGACCGCAGCCGGGCCGTCGCCCTCGACGCCCAGCGTCAGATCCAGATGCCACTCGGCCATCCAGGCGCGCAGGTCGGCAGAGCACATGTGATCGGCCTGGGCGCCCTCGGCGTCATCCAGATCAAAGCTGTCGATACCCAGCTGGTTGGGCATGGTCACATAGGCGTCATCGAGCACACGCTTGGCAATCCAGTGGTGACCGCCGATGGTCTCGAGCCACCAGATCTCGTCCACGTCGCTAAAGGCGATGCCGTTGTTCTCGTAGGTGCCGTAGCGCTCGAGCAGGTCGCCCAGGATACGAACGCCGTCGCGGGCGGACTTAGCGTACGGCAGGACCAAGGTCACCATGTCCTCCTCGCCCAGGCCACCAGGCTGCGCCGGCACATAGCCGTCCTCACCCTCGTTGCCCTTGGCGGGCACGTAGTCCACGAGTGGGTCGGCGCCGCGAACGCGCTCATTGGTGGTGAGCGTCTCAGTTGCGGACATGCCCACATTGAGCTCGTTGAAACCGGCCTCGGCCCAGATGCCGTGGCCCGGAACAACATCGGGGACGCTCGTGTAGCGCATGGGATTATCGGGCAGCTCAACGGTCAGGTGACTCAGGACGCTCGTGTAGACGCGCGGCTGCTCGTCGGGATGCACCACGCGCATACGCTTGGGCTCAAACACCCCGTTGGACGAGTCCTCGTTACGCGCGACCAGGGTCGACCCGTCGTAGCTTGCGTTTTTACCGACCAGAATCGTTGTGCACGGCATGCGCATCCTCCTTGAGTGAAGAAATCAAACGATAACAGTGTATCGCTTCGGCGCAGAAAGGGCGAAACCATGGCGCTGGCAACCCCTGTGGTCAAAAAATGCCAAATATGAGTACTGCCACCAATTTAGTAACAGCAATTTTGCTATGCATGGGTGCCGAAAGTCTACATTTGTTCAAAAATTAGATGATGTAATTCCCCATAGGTCTAATAAAATAGGCTCTCTATCGATAATAAATATCGTTAGAGAGCCAAATTGACCTAAAATATATGTGACTATCTTGGCAACAGTACTCATATTTGGCATTTTTTGTCCACGGGATATAGAACTAACCCCTCAAACAACTAAGACGCCTATTTCGATGCGCGCTCCGCCGCCTCAATCACGTGTTTGGCGAGAATCGCCGTTGTCACGGCGCCCACGCCGCCCGGCACGGGGGTGATGGCTCCAACAACCGGCTCCGCGGCAACAAAATCGACGTCACCCACCAGCTTGCCAGCATCCTCATCCCAATTAATGCCAACATCGATGATCGTCTGGTCCTCGCGAACGGCGTCCACACCAATCGTGCGCGCGCGTCCAACGGCCGCAACCACAATATCAGCCGCACGGCACTCGGCAGCAAGGTCACGCGTATGCGTATGGCACGTCGTCACGGTCGCATTGCGAGCCGTAAGCATGGCGGCAACAGGACGGCCAATCACCAGCGACCGACCAACGACCGCGACCTTGGCCCCATCCAGCTCAACGCCGTAATGATCCAGCAAAGCAAGCACGGCTTCGGCTGTGCAGGGGGCAAAACCCTCACCGCGCCCCGAAAGCGTGGTGAGCAGCGAAGCCGGCGTCATAGAGTCAACGTCCTTGACGGGATCGAGCGCTGCCGCGACGGCGTTCTCGTCAAGGCCGGCGGGCAGCGGGCGGAACATCAGACAGCCATGGACAGCTGGGTCGGCGTTAATGTCCTCGATGGCCGCCAACAGCTCGTCCTGCGAAACATCGGCAGAAAGCAAAACGCGACGAGCCTCAATCCCCACTTTTTCGCAGCGCTTGAGCGCACCGCGCTCGTAGGATAGGTCGTCCTCGCGTTCACCTACACGCACGATAGCCAACGTCGGAACAACGCCCCGCTCGCGCAGGGCTGCGCAGCGAGCAGCAAGTTCCTCAGTCAACGCGCGGGCGACGGGAGCACCCTTCAGTAGCTCAGCCATGGCTATCCTCTCTTCCTTGCAGCGTCGGAGGCGCGGCGCGCCAGCGCATCGGCGCGCGGCAACCATATGTCGAGCAACTCATCACACGCCGTCTCGAGCTCCTCGGCGCGTGCACGATCCTTCATAGACGTGGTGTTCGCAAAGAGCGTCAAGCTCGCGCCCTGCATAGCGGAACGGCAGAACACGGCGCCGCACGCCACATCGGACAGCAGCTGACGCGAACCCTTGTCGGCCATGTCCTCGAGCAGCGCCAGCGCACGCCCGCAGGCATCCATAATGCGATACGGCGGCATAGCGGCCACATGCAGCGCATCCTGAATCGCGGTCGCTCGAGCCGGATCGTCACGCGGAATACCGTACGCCGCGGACACCTGCCCATAGGCACGAACGTCCTCGGCAACCAACTCGACAAGCTCCTGGGCCAGCTCATCAGCATGGGCAAACGCACGCGTCAGGTCATCCGCACGATCAGCAAGCGCGGGATTGGTCGCACCGTAGCGGGCAACCATTCCGCACAGCGAGGCGCCCAGCGCGCCCACAAAGGCGCTCGCGCTGCCACCGCCGGGAACCGGCTCGCGCGCGGCCAGCGCCTCGGCAAACCCGCGGCAGGTCTTGTCCATCATCTCTTGGCTCATGCACATGCACCTTCAAGTCATATACATCGGTCGGGTGGCAACCGCCGACCGACCGCATCGATCACGTAATGGTGCTAAGTCTAGCCCATAAGCACATGAGCGTCAGCGCACCTGGCCATCGCGGATTTCTATGACACACGATAGGCGGCAGCGACGCAAACATGGGACACATGGCCCACGTTTCGGGACTCTCGGACGGCGTCAACTGGGGCATACATATCAAGTAAAGAGCCCCATGTTAGAGCAGCGCTCGCCACGGCGCCAGGCACCAAAACCACCCCCAAGCGCGGTGGCGGCACAAAATGGACAGGCACCCCAGCAATCCGCCCGCCGATTTATAGCGCCGCGCACACAATTTAAGCCGGCTCCTTTAAATATTTGGGCAGTATAGTGACCAAAACGAGCGCACAGCCGCACCCTGCGAACGGAGGAGTTATGACCGAACACCACGCCATCAGCCGTCGAGCATTCACGTTGGGCCTAGGACTCGCAGCATTGTCGCCATTAGTAAACCTGCCCGAAACCGCGGGATTGGGCCTTCCCGTGCGCGCGGCATTTGCAGACGACACTGCCACAGCGTCGGTCAGCCTCGACAATTTCGTCATTCGCCTTCGCCCCGCGGGCTATTTTCGCACCGCGAGCGTCAACGAAGACGGCAACGTCATCGGCAACGTCTGCCACCTGTTTAATGACGGCACGTCCAGCAAGCTCATCCTTGAGCACGTAGGGACCGATGCGGACGGCACAAACTGGTATGCCATCCGCACCCTGCTCAATTTCGAAGAGCACAAGAAGACGGGCTACAGCATTTGGTCGGTCGATGGCGACTCGGACAAAGACGGAAAGGTCATCCACGTATGGAGTGGCGAGTACGACCATAAGGACAGCCGCGCCTATACGTTCGACCGCCAGTTCGACGGAACTTATATTATTCGAGACCGCATATACACGAAAAATGGTATTAACTACCTGGCAATAGAAAAGGACGGCAAAGACCAAGACAACAACAAGATTTGCCAAAAGAAATATTCCATTCCGTGGGAGCTCGAACTTGTCGGTTACGACATGGGCGAGATTAATACCACGGTTAGAAGTATCGACTGGATCACGTATAGCAGCTACGTCGATGGGCCATGTTGGATGAGCCACGTCGACGACGACAAGTACCTCGACGAGCTGAGCATCCCGGGCACGCACGATTCGAGCACTTGCAGTGTGGACAACGACACCGAGCCCCAAACCTCGCTTGTAAAGTGCCAGCAGGACTACATACCAACGCAGTTGCTCGAGGGAATCCGCTATTTTGATATCCGGCTCGGAAAGGGCGACAACCCTGGCATCGACCATGGGATGTTCTACCTGCGCAAAAAAGACGGGAACTTTCTGCATCTCTCCGATGTCATCGGGTACTTCAAAACGTTTTTGAACGAACGCCCGTCAGAAGCGCTCATCATGCTCGCATCGCGCGGCAACGACGAGGCTACCGACGAAAGCATAACGACGGCCTTCGCCAAGGTTATGGCCGATAACCCCGATCTGTTCTACACGTCGAGCCACGTCCCCACGCTGGGCGAGGTGCGCGGAAAGATCGTCCTGCTGCGTCGATTTGGGCTCGCCGGCAACAGCGTAGACGGCCACACGTGGGGCCTCGACCTCACCGAATGGGACGAAAAAATCAAGGCGCATTCCGGAAAGTCCATGTGCCTCGTGAAATACGAGCAAGGCTTTGAGGCTGCGGGCAATACGGGCGACAAAGAGCCCTATAGCACAACGGTATATGCCCAAGACCATTACAGCTGCACGGGGTCCAGTAAAATCGACTGGGTCGATATGGCCCTGAAGGCAGCGACCGAACTCGAGCGCAACCTCGTATATATCCCTGCCGAGGACGGGACAACGGTGCAGGTAACGGAGCGCTGCTGGTTTATCAACTACACTAGCTGCACGCAAAACAACCCTTATACCGCGGCGCGCGTGGTCAACGAGCATCTGTACAAGAGCCCGTACATCAATCCCAGCGGCACCGAGGATACAAAGTCAGATTACCTCAAGCACATTGGCATCATCGCATCCGACTTTGTTGATGCGGCGCTGGCCCGGAGCATCTACCAGCGCAATTACAATTACGACACGGAGCACACGCAGTCGGCTTCGTGCTGCCTCCCGACCCGCATGCGCATGACGTACGGCGACTCGCTGAGCGATGCCTCGCTCCAGGATGGCAAGACCGTTGGCGAGGGCCATTTCCGCCTCGTCGACAGCAGCAACGTACTCAACGTAGCGGCTTCGGGAAGACCTTTTACCATCGAATATGTGGATGTCGACACCCTGGGCAACGAGACCGTTACGGGGCTGCAGGGCTCCGTGCCCATCGATATCGATCCACGCGCGCTGACGCCCCATTTTGAGGGACTCGAAGGCCTTAAGGCCGGCGAAGATGTACGCACAAAGGTCGCGGCGCTGCTCGAGGGCAAACTCGAAAACGATGCCTGTGCGGCCCAGCTCGAGTTTATGCACGATGCAAACGGCGCGCCGGGCACGGCAATGGCCGAGGGCGAAACATTTGCCGCAGGAACGTACTGGGTGCGCGTGAACGGTCTCTTGGGCGACGCGGCGCAGAACTACACACTCGCCAGCGATGGAGCCGCAAGTTTTGCCGTAGCGGCCTCGGGCAGTGCAGGCGGCACCGGCAGCAGCACGGGTTCCAACGCAGGCAGCGCTGATAAGAATGGTAAGGGCAACAAGGGCAAGGGCTCGGGCGGAAAGCTCGCCGACACGGGCGACGGCTCTGGCGTTGCCGCCGGGCTCGCTGCCGCCGCCGTGGCGACAACGGTCGCCGGCGCGGCAATGCTTGCCAACGACCGCGAAAACGCTGGGGACAGTAGCGAATAGGCAAGCCGGCCTTTTAGACACATCGACTCAATTGGAGGGGCACAGGACACCGTTCTGTGCCCCCTGATTTTTACCTTGGCCCGAACGCCGCCATAGGCTACATCACCATGTTCAGCGCGTTAACAAACTCCTGGGCCTTCGCACGGCTGCTCAGGCTAAAGACACAAGCGGTTAACAGTCGATTGCGCAGAAAAACATCGCGGCCTTTGATCCTGTTGACCCCCGTGATGTCCTTAAGGTAGACAATCTCGGTGTGCTTGCCGCCAAAAGTGCCCTTCTTGAGCACCTCGATACGATTGGGGTAGATCTTAACGTCTTTAAACCTATCCGAACCTTTGTCCTGGAATAGCAGCGTGTTGTTGTCCATGCGTGCCACTCCCATGGGGTTCGTTAAAACTGTCTCTATGGCCACATTTTAGTCACCACAAGGCCCCCATGCGAAGGTGCCAGACAACGCAGCAATTCGTGTCAGCGCGAGGCTTTAAACTAAATGCAATAAAGATGCACTCCTCAAGAGGAAAGTCGGGCGATATTGATGGGTGAACTGGTAAACCGCGGGGAATCGGCAATCGTGCCAGAAGTTTTTTACAAGCAGATTTCCTCGATTCTCAACGCCGCTCGCGACAAGGCCTATACCGCCATTAACTTTGCGATGGTTGAGGCATATTGGGAGATCGGCAAGAGTATTGTTGATGAACAGGGCGGAGAGGAGCGCGCCAAGTATGGCGATGCACTGATCGACGAACTTGCCGTTAGATTGACTAAGGATTTTGGCAGAGGCTTCAACGCCAGAAGCTTAAGATACATGCGTCAGTTTTATCTTGCGTTCCCAATCCGGAACGCACTGCGTTCCGAATTGAATTGGACACATTACCGCAGGTTATCGCGTATAACCGACCCTGATGCTCGAACATGGTACATGAACGAATGCGCCGATTCTCGCTGGAGCACGCGTCAGCTCGAACGCCAGATCAACACCATGTTCCGCGAGCGCCTACTTACCAGCAAGGACAAAGAGGCCGTCACCCAGGAAATCCAAGAGAGCGCCCCGGCTCGTCGCCCCGAGGATATCATCCGCGACCCATATGTACTGGAGTTTTTAGGTTTCTCGGACGATGCTACGTTTCGCGAGAGCGATCTAGAGCAGGCACTCATCACGCATCTTCAGAAGTTCCTGCTGGAGCTTGGCCGTGGTTTCGCTTTCGAGGCACGCCAAAAGCGCATCACCTTTGATGGGCGCCATTTCTATATTGACCTTGTGTTTTACAACTATCTGATGCGCTGCTTCGTGCTCATCGACCTTAAGACCGATGACCTTACGCATCAGGACCTGGGCCAAATGCAAATGCATGTGAACTACTACACGCGCGAGCTCATGAACGAAGGCGACAATCCGCCCATAGGCATCGTGCTCTGCGCGGACAAAAGCGATTCGATCGTCGAGTACACGCTGCCCGAAGACAACGACCAAGTGTTTGCCGCCAAATACCTGCCGTATCTTCCAAGCAAGGAAGAGCTGGCGCGCGAGCTGAGTGCCGAGTACCGCGCCATCAACGAAGCGACTAATGGCGAAACGCAAGGGTAGCAGCACGTTGCGACCGAAACGCCCGCACGCCTGTGAGCCGTCCCGCGCTGCGCTCCCCTACTTCCCAAATAGCGCACCCAGCAGACCGCGGCGTTTGGGCTTCTCCTCTCGGTAAGAGCCCTCGGCAGCTGCTGCCACCTGACGCGGTTGCTCGCCGTCTCCACGGCGCACGATCTGGTATAGGAACGGCGATTTAACATATTTGACCTCGACGGGTGTGGCGTGTACGGTGCTCTCACCGGACAGATGCAGGCTCGGACTGAGCGGCGCCACGATATGCGTTTCGCGCTTGTCGCTAAACACCACCGCGGCCGCACGACCCGTCTGGCCGTTTACGGCAATGCGCACCTGCTCGCCATCGCGGCCATCCGTCGCCGGACGATCGACAAAGTAGACCGGCACCATCACCAGGCCGTCCTTATGCTTGCGGGCCTTGCGCGCCCAGGTGCGGATGCTCTTTTTATTGAGCCCCAGTATCGCCTCGGCGTCGTTGCCCGCAACGTCGAGCGCCAACTTATCAATGACCACCTGGTCCTTGGTAGACGCATCGACGGAGACAACGCGAAAGTCACCTTCCTGCATGGCCGGGTCAAACGGCCCAACCTTGGCAAAGTCCCACGGCTCCAGAATGCCCATAAGGCGAACATCCAGATAGTTTGCCCGCGGATACGCCCAGTCGAGCACCTCGTAGTACACCAGGGTTTCCTTGCTCAGGCCCTTGCCCGGGAAGCTCGCCATCATGCGCAGGTCCGCCAGCGCCATGGGGAAATAGAAGAGCATCATGTCGTTTTGGATCGCGTCTTCCACGTCGTGCCCGGCAAAGGCATCCGGGTACTGGCGCACCAGCTGCAGCGCGTTGGCACGTGCCTGCTGCGGTGAGATTTCGCAGGGAATACCCTGCTCCGGCACATACTCCGCACCCACGCCTATGGTCAGACGTTTGCTAAACGTACCGGGCTTGAGCAGGTCGGCAATGCCGATCTTGTTGCCGCAGGACGGGCACTCAAACACACGCTGCGTTGACTCGCCCTCAAAGGACGCTCCGCAGAAGGGGCAAGGAATGCTCACATGCGTGGCCTCTTGGAACTCCTGCGCCGTGCCGCGGTCCTCCCATAGCAGATGCTCCAGAACCGACTGATTGCGCCAGTGCGAATTAAAGAAATACCAGTCCGGGTCCTCCGGGCGCTCGAGCTGCGACACATGGGTGAGCTTAAGTAGCCCATCGACAACCGTCAGCGGCGCATGGCGAATGCCCAAAGCGCTCTTGGGCTCCCCCGCATCGGCCTGCCACGGAACGACCGTGCCGCAATAGGCGCACTCAAAGCTGCGTTTAGCCTGGTGTGAGTACATAGGGCCGCCGCAGTTTTGACATTTAATGGCAAACATCTCGTCCATGGAAACGTCCTCCTTTGCACAGGGGCTATCGACGTTAAGTATGTCGAGCAAACAGGCACATGCCCATACCCATGTGGCCCAAAATGGACCACCCAGGCAGACGAGAAGGCTCGCTCGTTAGCACCGGCAGACCATTACTGCATTTTCTGAGCATCGGTGCACAGCGCCTCCGCGCGAGCTACACTATCCCCTTAAACATGATTGTGAGGACGACCGCTATGCTATTTGTAAATCGGCTGGTACATACGCTTGTTCCCGGCAGCGAGGGCGAGCCGGTCGATACCTCCTGCCGCACCAACGCGGGCTTCGCCGCAAGCCTCATCTGCATTGGCCTCAACATCACTCTGTGCCTGGCCAAGGGCATCGCGGGCCTGCTCGCCGGCTCTGTCTCGCTCATCGCCGACGCCTTCAACAACCTCTCCGACGCCTCGAGCAACATCGTGAGCCTGCTCGGGTTCCGCCTTGCCAGCCGCCCGGCAGACGAAGGCCACCCCTATGGCCACGGTCGCTACGAGTACCTAGCCGGTCTGTTCGTCGCCGTTCTGGTTTGCGCCGTCGGCATCAACCTGATCCTCGAGTCGGTCACTAAGATCATCAAGCCTTCCCCCACTGCATATTCGGTGCTCTCCTTAGCCGCCCTCGTCTTGTCCATGCTCGTTAAGCTCTGGATGGCCGCGTTCAACCGCACGCTGGGCGACCGCATCGACTCAGAGACGCTCATCGCCACGGCACAGGACTCCAAAAACGATGTCATCACCTCGGGCTCGGTCTTGGTGGCGGCGCTTATTTCGCAGACGACCGGCTTCGACCTCGATGGCTGGGCAGGCCTGGGTGTGGGCATCTTCATCTGCATCAGCGGCATGGGTCTAGTGCGCGACGCCATCAGCCCGTTGCTGGGACAAGCGCCCGACCCCAAGCTCGTCCAGGCAATCCGCGACAAGATCATGTCCTATCCGCAGGTCTTGGGCACACACGACCTGATGGTGCACGACTACGGCCCCGGTCGTCAGTTTGCCAGCGCCCACGTGGAGATGCCCGGCGAGGGCGACGCGTTTGAACATCACGAGATCCTGGACACCATCGAGCACGACATCAAGCGCCAGATGGGCATTGACATCACGCTGCACTGCGACCCCATCGCGACAACCGGCGATGATTTGCGCGGCTGGGTCAAGCGCGGCATCATGCAGATCGACCCCGCACTCTCCATCCACGACCTGCACGAGCACGACGGGTTCGTTTCGTTTGACCTGGTGCGTCCCGACGGCTTTGATATATCCGACGAGGAGCTGCTGGAGCTCGTCACGCGCATCGTGCACGAGCGCCGGCCCGACGTCTCATGCGTCGTCACGTTTGATTCGGGCTTTAGCTCGCCCGACCGTCCAGCAGAGCAGCTGTAGCCCACTTAACAGCTAGTTTCCCTGCGCGCCCGAGATGCCGTTTTGCAGCGCGTTCCAGGCATCCGTCGCCATATCACCCAGGTTCTGGGCCGTATCACCCAGCTCTTGGGCCTTATCCCCAAGCTCCTGTGCCTTGTTGCTCAAGTCCTCCAGCGTATTGGAGCTCGAGCCGTCTGTACCGCTTTGGCCGTCGGACGAGTTGCCCGAGCTGTTCTTGTGCGTGAGCTGAATTTCGAGGTTGCCGCTGTCGTTATAGTAGGCAGAAGTAACGATCCAGTTGGCATCGACGACGGGCGTTGAGCCGTCGTCGGTCAGGACCACGGCATTCGAAAGATCGGCGCCGCGCGACTTAAGGAGCTTCTTGGCGTTGGACCAGTACTGCCCCGGGATATCGCTCAGATCGACGGTGCTAGACGAGGCGGACTCGGTTTGCTCGGCAGCGGTATCGGCCGTTGAACTCCCTCGCTTGTTGAGCATGCCCGACACAATGGCAAACACAACCGACAGCGCAAAGAAGATCGCCAGCACGATGAGGATCTTCTTGATCACGCTCGACGAACGCGACGGCTTCTTCTCCTCGTCCTCGCCATATTGCGGAATCGACTTGGGGTACTCGCGATACGGCTCGCGCGACTCGTAGCGAGGCTGCGCCGTGCGAGGCATATACGTCGTCTGCTGAGGCTGCGGAATGGGATTCTGCGGCAGGTCATCATAGGGATTCGGTGTCGAGACGACATAAGAATCCTGCGGCGCGTAATCAAACGGGTCCGGAGTTGCGTTGCCATAGGGGCCTTGCGAAGATGCAGCGTAAGAATCCCGCGCTGTGTCGCCATAGCCCATAACCCGGGTTGGCTCGGCAGAAGGCTGCGTCGCGGCGGGGTCGGTATAACCGGGGTTGGGAACAACGCGGGTCGCATCGGCGCTATCGCCAGCCTGCGCGGAGCCGTAGCCGCCCATCACGGTTGTCTTGTCCTGATCCATGCAACGATTCCTTTCCGTCGCGCGTGAGCATCAAGTTATCCATGCATTCTACCCGCGCAAAAGCCTATGATGGGCAGAGCCCGTCGGTATCTACAAGACATGCGCGGGCCTAAGGATAAAAAAGCCCCGCCGGGCCTTGTGGGCACGGCGGGGCGGACAAGCAGCTATGGGCAGCAGGCTTAGAACAGGCCGGTGATGTTGCCGTCGTTGTCGACGTCGATGTTCTCGGCCGCAGGGACCTTGGGCAGGCCCGGCATGGTCAGAACACTGCCAGTCAGTGCGACCACAAAGTGGGCACCGGCGGAAACCTTGAGCTCGCGCACCGTGATGCGGAAGTTCTCGGGAGCGCCCAGGACCTTGGCGTTGTCGCTAAAGCTGTACTGCGTCTTGGCGACGCACACCGGCAGGTTACCAAAGCCGTTCTCGCGCAGCTCGGCGAGCTGGCGCTTGGCGGCCGGCGTAAAGTCAACGCCGTCGGCGCGGTAGACCTTGGTGGCAACGGCCTCGAGGGCATCAGCGACATCAGCGCCGTCCTCATAGGCAAACTTAAGCTCGCTCGGCTGCTCAATCAGACGCATGACCTCATCGGCAAGCTCGAGCGCGCCCTCGCCGCCCTTGGCCCAGACCTCGGAAAGCTTAACGTTGACGCCGAGCTTCTGGCACTCGGACTCGATGAGAGCAAGCTCGGCCTCGGTGTCCGTCGGGAAACGGTTGATGGCGACCACGCAGGGCAGACCATAGACGTTCTGGATGTTGTCGACGTGACGCAGCAGGTTGGGCATGCCAGCCTTGAGTGCCTCGAGGTTCTCCTCGTTGAGGTCGGCCTTGGCGACGCCACCGTTGTACTTCAGCGCACGAGCGGTCGCGACGATCACGACGGCGCTGGGGCGAACGCCCGTCATGCGGCACTTAATGTCGAGGAACTTCTCGGCACCCAGATCGGCACCGAAGCCGGCCTCGGTAATGGCGACATCGCCAAAGCGCATCGCCATACGCGTAGCCATGATGGAGTTGCAGCCGTGGGCAATGTTGGCGAAGGGACCGCCGTGGACAAACGCGGGCGTGCCCTCGAGCGTTTGCACCAGGTTGGGCTTGAGCGCGTCCTTAAGCAACGCGGCCATGGCACCCTGGGCCTTAAGGTCGCGGGCACGGACGGGCTCGCCGGCAAAGCTGTAGCCGACGACGATCTCACCCAAGCGTTCCTTGAGGTCGCTGATGCTCGTAGACAGGCACAGGATTGCCATGACCTCGGAGGCGACGGTGATATCGAAGCCGTCCTCGCGCGGCACGCCCTGGGCCTTACCGCCAATGCCGTCGATAACGTGGCGCAGCTGACGGTCGTTCATATCGACGACGCGCTTCCAAGTGATGCGCTTAACGTCAATACCGAGCTGATTGCCCTGCTGGATGTGGTTATCAAGCATGGCGGCCAGCAGGTTGTTGGCAGCACCGATAGCGTGGAAGTCGCCGGTAAAGTGCAGGTTGATATCCTCCATGGGGATCACCTGAGCCCAGCCGCCACCGGCAGCACCGCCCTTAACGCCAAAGACAGGGCCGAGCGAAGGCTCGCGCAGGGCCACGGCGCTCTTGACGCCGCGGCGACGCAGGCCATCGGCCAGACCGATGGTCGTGGTGGTCTTGCCCTCGCCCGCAGGCGTTGGGTTGATAGCGGTCACGAGGACGAGCTTGGCCTGGTGATCAGTCGGCTCGTTGAGCAGTGAATAGTCGACCTTAGCCTTGTCGAAGCCGTACGGAATCAGGTGCTTTACGTCGACGCCGGCGTTCTTAGCCACCTCGGTAATGGGCAGCGGCGTGACGGAACGTGCGATTTCGATGTCAGTAGGCATGGGCGGTCCTTTCGTTACCGAATGAGAAAAAGACCAATTCAGCATAGCACGGGCGCGCAATAGTAAAACACCCGTAACCGATGAATGGCGATATGTTTATCCAATGCTCAGCGATAGCCTACAGACTAGCCAAAACAAAGCGCCCTAAACGGTAGGTTCAATCCCCAGGTGCTCAAAGGTGCGAAGGGTTGCCTGACGGCCCTGCGGCGTACGAATCATCAACCCGCACTGCAGCAAATAGGGCTCATAGACATCCTCGAGCGTGCCCGGGTCCTCGCCCACCGCGCTGGCAAGGGTCGTAAGTCCCACGGCACGACCGGAGAACGTCTTGGCGAGCGTCTCCAAAATGCGAATATCCATCCAGTCCAGACCGAGCTCGTCGATCTCGAAGAACTCGAGTGCCTGACGGCAGATATCGAGCTCAATGGGACCGTTGCCGCGCACCTGCGCATAGTCGCGCACGCGCTTGAGCAGGCGGTTGGCAAGACGTGGCGTGCCGCGCGAACGCGAGCCGATCTCGAGTGCACTGGGGTGGTCGATCGTCACGCCCAGGATAGTCGCCGAGCGCGTCACAATCTGCGCGAGCTCCTCGACCGTGTAGTAATCCAGGCGATATGAAATGCCAAAGCGGTCGCGCAACGGGCCTGTCAACATGCCTGAGCGGGTCGTTGCCGCTACCAACGTAAACTTGGGAATATCCAGGCGAATCGAGCGCGCCGCCGGACCCTTGCCAATCACGATATCGAGGGCAAAGTCCTCCATCGCGGGGTACAGGACCTCCTCGACCGAACGGTTGAGGCGGTGGATCTCGTCGATAAACAGCACATCACCCGGCTGCAAGTTAGTAAGGATGGCCGCCAGGTCGCCCGTGCGCGCGATGGCGGGGCCACTCGTGGTCTTGATCTGAGCGCCCAGCTCGTTGGCGATAACGGTGGCCAGCGTGGTCTTGCCCAGGCCCGGAGGACCCGAGAAAATCACGTGGTCGAGCGTCTCGCCACGGTTCTGCGCCGCTTCGATCAACACGCGCAGGCTCTGCTTGATGTGCTCCTGGCCACAGTAATCGTCCAGGCGCTGGGGGCGCAAAGTGCGGTCGACATCGAGGTCCTCGGCCGTCAGCTCCGAGCCCACCATGCGCTCGCCGTGCGCCATGGATGCCGCCGGCGAGTTGCCGGGCGTCGCCCACAGGTCCTGAGAGTCATCGGCTTCCCACATCACGCATCCATTCCGAGTCGCTTAAGCGCCGCGCCGAGCAGATCCTCGACACGCATATTCTGCCCATCATACCCGCTCAGGGCAACATCGGTCTCCTGCGGGCTAAAGCCCATGGAAAGGAGCGCCGCACGGGCGTCATCGATGGCCGAGGGAGCGGCAGCGGGCACGGGCATCACAACCTGGCCGGGAATCACGTCGACCGGCACAAAGCCCTTGTCCTTGGCAAAGGTGCTCTTGAGCTCCAGGATCAGACGCTGAGCTGTCTTTTTGCCCACACCGGGCACCTTGGCCATGCCCTTGTCGTCCTCGGCCATCACCAGCGAATACAATTGCCCCACGGTATAGGTGGAAAGCACGGCGAGCGCCAAGCGCGGGCCAACGCCCGAGACAGACACGAGCCGATCGAACATCGTGCGCTCATCCTTAGAGGAAAAACCGAAAAGTGTCATGGCGTCCTCGCGCACCTGCATACGCGTGTAGAGGCGGACCTCGCCGCCGGGCGTCGGCAACGTGGCCGCAGTGCTGCCCGAGATGCCGAGCTCAAAGCCAACGCCCGACACATCGACGACAGCAGAGCTCATCGTGGCCTCGACAAGCGTTCCGTGGAGCTGGGAGATCATCAGTATCCGGTTCCTCTCTGTTGATAGAACTCGCCGCCGGTAAGCGCCCGGGTACGGCTGAGGTTAACGTGGCAGATGGCGCAGGCCAGGGCATCGGCGGCATGGTCGGGGTGCGGGTCGTGATCGAGCTGCGTGAGCGTGCGCACCATGTAGGCGACCTGCCGCTTATCTGCGGCACCGGTACCCACCACAGCCTGCTTGATCTGCATAGGCGTGTACTCGCCGATCTCGAGCGCGCACTCCGAAAGCGCCACGAGCGCGGCACCGCGGGCATGTGCCGTGGGGATTGCCGAGCGGACATTAGCGCCAAAGTAGATGCTCTCGATGGCAGCGGTATCGGGTCGATAACGCTCCACGACACCCTTGAGGTCGCGGGCGATATGCGACAGGCGCACCGCGAGCGGACTGCCTGCGCTGGTCTCGATGCAGCCATAGGCACGGCAGCGAACCTCGCCACGCCGCTCCTCGATAATCCCCCAACCCGTATGAGCCAAACCGGGGTCGATGCCCAAAATAACCAAGCCAACCTCCCCCTCGTCTTTTACCAAGCGCAAGGCAAGGCCCCGCGCACTACTCACGAACGTCTGTTCTAGAATAACACAACAGCGACCGTATCTAGCAAGCAAGGTTGAACCATAGGTTGAGCATAAGTCAGCGAGCGAGTCCCTGCCGTGGCAAGGTGTCGCGAAAGAGGAGCGCCGCGTACTTCCGTACGCAAGCGACGGTTTGAGCGGCAGATTGGCCGGCAGGGGCTCGCGCAGCGTCGACTCGTTACGCGGTTTGGTAAAACCGCGTAACCTTGGCCCTATCCCCAGTTTAGTTCTGCGAGAAGAATGGGAACTGTCGGGGATCAACCGGCGGATGCGGCATCGGGCCACCCTGGGGCCCACCCTGCGGGCCACCCTGGCCGCCCATCATCTTATCGATGGCGTCCTGAACCTCGCCCTCGAACTTTTTCATTCCCTCGTGTAAACGACGCTGACCGTCCTCGGAGCGCAACTCCTCCATTTGTTCGGGCGAAATACCCAGTAGCTCGCCCAGCACGCCCATCATCTCGTTTCGCACGCGCTCACTCGTATCCTCGTCAGCAAAACGGCGCACCTCGGCGCGCGCCAGCGAATCGACCGTCATACGCTCCTTGCCGTTAAGCCCCAGGTCGGACCACGCGAGCATGTACGGCCAGGAGCGCTCGGCAAACGAACGGGACGAAACGATCGGCGCCGTCGGCAACATGCGGCGGGCAGCCTCACCCTGTCGAACGAGCATCAGCAGCAGCGAGCAGGCCTCAGGCTTGGCAGCGGCCATCGGGATGTCGTCAAAGGGACGGTTGCGGTCCACGTGCGACTCGAGCGCACCATCGACCTCGCCCGGCTCAAGCCCGCCAAGCAGCTGCGCCGCGCGATCGAGCATATCAACCGGGCCGGCGAGCGTCGCGAGCGCCTGCGACAGCACGCGATCCATGCAATCCTCTACCGCGTTGAGCGTCACGAGCTCTTGGGGCACCACGGCAGACGCGCGGTTGCGCACACGCGCCACAAACTCAAGCGTCGACAGGTACACATCGCCAAAGGGCGCGTAATCGCCCTGGTAGCCGCCGCAAAGCGCCGGCGCCGCCAGCGCGTACTCGGTTTTGGACAGCGGACTCAACGCCATCGCACCCAGCTCGAGCGCCGTATCCTCCAGCATGAGGCCCAGCGTGCGAGAGCGCAGGCGCTCGGCGTCGCCCGCCGACACATCGCGGTCGAGCACGCGCGCGGCATCCGGCGCATCGCGCTCAACCGTGCGAATATGCAGGCGCTCGGCAATGGCGCGAACGGCGGCACAGCGAGCAGCCTCGGCCTCCTCCTGCGCCGGCGTAAAGATGCGGTTGCGCCCCAGCACCAGGCCAATCACATTACGTGGGCCCAGAGCGTCGACGGCCAGCGCCGCCAGCAGGGACGACGGCAAGTCGCCCTCGAGTGCCACCACGGCGCGCGACGCACCGTGGGCCCGGGCGTTGTCGCGCACGGCGAGCACCAGCGCCTGCCACAGCCACTCCTCGGAACGGAACTCGGGCAGTTCGTGATCTTCCAGGGCATCGAGCATCACGCCGCGCTGAATCTCCTGAACCAGCAGGCTCTCCTCAAAACACGGCGCTTGGGCCACCACGCGACCGCAGTCGTCGAGCACAAACGAACCGCCGGTATACACCGACTCGTCATAGGCACCGACCGGCGCCATACAGGCAAACCACACGCTGCGCTTGGATGCGATCTTGCGGTAGGCGCCGCTGCGAACGGCGGCAATGGCGGCAGTCTCGCGGTCGGTCATGTCAAACGCATTGAATTGGAAATACGCAATGAGGTCAACACCGGTCGGCAACATCTCGAGTTCGCGGTCCAAGTCAAAAATCACGGCGATGCGCACGCCGTCCACGTCGAACACCGGCGGCGCCCAACGCGTGTCGTTGTTCTCGCCACGCTGCAGGGCAATGCTCGAACGCGCCGGCACCACATGACCGTCCTTGAGCATCATGTAGTCGAGCAGCGGCTGACCCTCAAACGAAACCGCCGCGGGCACGATGCAGATCATGTCAAGCTCCTGGATACGCTCGGCGACACCGGTCAAGCCGGCAAGCATGTCGTGCTCAAAGTCGGCAGCGCCCACCAGGCCACCGGGCATGGCGCCCATAAAGAGCGGAGCCGGAACGCACAGCACGCGCGCCCCGCGCTCGTGGGCCAGACGAGCCTGGTCCTCGATGCGGCCGCAAATGCCCTCAATATCACCCAGGCGCATATCGATCTGTGCAAGCGCGAGCTTCATGGCCCAGCCCTTTCCGTCGTAAACCATCGAAATCGTAGTAAAAGCGCCGGCCGCATAATGCAGTCGGCGCTTGCATGTGCATATGCTAGCTATGATACCCCGAGCGGGGGCGCGCTCCTAGAATGTCGCGGACCACAGCCCGTGCAGGTTGCAGTAGGCATAGACGGTACCGGTCTTGGAGCCGCCCGCGAAAAACGTCGCGGGTTTCATGCCGGGCTCAAGGTAATGGACCTCTAAGCGGCCCTCGGCCTCAAGGGCGATCCACTCAATGTAGTGCTCGGGCAGGCTGGGGTGCTCGACCGAGCCAACGCGTGCGCGAATCACGTGACCGTCACGCTCGGTCTCGACAACAGGCACGTGCTTCTCGTGCGCCGCGTCCTCAGTGTTTGCAGTCAGTTCCGTGCAACCGGCAGGGGTCGCAACGTCGTCGCCAAGGGCAGCGATGAGCTTGCCGTCGGGGTCCTTAAAGAATTTCGCCATGATGTTCTCCTTTGCTGATGTGCCAATGTTCTTGATGGTTCTTATGCCCAAAGGCAGACAAACCATCCACGGCATTGCAAATGAACACATAACGGACCAGGCAAGCGGTCGGGCCAAAATGCGTCGACCGTCCTGCCCACTCCAGCAGTCCCACCCCGCGCGCGGCTAGCGACCGTCGCCGCCCAGCAGCGCCAGAACATCTTCGCGGGTAAACAGCGCCGACGAGATGCCGTCGCCGCCGAGCACGCTGTTGACCAGGTCGCGTTTGGACTCCTGCATCTGCATAATGCGTTCCTCGATCGTGTCCTTGGCGATGAGCTTGTACACGGTCACGGTATGTTGCTGACCAATACGGTGTGCACGATCAGTTGCTTGGTCCTGCGCCGCCACGTTCCACCACGGGTCGTAGTGGATGACCACGTCGGCAGCCGTCAGGTTAAGGCCCACGCCGCCCGCCTTGAGTGAAATCAAAAAGACCGGAACCTCGCCCGCTTGGAACTGCGCGACCATCTTGGCGCGGCTCTCCTTAGACGAAGCGCCCGTGAGCTTAAGGAAGGCGATGTCCTCCTTGGCCAGGCGCTTACCGATAATATCGAGCATACCCGTAAACTGGCTGAACAACAGGATGCGATGTCCGCCGTCGAGTGCGCCGTGCACGAGCTCCATGCACGTATCGAGTTTGGCGCTCCCCGCCTTGTAATCCTCGTAGTGCAGACGCGGGTCGCAGCAGATCTGGCGCAACTTGGTGAGCTCGGCAAGCACCTTGAGCTTGTCTTTCTTAAACTCGGATGCCTCGCGGTGCTGCACCTGCTGGGCGATGCGGTCCTGGTTTGCCAGGTAAAGCTTGCGCTGCTCGCCGGCAAGCTGCGCCATGACAGTGTCCTCGATCTTCTCGGGCAGGTCTGCCACCACGTCTTCCTTGACGCGGCGCAGCACAAACGGCGACACGAGCGCCTGCAGGCGGGCGGCGCTGTCGCCCTCGGCGTGCTCGACTGGGCTTTCGAAGCGCTTGGCAAACGACTCGCGCGCGCCAAGTAAGCCCGGCATCAAAAAGTCGAAGATGCTCCAGAGCTCGGACAGGCGGTTTTCGATGGGCGTGCCCGTCAGGGCAAAGCGCACGCCGGCCGGCAGGCGCTTGGCGGCGCGCGCCACCTGCGTGAGCGGGTTTTTAATGTACTGGGCCTCATCGAGCACCACACGGGCAAAGTCCTGCTCGACGTACTCGTCGATATCGCGCCGCATAAGGTCATACGACGTCACGACCACGTTATGCTCGGCCACGCCGGCGATTTGCACGCGACGCTGCGCCTTGGCGCCCACGATGGCGCACACATCGAGCAACGGGGCAAAGCGCTCCAGCTCGGCAGTCCAGTTGTACACGAGCGAGGCCGGGCATACCACGAGCGTGGGCTTGATATCCCCCGCCTCCACGCGTGCCAGGATATGTGCGATCATCTGCAGCGTTTTGCCCAGGCCCATGTCGTCGGCCAGGATGCCGCCAAGGCCCAGGTGTTCGAGCGAGCCGAGCCACTGGTATCCGTCGACCTGGTAGCCGCGCAGTGTGGCCTTGAGCGAAACCGGCACCGTAAAGTCCATCTTGCCGAGCGTATCCAAGCGCTCGACGGTGCGGCGGAACGCGGCGTCACGATCGGCCTCGAGCGCGGGCGTGCGTGCGAGCATGCTATCGACGAACAGGGTACTCGACGCGGGAAGCGACACGCCGTCGAGCAGGTCGACGGCATCGACGCCCAGATCCTCGGCGAGGCCAAACGCGGCTCGAGCGCCCTCGTCCAGGCGAATGATGTCGCCGGACGTAAGGCGCGCAAACGTTTGATGGCGCTTGTAGGAGTCGAGGTAGATGGCAAGATCTGCCGCCGAAAGACCGCTCGCGCCCAGTTCAACATCGAGCAGGTTGCTCTTGACGGTGGCACGCACCGAAAGCTTGGGCGCAGGGCGCACCGAGATCTGGCGTAGGTGGTCGCTGAGCATGACCTCGCCCAGCTCGGACAGGGCAGACAGGCCCTCGGTCAGCAAGCAGAACAGGCTCTCGTCGTCGCGCTCCTCAAACGCCAGGCCGCCCTCGTAAAAGTCGAAATACAGGGCCGCCGTGTCCATAACGCGAAACTCTGCTATCTCGTCGCGCGGCGGCACGCCCGGGCGCTGTTCTTCGAAGGGGCTTCCCGGAGCACCCAGGCTAAAGAGATCTGTCGACCAGTCGCCGTAGGTAACCGTAATTTTGCAGGTCACAAGCCCATCGTCAACGCCGATCGCCATAGCAAAGCTCGGCTCGGGCGCCACGGTATCGAGCGCAGCGGGCGCGGTAAGGTCGGTGTAGTCGCGCAAAATGGGCAGCGCCATACGACAGAACTCCCCCACCTGGTCGACAGCGATATGGATCGGCGTGCGACAGGGCAGTAAGCGCGATAGGAACGGCGCCGCATGCTGGGCAAACGCTACATCAGCGCGGCGCGCACGGCGGGTGTCGACCAGATAGGCAACGTCGCCCGAAGCAAAGCAGTATGCATCGGCCGGCAGGCGTAGATCGTAGCTGCCACCAGCCGCCGGCGCGATTTTGGCGGCAAGGAGCGGTGGGCGCTCAGACAGCGCCTCGTCCTCCCCTTCCGGAGGCATCTCAACCGCCACGTCATAGGTGCGATGCGTCGTCGTCCCCCGCGACCAGGCGGGCTCAAAAGAGATGGTCTGGCCGCGCAACAGGTCCAGCACATATACGATGCTATGCTCGGACAGCGGCAACTGACGCTCGGCGACAAAACCACTGCGGGCAAAGTCGTACGACGCCGAACGCGAGCTTGTGATGTCATCGAGATAGGCAACTGTCGTCACGACAAGGTTGAGCAGCTTTGTCGACACGTCTTCGAAGGCTTCGGGCGTATGGACAAACGTGAGCTTCTTGCCGTACGAGAAGGTGCCGCCGCGCACGTAGGCATCGGCCATGCCGTCGATGTCCTTGACCACGTAGGAGACCGATCCACAGCGAATGCGAAGCTCGAGCGCCCAGCTAAAGCGGTCGGCAAACAGTGGATTGTAATACGGCACCAGCGAGGGCTCCAACACCGCCTTGGGGGCATCGGGATCCACACTGCCGGCGAGCTTGCGGCGCATGCTCGCCAGCTCATCCATGCGCGCGTCCGAAAGATCGGAGAGCGCCGCCATGAGGCTGGGACTCGTGGGGACGGGCGCCGGAAAGGGAAAGTTGGGATTGACGGCCGGCGCTTTGGGCGCGGTGCGCGCGGGCTGTTTCGGCTGCGCCGTAAACGTGCGGACCGGCGTGCGCAAACCTTCGACGGGCTCGGCGCCGCTGGCATCCAAATACGCCAGAGCCGTGGCAATAGCGTGCTTGCACATGCCGGGGTAGCGATAGGCAGCGGGGCAATCGCAGTCGTAGTCGATCACCTCGTGCTCGTCCATGTCGAGCGCCACGTGCGTCTTGTACAGGTCGCCGCGCGAACCGCGCACCGAGCCCTCAACCGTCACGTTTTTGGAGAAGCGCGAGCCGCTGTCCTCGATCGACAGCACGGCGCCGTTGAGCATGAGCGAACGCCCCTTCATAAAGGTGCCGCTCAGCGCCGCCTCTTTCCGGAGCGCCTGCACAAACGTCCCCTGCGCCATCACTTCCTCCAATCTCACCCGGGGTAGCTTAGATAACCGTCACACGGCCTTGGTTGCCGACGATGGCCTTTGCCTCTGCCAGCAGCGGAATCGAGCGTGCGTTGACCTTGGCCGGCACCTCGGCACGCAGCACGCGCCCGTCCACCTGCTCGATAAAGATCTCCACGCGGTCGCCGCCCGGGTTGGCGGTAAGCACCGTGGCAAGACGCGCCATATTGCCCTGGCTAAAGCGGCTGTTGGGCACCATGACCTCAAACACCTTGGGTTTGTTGTTCTCTTCGTTAAGCTCCAGCGGCACGATCTCCTGCGCGATGATCTGGTCGCCGCGGTCCGAGCGCTCGAGCTTGCCCTTAATGCGCACAAACGCATCGGACAGCTGCGCGCCGGTCTCGGGATCGACCTCGCCGTACAGGTACCCCTCGGCCTCCTTGTAGGTCTTGGGGAACACCACGACCGTGGCCTCGCCTTCCATGTCCTCGAGCTGCACAATACCCATGGGGTCGCCGTTTTTGGTCACGCGCTTGGATACGCTCGAGACCATACCGGCCCACCACAGCGCCTTGCCCTCGGGAATCTCCTGGTTGATGGTACCGCCCGTGGGGTTTTGCACCTCGTAGCCGGTGTCGATCTGCGAGAACGAGAAGTCGCGCGCTTTGCTGAGCGCATACTCAAACGGGCGCAGCGGGTGGTCCGAGACGTAGATGCCCAGAACCTCCTTCTCCTGGCTCAGCTTAAGGTGGCGGTCCCACTCCTGGCCGTCCGGATCGGGCACGCTCACCTCAAAGCCCGAGCCCTCGACATCGCCGAACATGTCGAAGAAGGACGTCTGGCCGCTCGCACGATCCTTTTGGCGCTTCACGGCGGCATCGATGATGTTCTCGGGGTTGTTCTTATCCACAAAGTGCATCATCTGGCGGCGCGGATACCCCGTGGAGTCGAAGGCGCCTGCCTTGATGAGCGATTCAATCACGCGACGATTGGCCTGGCTCGAGTCCACGCGCTCGACAAAGTCGTGCAGCGTCTTAAACGGGCCGCCCGCCTCGCGCTCGGCGATAATCGCCTGCGCCACGCCGGTGCCCACGCCGCGGATGCCGGCCAAACCAAAGCGCACGCCCTCCTTGGTAGCCGTGAACTCGGTACCGGACTCGTTGACATCTGGCGACAGCACGGGGATGCCGTCGTGACGGCACGCCGAGACGTAGTGCACGATCTTGTCGGTCTTGCCCGTATAGGACGTCAGAACGGCCGCCATGTACTCGTGCGGATAGTGCGCCTTGAGCCACGCCGTCTGCATAACCAGGATGGCGTAGCCGGCGGAGTGCGACTTGTTAAAAGCGTAAGATGCGAACTCGAGAACATCGTCCCAAATCTTCTGGGCGACCTCGCGCGTGTAGTTGTTCTTGATAGCGCCGTTCATCCAGTGGTCGTAGGTGGTCTCGTCCGAGCCATCCTCCCAGTGGAGCACCGTCGACGTGAGCAGCTTGATCTTCTTCTTAGCCACGGGTTTACGGATACGCGAGTCCGATTCGCCCTTGGAGAAGCCGCACATCTCGACGGAGATGAGCATAACCTGCTCCTGGTAGACCATGGTGCCGTAGGTTTCGCCCAGGATGTCGTCCAGACGGTCGTCGTAGGAGACGGCCGGCTCCTTGCCGTTCATACGGTTGATGTAAGACGAGACCATGCCGGCGCCCAGCGGGCCCGGGCGGTATAGAGCGATCAATGCCACGACGTGCTTGTACTCGGTAGGCTTCATGTTCTTGATCGTGGCCGTCATGCCGGCGGACTCGACCTGGAAGACGCCGGCGGTGTGACCGGAGCCCATGAGCTTAAAGATCTCGGGGTCGTCAAAGGGAATCTCTTCCTCTTTGATGTCGATGCCGAAGTTCTTCTTGATATTTGCCTTGGCCTTGGAGATAACCGTCAGCGTGCGCAGGCCCAGGAAGTCCATCTTGAGCAGGCCCATGTCGGCAACGGTATGGCCCTCGTACTGGGTAATCTCGACGCCGCCCTTGGTGTCGAGCTTGGTGGGCACGTGCTCGTTGACGGGGTCGCGGCAGATCAGAACGGCGCACGCGTGCACGCCCTCGCCACGGGTGAGACCCTCAATCGAGAGCGCCGTGTCGATGATGCGGCGGGCGTCGTCATCCTTTTTATAGGCCTCGGCAAAGTCGGGGTTAAACAGATCCTCTTTGCCGGGTTGTTTTTCGAGTACCTGCTTGAGCTTGACCTTGGGGTCGCTCGAGACCATCTTGGACAGGCGCTGGCCCATGTAGACCGGGTAGTCCAGAACGCGCGCGGCATCGTTGATGGCCTGCTTGGCCTTGATGGTCGAGTAGGTGATAACGTGGGTGACCTTCTCGGGGCCGTAAAGCTGGCGAACGTGCTCCACGACCTCGAGGCGCCGCTCATCGTCGAAGTCCATATCGATATCGGGCATCTCGGTACGCTGCGGGGACAGGAACCTCTCGAACATCAGGCCGTTCTCGAGCGGGTCGAACGCGGTGATGTTCATGGCGTAGGCGACGATAGCGCCGGCGGCCGAGCCACGGCCGGGGCCGACGCCGATGCCGTTGTCCTTGGCCCATTGCACGTACTCGGCAACGATCAAAAAGTAGGCGGCAAAGCCCTTGTCGCAGATGACCTTGTATTCGTACTCAAAGCGCTCTTTGATGTTGACGCCACCGATCTCGCGCGTGGCCCAATCGTCGCCATAGTGCTGGCGCAGGCCCTTCTCGCACTCGCGGCGGAACTGGCTCTCGTGCGTCTCGCCGGGGTCGAGCAACGGGAAGCGCGGCAGGATGATGGAGTCCCAGTCCAGCTCAACGTAGCACTTGTCGGCGATCTCGAGCGTGTTGTCGCAGGCCTCGGGGCAATACGGGAACATCGCCCGCATCTCCTCCTCGGTCTTCATGTAAAACTCCGAGCCGGTCATGCGCATGCGGTTGGGGTCGTCGACCTTGGCGTTCATGCCGATGCACATGATGACGTCCTGCACGGGCGCGTCCTCGCGGCGCAGGTAGTGGAAGTCGTTGGTGGCGATGACCTTGACGCCCACCTGCTTGGCGATATCGATGAGCGTGCGGTCCATCTGCTCGTCGGTCAGGCCGTTATCGGTGGTAATGCCGTGTTCCTGGATCTCGATATAAAAGTCGCCGGGGTCGAAGGTATCGCGGAAGGTCTCGGCCCACTTGATGGCGCCCTCCATGTCACCGCGGTCGATGTACTTGGGGATGATGCCCGCGATGCAGGCGCTGGTGCAGATCATGCCCTTGGCGTGGCGGCGCAGGTTGTCGAGCGTCACGCGCGGCTTGTAGTAAAAGCCCTGCACGGCGGCCTCGGAAACTGTCTGCATCAGGTTGACGTAGCCCTCCTGGTCCTTGGCCAGAAGGATCATGTGGTAAAGCTCGGGCTTATGGTCGCGGGCGAGTGTCTCGTCCGGCGTAAAGTAGACCTCGCAGCCAAAGATGGGCTTGATGACCAGGGGCGGTTTGAGCTCGTCGATGTTGCCCTTCTCGTCCCACATGGCCATGTCTTTGACGTACTGGGCATGCTCGCGCGGGTTTGCCTCGGGGTCGGGCTCCACCAGCTCGTCGCGGCGGTCCTTTTCCAAGAAGGCCTTGTCGTGGCTCCAGGTTTTGTACTCGGGCGTGTTGTGATTGACGGCGTCGCAGGCCAGCGCCAGGTCGGGCACGCCATACATGTAGCCGTGGTCGGTAATGGCCACGGCGGGCATGCCAAGTTCAACGGCACGATTGACCATATCCTGGATACGGGTTGCGCCGTCGAGCATGGAGAAAACAGTGTGATTGTGCAGATGGACGAATGCCATGTGATGAGCTCCGATGCGGGTTCGTGTTCTGACTGAACGATTTTACCGCACGGCACGGACAGCACCCGAACCTAGCCAAACCAACACGGCTCCTATTGAGTTGCGATGAAATACGGACTGTTTGGCGGCTTTTTTGGCCAAAACAGTCCGTATTCCACCGCAGGTTGTTGAGGGTTAGAGGTTGTAGGTGACCACCTGGGGCTCGCAGGGGTTGGCGGGATCGGCCTGCTCCACGCGGACGAACTTGACGGTCACGGCCTCAAAGCCCGCCTTGTGCAGAACATCAGCGTAGACGCGCGCCTGCAGGGCGTGCTTTTCCTGCAGCTGATCCGGCGTCTCGTCCGGTGTGCCGCCCGTCTTGTAGTCGATGACCAGCGCGCGCGACGGATCGGCCGGGTCGGTTGCCAAAGCGTCGATGGCGCCCTCGGCATATGCACCGTAGCGGGCAATGTCCTTGTCCTCACAGCCCAGCGAAAAGAACGGCACCTCGGCGCGAACGCACGGCCACGCGAGCAGGTCGGCACGAACAGCCGACTTGAGCCAGCGGTCCAGGGCAACGTCGAAGCGTTCGCGCTGCTCCGGCGTCAGGCGCCACAAGCGTGCCAGCGCATCGGCGCGCGCAGCGGGCAACACGTCGGCACCCATCTCGATCAGCCACTGGCAGGCAGCATGGAACGCCGAGCCCAGCGCCATGGGGTTGCCGGCGGGCTCAACGGCGGCCACGTCTGCATCCGTCATCTCGGAACCATCCGACTCCGCATCATCGCCGGCCTCGTCCATGGGCACGTGTGCCTCGGCGGCACGGTCCTCGGACTCGGCATGCAGCGCCGCGGCAATTGACGAGTAGCTGTACGAATCGCGCGCCGGATACGGGTAGGTGCCCATGCGCACGCCCACCGCCTGGGGATACACGAGCTCAAACGCATCGGGCTCGGCGTCGGCAGGACCGGGCACAGTTGAGTGCGCAGCATTATCGGCGGCATCGGCATCGCCGCGGACAAGCCTGCCCTCGGCATCCAGAGAAGCATTGGCCTCAAACGACTGCTCGCCAAAGGAAAAGTCCGCGAGCGAAATGAGCTCGTAGTCGCCCGGCTGGGAGTTGTCGAACACCAGGCGGTCGGCATCGAGCTGCGGCATGTCCAGGGCATCCGTCGGCAAAATGCGTCGCAGCACGTCGTAGGTCAGATCGGTCTCGGCGTCGAAGGTCGGCGCGCACACCTTGCCGCGGCTCACGCCGGCATCCATCGCCAAAATGACCAACTCGCGCGCTCGCGTCATGGCGACATAGAGCAGACGAGCCCGCTCCTCGAGCGAAAGCTGCAGGTCGGCGTTGCGCAGGCGGGCAAACGCCTCGGCGGGAGAGCCCGTCGCGCAGACGTCCTCCATAAGCTCCGGCGGCAGCCACAGCGACGTGCCCTTGCCCTTAAACGCGTGTTCAAACTGCTTTTTGACGTCATCGCCCTTCACGAAGGTCCCGTCGGCAAGCTTAACGCCATCGAAACGAGCCGGCAGCGCCACGACTTGCGCCCCACCGTCGACGCGACCCATCTGCGCCGCACCCGAGGACTTACGCACGCCAAAGCACTCGGCGACCGCCACGACCGGATACTCCAGACCCTTGGACGCATGCACGGTCATGATGCGTACCGCGCCGTCACCCTCCTCGTTGAGCGCGCCCGGGGCCTCCTTGCCCGCCAAGAAGCGGTCGAAGGCGAGCGCAATGGAGCGCGGCGAGTTGCCGAACTCGGCCTCCGCCTCGGCCACGGCGTCGAGAGCCTTGAGCACGTTGGCGGCAATGGCCTTGCCCTCGGGACCGCGCTGCGCCAGGCGCACGAACCAGCCGGAGGCATTGACCGCGTCGCGCGCGACGGCGGCGAACGAATCGCGCCCCACGCGACGAAGTGCGTAGCGTAGCACCTCGCGGGCGCGCGTCACGAGCGGCAAGCCCTGCAAGCCCGGCACGTCGAAATCGCTCATGATGCCCGCGTCGATATTCCGGCGCGAGGTCTCACCCGTCTCGCTATCGAGCTTGGTCGCCAGCGCCAGGAACTCCTGGGCGCCGAGCGCAAACATCGGCGAGGCCAGCAGCGGCATAAGGCCCTGCGCCGTATCGGCCGGATTGGCAAGCGCGCACACCAGGGCGCGCACCGTCTGCACCTCGGCTGCTTGGGCAAAGACCGAGCCGCCCGCGATGACGCAGTCGAGCCCCTGGTCGCGGAAGGCCTGCGCATAGACATCGGCGTTGGTCATGCGACCCAGCAGCAGGACCATGCTGCCCTGGGGCTGTTCTTTATCGGCAAGCGCGCGGAAACGCTCGGCAATCGCACGAGCTTTCGCCTGCGTTCGCTCCTGCGTGCTGCCACCGGCAACGAAGACCGCCTGGCGGCGCGAAGCCTTTGCCTTGAGCTTGTCCTCGCGATCGTCACTCGGCTCAAGATCCAAGAACCCCTGCATCAAACCACCAGTATCGCCGTCAAAGACGCGCGCCACATAGCGCAGCACCTCATCGTGGCTGCGGAAGTTGCGCACGAGCTTGACGAGCTCGCCGGCGGGGACATCGGAGACGGCAGCCGTCTCGGGCGCAGCAGAGGAGCCCACCTTGCGCTCCTGGCGACGGAATACCTCGACCTCGGCGCCACGGAAGCGGTAGATCGACTGCTGCGCATCGCCCACGGTGCACAGCGCGCGCTCCCCCGCGCCCGTCAGATAGCGAATCAGATCGACCTGCATCTGGTCGGTATCTTGGAACTCGTCAATCATGACCATCTTAAAGCGGCCCTCGTAGGCGGCTCGGATGGCGGGATAATCGCGCAGCGCCTCGTATGCCATGCGCAACAGATCGTTATTGTCGAGTGCGGACTGGTCAGCCTTGAGCGCACGGTACTCCGTCTCTACGGCACGGGCAAGCCCCGTCAGCGCATCAAGTGCCGGGTCACCGCAAGCCAGCACAATATTGACGAACGTGTCGGCAGCCTCTGCCTTGAGAAGCTCGACATTCTCTTTTGGGAACATCTTACTCGCCCGAGGCATGCTGCATGACATCATGAGCCGCGCCACATCCGCCATGGTCTTGCCGCTCGCCTCGAACGCGTCGATGGCCTCGAGCGCCACCTGCGCTTTCTCGGTCGTGGCCTTGCTTGCGCCCAGCGCCGCACGATAGGCATCGGCAAGCGCCGAGGTGTCGGCCTGGCCACGCGCCACGCACACATCGTCCATCCCGCCCGGCAGCTGGCTCGAGAGCTCCAGCAGGTCGCGCACCAGGCCTTTGATGGTGGTACCGGCGCCAAACTGCCCGCCCTCGCCCGCCATGGGATACCAAGCGTAGAGGGCCTTGAGCGAAGCGGCGAGCTCGGACGCGGCATCGGGCGCCGTCGCGCGCCCCAGCACATGCTCAACAGCCTGATCCATAAGCTCATCGGTATCGGTAAGCACCGTGAACTCGGGGTCGATGCCCAGCTCCAGCGCATGCGCGCGCAGGATGCGCGAGCACATGCCGTGAATGGTCGAAATCCAAGCGTCGTCGACCGTCAGGGCCTCCTCGTCCATCCCCTCGTCGATAAGCGCACGGCGCACGCGGTCGCGAATCTCGGCCGCAGCGTCTTTGGTAAAGGTAATGGCGAGCACTTGGTCCAGATGCTCGACAAACGGACCGGATTCGGGCGAGAGCGCGTAGACGATGCGGCGCGTAAGGGTAAAGGTCTTGCCCGAACCGGCGCCCGCCGAGACAAACAGCGGGCGGTCGAGCGTTTTGACGACTTGCAGCTGTTGCGGCATCAAAGTCGAAAGATCCATGGTCTACACGTCCCTCCTTACAAACGTTCCTTCGTGGTTATACGAGCAGCGCGCATGCGCGGCCTGCGCCGACGTCGGATCGACAGCGGCGACGTCGCCCGCCTCGAGTTCGCGCAAGCGCTCGGCGATGCCGGCCTCCACGCGGTCGAGCAGCGCATCGAAGTCCATGTTGCCGCCCTCGCCCGGAAAGCCCTTCTTAAGGCCCGGAATGCGGCCGTCACCGCGCTCTTCCTCGAGCAGCTCGGCGCTCGCGGCACCGCGCAACGCCGGCTTGCCGCCCTTGGTCGAAAAGTAGAGCGCCGCGCGGGTGTCCAAATCCAGCGCCCGGCGCATGGCCTGCGCGTAGATGAGTGTCTGGGTATGGGGCGGTAGCCAGCGCGGATCATCGATGGGGGCCTCACCCGACTCCTCGTCGCGAACCGTGGGGTCGGCGAGCTTAAACTCCTCGACACCCGAACGATGCTTGTAGTCGATTACCACGGCGCGATTCTCGGCATCCACATCCACGCGGTCGATGCGCCCGCCGAGCGGCCAGCCGGCATACTCAACTTTAAGATCGTTAAAGGCAAACTCCAGATAGCGCGGAGCAAAGGGGGCAAGCGCCTCGGACTCGTAGGCAAGCACGCCCTCCAGCTGCGGCAAAATCTCGGCCACCTGCCGCTCCTCCACCGGGGAGAGCGGCACAAGCGGGCCCTCCGTGCCTCGCTTGCCGGCGTGCTCGGCCAACGTCTCGTCAAAGATCTCGCGCAGCAGCTCCTGAGCGCGCGGCAGATTCTCGGGCGTCACGCGCTCCATGCCCTCCTGGGGCAGACGGGCATGCAAGTGTTCCAGCACGTCGTGGACAAAGTTGCCCTTCTCCATATTGCCAAAGCCAGCGTCGATCGACTGGGGCTTCACGCGGTACGAGACGAACCAGCATAGCGGGCAGGTCGAATAGGCCTCGATCTGCGAGGCAGACGTCAGGCGCGGCACCAGCGGCGCATCCTCGCCCTCGCCATCGCGACGACGCAGGACCAAATACGGAATGGCTTCATCGCTCAGATGCTGAGGAGCTTCGCAGGTCACGCGCTCGCGCCTAAGACCTTCGCCTGCCGCGGGATCGAAGTCCCTTACGATATCGCCCTCACCCACGCACTTCGCCTTGTCGGCGCCAACGGCCTTAGCGTCGTCAGCGGCCTTGTCGGCGTCAGCGGCCTTAGCATCGTTAGCGGCCTCGGCATGCGCCCGCAACTCGGTCCACACGGCCGCCGGATAGCACTCGCGCGCCTGACGATCGTGGGTCACACGGGCGAGCGTAACCGGACCACGCGACGCTTGTATCGCGCGGCCAAAGCGTGCGCGCAGCAAGGCCGCAGGCTCAAGCGTCACACCGCTGCGATCTAACTCTGCCGTCAGCGTTGCCAGCGGGCCCTCCTCATGTGAGAGCGGATAACTGTCCAGGTCGACGTCGGCAAACAGCACGGCATCGTAGCTGCCGGGGCGCAGGGCCGCCGCATCGGCAAGCGAAGCAAAGCGAACCTGGGCGCGTGGCGCACGGTCAACCTCGTAGGTCTCGTAATCGTAGGCGGCGCTACGCTTGTCCACCTTGGTGCGAATGTCATCGAGCACGGGCACGGTCGCGGCCTGCGACACGTCGAGCGCGCGAGCATCGTTCATAAGGATGTCGATCCCGTGGCGCAGCAGGGCCACCTCCGCCTGGCGACGGGCCTGACCGTCGAGACCACCAAGCGCGCGATCGGGCAGTGCCTCGGCAACGGCAAGCATGGCCTTGAGCGCCGTCACGGGCTTGTCGCGCCACAGCGCCTGGAACACGTCCGAGACCACGCACGGCACGTTCTTAAACCAGTTCTCGTCGCTCGCCGCTTTACGCGCGCCCCTCACCTGGCCCTGCACGCTCTGCAGCAGGCTCTTGACGCCCGCAGTGGTCTTGCTGCGCGACAGTCGCATGTTCTTATCGAAGGTTCGCGCGCTGGCGGCATCGGCGCCCGAAAGCGGACTGTAGATCCAGTCAGTAAGCTCCGGGGCGGGCCACCACTCGGTCTTGGAGGCGGTGCCCTCGTCGGCGGCCTTCATGCGCTCGATCAGATTGGCGAGCGCCGTGAACTGCCTGCCCGCAATGGATTGGGAAAACGCCGTGAACTCGGCCGTCTCGGCAGCAACGTGGCGCGCCGCCAAACGGGCAGCGAGTTCGCCGAACAGCTGGGGTGCCCGGGCGGAAACCACGAGCACGCGCGTGGGGTCGGAGTTTGTCGCGGCGCCGTCGCGCGACACGGACTCATCACATGCCGTGACCAGGTTCTCAAGAGCATCCACATAAGCGCGGGCGCGGGCGTGAGGGCCGGCAACCTCTACAAAGGTAGGCTGAGCAGCGGACTTGGAGGCAGTCTGGGGCGCGGCGGCGCCCTCCCCCAGCGGCGCGATCTCAAACAGCACACCGCGGACATCAAATGCCGCGGCAAGCTCCTCGCGCATCGCCGCTTGCTCGCGGGCAAGCAGCACGACAACCTCTCCCCCGTTGTTTGCCACGGCGGACAGCAGCTCGAGCAGGCTATACGTAAATGACGTGACGCCGCGCACGCAAACGGCGCGGGCGCACCCCGGCAGGTTGTCGGCCAAAGCGCCGGCCATAATGTCAGCCGCCTCGCAGGGCTCGACCATATCTCGACGGTCCAAACCGCGCGCATAGGCGCACAAAAGTTCAAACACGCGAGCCTCGGCGTCGCTTCTGGGCTTGGGCTTGCAAACGTTGTCGCAGCAACGCTCGGCACCTGTCCCTGCCACACCCGGCAGCACATCGCGAGCCATACGCGCGAGCATACGCACCGTGCCCTGGCTGCGCGAAAGCGGCTGCAGGTCGGCGTCGTCGAGGCGCGCTACCATGTCCGAAAACAGCATCTGGCGCTGCAGGTTGTCGACGAAACCGCGCCCGTCGCCCAAAAGCTCCCAAAGCGAGCGAAGCCACGATGTAGGCGTCTTGTAGTCAATACCCAGCGAAACGCCGGCTTCCGCCGCATCATGACGGCACAGGTCGAGCTCGGCAAACGTTGGCGCCAGCAGCACGGCACGCCCGTGGCGGGCAATAAGGTCGGCAAGCAGCGCCGCCTCGGCATCGCTCAAATCCGCGCCGGCGTTGGTGGTATAGATTCGAACAGGCATGGTCCTCCACTCAAACCGTTCGCAATATTCAATGCTTCCATCCTACCCGCCCGCGCGGACAGATTTGCCCCACGCCAACAGATTTGACCCCTTGGAGACAGAGGAAAATGGATCACCGAGGAGGTCAGTCTAACCCAGTGATCCGTTTTCCTCCGTCCCCAAAGGATCAAAAAACCGCCCCCGAAGGGACGGTTCTGCGCAATTCGTTTGTTGCCGCTGGCCTACTCGCCATCCTCCAGTTTGATGAGGATCTTGCGATAGCCGCCGTACTCGCCGTTGAGTGCCTTTGAAACGCGGCTCACCGTAGTGGACGAAGCGCCGGTGCGGGCCTGAACCTCAACATAAGGCTCGCCCTCATCCAGATAACGCGCAACCTGCAGACGCTGCGATAGATCGCAGATCTCGCGCGGCGTGCAGATATCGGTCAAAAACGCTTGGATATCCTTCTCGTCATCCAAAAGACTAAATGCGTGGACCAGCTGCTTGACATCAGGCTTGTCAAACATGTTCTCGATATTCATCGATCACCGCCAAACCCGCCAAAAGGCATCGAAGTTGATACTGACATCGGGCATCGTTCGCCCGTTCTATGCAATAGGGCAACGCCTGTGGCTTTTGCCCGTAGCAGTTTAGCACACCACCAAACTAAAGCGACAAAACTCTCTGCCAGCGGCGCGTTTTCTAGGACGAACGCCGTTTTGAAACCGAATGCGCACGTAAGCTCCACGAATATCTGAGACAATGGGCGGCCGAACAAGGCGGCACACCCGAGCGGCCGTCCAAGCTGCCGCAGCAAACCGCTTCACGCGACACCGACGCACCCTGCGCAAGAAAGGATTCACACCATGCGCTTTATGCTTAACTGGCTCTTTACCTCGATCGCCATCGCGATTGCCACGTTCCTCGTCCCCGGCATCCAGCCCTTCGGTTTTGCCGAGGCCTGGGTCTGTTTCGCCTTCGTGGGACTGTTCCTGAACATCGTCGATTCGCTCGTCAAGCCGTTCCTGACGGTTATCTCGCTGCCGCTCACGATCATTACGCTGGGTATTTTTCAGCTCGTAGTCAACAGCTTTATGCTCGAGCTGGCCAGCTATCTGTCGGTCAATCTGCTGGGCGCGGGCATCTCCATCGCCAGCTTTGGATCGGCCTTTATGGGCAGCATCCTGGTGTCCATCATGCGCAGCATCCTCGACAGCATCGCCGAGGGCTAAAACGGCCATTCCGGCCGCGCCCGTCTCAACAGCCCAAAACGAAGGCCGCCCATCACAAAAATGGGCGGCCTTCTTATTTGCCAAGTCTCAAAGGGCGAGAGAATCTGCCATTTCCACCCCGTCCCCAAATGGCAGGTGGGCTAGATCACGTAGTCGTAGCCTTCGTTGGGAGCGACAAGTTGATCGAGCGTCACACCGTCGAGGTAGTCGTTGATAAGCTTGTCCAGGTTCTTCCACACGTCGAGCGTGGGGCACTCGTCAGAGCGCGAACAACCCTTGCAGTCGCCATCCAGGCAGGCGACCGGCGCCAGGCTGCCCTCGGTCAGGCGCAAGATCTCGCCCACCGTGTACTGCTCGGGCGGGCGCGTGAGCACATAGCCGCCGCCCTTGCCGCGCATGCCCGAGAGCATGTTGGCGCGCACGAGCGTAGCCAGAATATTCTCGAGGTACTTCTCCGAAATACCCTGACGCGCCGCAATCTCTTTAAGCGGGATACGGCCTGTCGCCTGGTGCTCGGCCAGGTCGACCATAACGCGCAGGGCATATCTGCCCTTTGTGGAAACCAACATATATATAGCTGCCTTTCGGTCTTTTAATTCGTAGAAATTCTAGCCGAAAAATTGGTTTTGAAAATACCTATTCCCGTCAAGATGGTTAATCGACTCGTAATAATCTTCTATTTCCTATTGCGTTACTAGGCTTTGGTGTCTACTATGCTTGCCAACAGCAAAACGAACAACCTATAAGGTTTGTGGGTTTCGCTGCCACACACACCGTAAAACCACACGGTATCCAGTCATTTGAACACTTTGGAGGTTCACCATGAGCAATGTTTACACGTCCATCGATCAGCTTATCGGCCACACCCCGCTTCTGGAGCTCACCCACTTCGAGGCCGACGAGGACCTCAAGGCCCGTGTGCTCGTCAAATTGGAATACTTCAACCCCGCCGGGTCCGTCAAAGACCGCGTCGCCAAGAACATGATTGACGAGGCCGAGAAGGCCGGCAAGCTCGTGCGCGGTGGCGAGCCCACGAGTGGCAACACCGGCGTCGGCATCGCCTCGGTGGCGGCGGCCCGCGGCTACAAGGTGATCATCACTATGCCCGAGACCATGTCCGTCGAGCGCCGCAAGCTCATGCAGGCATACGGCGCACAGCTCGTGCTCACCGACGGCTCCAAAGGCATGAAGGGCGCCATCGCCAAGGCCGAGGAGCTGCAGAAGGAGACCCCCAACAGCATCATCGCCGGCCAGTTTGTGAACCCCGCCAACCCCGCCATCCACAAGGCCACGACCGGCCCCGAGATCTGGGACGACACCGACGGCAAGGTCGACATCTTCGTCGCCGGCGTTGGCACCGGCGGCACCGTGACCGGCGTGGGCGAGTTCCTCAAGGAGCAGAACCCCGAGATTCAGGTCGTCGCCGTCGAGCCCGCCACCTCCCCGGTGCTCTCTAAGGGCCAGGCCGGCCCGCACAAGATCCAGGGCATCGGCGCCGGCTTTGTGCCCGACGTCCTCGATACCCAGGTCTATGACGAGATCATCCCCGTCGAGAACGACGACGCCTTTGCCACCGGCCGCGCCGTGGGCCACAAGGAGGGCGTGCTCGTGGGCATTTCGTCCGGCGCCGCCGTGTGGGCCGCACTGCAGCTGGCCAAGCGCCCCGAGAACGAGGGCAAGACCATCGTGGCGCTGCTCGCCGACACCGGCGAGCGCTACCTGTCTACGGCGCTCTTCCAGGACTAGAGCTTCTCGTTCTTAGAACGAGTCCAAGGCACGCCGGTCTCCCCTCTCTTCTGGCAGCCTGAGCCCATCTCGTTCGGATGTCCCACGAGACGTCCGAACTTGCTACAATGTCTGCGGCGCGGAACCAGCCTCCCGCGCCGCTTTTCTTTTTTGGCCATATGCCACCAAGGAGAACCTCCCCATGCACAACAAGCGCGTGCTCGTCGCCATGAGCGGCGGCGTCGATTCCAGCGTGACCGCGTATCTGCTAAAAAGTCAGGGCTACGAATGTGTCGGCGCTACCATGCGCCTCACCTGCCCCGCACCCGACCCCACCACGGGCATGAGTAAGGTCGACCGCGACATCGCCGATGCAAAGGCCGTCGCCGAGCGCCTGGGGATACCCCATCACGTGCTCGACTTGCAGCAAACCTTCGACCGCAACGTGATCGAACGCTTTGTGAACGCCTACCAGGAGGGGCTGACGCCCAACCCGTGCATCATCTGCAACCGCCATATTAAGTTTGGCGCGCTGCTCGATGCGGCACTCAATATGGGCTGCGATTACATCGCCACAGGTCACTACGCCAAAACGAGCCAGGCGTCCGACGGCACCTGGCAGCTGCATCGCGGCGAGGACCCTAAAAAGGACCAAAGCTACTTTTTATATTCGCTTACGCAGGAGCGCCTGGCGCACACGATCTTTCCGCTGGCAGGCCTGGACAAGGAGCACGACGTGCGCCGCATTGCCGCCGAGCAGGGCTTTGCCAACGCCAAGAAGGCCGAAAGCGAGGACATCTGCTTTATCACGGACGACGACTACGCGGGCTATATCGAGCGCCGCTGCGGACATGCCGCCGAACCGGGCGATATCGTGTGGCGCGACGGCAGCGTGGTCGGGCGCCACAACGGCGCGCTGCGCTACACCATCGGTCAGCGCAAGGGCCTGGGCGTCGCGATGGCGCATCCCGTGTATGTGACTGGTGTCGACGCCGCCAACAACACCGTGCATCTGGGCGAGGCCGAGGACCTGACCGCCGCTGCCCTCACGGCCAACGACTGGATCTGGAGTGCGCCGGACGCACGCATGGAGGCGGAGCTCGACGCCGGCGGCATTCGCGTAGGCGCCAAGTACCGCTACCGTCAGAAAGACCAGGCAGCGACCCTTACGCGTGACGAAGACGGGCAAATGCTGCTAACTTTTGACGAGCCGCAACGAGCCATCGCCCCCGGCCAGGCAGTCGTCATCTACCGCGGCGACGTCGTGCTCGGCGGCGGCACCGTGACCGGCGCGCTTAAGTAGCCGCGGGTTTATCGCTGCACGTGTCGAAGTGCCTCAACAGCGGCACCAACCTCGATTACGCGACGCTCGAGGCCGCGGCGGATGGCCTCGAGTCGACCCTCCGCCGTGGCCCATTCGCTCTGCGAAAGAATCTCGATCGCCTCATCAACAAATCCGTTGAGCCGCGATGAATCGAACCAATCGAGCGAGTCCGCAAGCGCCAGCTGGACGGAAGGGTCGGGCCCAAACGGCTTAGCAGCAAACCCAAACTCGCCAGCCGCGAGCAAGACAGTTGGCACGTTATACCACAGACAGTTACCGCTATCGAACAGCGGAGCAGGTTTTATCTCCAGGGTATCGACATTGCGGATGATGCCGAAGTTTCGCCAATGGCGGTCGCTGTTGGCCAAAAGGGCATCGCAAACAATCATCTGCGACATAGACCTTCTCACGGCAGCCTCGTCTGCTCCATGCTTACCAAGAAAGCGGCAGTACCGGTCATACGTCGAGCTTCCTCGCTGGCCACCAAGGGCGTTCTTAACGTAAACAGCCGGAACATATTCCTCGCGGCCGTCAAGAAAGTCGTCGCACAGACACGCAGGGCCATCGAACATGCGCTCAACCGTGTAAGGAACAAACTCCCCCTTGGAAAGCAAGCGACGATGCAGAGCCGTTGCAACCGCCTCGTTAAAGGGCCGTTGGTCGTCCATGCCGCACCCCTTGACCAGAACGCGAACACCGTTGCGAATCATCCACGATTTAGGAAGCTCGCCCTCGGATGTGTTGTCGGGATTTTTAAGACCGATGCCCTCCAGCCAACCCGAACGCCCCTCGGGCGCCGATCGCTCAAAATCATTCTCGAAGTAATTGAGGTTTCGCCATTCGAGCCCGTCGCATTCTGCCGGCCGCAGCCAATAACAATCCGAAAGCGATAAGCCCAGGCACCGAACCGGAACCTCGATGCCACTGGCAATTCCCAGTTCACGATAGCGCGAGACGAGTCCAGGGCGGACGTCAGGCACCGACCGATGGCTCCACCACACGTTGAGCTCCCGTTTATTCACCGTAGGAGAAGAGCTCGAGCATGTGCCAAACGGCATTCGTTGCGCATCGAGGACCTCGGCGATTTCGAAGGGAAACTCGCGCGTCGGATCAAATGAGACATGCGCGACCTCATGGTCGGCCGACATCAGCGTAAACTTGCGTCCCACATCGGCCGCAGGACGGCGTCCTCGCTTGCGGACCTTTTGGTAGGCGGTCGCAGAATTGTACTCGACCATCTTCCGGCCGCCCACAATATCGCACACAAGCGTCCCCGATGCGGCAAGTTGCGATATGCGGGCTTTCGTAACGCCCAACAGGCGGGCGGCATCACCCATAGATAAGTACTCAGACGTATCCATACACCGCATCACCTCGTTAAGTATTTCACGCGTTAAAATAACTTATCTTATACAGGATAATACTAAACGGACTGAATTGAAAAAAGGCCCGAGCAATCGGGCCTTAGAGCAATTGGTCAGCCAAGCTATGAACCGCTTCCCCTAGCGCTGAACGTAGGCGCGAACGAGCTCGTAGGTATTGCGCGCGCCGTCGATGTGGCTGCGCTCGTAGTTGTGGCTCGCGTACACGCCGGGACCGATCAGGCCGTGGCGAATGTCGTAACCAGCCGAAAGCGTAGCCTCGACGTCGGAGCCGTAGTGCGGATACACATCGATCGCGTAGTCGAGCTCAAGCTCGCGCGCGATGTTGGACAGCGTCGTCACCAGGTCGTAGTTGTACGGACCGCCCGAATCCTTGGCGCAGATCGAAACCATGCGCTCGGTGCAGCCCAGATCGTCGCCCACGCAGCCCATGTCCACGCTGATCATCTCGCGCGTGTCGGCCGGCACAAAGGCGCCGCCGTGACCGACCTCCTCGTACACGGTAAAGAGCAGTGACACCTTGCGCGAGAGCGTCACCTCGCCGTCAGCAACGGCGCGAGCCAGACCCAGCAGAATCGACGCGGACAGCTTGTCGTCAAGGAAGCGGCTCTTGATGTAGCCGCTCTCCGTCACCGTGGTGCGCGGATCCATAGCGATGATGTCTCCAGCCTGAATGCCCAGCTCGAGCACGTCGTCCTTGCTGTCGACGTTCTCGTCGAGCAGGATTTCCATGTTCTTCTCGATGGTCTTGACCGGCTCATCGGCCACATGCGCCGAAGGCTCGGTATTGAGAACCACACCCGTGTAGACATTGCCATCGCGCGTGTAAACGGTGCAGTTCTCGCCATCGGCCGTAGACCACTGATGCCCGCCAAGCGTCGTGGGACGCAGGCGACCATTGTCCTTGATGGAGCGCACCATGGCGCCCAGGGTATCGACATGGCTCGCCAATACGAGCGGCTCGCCCTCGCCGCCAAGCTCAACCAACACGTTGCCCTTATTGGAGCGCTCGGGGCCAAAGCCCATATCGCGCAACGTTTCCATTAGATAGTCAGTAGCCGCACGGGTATAGCCCGTAGGTGAAGCAATAGAAGTCAGCGTCTTCAACTGGTCAGTAATATAGGAGAGCGTCTCCTCTAGAGAAGCATCAACATTAGAAGCCATATGCATCCTTCCAAGTAAAACTAAGACCGAGCCCCGATTTTAACCTTTCTGCACGTGCAATACTCTAGAAACCGAGCCGACTCCAGACGTCCCCGCACCGGTTTTGTGCACGCGCTCGGTTTACAGTCCCAATCTTGCATAAATCCTATCGGTATCTGCATAAATATGAGGCATCTATTTGCTTCGTCTCAGGGTACCCCACCTTGGACCGTGCAAAATACGGAGTATTCAGCACCGTGGACCCCGTCAGCCCCATCGCAAACGGCAAAGCGACGCGGTTACAGCAGTGTTGCAGGTCGTCGCAAACCAAAAACGCGGTGGCAGCCCCCTCCGCTCATCGATAGCCCGCCCACAAGGGCTGTCGATGGGCGTCTGCGGGCCACTGCGGCCCATTCACAACGTTATGCATTTTTCAGAGCTTGCTGAATACTCCCAAAAATGCACGCTGAGAAGTGCACCACCTATCCGCAGCGGGCAGCATGCCTTGGTTTTGCCCATCTTGGGGCATCGGCGCGGCACAAAAAGCCCCGCCGCGCGTAGCACGGCGGGGCCAGCAGCAAGTCAAAAGACCATACGCCTACGGGCGAAGGACCACAAAACTGGGCTAGGCAGCCGGGCAGATCTTCTTGAAGAGCTCGATGACGTCGTCGAGCGTTGCCTCGCGCGGGTTACCCGGGAAGCAAGCGTCGGCCATGGCGTCCTTGGCCAGGACCTCGATCTCGTCAGCCTTCATGGCCTCGCAGACGTGCGGGATATTCACGTCGGCGGAAAGCTGCTTGACGGCGGCGATAGCGGCGTCGGCAGCCTCGTCGGTGCTCATGCCCGTGGTGTCAACACCCATGGCAACGGCAACCTTGGCCAGGCGCTCAGCGCAAACCGGCTTGTTGAACTCCATGGCGATCGGCAGCAGCATGGCGCAAGCGACGCCGTGCGGGGTGTCGTAGTGAGCTGACAGGGTGTGAGCCATGGCGTGGTCGATGCCCAGGCCAACGTTGGAGAAGCCCATGCCGGCGACATACTGACCAAGGGCCATGCCCTCGCGACCGGAGCCGGGCTGACCGGACTTGGCCTCGGCGACGGAGTCACGCAGGTTCTCGCTGATCAGCTTAATAGCCTCAAAGTGGAACATGTCGGAGAGCTCCCAAGCGCCCTTGGTGGTGTAGCCCTCGATGGCGTGGGTCAGAGCGTCCATGCCAGTGGAAGCGGTCAGGCCGGCGGGCATGGAGGCCATCATGTCGGGATCGACGACGGCGACCTCGGGGGCGTCGTTGGTGTCGACGCACACGAACTTGCGGACCTTCTCGGGGTCGGTGATGACGTAGTTGATGGTCACCTCGGCGGCGGTACCGGCGGTCGTCGGCACAGCGATGGTGAACACGGCGTGGTTCTTAGTGGGAGCAACGCCCTCGAGGCTGCGGACATCGGCGAACTCGGGGTTGTTGATGATGATGCCGATGGCCTTAGCAGTGTCCATGGAGGAGCCACCACCGATGGTCACGATAGCGTCAGCCTCGGCGGCCTTGAAGGCCTCGACGCCGTCCTTGACGTTCTGGATAGTGGGGTTGGGCTTGATCTCGGAGTAGAGGCTCCAAGCGATGCCGGCAGCGTCGAGCTCGTCGGTCACCTTAGCGGTAACGCCAAACTTGACCAGATCGGGGTCGGAGCAGACGAAGATCTTCTTGTAGCCGCGACGCTGGAGCTCGCCGGGGATCTCCTTGATGGCGCCGGAACCATGATAAGAGATGGTATTGAGAACGAAACGATTAGCCATTGATAGCCTCCCATCGTGTGCGGGGCACCCATTACGCCCCACGCTATGAGTCCCATCCTAACGCTTTTGAAACAAAAAAACGCGTGAGAACGTCAAAATTGTTAAAGCGTTTCAACAGATGATGAAAAATATTGCGGCAAAGGGACAGCCCCTTTGCCGCATTCGGTTACTTTCGGCAGCCCTCTTTCCAAGCCTCGGCCGCAACCTTCCAGCGTAAGCGCAAGTCGCGCTCGCGGTCGATGAACATGATGGCAAACGCGACAAACAGCAGCAAGCTCGCCACGACGATGGCGTGCAGGCCCATGCGCTCAATACACCAGTTGCCCAACACGGCGCCAAACACAAAGGTAAAGATCACGCCAAAGTACAGCAGGCCGTTTTCCAAAAAGCCGCGCCTGTGGGTGATGATGTAATCGTCCACGTTTTGCAGCGCGTTGCGCAAGTTGCCGATGCACATGGTCGTAGCGATGCCGTGACCGTGGATCTTGCGGAAGCTCTCGACCTGCATGCCGCAGGCAAACGAGGTGAGGCAGTTGGCGAGCAGGTTGAAATTGCCGCCCGGGATAAAGCTCACGCCCAGCAAGATGACGGCTTCAAAGAACACCGTTACCTGGCGCCAGTGAATCACGCTGCCAAACCGCTCATGCACCAGGTCGGCAAGCATAATGCCCACGGCAAACGACACCACGGGGAAGAAGTAGCGTCCCGCAAGTGCCCAGTTGCCCTCCGAGATGCTCACGCCCACGAGCAGGATGTTGCCTGTCTGCGCGTTGGCGAAAACATGATCGCGCCCAATGTACGAATAGACGTCCATAAAGCCACCGGCGAGCGCCAAGATGATGCCCAGCTCAATAGACTCCGATATCTGTTTGGCACGCTGCATCGTCGTGCATCCTCCTTGTTGACGACTCTCTCGTGCGTTGGCGGAAACATAGCCGCCGTTCATACTGTAACCCATTGACAACATGGCGTGCGCGCGAGACGGGTTCTCCAACGCGCAGATACACAGTCTGGAAACAAACGATCCCCGCATCGACGCGCCGATCCCCAGCTCATGTACTCCCCCAGTCTTTTTAGCTCCGTCCCAAAAAGACTGGTTACAATTACGTGCAGCATACAGACACCGGGAGGGATCGTGGCAAAAAAGCCTCAGCACGCTCAGAACAACCAGCGCAGTCAGCAGGGCAAACAGGGCCAGCAGCAAAAGCGCGGCGGCAAGGCGCAGGCCACGGTCGCCCGCGCCAAGCATTCCCAAGCGATGCCCGCCCGCCCCTGGCGCCCGGGCCGCGATAAGTTCCTCCCCGTCAGTCGAGCCGACATGGATGCACGCGGCTGGGACCAGTGCGACTTTGTCTACATCTGCGGCGACGCCTATGTGGACCATCCCAGCTTTGGCATGGCCATCATCAGCCGCGTACTCGACGCGCACGGCTACAAGGTGGGCATCATCTGCCAACCCAACTGGACCGACCCCGCCAGCATCACCGTGCTCGGCGAGCCGCGCCTGGGGTTTCTCGTCAGTGCCGGCAACATGGACTCCATGGTCAACCACTATTCGGTGACCAAGCACCGCCGCCACACCGACGCCTATACCCCCGGCGGCGAGGAAGGTCACCGCCCCAACCGTGCCGTCACGGTCTACGGCAATCTCATCCGCCAGACGTTCAAGGACGCCCCCATCATCATCGGCGGCATCGAGGCAAGCCTGCGCCGCCTGGCCCACTACGACTACTGGCAGGATAAGCTCAAGCGCTCGGTGCTGCTCGACTCGGGCGCCGACATCCTCATCTACGGCATGGGCGAGCACGCGATTGTCGAGATCGCCGACGCGCTCGACGCGGGGCTGCCCGTCGATCAGATCACCTATATCAACGGCACCGTTTACCGCACGAGTTCGCTCGACGAGGTCTACGACTACGACCTGCTGCCCAGCTGGGACGACCTTGCCGCCGACAAGCTCAACTACGCGCGCAGCTTTAACGTGCAGCAGCAGAACATGGACCCCATCACCGGACATCGTCTGGTAGAGCCCTACCCCAACAGCGTCTATGTGGTGCAGAACCCGCCGTCGGCAACACTCACCACCGACGAGATGGACGAGGTGGCCGAACTCCCCTACGCACGCGATTGGCATCCCGACTACGACGCAGCGGGCGGCGTGCCGGCCTTTGCCGAGATCAAGTTTTCCATTAGCTCCAACCGCGGCTGTTTTGGCGAGTGCTCGTTTTGCGCGCTCACCTTCCACCAGGGCCGCGTGCTGCAGATGCGCAGCCACGACTCGATTATGCGCGAGGCCGAGCTGCTCACGCGCGATCCCGAGTTTAAGGGCTACATCAACGACGTGGGAGGACCGACGGCCAACTTTAGCCGTCCTGCCTGCGACAAGCAGCTCAAGCACGGCGTGTGCAAGAACAAGCGCTGCCTGTGGCCGAGCGTATGCAAGAACATGGTGGTCGACGAGAGCGGCTACACGCAGCTGCTGCGCGACCTGCGCCAGCTGCCGGGCGTCAAAAAGGTCTTCGTGCGCAGCGGCATCCGTTTTGACTACACCATGGCCGATGCCTCGGACGAGTTTTTGCGCGAGCTGCTGGAGCATCATGTCTCAGGCCAGCTGCGCGTAGCGCCCGAGCACGTGAGCGATGCGGTGCTGTCAGTGATGGGCAAGCCGAGCCGAGCCGTCTACGACGCGTTCTGCCGCAAATTTGAACGCTTGAACCGCGAATACGGACTCAAGCAGTACGTGGTGCCGTATCTAATCTCGAGCCACCCCGGCTCGACCATGAAGGAAGCCGTGGACCTTGCCGAAGCCGTGCGCGACATGGGCTACATGCCCGAACAGGTGCAGGACTTCTACCCCACCCCGTCCACCATGTCGACGTGCATGTACTACACCGGCGTGGACCCGCGCACCATGAAACCGATCTATGTGGCGCGCGACCCGCACGAGAAGGCCATGCAACGCGCGCTCATCCAGTATCGCAAGCCCGAGAACTACAAGCTGGTACGCGAGGCGCTGGAAAAGGCTGGCCGTCGCGACCTGATCGGCTACACCAAGCATTGCCTGATTCGCCCCGTGCCGCCACGCCCGGGCGAGACATCTGCTGGCGGTGGGCATGGCACCGGCAAGAAGGGCGGCAAGCCACATGGTGGCGCCGCCGGCAAGGGGCCTAAAGGCAGCAAGGGGCACAGCGGCATGTCGCGCGCGCAAAACACTGCCGGGCGCAACCGTGCAGCTCAGGGGCGTCAGGGTGCCAACGGAGGCGGGCGTCGCAACTAGGGCAGCGGTGCTGTCACTATGCCCATCTCGCATGCGTGGCGCAGTGAGCGCATCGCCTCCACGAGGATGATGCCGGCGATGGTGACCGTGATTACCACGTCGAACGGCGTGTTCACAAACCAGAGCAACGTCATGAGATACGACCCGGCATTAAAGGCAAAGTGCAGCAGGATCGTGTAGCGGAGCTTCCCGGTCGTCACGAGCACCCAGCCAAAAACGAGGCCGGCAGCGCCCGCATAGCAGCCCTGCACCCAGTTCATGTGCATAAAACCGAAGATCGCCGCCTGCAGCACGACCGCCGCGGCGATACCCCACGTGCTCGGGGCCGCCCAGGGCACCATGGCGCCGTCCTGCGCACCCGCACGACGCCGGCGCTTCCAAAGTGGGCGGCACTGCGGATTAAACGCTCGGAGCGAAAACTCAAAAATGATACCGCGCACCAGCAGCTCCTCGCAAAACGGAGCGCCGAGCACCGTGGTCAGGACGGCCAGATAGCTCGTGTCACCCATGCCCGTCTCCTCGACAAGTTCGCTGTAGTCGGCCGCGGCCTCGGGCAACAGCGACAGCACGGCGTCGGTCACGTAGCCAACGACCACCTGCAGGGCAAGGCCAATCACGATAACGCAGACGATGCGCTTCCACGCCCCACGCGCTCCCCCGCCGAGCGGATGCGCGCTTTGCCGGCGTGCCATAAACGAACGCGGCCACAGATAACGCCACCACAGCAGCGCCATTAAAAACGATGCCATCTGCGCGGCAGCCTGAAGCAATTGAATATCGAGGTCGTCAATCGAAAAGCCCATGAACACCGATGCGACGCCCAGAGCGGAGAACAAAACCACACTCAGGGCGATATCGGCAGCGACGACGCCAAAACAGGCAAGCGCCCAAATCATCGCATTGAGCATGCCAACCTCCTCCCGACAGCTAGTCATTTAAGAACGTCCCCAACGACTAGTCATTGGGGACGTTCTTCAACGACTAGTTGTTGGGGACAGTCTTTGCCAAAGGCCCCGTTGGGCGAGATGTCGAACGGGAAGGTGCCGCAGCGATTGAACGCGGCGATGAACATGCGAATGGCGTTGGACGGCGTGGTGCCCACGAGCTGGGTTGCCGCCGCGAAGGCTGCCTTCTCCTCAGGCAAGACCTTCGCGACTACGGGGGTCATGTGTTCTGCCATGGCGCTTCCTTTTTGAAACGACGGTAGTGCGGATAGATGCGGGCCACGCGGCTGGGCGACGGGCTGTGAAGGCAACCCGATTGGCCCGCATCCGGAGTTTGTTTCTGCGGCGTTGGTATTACTTGGTAATCCTAAGTATTACCCCGCAGATAGAATACCACACCCGACCCCATTAGGACGGAGGAAAACGAATCATTTTGTTGCTGAGTAAGTATTTAGAGCGTGATGATGTCCGAGATATCGAGGGCCTGAGCGTCGGCGACATCGTGCGTGGCAAGCAGGAGCATGCGGCCGTCGAGCAGGTCGAGCACAGCTTCGGCGCATGCGTCGCGCGCAGCGGTATCTAAACCGGTAAAGGGCTCATCCAGAATGACGGCGCCGCCCGGGCACAGCAGGGCTCGAGCGATCTCGACGCGACGGCGCTGCCCGCCCGAAAGCTCGGCCACGCGAGCATGCACATCGATTCCCGGCACCAGCAGGCGCAGCAATGCCGCGGCGCTCGAAGCATCCACACGCGCATCGGCGCACACCAGCACGTTATCCAGCGCCGAGGCGGACTCGACCAAGTGTGCATCCTGAAACACCATCGAGCACGGTGCGCACTCCCCCGCCGCTAGCGCGAGCAACGTCGACTTGCCCACCCCCGAGGCGCCCATCACGCAGGTACGCCCGCCGGTGGGCACACGAAGCACCAGACCGCCCAGCGCCGGCGCCCAGGGCGCGCGATCGCCCACGGCAAGCGCAAGCTCCGCCGAAGCGCCATCGCTCGCGGCCCCCGCACGCCCGCGCAGTCCATGTCCATGCGCCCGCACGGCAACACGCCATGCCACGGGTCCCGAAACCCGCAGCGACCACACCAGCACGCGCTCACACGCCCACGAGGCGGCAACGACCAGCACGGTCCACGCCAGCAGATCAGCCGTCTCGATCAACAGCTTTGCCTGATAGATGCGCTCACCCACGGTGCCCGCCGCCATGCCGATCAGCTCCGCCGCCACGCCGGCCTTCCAGCTCATGCCAATCACAGCACGGGCGCACGAAAGCACAAATGGCAGGACTTCGCGCCAGGTATGGGCGAAGAACAGTCGCCAGCCCCGCACGCCATGCAGGCGAAACATCTGCTCCAGCGGTTTATTCGCCTGCGACAAGCCCTCGGCCAGCGAAAAATACACGCCTGGCAGCGCCATCAAAAAGACCGCTGCAATGCTCACGCGCGCCGACCCCAACCAAATGAGCAGCAGGACCACCACGCAGGCAACCGGTGTCGCCTTAACAAACGAAAGCGCCGGCGCCACCAGGCGGGCAAACGTCCGCGACCGTACCGAGACTCCCGCCAGCACGCCGCCGCACACCGTGGCAAGTGCCAGCCCGCCCAAAATTCGCAAGCCCGAGCCTGCCAGAATCGCCCACGTGCCGGCATCGCATACCAGCCGCAGCAACGCCACCACAACAGCACCCGGCCCCGGCAAAATCAGCGGCTGTGCCACCAGCGCCGCCGCGAAGACCCACACGGCAAGCCAAAAGGCGGCAACGGCACCTGCTGCCGCCACCGCCTTCATACGCTTTGTCATGTGTCGAGCAAACGCACACACGGGCTACTCCATGTAGTAGAAATCATCGGCCGGGAGCTTGCCGCCCACGGCGCTCGGGTCCGCATCGGCCAGCACCTGCAGGTACCCACCGAGCGCCGCCTTCATATCCTTCCCCGTCTGGCACACGAGCATGCACCCGGGAATCGCCTTTTCGGCGATCTTGGCGTTATCCACGATACCCGCATCGACCACGGCCTGAGCCCAGTCCGCCGGCACCGCGTTCACGGCCTCAACGCTCGCCGCATGGCAGCTCAAGAACTCCGCCACGGCCTCGGGATGCTCCTCGGCAAACGCGCGGCGCACCACGGTCACACCCGTCAGCAGGCGCGAACCCGTGTCGCCCGCCAGCTCATCCCACACACCGGTCAGGCTCACCGGCGCCGACAGCTTGCCTTCGCTCTTGGCGATGGCAGCGGTCTTGAACGGCTCCGGCAGCACGCCCACGGCGGACGGGTCGGCAAGCAGGGCCGACAGCACCTCGGTGGGCTCGCTCTTAAACTCGAGCGTCACCTGACCGGTCAGGCCCGCGCGCTCCAGCAGGTAGTTCATGACGTACTCCGGCGTGGTGCCCTTGCCCGTCATGTAGACGGTATGGCCCGCCAAATCGCCAAACGAGGTAACGTCCACGTTACCCGTCACCACGTTCAGCACGCCCAGCGTGTTGATGTCGATGACCTGCACCGCACCCTCGGTCTTGTTGTAGAGCATGCTCGCCACGTTGGCGGGCACCAGGGCAATGTCGACATCGCCCTGAATCACCTTGGGCACGATCTCGTCGGCGGCAGTGTTGATCGCAAAGTCGAACTCGTTGTCCGTGGCACCCTCGTCCGCCTGGTCCATAAACTGCACCAGGCCAATCGACGTCGGCCCCTTGAGCGAGGCGACGTGCACCTCAACCGGCTCGGCAGCGACACCGTCAGCGGCAGACCCGGCAGCCGAGCCCGCAGCAGACCCGGTCCCGGCAGACCCGCCACCACAACCAGCCAGCGCGAGCGACAACGCGCCCGCGGCGAGCACCGAGGCAAACCCCCGGCGCGACATCTCAACATCAAAAGCGTGCATCGCTAGCACGCCCCCTCATTGGGCATCGACCAGGCGTGATGGTCGGTATGCAGCAGGTCCTCGGCCAGCGGCGAGAGCGGCTCGCCCAAGAACTCGCGATAGCACGCCTGGACATCGGGATTCTCGTGCGAGAAGCGAATCTCGGCGTTCGCATCGAGGCCCCAGAGCACCTGGCCACGCTCGGCAGCCAGCTCGCAACCGTCGTGGATGGGCTGACCGCCACCACCGACGCAGCCGCCGGGGCACGCCATGACCTCGACAAAGTCATAGCTCACACGACCGTCGCGAATTGCGTCGAGCAGGCGGGCGGCATTGCCCAGCCCGTGTGCCACGGCGACGCGCACCTTGGTGCCATCGATATCGGCCACGGCTTCCTTCCAGCCGTCCAGGCCGCGCACGTCGGTAAAGAAATCGGCGTCGGGGTTCTTGCCCGTCACCAGGTAATAGGCCGAGCGCACGGCGGCCTCCATCACGCCGCCCGTGGCGCCAAAGATCACACCCGCGCCTGTGCCAAAGCCCAGCGGCGTATCGAGCGGCTCCTCAACCAGCGTGTCCACGCTCACGTGGCTCGCGCGGATCATGCGCACCATCTCGCGCACCGTCAGCGCAACGTCCACATCGGGTGCGCCGCCCTCGCCCACCATGCTCGGCAGCGCGCACTCAGCCTTCTTGGCCGTGCACGGCATCACGGACACCACGAACAAGCGCTCGGGCTCCACGCCCAGCACCTTGGCGTAGTATGTCTTGGCGATGGCGCCGAACATCTGCTGCGGCGACTTGGACGTAGACAGGCTGTCGACAAACTCCGGATAGCGGGCCTTCACAAAGCGCACCCAACCCGGGCAGCAGCTCGTAAACATGGGCCAGCCGCGGCCATCATCCTCACCCTTAGCGGCGGCACCCAGGCGCTCGAGCAGCTCGGAGCCCTCCTCCATAATGGTGAGGTCAGCCGAAAAATCGGTATCGAACACGTACTCAAAGCCCACGCGGCGCAGCGCACAAGCCAGGCGCTCGACGGTAGCCTCCTCGCGCGGAATGCCGAGCTCCTCGCCCCAGGCGCTGCGTACGGCAGGCGCGATCTGCACCAGCACGATCTTGTCGGGATTAGCGAGCGCGTCAAACACGGTCTCGGTATCGTCGCGCTCGCGCAGTGCGCCCGTCGGACAATGCGTAATGCACTGACCGCACGCGACGCAATCGGTCTTGCCGATCGGCGCGCGCCCGCGGGTACCCACGGCGGTATGCGTGGCGCGGTTGGTCAGGTCCCAAATCCCCAGGCCCTGCACGCTCTCGCACACCTTGATGCAGCGCATGCATTTAATGCACTTGTCGTTTTCGCGGATGATGGGAAAATCGAAATCCCAGCCCTCGCCCGCCAAATGCCTTTGATACGGCAGATAGAAAATGCCCAGGTCGTTGGCGATGGTCTGCAGGTTGCAGTTGCCGCTGCGCACGCAGCTCGTGCACTGCGAATCGTGCTGGGACAGCAGCAGCTGCACGTTGGTGCGACGGGCCTCGCGGGCCTTGGGGCTGTTGGTGTGGACCACCATGCCATCGAGCACGTAGTTGTTGCAGGCGGCAACCAGCTGGTCGCAGCCCTCAACCTCGACCACGCACACGCGGCAGCCGCCGATCTCGTCCAGATCGCGCAGGTAGCACAGGGTGGGAATCTGGATACCGACGGACTTGGCCGCGTCCAGGATCGTGGTGTGCTCGGGTACCACGACCTCGCAATTATCGATAGTGAGCTTGACCATATTGAGTGCTCCGCTTTCGGTGTTGTCGCTGACAGTGGGGTTGTTGAGCTCTACCATTCCAGGTTCCTCCCTCCGCGGAACGCGCCAAAGCCAAAGTGGTCGCAACGCAGGCAGCGGCTTGCCTCCTGGCGCGCCTCCTCCTCGGTAAGGCCCTGCTCGACCAGATTCCAATCGTGAATACGCTCGCCAGCCTCGCGCTCGCCCAGCTCGCAGCGGCCGCACTCGTGCTTGCCCTTAAACTGGACGGTCGGCAGCTCCACGTCGAGCTTGATCTTGTGGTCGAAGCCCAGATAGCGGTCGATGTTTGCCGAAGCTACGCGGCCGGCATTGATGGCTCGGATGACGGTGGCGGGACCGGTCTGGCAGTCGCCGCCGCTAAAGAGGCCATCGAAGTTGGGCACGGCGCCGTCCGAATCGGTGACCACGCAGCCCCACTTGCAGGCGATGCCCATCTCCTCAAACGGCTTGGAATCGATGTCCTGGCCGATGGCCACGAACACGCGCTCGCAGGGAATGACGCGCTCGGGCGTCGCGGCGGCACGCGGGGCCGGACGACCGCGACGGGGCTCGCCGATAATCTGCGGTTGCACGCGCAGGCCGCTCACGCGACCGTCCTCGCCCGTCTCGATGGCGAGCGGGGCCGTCAGCTCCAGCACCTCGCAGCCCTCGGCCTGGGCACCGGCAATCTCGGCGTCCTGAGCCGTCATATCGCAGATGCGGCGGCGGTAGACGATGCTTACCTTTTCGGCACCGCAGCGCACGGCAGAGCGCGCCACGTCCATGGCCACGTTGCCGCCGCCGATGACGCACACGCGCTGGCCGCTCAGGTCGGGCAGCTCGTCGTCGCCGATGGCACGCAGCATCTTGACGGCCGACTCCACGCCGGGAGCCTCTTCGCCCGGAAGGCCGAGCTTCTTATCGCTGTGGGCACCAATGGCCAGATAGACGGCATCGAACTCGTCGCGCAGGCGGGCAAGCTCCTCGCCGTTCACGGAGTGGTCGAGCTCAACGTCGATGCCGGCGCTCAAGATCCAGTCGATCTCGGCCTGCAGACGCTCGCGCGGCAGACGATAGCTGGGGATGCCGTAGCGCAGCATGCCGCCCAGGTGGTGACGCTGCTCAAAGATGGTCACCTTATGACCCATCACGGCCAGGTAGTAAGCGCAGGAAAGGCCGGCCGGGCCGCCGCCGATCACGGCGACGCGCTTACCGGTGTTGTCCACTACATGCGGTTTGTGGTCGTTGAGGTCGCTGTGCTCAACGGCAAAACGCTTGAGGGCGAGGATATTCATGGGGTCGTCGACCATGCCACGGCGACAGTGCATCTCGCAGGGATGCTCGCACACCAGGCCGCAGACGAGCGGCAGCGGGTTATTCTTGCGGATGACCTTGACGGCATCGGCATAGCGGCCGGCCTCGACGAGCGAAATGTACCCGGGAATGTCGACGTGCGCCGGGCAGCCCGAGACGCACGGGACGCGGGCCTCGCGGTCAAAGCCGCAGGAGTGCTCGCGAATGTGATGCTCAAAATCGTCGCGGAAGCCGCGAATGGCCGTGAGCGCCATGGCGCCAGCTTCGTAGCCGATGGCGCAGTCGCTCGAAAGGTAGATGGTGTGGGCCGTGCGCTCAATCAGGTTGAGCGTAGACTCATCGGCACGCCCTTCGAGCACATCAGCGAGCAGGTCACTCAGTGCGCTCAGGCCCACGCGGCAGGGCGTGCACTTGCCACAGCTCTGAGTGGAGCACAGGTTGACGAGCGCTGCCGTAAACTCAACGGGACACGGGGCGAGCGAACTCACCGCCAAACGGCGTCCGAGCGCATCGTGCAGGTCGTCCATGACGGCCTGAGCGTGGCTGCGTTCCATTACATGCAGTCGAGCCATAAGATCCCCTCTCACATGGCAGCCCGGAGGCGAGGCCGGGCGAAATTGCTACACGCACAACACTGACCTAAAAAGTTGTTAGGTCTCCACGCAGTTCGGCAGGCGGCATGAAATGTCACCCTCAGCGGTGAAATAGAACATTACCGCAGATAAATGCCATATTTGATAAAACGCGTTACCAAATGACAATGCCCCGCCCACGCAATCACGTGGACGGGGCATTGCTCCAGGTATGCGGTCAGCAACCCTGTTGCTTTTACTTAAGCTCGGGCCAGTAACCCTTGTTGGCCTCGATCATGTCGTCGAGAACCTCCTTGGCGACCTTCATCGACGGCACGGTCTTGTTCAGCGTAAAGGCCTTGAGCGCCTTCTCGTACGAACCCTCGATCGTAGCCTCGACCACGAGCTTCTCCGAGTTCAGCTGCTGCATCATGAGGCCCTGCTGGAACAGAGGAATGTTATCGCGGCTGATGACCTCGGGGCCGTTCTTGCCAATGTAGGCAGGCAGCTCGACCATAGCGTCGTAGGGCATGTTGGGGATAGCACCCTTGTTCTCGCAAATGACCAGGAAACGCTGCTTGGTATCGTTCTTCAGAGCGATGGCCAGATCGGCAATCCAGTCGCCGTGGCTGCCCGCATAGAACGTGCTCTCGTCGATCTCGCCGGTCTTCTCGTAGTGGTCGATGCCGTCGAAGAGGTTCTTCTCGCGCGTCTCCTCAACCTCGTTAGCACGGGTGCGCTCGGGGTTGGAATGCTCGACGAACTCCTTCTGCTGCAGGTAGTAGTTCAGATACGTGTTGGGCAGGTACTCCGGGAAGCACTCCATGATCTCGTACTCGCCCTTCCAGACGTAGTACCAGCTGCCCTTGGTGTGGCGGTTCTGCTCGGGGTGCTCGTCGGTGGCCTCCTCGGGCTTCTTCGCCATGAGCGAGCCCATGCCCTTGAGGTAGGAATCGGGCAGCAGAATCTCGTGCTCCTTAATGTACTCGCGCAGCTGCGGGAGCACCTCCTCGCCCTTGTGGCGGATCGAGGTGAACCAACCAAAGTGGTTGAGGCCAAAGTAATCGTACTCGACATCCTTCTTGTCGATATCGAGCGCGGCGCAAACCACGTCGATGATCGCGATCGGCATGTCGCAGATGTTAATGATGCGAGCATTGGGACGCAGCACGCGGCAGCCCTCGGAGACAATGGCGGCAGGGTTGGAGTAGTTGAGAATCCAGTAATCCTTCTTGGCGTACTTCTCAACGTCATCGATCAGCTCGACCATGGGGAAGATGGTGCGCATGCCGTAGGCAAGGCCGCCGCAACCACAAGTCTCCTGACCCACGCAGCCGTGACGCAGCGGAATTTTCTCGTCCTGCTCGCGCATGGCGTAGCCGCCCACGCGCATCTGGGCAAACACGAAGCTGGCATCCGTAAAAGCCGTCTCTTTGTCGGTGGTCACCGTGAGCTTGATGTCCAGGCCGAGGTCCTCGTGCAAAATCCAGTCCACGAGCACGCCGATCTTGCGCTGGCGCTCCTCGTTGATGTCGTACAGACGAATCTCGTCAACGTCGAGCTCGTCCTTGCGCAGGGCGATGGACTTGACGATGCCGGGGGTAAAGGTGGATCCGCCACCACACAGAGTAATGATCATTGTTTACTGCTCCTTCTCAATTGCGTTTTCGACCTTGTCGCGCATCTCGGCGACCTTCATGCCAAAGATGATCTGGATATTGTTGCCGTTGCGGTTGATGCCGCTGTTGGGCACGTGGTTGATGAGGTTCTCATCGATGAGGTCCGGGTTCTTAACGTTCACGCGAAGACGCGTAAAGCAGTTCTCGAGCTCCTCGATGTTGTCCTTGCCGCCAAGACCTGCGACCAGGTCGGCAATACCTGCATCGACGCCCTCTGCGGGAGCCGCGGCAACAGCGCCCTGCTTCACCGCAACAGACGCGGCGGCCTCGCCCTCGGCAACGGACTCGGCGAGCTCGGACTCCTCCTCGCGACCAGGCGTGTGGAGGTTGAGCTTCTTGATAAGGAAGGTGAAGAGGAAGAAGTACAGCGCGGCGTTGACGACTCCGAGCACGAGCATCATCGGCCAGTTGGTCTTATCGACACCCAGGACCAGGTTGGAGACCACGATGTTGATGATGCCGCCTGCAGTCGAAGCGGGCACGGAGAGGACCTTGAGCAGGACCAGGAAGATGCCGGAAAGAACCGAGTGAACGACAAAGAGCACGGGAGCGGCAAAGACAAAGAGGAAGTCCATGGGCTCGGTGACACAGGAGAGCACGGCGGTGATGATCAGCGGGATGATAACGGCCTTGGTCTTATCCTTATTCCCCTTGTAAGCGGTGAAGATAAAGGCGAGACCGATACCGATGTAGGGCCACAAGTTGTTGAAGGTGTAGCTGTTGAAGTAGGTGCTATCGGAGAAGGGCTGGCCCGTCATTGCCATCTCGGCAACACGGATGGGATAAGCGCCGGCGATAACCTGATCACCCAGCGTAAGGGTGCCGCCCACATCGGAGAACTGGAACGGGGTGTAGATGAGGTGGTGCAGACCGGTGGGAACGAGCAGCTTGTTGAGCATGCCGTAGATAAACAGACCGATGTTGCCCGACTCCTTAATGATGCCGGCAACGGAGGAGATGGCACCCTGAACCGGAGGCCAAACGATGCAGAAGCCAGCGCCCATGATCCAGGAAATGATGATCATGATCAGGAACGGGAAGCGAACGCCCGAGAACATCGAAAGGGCAATGGGGAACTGCTTGTTCGAGTACTTGTTGAACACGGCACCGGTGATGCAACCAAGGATGATGCCGCCAAACACGCCGGTATCGAGCACCTGGATGCCCATAACGGTGGCCTGGCCGGTTCCGGTAAGACCGAGCATGCCGCTCGCATCGGCAAGAGAGCCGGTGGCGTTGAGCACGATGTTGTTAGCCTGCAGGAACAGGAAGAACGACATCAGGGCGATCAGCGAAGCATGGCCCTTGTTCTTCTTTGCCATGGCGCCGGCGATGCCCACGCAGAACAGAATCGAGAGGTTGTTGATGATAAACATCAGCGACTGATAGACAACGGCGCCCACAAGCTGGAACGGACCGGAGCCCAGTACGGGGACCAAAGCGCAGATGGTCTTGTTGGTCAGAATGATGCCCACGATGAGCAGGATGCCGGCAACCGAGAGATACATCATCGGCTGGACGATTGACTTCGCGAACACCTCCAACGGCGCTTTGAAATTGAACTTCTTTTTTGCGGTCATAGCGGTACTCCCCTTCCTTTTCCGCAAATTAAGACAGATGTGCCCTGGGCAAGACCGTAAGCCCTGCCTTATATCAATCGATGTGTGGGCACGTTATGCCTAGAGACCAGGTTCTCCAAGCAGGTTAACAATGTGATATGCGAGATAACTCTTCTCGGCATCGGTAACGACAACGTTAAAGGTAGACGACAAGTGGGCGGCTATGGCGTCCGCGCACGAGAATGCGCACGGATACGCCGTTTCATCGATTCGGAACAGCGCGTCTCCGTTGATTTGCCCGGCCGTAGGATCGAGCGCTCGCTGTGCGAAAAACTGCAGGTGACGAACGAAGCGTTCGTAAGGCAGCGAGGTGTCATCGAGGGTCGTAGCATAGCGCTCGGAAACAATCGCAAGCACGTCGCGAACAAGCTGGACCGAGATGATTAGACGGTCAGAGCGCTGCGGCATGGTGGCGTTGACGATATGCAAGGTAATGAAACCCTGCTCCTCCTCGCTCATCTCAATGCCCAGATAGTCCTTAATAATCTGAAGGGCACGGCCCGCAAGCGCGTACTCCTTGCGATAGAACTGCTGGATCTCGAGCAGCAGCGGGTTCTCGCAGGGAACGCCTTTGCGCTCGCGATCGAGGGCGAGGCTAATATGGTCTGCGAGAGCGATGAGGATCTTGTCATTGATATCGACATTGAGCTCTCGACGAAGCATCTGAACGATGTCCTCGGAAATCACGAGGTTGACGGTGGGGATGGACTCCAAAAGATGTGCCAAGCGGTCAATCGTACGCGAATCCTGAGAAGTTCCCTCCTGCAACGCGTAGGTCTTTTCGATCGACGCCTCGTCGATGGCATCGCCGGCATGACGGCCAAAGCAGAGGCCTCGACCGATGACGATGAGCTCGGAGCCATCGTCCGAAGTGACCATTGCGACGTTGTTGTTAAAAACTCGCTTGATAACCACGGTACCCACCATAAGAATTTACTCGGAAAGCCAGACGACAGGCTCTTTAACAGCAACAGGGCCGGAAGCATGCTCACGAAGAGTCGAGTTCTCCGAACGCTCGCACACGATAACGAAGACCGTGGGATCGAAGCCGGCAGCGCGAACCGCGTCGAAATCGACCTCGACGAGGGGCTGGCCCGCGTCGACATGGTCACCCTGGGCAACAAGCGCATGGAAGCCCTTGCCCTCAAGCTTAACAGTGTCGATTCCGATGTGCAGCATCACCTGAGCAGAGCTGTCGTCGGACATGATGCCCAGCGCGTGCTCAGTCGGAAACAGCGCCGCAACGGTACCGGAAACAGGAGCGCACACCGTTCCCTCTTGGGGAACCACGGCAACGCCATCGCCCACTGCACGACTGCTAAAAGCGGGGTCATTGGTATTTTCTAGATTAACAAGCTCGCCGGAAACAGGGGCGAGAATCTCGAACTCGGAAGTCGCAGTCGCCTGCTTGTCCGAGCCACCCATAAGGCGAGAAAAGAAACCCATGGTGGCATGTCCCTTCATAAATATAGCCCAACCAAAATCAACCGAATGCATCCATAGAGACACACCCGTTCAAAGACTTTGGTTAGGCCCACGTCCGAGGGGACTCGGTAACCTTCCGCATTTCTTTTTACGGGGGTTATTGTAGACAAGCCCAAAGCCAGAATAGTCATTATGACCGGTGAGCGGTATTTTTTCTTCGATAAACGGTATTTAGGCAGCACTTGGGGACGTTCCTTTTCTGCCGGCACTCGGGGACACTCCTCACTCTGGTGCATTGGGGACAGGTTTGCTTGCACCAGGTTGGTGCAGATTAACCTGGCCCCATTGCACCAATTTCGTATGCGCTAGACAAAGAGCTCGCATTCCTTCCGCACGACGCAAACCTTGCTCAGCATCTGGGAAACAGCGGATAGCTTGTTGGGATCAAGCTTACGAGCGCCTCGCGGGCATACGGCAATGCAGCGCATGCAGGAGATGCACGCCTCGCCAGCTGCTCGTTTGGGGTCACCCTTGTCGATAGCACAAACGGGGCACGCCGCGGCGCATGCACCGCAGGAGACGCAATCCTCTGTTGCCTCAGGTGCCATGCGGTGACCTCTGGCTTGTTTGTAAGGACGATTGCCGGGAATAGAGGGCTCGGATGTATCCTCAGCCAACAGCTTTTGCTGAATTTGCTGCGCAAACTCTGCGAGCTGCGCCGCATCCTGCGCATCCGGTCGCCCAGCAGCAAACTGTCGCGCAATGGAATGTTCTGCAATGGCTGCAACTGCCGCGATTACCCGGAATCCCGCATGCTTCGCAACGTCCTCCAGCTCTACGAGCGTGTCCTCAAACGCGCGGTTTCCGTAGACGCACACCAGAACGGCCCGCGCTCCGTTGCCGTGAACCATGTTCAGTCGGTCGACCACCACGGCAGGGACTCTGCCGGCATACGCTGGCACGGAGATAACAGCCACGTCGTCCTTCGTCATCGAGACCTCGTGGAAATCCAACCCGCTATCGGTCAGATCGACGGTAACGGTATTCTTGTCCAGCGCTCCAGCCACAAGGCAAGACACCTTCTCCGTTCCACCCGTCGGACTAAACACAATTTCAAATACGCTCATCTAGACACCCTCCCCCTACGCTCAGCAACGCGTCAAGCCGTTTTCACATCCAGCCAGAGTATACGGCACGTGGGGTCCCCATTTTGGCGCACCAAGCACCCCAATGCACCAACCCTACGCTGCCTGCCTCTTCGTTTTGTATAAATTACGGTACAGATTGTATATATTTACGGGATGCTGCCGTGTTCTCCCAAGGTACCCCATCCTGGCCCGTGCAAAAAACGGAGTATTCTGCAACGTGACCGCGCCAGCACCGCCGCGGGTGGGCAAAACTGTAGGGCGCCGTATCATTTTAAGTCCCGACATGGCGAGAATAACGCGTCCCTGCTCCGGAAAACGGCGAAATCTGGCTCAAAACGCTCTCTAGGGATATCCGAAGACCACCGTTGGCGACGTCGAATCATATGCAGACAACTCGAACTACAGAATACTCCAAAAAATGCACGGCGCACCCCATGGGACCCATTGCCGCATGGCAGGAAACAGGCCCACGGCATCCTCTAGATGCATTCCCGAGGAAATCACATTTGAACTAGCGATCGGATACGGCAAACAAAAAGGGCCCCGAGCACAGTCTGCTCGGGGCCCAAACTCATCTCGCCTTACCGCGCGACGCGTGTGTTACTTGCGCTTGCCGCCGCCGTCACCGGGGCGACGGGAGCTGCCGCCGCGCTTGCCACCACGGCTGTTGCCATAGCTGCCACGGTTATCGCGACCGCCGGCACGGCCGCCACGGGAGCCGGTCTGGTTGCCGCCACGCCCGCCACGATAGCCGCCACGACGCTCCTCGCGGGTATCGTCGTAGTTGCGCCAGTCATCGCGACGATCGCGGCTGGCACGCGGGTCACGACGATCGCGCGACTCGTTAGAACGACCAGCGCCGCCGCGGCCGCCATTGCCGCGAGCACCCTCGCGACGCTCGCCGCCGCGGCTACCGCGCTCTTCAAAGCGCTTGCCGCCACGGGACTCGCCGCCGCGGGTGCTACGCTCACCACGGCCCTCGCCGCCGCGGCGCTCGTCACGGCCACCGCGCTTGCCACCGCGCGAACCGCGGCCCTCGTCCTCGCGCTCGACACGACGACGGCCACCGCGATCCCCATCCTCGCGACGGCGGCGATGCGCCTCGCCCTGGAACTGCTTGGCACGACGCTCGGCACGGTTACCGCGCGGGGCCTGCTCGACGGCAGCGGCACCGCCGCGCTCCTCGGCAGCTACCTCGCGGGCCACGCTCTCAACAGCCTCGTCTACGCGAGCCTGAACGCCCTCGCGCACGCGGGTCTTGCCGCCGCGCTTGGGACGGCTCGGACGCTCGCCGTCGCCGCGGCGCTCGTCGCGACCGCGGTTGGAACGACCGGCAACATCGCCGTAATCGTCGCCGTTGCGCTTGCCGTCGCGACGCGCCTGCTCAAGCTTCTTCTTGCTCTTGGACTTGCCGCGCTTGGTCTTCTTCTTCGCCTTAAAGGCCGCAGGGTCGCGCTCGGGATCAACCGCGGGCGGGTTGGGACCCACGTGCAGGTCGCCGGCCTCGTAGATGTCGGCGGTCTTGTCCATGAGCTTCTCGATCTCGTAGAACTCGTCCACGTCCTGCTCGGTCACAAACGTGATGGCCCAGCCCAGCTCGCCGGCGCGGCCTGTACGGCCAATGCGGTGGATATAGTCGGTCGGCTCGGCCGGCACGTCAAAGTTCACGACGTAGCGCACGTCGCTAATGTCGATGCCGCGGGCAAGCACGTCGGTCGCCACCAGCACGTCGACGGTGCCATCGCGGAAGGCAGAAAGCGCGCGCTCGCGCTGGGCCTGGCTGCGGTTGCCGTGGATTGCGGCGGCCTTGATGCCCTTGCGCTCCAGACGACGGCAGCAACTGTCGGCGCGGTGCTTGGTGCGCATAAAGACGATAGTGCGCTCCGGACCCTCCTTCTTGAGGAACTCGGGCAGCAGGTTGTTCTTGGCCTCTATGGACACCGGGAACACAAACTGGTCGACGGTGTCGGCGGTCGACGTGGCGGGCGCGATCTCCACGCGAGCCGGGTCGCTCACCAGGTCGGTGATCTCGCCCACGGCCTCCTCGTCGAGTGTCGCCGAGAACAGCAGCGTCTGGCGCTCGGCCGGCGTCTCGCGCACAATGCGGCGGACGGCGGGCAAAAAGCCCATGTCGAGCATGCGGTCGGCCTCGTCGAGTACCAGCACTTTGACCTCGCCCAGGTGGCAGGCACCCTGCTCGATCAGATCGACCAGACGGCCCGGCGTTGCGACCAGGATGTCGCAGCCGTACTTAAGTGCCGCGGTCTGCGGCTTGTAGCTCACGCCGCCCACGACGGTCACGGCAACATGACCGGTGACGTCGGCGATTTTGCTTGCGACCTCGTCGATCTGCTGGGCAAGCTCGCGCGTAGGGGTGATGACGAGCATCACAGGGCCGCGGCCGTTGCCCTCGGGCTTTTTAGCACCGCGACGACGGTTGCGGACGCTGCGCTCGCGCACGGGTTTGGGAGGAGCGATGTGCTCCAGGTTGTTCATGGTCGGCAGCAAAAAGGCAGCCGTCTTGCCGGTGCCGGTCTGAGCGGCGGCAAGCAGGTCTCGGCCTTCGAGCACCACAGGGATCGAGCCGGCCTGAACGGGCGTCGGCGCCGTGTAGCCCAGGTTCTCGATAGCACGAAGTATCTCGTCCGAAAGTCCCAGCTCGTCAAAGGCGGGCAGGTTCTCGGTAGCGGACTCGACGGCCTGGGCAGCATTGGCCTCATCGGCGGCATCGAAGGCAGCCTGGGTCATGGCCTCACGGGTCTCGTCCAGGATCTCGGCGTCGGTGACGTCGGATACAGAATTACGCATATGTTGTTGTTCCTTATCTGCACGCGCAATGGGCACGGCATGCGGCCGCGCGGGCGTGCTTGGTAGTGCGCTAATACATACAAAAACGGGTGCGCACAGAGAGGACGTTGCTCAGCACGCTGGCGATCGCTTTGGCAGCCCTATCACGCGCCGTCCAGACGCAGCAGCTCTAAGCGATGGAGCAGATTCGCCGCTGGTTAGTATACCCGTGCATCGCATGCCCCCACGTAAACCACAGATGACGAGGCGGATGGAGCGGGCCTGCCTTGATTCTCATTTTCATTGCAACAGCCTCAGGACTCAGCGCAACGCGTTGC
>JAHYYM010000012.1:0-78317 GCA_019424985.1 Collinsella sp. | reverse complement strand
CGCACATGTACGGATGAATGTGGGAGGTGTTCGGATGAAGTTGCCAATCAAGGGTAGTCAAAAAAGCCCCGTCCCAAATTAGCTGTCTTGCCCCATCGGGCGGGAGCGGGTAAGATATACCGAGCGCCTAGCGCGTTCGATGGGTTCGGATGACGACATGTTCCGAATCTGGTCAGGTCCGGAAGGAAGCAGCCATAAGGAGCCTCTGTCGGGCATCCGAATCCATCGAGTGCGCAGGCGTTTTTTGGTGCCGCGGCTACCCGCGAGTGCCGGCAGGGCGCTTGGTGTCTCGCTGGTCCTCGGCTTCGCCTGCGGGATCGCTCGACTACCAAGCGCCCTGCCGGCACTCGCGGGTAGCCGACCAAAACCGCCTGAAGGGTCACATTTATCTGAATATTTTAATCCCGTGCCTTTTGCTGCTCGCTGGCGTTGTCTGGGCATTGATGGCTGCGTGGTTCAAGAGGCGGCGGTGCTGTTGCTTGAATTTTTGCAGTTAAAGAGGCCCGTTTCCCTAGATGGGGAAACGGGCCTCTTTTTGTCTCTTGGCTTGTGGATTGGCAAAGACAATAGCCGCTGGCAGCTATTTTGAGTTCTTGATGCGGCGTGTGGCAGTGGCGGTTATTCCGAGGCCTGCGGCGGCGACTGCTACGAGTGCGATTGCGCTCGGTGCTGTGTCGCCCGTGTTTGCGAGCTTGCCGGCGGTCGTATTTGCTTGCTTCCCGCTGCTCGAGTTCGCTTGCTTGGTGGAGCTTGGCGAGGTGTCTTTACTGGTCGCGGACGAGCCGGTGGGCTGTGTCGTCTCGGTCGGTTGCGCTGAGCCGGAGGGAGGCACTGTCTCGGTCGGTTTTGCTATCTCGGGCGAGGCGGCCTTGTCTGCCGCGGCCTTTGCCTCTTCGTATGCCTTGCAGGCGTCGTCATAGGCCGCTTGCGCCTTTTCCAAATCGCCGAGGAGCGCATCTCGCTTGGCTACGTCCTCATCGATGTGGGCTTTGGCTTCCTCTGCCTCACTTTCGAAATACTGAACCCGTTTTTCCTGGCTTTCGAGCCGGCGTTGGCAGCGGTGAAGATCATCTTCACAAGATTTTTCTCGCCTTTCTGCCGACATGATCTCACCTCGCAACTGCTTAATAGTTTCGTTAGAAGCTCCGTCGTCGATTGCCTTATTTAATTCTGCCTGAAGGCCGCTTGTCCGGTTGTGGGCCTCATCGTATTTGGCTTGGGCTGCATCGACGTCCGCTTGCATAGCGGGAAGGGGCTCCCTCCGTTTGGCGGCTTCCGCCACCACCATGTCGTAGATCTCTTGAAAAGCGGCAATGTCATCATCGATTTCCGCAATTTTCTCGGGACTTGCGGCGTCTTTTGCGGCCTCGAGGTTTTTGAGCGCTTCCTGCATGGCTGCATACGCTTTTTCTTTTGCGGCGGCCGCGTCTTCTGTCTGCGGGGCGCCCGAATTGCCGTTGGCGGCGCTCGTCTGCGAAACGGCCGCACCGGTGGGGGAGCTGGTTTCCGCCGCGATCGCCGTTGCGGGGGCGATTCCCGCGATAAGTGCCGCGGAAAGGGCGATGCCCAAGGTTGCTCGTCTTGCTCTTCTTGCGAGAATGTCGTTCATCTCGGCACCTCATTTCAAGGGTCGGCGACTAACTTGGTAGCACTAATGTAAGTATACCAAGCGATTGGCCCGCCACTGGCTGGGTGTGCGCGTATGCTCCTCTGAAAACTGAATCCCGTTAGAAATGACGAGTTGTTTACGCTTCTTTTGGGGTGGCGGTACTATCATGGTTCGAATTGAATGTGGATGATGATAGGGAGCGCCTATACATGATTGAGTTGCTCAGGCGTTTTGGTGGTAAGTTTCGCCGATATATGGTGATCGGCCCTGCGTGCAAGTTGATCGAAGTGATCTTTGACCTGCTGACGCCGCTGGTGATTGCCCAGATGATCGATAAGGGCATTGGCTCGCACGACGTGGACGCCGTCGTCCACTACGGCATGGTGCTTGCCGCCATGGCCGTGATCGGCATCTCGTTTACGCTCGTCTGCCAAAAGATGGCGGCGCTCACCTCGCAGGGCATGGGTACTGACATTCGCGGCGCACTCTACCAGCACATCAACAAGCTGAGCTATGCCGAACTCGATCGCTTTGGCACGCCGTCGCTTATCACCCGCATCACCAACGACGTCAACCAGGTGCAGCTTGCCGTGGCGCTGGGCGTGCGCATGCTCATCCGCTGGCCCTTCTTGGCGGTGGGCTCTATGTGCGCGGCCCTTGCCATCGACCTTAAGCTCGGCATGATCTTTTTGATTTGCACGCCCGCCATCGGCCTGGTGTTTTGGTTTGTCATGGCGCGCTGCATTCCCTACTACAAGCAGCTGCAGGCAAAGCTCGACCGCATCGCGCTTATCTGCCGCGAGGGGCTTTCGGGCGCCCGCGTTGTTCGCGCCTTTGTGCGTGAGGACCACGAGCGCGAGCGTTTTGCCCAGGCCGCCGACGACCAGGCCAATACTGCCATCGCGGTGGGCAAGCTCTCGTCGATTCTCAACCCCGTCACGTTTTTGGTGATGAACCTAGGCGTGTGCGCCATCCTGTGGGTGGGCGGCATCCAGGTCAACGTGGGCGAGCTCACGCAGGGCCAGGTCATGGCGTTTGTGAACTACATGACGCAGACCCTTACCTCCATCGTGTACGTTGCCAACCTGGTCGTGGTCTTTACCAAGGCGAGCGCCAGCGCGTCGCGTATCAACGAGGTGCTCAATTGTGAACCGAGCATCACGGACGGGGGCAACGAGCTGGTCGCGCTGCCCGAGCCGGGCGAACTGGCGGGTGGTGCTGCTCCAGTCTCCGCGGTGAGCTTTGGCCATGCGAGTTTTTCGTTTGGCGCGGGCGCGGCAAATGCCGTCAACGATGTGACCCTGGAGCTCCCGCTGGGCAAGACGCTCGGCATTATTGGCGGTACGGGCAGTGGTAAGTCCACACTCGTCTCGCTTATCCCGCGCCTGTACGACGCGAGCACCGGCAGCGTGTGCGTGATGGGCGCCGACGTGCGCGCTTGGCCACTCGACCAACTGCGCCATGCGGTCGCGACCGTTCCGCAGCGTGCGTCGCTGGTGAGCGGCACTATTCGCAGCAACCTGAACTGGCGCGATGAAGCCGCGACCGACGACGAGCTCTGGGCGGCGCTCGATATGGCGCAGGCAAGCGAGTTCGTACACAACAAGCCCCAGGGCTTAGATGCCCCGGTCGAGGCGGGCGGAAAGAACTTTAGCGGTGGCCAGCGCCAGCGGTTGACTATCGCGCGTGCCTTGGTGGGTTCGCCGCAGGTTCTGATTATGGACGATTCTGCCTCGGCGCTCGACTTTAAGACCGACGCGGCGCTTCGCCATGTCATTCGCGAACGAAGCGTGCGCGGTGCCGCCGAGGGCGGGCTGCCGCTGACGACCGTCATCGTGAGCCAGCGCGTCTCGACCGTGCGCGACGCCGACATAATCTGCGTACTCGACCACGGATCGGTCGCGGGCCTGGGCACACACGATGGGCTGTACGCGACTTGTCAGCTCTATCGCGAGATCTGCCAGTCGCAGCTGCGCCGCGAGGAGCTCGAGGGCCGGCAGGGGAGTACGACGCCCGCGTCCGCCTCAATCGCCTCCGCATCCGCCCGCGCAAAGGAGGGCTGCTAAATGAATCCGTACACTTCTTCCGGTTCGGTCGCCACGATGACGGCCAATGTGTCCGGCAACGACAAGCTCAACGACCTGGGTGACGGCCCACGCCAGCCCGGCGACCCTGAGCGCTATCCCGTGGGCGCGGTGACCCGCCGCCTGATGGGTTATGTTCGCCCGCACCGCGTCTCGTTTGCGGCGTCGTTTGCGAGTGCCGCCATCTCCGTTATCTTGCAGCTCTACACACCTATTCTCATTGGCGAGGGCATCGACCTGATTGTTGCCGCGAGCCAGGTGGATTTCGATGCACTGCTGCCGCTCGTCACCAAACTCGCGTTCGTTGTGGTGGGAGCCGCGGCCTTCCAGTGGTTGCAGGGCTATTGCGTCAACCGCCTGTCCTACGAGACGGTGCGCGACATGCGGGTGGAGGCGAGCGACAAGCTCAGCCGCATGCCGCTCAGCTTTATCGACAGCCACGCCCACGGCGACCTTATGAGCCGCGTGGTCAACGACGTCGATCAGGTGGGCGACGGTCTGCTGCAGGGCTTCACGCAGCTCTTCACCGGCGTTATCACCATCGTGGGCACGCTTGCGTTTATGCTCTCCATTAACCTGACCATGACGCTCGTGGTGGTGCTCGTCACGCCGCTTTCCATCTTTGCCGCCGGCGCCATTGCCAAGCTCTCCAACAAGAGCTTCACGGCACAGCAGCGCATTCAGGGCCAGCTCGGTGGCCATATCGAGGAGTATGTGGGTGAGCAAAAGCTCGTGGACGCCTTCGCCTACGGCGCGCACGCTCAGCAGCGCTTCGATGCCCTCAATGCTGAGCTCTACACCGCGGGTGAGCGCGCGCAGTTTATGGGTTCGCTCTCCAACCCCGGCACGCGCTTTATCAATAACATCATCTATGCCGTGGTCGCTGTGATCGGCTGCGTGGGCGTGATCACGGGCGTGCCGGCGGCGCTTACGGTGGGCGGCGTGCAGATTTTCCTGTCCTATGCCAACCAGTACACCAAGCCGTTCAACGAGGTCACCAATGTCATTACGCAGATCCAGACGGCGTATGCCTCGGCGCGTCGCATGTTTGCGCTGCTCGACGCTCGCGAGCAGGAGCCCGATGCGGCGGATGCCGTGGAGCTTGTCGCCCCGCAGGGCGAGGTCACCTTTGAGCATGTGGACTTTAGCTACGTTCACGACCGCAAGCTGCTGCAGGATATCTGCATCGAGGCCAAGCCCGGCATGCGCTTTGCCCTGGTCGGTCCCACGGGCTGCGGCAAGACGACGCTCATCAACCTGCTGCTGCGCTTCTACGATATCGACGCCGGGCGTATCCTGGTGGACGGTCGCTCGTCGCGCGACTACACGCGCTCGAGTCTGCGCCGTGCCTTTGGCATGGTGCTGCAGGACACTTGGCTGTTCGAGGGCACGGTGGCGGACAACATCGCGTACGGTTGCCCGGATGCCACGCGCGAGCAGGTTATCGAGGCAGCCAAGCGCGCGCACGCGCATAAGTTTATCGTGCAGCTGCCAGGCGGCTACGATACGGTGATCGGCGAGGACGGCGGAACGTTTAGCCAGGGCCAAAAGCAGCTGCTGTGCATCGCGCGCGTCATGCTCACCGACCCGGCTATCTTGCTGCTGGACGAGGCGACCTCGAGCATCGATACCCGCACCGAGCTACAGGTGCAGGCGGCATTCGATGAGCTCATGGCAGGTCGCACAAGCTTTGTCGTGGCGCACCGCCTGAGCACTATCCGCAACGCCGACTGCATTCTGGTGATGCGCGACGGCGAGATTGTCGAGCGCGGCATGCACGATGAGCTGATAGCGGCAGGCGGCTTCTACGCCGAACTCTACCGCAGCCAGTTTGCCCAGTGAGCACGGCCGTGGGGCAAATGAATCAATCGACAGACGGTGGTTTACATCTGTCACGTAAGTACTAAGATATTCATCTAATAAATTGCATTAGTGGCTTTAGTTTTGGGGGAAACGAGGCAACGTGACTATGACGTGCTCTTTGGTGGTTAACAGCAAGAGCGGTAATACCAGGATGGTATCGGGCGCGATCAAGCGCGCTCTGCAGGCTGCGGGTGTTGAGTTTGTCCATGCCGCGGCGTTGAGCGACGATGCGGATGCAGATCAGGTTGCGCTCGAGGCGCAGGGCGCCTGCGCGGCCGACACGGTGCTCGTCGGTTTTTGGTGCGACAAGGGCGCGTGCACGCCTTCGGTCGCGGCGTTGCTTTCCGCCTTGCACGGCAAGCGCGTCTTCCTGTTTGGCACCTGCGGCTTTGGCGCCGACCAGAGCTATTACCAGCAGATTATTGATCGCGTAACTTCCAATTTGGCTGGGGATGCCGAGCTTGCGGGCTGGGCGATGTGCCAGGGCAAGATGGGCCCTGCCGTAAAGCAGCGCTACGAGACCATGCTCGAGCAAGATCCCGAAAACGCCCGATTTAAGATGCTGCTCGACAACTGGGTTGCCGCGAAGGACCATCCCACCAAGGAAGACCTGGACAACATGGCTGCAGCCGCCAAGAAGGCCGTGCTGGGAGAGTAGCTTCGCCGTTCGCGGTCCTTCGTGCAAAACAATACAAATGTGAAAGCCTCGAAGTTCTCGAGGCTTTTTTTCATGACACGAGGGCGCCCCTTTATTGATGGAAGGCCTAGTAAGCTGATTGTTCTATGCCCGGATGTGTGCGGAGTGGGATGGGATTTCCGGATGGGTGGGGTTGCGGAAGCTGCGTCCCGCCTTTGGAATGGGATGCGGTTTCCCGTTGGGGGCTCTGTGGCAACCGCATCCCATTTCGCAAGCGAATGCTGGGACACGGTTTTCAGAGGGTTATGGGCTGCGAACTACATGGGGCTGTCATAAAACTCCGGCAAAGGAGGGGTCGGAAATAAATGACACTTCCAGTAGTTTGTTTTAATGTGGGGGGGGGTACCATTATTTTAGTTTCGCAAAAAAATCGAACCTTCTATGGGGAAGTTGCGTAGGGGGTTAGTTATAAGTATTGGATAAAACAGACTAATTTGGGGATAAATGACCACTTACGCCAAAATAAGTAGCATTTAGCGATAAAACATTGAAAAATGTGTAGCACATCGCTATGTTTTTATTACGAAAAGATTCCAAATTGGCTTATTTCGGACTCACTTTTCAAGCGCCTTGCGGTTCCTGTTGAAACTTGCTGACCTTTGGATGGGTCGAATAGGTCCTCAAGGGGTGTGAATTATCACTTTGACGGCGCGTAGACTCAAACGATTTATTGCACTTTTGAGTAGCTTGGCGTTCGCGCTTGTCATAGCCCTTGCCGTTGTTTCTTTTGTGCCTCGCGCATTTGGATACACGCCCTTTGCTGTGCTTTCGGGCTCTATGGAACCCGAGCTTCCCGTTGGCTCCATGGTGTTTGTCCGCCAGGTTGAGCCAACGGATATTGCCGTGGGCGACAATGCAACCTTTTACCGATCGGACGGCGCCGTGGTGACGCACCAGGTGTACGAGATCGACCCTGTGGCGCAGACGATTAGCACGCAGGGAATCGCAAACAAAAATGCAGATGGAACCATCATGCACGATGCCGAGCAGACGCCTTTTTCGAGTGTTATCGGCACTGTTTCTTTTTGTGTCCCTTACCTGGGCTTCGTCAACGCATATTGCACGACGATGCCTGGTTTGCTTGTTGTGGTGGCCGTTCTGGCGCTGCTGATCACGGCGTCGATAGTGCTCGATCGGATGGTTCCCGACGAGCCTGCGGGCAAGCATGCCCGCGTGCATGCGAGGGAGCGGCGTTCATAGCGGCAGGGAAAAGCGTCGGCGGCGGTAGGGGGCCGTTGCCGGGGAAGACGATTCTCGAAAGGAAGAGAACGATGGAAAACAAGAAGAAAAAGCGCTACGGCATCATTGCCGCCCTGCTGCTGTTGGTGCTGGCCGCCGGCGTTGGCACCTATGCATGGCTGACGGCTACGCAGAGCCTGGAGAACGTGTTTACGGTCGGCAGCTTTGGCCCTACGGACAAAAAACCTGATCCGACTGATCCCGAGAAGCCCGGCGACCAAACGAATGACGGCAAAGCCTACCTGTTCGAGACCAAGTGGGTTGAAAACTCCAAGATCGTTCCTGGCACCACCACCGACAAGAACCCCAACGTTGGCATCAAGAAGGGTTCCGACGACGCCTACGTGTTCATCTATGTGAAGAACGCCATGGTCAAGGAAGGCACCGCTCACGAGAACACCCCGTACTTCGCACTCAACAACAACTGGAAGCCGGTTGACGGTCAAGTGACCACCTCTGCCGGCGGAAAGTATCTGAGCGGTCTGTTCATGTACGCTAAAGGTTCCACGAACGGCCCTGCTGTCCTGAGCGCTAAGGATGCTGCCGCGGATGTCTACACCGGCGAGCTGTTTAGCAAGGTCGTGTTCCCCAGCACCCTGGATGGCTCCATGGTTGCTGAGAACCCCAAGATGACGGTCTCTGCTTACATCTTCGGCGCCGATCAGAAGGGCGAGGAGACCACTCCGGCCGCCAACGCCGTTGCTCAGGCTAAGACTTGGGCAGAATCCAAGAAGTAACCCCCCCACTGAGATCCCGGCCCGCCCCCACCCCTATATTCGGGCCGGGATCTCGGTCCCCCCTATCGACGACTGGCGAACGTAATGCTCAACAATCTTTCCGACAATCAGAAACGCACCTTGGCGCTTGCCGCGATGGCGCTGTTGGCCCTGGCGTGCCTGTGCGGCGGGCTGGCTTTTACCGTTGATATGGTTCCGGCGAACAACGTTCTATCGTTTGGCAGCGTGAAGGTACGAGTCTGCGAATACACCCTCAACGAGCAGGGCGAGGAGATTCCGTTTGAGCCCAACGAGCACGGGGACTATCCCGACACCAAGGCCGGGGGTTCTGACATCAGCCGCATTGTGCGCGTGGAGAACGTCGGCACGCAGCCTGAGTACGTTCGCGCGCGTCTGCACATGACGTCAGTGGCACCCGACGGCTCGTGCGCGGATGCCTCGGGCAACGTTGCGTTTCATGTGGACGCGGGCGAGGGGTCCCCGTGGATCGATGGCGGCGATGGGTGGTACTACTACCGTGGATTGGCCGGGCGTGGCGGCACGCTCGACCCCGGCGCCATGACGGAGAGCCTCATGGACTCGCTGCGTTTTGTGGGCGACTACCATGATGCCGCGCGCGGTGGCTCATTCAGGCTCGATATCGATGTTCAGGCCGTGCAGGCCAAAAACCAGCAGACAAGCGATACCGCCCTCGACGTACTTGACGTTGTGGGTTGGCCGGAGGCGAACTAGCCTATGAAGATCAGGAACATAAACCGGGGCATGCTTAGCAGGCTGGTTGCCGTCGCAGCGATTGCCCTTTGCTGCGTTATGGCGCTGCCAACGGTGGTGCATGCCGAGGACGTGCCCGAGAACACAAACGAATACCACATCAAAAACGCGAACGACTTTTTGGTGTACGTGGCGCTTTCGCGTGAGCGCGATACGTCCGGCTGGCGCGTTTATCTCGATAACGATATCGTGCTTAATGATGACGACATGAAGACCATTGTCTCGCACACCGTTAAGCATCTGTCGTTTGGCAACAAGGAGCATCCGTTTAAGGGCGTGTTCGATGGTCAAAACCACACCGTTGAGGGCCTGAGCTACGATAAAGACGCTTTTGACCCCGAGCGCGATACGGGATTTTTTGCCGAGACCAACGGTGCCACCATCAAAAACTTCCTGGTCAAGGACGCCAACGTGTGGGCGGACTTCCGCGGTGGCATTATTGTGGGCAAGGCCGTCAAAACGCGCTTCGAAAACGTTATGGTCATGGAGAGCACGCTGCACGTGACCTGCGCCAACAATGCTCTCAACCTCATTACCAACGCAGGCTTTGAGGGCGGTCTCATCGCCGGCGAGCTCGACGGCTGCACCCTCTACAACTGCGAGGTCCGTGGCGGCCGTGCCGTCAACAATACGACCTCGGGCGTGCAGGCGCTCGGCGGTGAGGGTCTGTATATGGCGGCGTTTGCCGGCTACGTTACGAACTCGACTATCGAGTACTGCCGCGTGACGCCGACGCGTAAGGACGACGGCTCGATTGCCGAGAAGGGCATGACCGACGTCACCAATAAGTACGACGTGGCCATTGGCGCATTGGGCGGCAACAACGTGTATGCCTCGGGTTTTGTGGGCTGCATGGCGGGTAACGCCAAGATTATCGACTGCTTCTCGACGGCGCAGTGCTACAGCTATGCCGCGTCGTACGTGGGCGTCGTTGCCGTGACGCGTGCGTGGACGGGTGGCTTGGCGGGTCGTATTCTAACCAAAAAGGGCAACGAGCTCGTTCGAAGCCATTTTGCGGGTGACTTGAGCTCGCGTCAGTACAATCCTATCGCCGTGATCCCCATCATTCAAAACGATGTGAACCTGGGCGGCATTGCCGCGCGTGCCAACAAGGATGATGCCACGGTCACCGAGTGCTACTTTAAGCCGAGCGTGAGCCTAAAAGGCAGCAGCCAGGGTACCGCGGCTAAGAAAAAGATCCCTTCGTTTGGCGGCGATGGTACCACCAAGGGCGACAGCTATGGTCCATGGGACGACGAGCGCTACACCACGCGTGAGCTGTGGGAGGAGCACGACTACGATTTTTGTGCCGGCACCATGCGCTCGACCGCCAACGACGATGCCCTGGGTGGCCAGCACACCAATGAGTGGGCGATGGATTACAAGCTGAAGATTCCCGTGCATGGCCAGAGCGTTAAGGCGACGATCGATTTTCCCGGTGCGGGTACCGCGACCATCGAGGCAACCAAACTTGGTATTGATCAGGCGACCTCGGACCCGTATGCCTTTGCCGTGAGCGCCGTGCTGGCGGGAACGGCTCAGGGCTTGGCCCAGGGCGATACATCGGTGACGTTTAGGCAGGATACCTCCGCAAAGCCCAAGGGCTTGACCGATGCCAACGGCGGTTATCGCTTCATGGGCTGGTTCCGCGAGACCGGAGTCAATGTGAACCGTATCGATGCCGATAACGCCTGGTTTAACGGCAAGACCGATGCTGATGCCGTTAAGGCTGGCAAGCAGGTCCAGAAGAACGAAGCGCACGAGAAAACGTCGACCTATACCGCCGATAACGCGAAGGGGGCCAAGGCCTTTAAGGGCAACGACTTGTTTATTGCTTCGTACGAGGCGCAGGTGCTGTTCTATAACGTCAAGGGCGAGACGCTCGCGTGGCAGAGCGGCGCTGCGCATGACAAGTCGACGGACTGGTATCGCTATGGTGTTGGTTTAACGCCGGTTGCCCCTGCGGACCGCGGCGCTCTGTCTGCCAGCGCCACCTTTATCGGTTGGACGACGCAGCCGAGCGGCGATGCCGGGATGCATGGCGGTTACGCGGCCATCACCTCGCCTGAGCTTGCCGCGCTTAAAAACGCCGGTGCGTTCTATCCTGCCGGCACCGAGATCACCGTGCTTGGCCCGACCGATTTCTATCCGGTGTACAGCGACTACGTCTCGAACATCATGACGGTGTTCGAGGGTAATGAGCAGGATGGGCTTGAAGATGCGACCCAGCGTGTCGACGTGGGCAACACTCATGTCGATGTCCAGACTGCCGAGGATGGGGCCAGCGTTTACACGGTGCAGGTGCGCGGCGTGGACAACAAGCCCTTGTCCGAAGGCGGCTCGCTGCCCGATGGCTACCGCTTCCTGGGTTGGTATGAAAACAAGGGGACCGAGGATGCCCCGCTCGAGGTGCGCGTAAGCCGCGACCCCAGCTACACACTCCCTGCCGATGTCGATCTAACTGTGCCACATACCTACATCGCCCGCTTTGAGTACCGCGTGGACTATTACGTTCGGGCTTATACCAACCATGAGTTTACGGACAGCAAGCTACTCTGTTCCGTTTGGAATCGCTATCAAACGCCCTTTGAGGAAAACGTCGGTAGTACCTTCGTGCGTGAAAACGTCGTCCACTGGGGCCCGGAGCATGTTGACCACGGTATAAAGGATAGTTATGAAACGTGTGGCACGCGCTTCACGAAGGAAACCCTTGTCGTGAGTCCCCTTAACGCGTACTCGCACAACGTTAAAAACGATACGGGAGCCGATACTCTAAAAAACCTCTATGCCGATACCGATTTTCCAGGCGCTGCAACGCTAAGCGATACTTGGACTTCGGCTTCGCTGAACGTAACGGTCAAACCGGTGAATGATCGCTATCGCCTGAATTTCTGGACGCTTGAGCGCGATGGTGAATATTGGACATATGTGAAAAATCCCATCGAGAGCATGGTGCGTACAGATAAGAAGTACTACGTTCGCGCGATGATTACCACGGACGTTAATTTCTACAACAAGGACGATAATGTCGTGAGGACTGCCACGCGGCGCTATGAGAGTAACTTGCTGCAGACCAAGGTGAACGGGGCGGATCCGACGTTCACGTATTACTACCCGCATGTTAATAAGTCGGTTAAAGTGGCCGAAAAGCCAGAAGATGGTGAGAAGGGATCGTATGAGAGCCCCCTGACCCTCGAAGCTTCCCCGACCGATGCCGACATGGCCGTGCCGGGCTATAAGTTCCTGGGCTGGATTTCGACCGCCGAGGTCAAGAAGGATTCTGCCGTCTGGGACTATATCTACGATGTCAAGGGTGATTCCTTCACCACTTCTGACCCGGATAAGGCCGAACCGTATCTGGTGAAACCAGATTTCAAGGTCACCCAGTACCAGGATGCCTATCCGGTGTACGCGAAGTACGACGTTAACTACACCACCAACCTGCACCGCGCCGGTTTTGAGGGTACTTCCGAGGTGAATGTTCCTAGGTATGACATCACCCCTAATCTCAATGTGGACACCGATCCCGCCACGGCAACGGTGGCTCCTGATATCGAAACGACGGTATACAAGTCCGGCGGCGAGTTATATAAGCTAAATAAGGTCGAGGTCGAACTTCCGAATGGTGAGGTCAAGGAGCTCGATTCTGCCGACGGTAACTCATATTCCTATCAGGTGGAGCCCGGCGGGACCTATACATTTGTGGCGTACTATTCGCCGTTGGCGGTTGTGTACCATCTCAATGCCAGGGATGTGGACGGTAAGGTAGCCCAGCAGGGCGATTCTCTCGGCAGCCTTAAGGACGGCATCCCGCTGCCAACGTATAACGTCGGCGATATCGATGCTGCAACGAACGCATACAATGCCTTCGTGGGCTGGACGGAAACTAAGCCGGTAGCTGGCAGCGGTTATGTCGTTTGGTCGGACGACGTTTCCATGGTGAATAAAAGCACCGTGGTCAAGGCCCCCATGGAGTTGTATCCGGTCTACCGCGCCAGCGCGGTAAGTGTCCAATCGAATATCGATGCTAATCTGGATGATCCCTATGCCGTACGCTCCCTTGCGCGTACCGACTCTGGTGATAAGATTTCGCTGGAGGTAAAAGCTGCAACTGAGGTTGTCGGCAAGGACGGCACCAAGTACGACTTTGTCGGCTGGTCGCGTGACTATACACCCGATGGCAACTACACCCTGATGACCGATGAGGAGAAGTATCCCCTCGAGGGTAATGAGCCCTTTAAGAACGTGACCTACACTGCGGTGTACAAGATTGCGCCGTATAAGGTGCGCTATCACGGTATCGACGGGTCGGTCATCTTTACGGCGACCGTCGACTCGGGCGATGAGCGCGCACAAGACGGCAAGTCCGGTTTTATCCACACGGTCGATGTCCCTAAAATGGACGAGAGCGGCAACCCCGCCTATGACAAGGACGGCAACCCCGTGATGGAGCAAAAATCCGTGGCATATGACCCGGATGCCCACTCCAAGATCGTTGCGCTGCTCGATGAGCAGGCGGCCGCCAATGGCGATAAGCGTGAACTCTTCTTGGAATGGCGATATGTGGGTGCCGAAGGTGCTGCGGAGGATTGGGATACGTTTAAGGATGAGCCGGTCAAGGGCGATATGGACCTGTATCCCGTGACGTATCGCGTGGTTGCCAACGATACGTCTGATGGAAAGCCCGAAAACATGACCGCGCAGCTTAAGTGGCTGTTCGATCCTTCCGCCGCCAACACCGTCGACGACGCCGCCGATAAGGCGCCGTTTAAGGTCTGCTTTGCCAAGCCGTTTATGGGAACGCAGTTGACCGTCACGGTAACGCGGGCAAGCTACGGCCCTGGTGCAGAGGAAGCTCCCGTGGACGGCAAGTTTGTCTCGCTCTATAGTCTGGGTTCGGGTAATGGTCCGTTTGACCTGGCCAACCGTCTGGAGTCCAAGAAGACGGGTGAAGGCGATCAAGGTGCCGGCAACGCTGTATTTAACTTTGATCAGACTCATACGTTGACGATCGTTAAAAAGACAACCGATGCCAGTGCCATGGGACAAACGTTTCGCTTTAAGGTGACGCGAAAGATGCCGCAGGATTCTTCTGCCGAGACGCGCACGGTCGAGGTGAAAGTTGGCGAGCAACACGACGAAAACGGTGAGGTCTGCTATGTCGGCAGCGTGCAGTTTGCCGCGCCTGCGGGCGTCTATACCGTCGAGGAAGACACAGCTTGGGCATGGCGTTACGAGGGCGAGTTGAGTACGCCGGGCAAGGTTCCCGGCAAATCTGCCGAGTTGACCATCTCGTCCGCCTCGAGCGTGGGCGACACGGTGGTGACGTGCGTCAACACGCGCGCGAAGGACAAATGGGTCGATGGCGGTTCGCGTGCCAAGAATGTTTGGGAAAACGGCACGCTGATGAGGGAGGATTAGGATGACTAAGCGCAAGCAGATCGTCGCCCTCCTTGTGGGCGTTCTCCTTTTGGCTGGCGCTGCCGGTGCCTTCGCGTGGCTTTCGGTTACGGGTGTGCTGGTCAACGAGTTTGGCTTTGGTTCGGTGGCGCCCTCGGTGGACGAGAAACTCGATGGCAACGTGAAGAGCGACGTCACGATTACAAACAAGGGCTCGGCTCCGGCATACCTGCGTGCTGCGGTGGATATCTACTGGCAGGACCAGGATGGCGCGCGCCTGTGGGATGAGCCGGTTGCGGGAACGGACTACGTTATTGAGCGGGGCAACGTGTCCGATGCGTCTGCTTCCAACAGCGCCTCGTCTTGGGTTGCCGCGTCCGACGGATTCTACTATTGGACATCTTCCGTTGCGCCGATGGACAAAACCGGCGTGCTCATCAAGAGCGTGACTGAGAGGAAGGCGGATGGCAAGAACCTGGTCGTCGACATTTCGACCCAGGCAATTCAGTCCACGCCCGATGAGGCCGTGCACGACGCATGGGGTTGCTCGGTCGAGAATGACGTGCTGGTGCCGCCGCATGGAGGTGCGTAAGTATGGCGTTCCCGATTCGTAAAGGTGTTGCGCGCTCCTTGCGTTGCATGGTCGCGGCCATTTTCTGCGTGGTCGCGCTCGCTGTTCCCGCCCGTGCGTTTGCCGATACTCCCGCGATTGCCTATGACGGAAATGCACGTCAGCTGACGGTCTCGGGGGCGACGGACTCCTCGGGGGAGCCCGATCTGTTTTTGTCCTTTAAAGATCTGATGCCTGGCGATGTGCGTGATCAGCAGATAGAGATTCGTGCCACGGGCGTAAAATCCCAGGTGCGCGTGTTTGTACGTGCCGTTGTCGATCACGAGACGGCACACCTGCTGTCGCCCATTACCTTGACAGCGTCGGCGGGCGATGCGTCTGCCGGTTGGCTCCAGACGGGAACGCCGGGCAGCGTGTTTGCCTATCCCACGCAGGTCGCAACGTTTGCGAGCGATGGCAGCACGGTGCTTAATCTGCAGCTAAGCGTTCCGACGTCGGTAGGCAACGAGCTTGCCGACGCAAACAAGACCATTCGCTGGGAGATTACCGCCGAGGACGACGGCGAGAAGATCCCCGTGCAGTCTGCTGGCAGCAAGAAGCCCGGCTTGCTCGGTCTCGTGGCAACGGGCGACAGCACACTCACGTTGCTTTTGGTGTTGCTGACGCTTGCAATCATCGCATTTATAGCCGCGCTTCTTTTGTCCCGGAGGAACAAGCGCTAGGTCCATCTTCTAAACGCAACGCCCTCCCGGGCGGCGGGCACGAAGTTCCCTGCTCTACAGTCCTGCACAAGAAGAAGGCCACATTAAGTGGCCTTCTTTGCGTGCGGAACTCGCGATGAACTTCGAGCCCGCCGCTCGGGAGGGCGCCCCTTTATTGATGGAAGGCCTAATAAGCGGATATTCCATGTCCGGATGTATTCAGAGCGGGACGCACTTTCCGAATGCGCGGCGTTTCGGAAAGTGCGTCCCGGAATTTGGCTTTGGAATGGGATGCGGTTTCCGGTTGAGGGCTCTGGTGGAAAATGCGACCCGGAATTTGCAATCGGAATGGGATACAGTTTCCCAACGGGGCCGTAAGCGGAAACTGCATCCCATTCCGGACGTGAATTCTGGGATACGGCTTCCGGATGCAAAAAAGGCCACATGACGTGGCCTTCAACTTATATATGTTCAGCGGATGCCCCCATGACAAGCCGTACTCCAACAACAGGGCGTCTGTCCGGGCGGAGGCATATAAGGTTCATCGCGAGTTCCGCACGCAAAGGAGGCCACTTAATGTGGCCTCCGTCTTGCGCAGGACTGTCCGAGCAGGGAACCTTATATGCCTCCACCCGGACAGACGTTTCAGTTATGAACTCGCAGCTAGTCGCTATTTGATCTTGGTTGTACCCGGTGCCAGGTTGGGGTCGGTCTCGTTGGCCTCGGTCTGGAAGTGCTCCGTATAGACGTTCTTGCCGTCGCGGAACATCTCGTAGTACTGCATCTTGGCGTAATCCTCGCGCGCCTTGGTGGCGGCTGCGGCAGCGGCGTCGTCACCGGTGACGTTGGAGGAAAGCGCCCAACGCAGGCTGGCGTCCTCGTAGCCGACGGAGTTGATGGCGGGCAGCGACTCGCGCAGTGTCATATGCGCCTTCTGATAGTCGGAAAGCGGGGCGCCGATCAGCTGCATCAGCTGGGTGGACAGGTAGTTGGTGGACAGGTCGTCGACCTCACTCGTCTGGTCGCAACCGGCAACGTCGTAGTTAGCCCAGATGATGTAGTCAGTCTGCCACAAGCGCTCCTGATGCGTGGCGTCGTCCTCGTCGGTAAACCACTTATCGTTGAACTTGGACGGGAAGAACGGCTGATGGTCGCCCCAGAACACCACGACCACCTTGCGGTCAAGCCTGCTCAAGGCGTTGAGGAAGTAGCGCAGCGCCTGGTCGGACTGCTCGATGCACGAGACATACTCGTCAACATCGGAGAGCGTGCCGTCCTCGACGGTCTTAGCGTCCAGGTCGGTCGTGTCGATGTTCAGGTGCATCTGCTTGTCGACCGGCAGCAGACCCGTGTCGTAGCCCGAGTGGTTCTGCATGGTCACATCGAAGATAAACTGCGGATCGGCGTTCTGGTCGAGCAGCTCAAGAATCTTGTCGTAGGTTGCCTGGTCGGTCACCATGCCGCGCAGGGTATCGGCGCCTTGGAAATCGTTGATGGACAGGAACTGGTCAAAGCCAAAGTCCTTGTAGACGTTCTCGCGGTTCCAGTTGGTCGCGTGGTTGGGGTGCATGGCCGTGGTGGAATAGCCGAGCGATTTGAACTGCTCTGCCAGATTCCCGGTCGTTTCCATGTTGTAGATGGTGTAGGGGTACACGCCCGAGCCCAGGTTGGCCATGGAGTTGCCGGTCATAAACTCAAACTCGGTATTGGCCGTGCCGCCGCCGTAGGCGCTCACGTAGAGCTTTCCGCGGCTGAGGCAGTTGGACAGGTTCTTAAAGTACTGCGGACCTTCGTAGCCGGCGCGCATGTTCTGGTAGATCGACAAATCCGAGAACGTCTCGTTCATGATAGCGATGACCGTGGGCTTCTCGCTGTCGAACTGCTCCTTTGCGGCGGCGCGCTCGTCGCTCTTGGCCGCGTCGGATTTGTCGTAGGCCTTGGCGTACTTTTTGAGCGTGGCCTTGGCATCGTCGACGGAGTAGTCGGCGGGTTTGGGCGGCTTGATGGACTGTGCCGCGCTAATAAAGGCAGGCAGATAGCCCTCGCGCCAGTAGCTCTCGAGCGGACGCCAGGTGTAGACGGTGATGCCGAGGGTGTTGTAGTAGTCGATGAGCGTGACATGCGCGGTCACGCCGCCCAGGCACAGCACCGCCACGAGCAGGTTGGTGAGCAACATGCGCTTGGCGTTGGCGGCGCCCTTCTGACGGTGCGGCGCGACCAGGCCGGCGTACTCGCACAGCAGCATGGCGATGGCGGTAAAGCCCATGGATAGCACGCAGAACAGCGAGATCGAGAAGGTGTAGCCGGTGCCGGCGACTGCGGCGGCGGTGGAGATGGCCGAAAGGTCGCCCGGCTGGATGGGCATGGATTTAAACGTGATGACAAAGAACTCGGCAATGCCCAGGACAAAGAGGGCAAAGGCCAGGACCGCGGGAGCTGCGCCGTGGCGCTGGAATAGGAAGAACAAGCCAGTCATGAGTGTGGCGATGATGGCCCACTCGAGCAGGATGCACAGGGGGTAGACCCAGGTAAAGTCGTGGTTGGACGAGACCTCCATGCCCAGCAGCGCAAAGACGCCGGCGAGCAGCAGGCACAGGACGGCGGCGACGAGCGGTTTGCCCACAAAGGCGCCGCGCAGGCGGGCGAGCTTGCCGGTGGGGGCGGGGGCGTCGGGCTCGGCGAACGCAAAGACGCGCGGGGCGATGCGGTCGCGGGCGATGCTGGCCCAAGCGCATCCGGTGAGGATGGCGTTGGTCAGGATGAGCATCACAAAGGCGAGCGGCTCGTTTTGGGCGACGAGGCCAATGGCACCCCAAATGGTCAAAAAGAGCTGGAACAGGCCGAAGGCGACGCTCCACCCAAGAGCGCTTTTGGCAACGGTGCCCGACTGAGCGCGAATGGCCTTGGCCTCGCGCAAGACAAGGTAGACGGTCGCCGCAAGACCGACGAGCGAGATGGCGGCAGCGAACATGCTGAGACTCCTCACAAACTAAAACCTACGAAAGCGGGGGTTTACCCGATTGTTACCAAGATATGCGCTGCAATTGGTGTCTGCGCACAACAACCAGCCATATTAACGCGCACGTGTGGCGGTGTGGCGCAATGTGGTGGCGACCTGCGCGATAATGGACGGGAATTACACGGAAACGTAAAGGCTTCTTAAAGAAATGGCGAGGGTAGGGCGATGAGCGAGCAGGTTTGCGAGGCGGACATGGGCGGCGGCGGAGCTGCGGGCGTGGATACGTACGGCTATCCGGTCGAGACTACGGGCAACGCGGTACTGGACATTTTGGAGCACCGCTCGTCCACGCGCGCTTTTGCGCGCGATGACGACGGCCGTCCCGTGGCGGTGACCGACGAGCAGCGGGCGGCGATCTTGCATGCGGCGAGTCGCGCGCCGTCGGCGGGCGCCATGATGATGTATTCCATCGTGAGCATTCGTGAGCAGGCTACGCTGGACCGTCTTGCCGACCTGTGCGACCACCAGCCCATGATCGCCAAGGCGCCCTGGGCACTCATATTTGTGGTCGATTATGCCAAGTGGATCGATCTGTTTGAGCACGTGGGCTGCTTTGAGCCCGAGTTTGTCGAGCGCACGGGCAAGGCGCCCCGCCCCGCGCCGGGTTTGGGCGACTTTGCCATCGCGGCGCAGGATGCCGTGATCGCTGCGCAAAACGCCGTGGTCGCCGCCGAGGCCCTGGGGCTGGGGAGCTGCTACATCGGTGATATCGTCGAGAATGCTGAGGAAGTTGCCGCACTGCTGGACTTGCCTCCCTATACCATGCCGCTGTCGATGCTCATCATCGGCACGCCCCGCAAGGAGCGCCCGGCGATCGCGCATCCCGTGGTGAACCTGGTGCACGATGAGCGCTATCGCCGCGCCGATACCGCGACCATGGATGCGCAGGTGGCCGAGATGGATGCGATGTTTCGCCCGCACGCCCGCGAGGTGGGCGAGCGCGTCATCGACATCTACACCCGTAAGCACACGAGCCCCTTTATGGCCGAGATGAGCCGCTCTATGGAGTGGTGGTTCAAAAACTGGCTCGGAAAATGACGAATGTGACAAAGGGGGCGTCCCTTTGTCACATTCCATATCGCCGCGGTGGCCTAAAGGCCGCATAAATGTTTATCTAGCTGGGAAAACGGTGCCATTAAAATATGGGCTGATTACATATAATCCCGTCGAACGTTAAAATTGGGAGGAAACTGGCTTATGGAACAAAAGGCAAAGGAAGTAGCCTCGCACGCTGCGATTCCTGTGAGCATCTCGGCGATGCTCGTCACGCTGGGCGTGGTGTATGGCGATATCGGCACCAGCCCCATGTATGTAACCAAGGCGCTCGTTGCCGGCAACGGCGGCATCGGAAGCGTCACGCAGGAGTTCGTGCTCGGCGCGCTCTCCCTTGTCGTGTGGACGGTCACGCTGCTGACGACCGTCAAGTACGTGCTGATCTCGCTGCGCGCCGACAACCACGGCGAGGGCGGCATCTTTGCCCTGTACAGCCTGGTCAAGCGCTGCGGCAAGTGGCTCATCATCCCCGCCATGCTGGGCGGCGCGGCGCTGCTCGCCGACGGCATCCTGACGCCTGCCGTTACCGTCACCACGGCCATCGAGGGCCTGCGCACCATCCCGGCGGTCCATGCCGTGCTCGGTGACGACCAGGGTCGTGTCGTCGCCATCACGCTTGCCATCATCATCGCGCTCTTCTTGGTGCAGCGCATCGGCACGGCCAAGATCGGTCACGCCTTCGGCCCCATCATGACGCTGTGGTTTTTGTTCCTGGGCGGCACGGGCCTGTTCTTTGTCTGCCAGTATCCCGCGGTGCTGCTGTGCCTCAACCCGTTGCGTGGCATCGCTTTTCTGCTGAGCCCCAACAACCATGCGGGCATCATGATTTTGGGCAGCTGCTTCCTCGCTACCACCGGTGCCGAGGCGCTCTATTCCGACATGGGCCATGTGGGCCGCGGCAACATCTATGCCACCTGGCCGTTCGTTAAGTGCTGCCTGCTGCTGTCCTACATGGGCCAGGGCGCGTGGCTTATCAACAACGCCGGCAACCCGGAGCTCATGGGTATCGCCGACCTCAACCCCTTCTACCAGATGCTCGCCCCGGGTCTGCGCCCCTTTGCCGTCGGCCTTTCCACCGTCGCGGCCATCATCGCCTCGCAGGCGCTCATCACCGGCGCATTCTCGCTGGTGTCCGAGGCCAGCCGCCTGGACCTCATGCCGCATATGCAGGTCTTCTATCCTGCCGAGACCAAGGGCCAGCTCTACATCCCCATGGTCAACAACGTCATGCTCGTGGGCTGCGTCGTCGTGGTGCTGCTGTTCCAGAACTCGGCGCACATGGAGGCCGCGTACGGCCTGGCCATTACCCTGACCATGATGTGCACGACAATGCTGCTCTTCTTCTATCTGCACGTGGAGCGCAATCTCAAGGTCGCGCCGTGGATCTTTGCCGCCTTCTTCCTTTTGCTCGAGGGCTTCTTCTTTGTGAGCTCGCTCACCAAGTTCTTCCACGGTGGCTACTTCACCATTCTCATGGCTGCACTCATCATGGGCATCATGGTGTGCTGGTACAACGGCACGGCTGTTGAGCAGCGCCAGTTTACGCTGCTGCCGCTGCGCAGCTACCTGCCGCAGCTCAAGCGCCTGCGCGACGACGACCGCTACGAGCTCATGAGCGACAATATCGTGTACCTGACCAAGGACACCAACACCGACTATATCGACCGCGATATCGTCTACTCGATTTTGGATAAGCACCCCAAGCGCGCTCGTGCCTGGTGGTTCGTGAATGTCGAGACCATGGACGAGCCGCATACCTTTGCCTACTCGGTCGAGACGTTCGGCACCGACTACGTGTTCCGCGTGCATCTGTACCTGGGCTACAAGATCAACCAGCGCGTCAATGCCTACCTGCGCCAGGTTGTTCAGGACCTGGCTGCCAGCGGCGAGCTGCCGGCGCAGACGCACGATTACTCGGTCTACAAGGATCCGGGCAACATCGGTACGTTCAAGTTCGTTATGATCCGCAAGCTGCTGGCACCCGAAAGCGACGTGGAGCCGAGCGAGCGTACGGCCATCACGCTCAAGTACATCATCCGCCGCGCCGCCGGCACGCCTGCGCGCTGGTACGGCCTGGAGAACTCCAACGTGAGCTTTGAGTACGTGCCGCTGTTCACCAAGTTTAAGGCCGTGAGCAAGATGCAGCGTCTGGCTCCCGACGAGCGCCCGTAGTCGACGTCTGCTGTTTGTCTAACGACCGCAGGCTGCAAAGGCTATACACTTGGAACCACCACAAGGAGGCAACCACCGCAAAGGTGCCAGTCCCCTTTGTGGTGGTTTTTGTTTTTGAGAGAGGGGCGGGGCGCTGATGGACGTCCGTGCGGACGGCGATATTGCCGAGAACTTTTGGTGGCGGCGTACAACGCTGACGCGTCGCAGCCCTCTGTATGACGCCTGCGTATCGGCGGGGCTGCTAGCCGCGGCGACGATTGTGGGCGCGCTGCTCGACCATCCGGGGCTCGCGCCGAGCATCATGATTGTCTATGTGTTCGCCGTGCAGCTGTGCGCTTTCTTTACCTGGAGCCGCCTGTACTGCCTGCTGAGCTCAGCTGCCGCCGTGGCGCTCTACAACTTCTTGTTTGTCGACCCGCGCTACGCGCTGTCGTTTATCGACCGCGTCTATCCCGGCATGTTCTTTATCATGTTTGCGGTCTCGCTCGTATCGAGCTCGATCGCGCTGGCCCTGCGCCGCGCCTTGGCGCAGGCTGCCGCCAGCGACCGTCGCACGCAGATGGTGCTCGAGACCAACCGCATGCTGCAGCGGTGCGGCGATCAGCAACAGATTGTGCATGCTATGGCAACGCAGCTGGCGCGTCTTTCGGGCTGTCCGGTCGTGTGGTATAGCGCCGATGCCGATAACGATGACCTGCTGCCGCGCACAACGTACACGGCCGTGGGCGATGCCGCGCCGGTGCACCAGCTGGCGTCGCAGATGCCGCCGCGGCTCTCGGCGTCCGCCTATGTGGGAACGCCGCTCGATGCCACCTATGGCGCTTCGGCGTTCTATGGCATATACCTGACTGTGCGCTCGGGTGACACCATGGTGCGCGCGGGCGATCCCGCCTCGGTGGTGGGGGTGCTCGCCATTATCGCCGAGCCCGATGCGCTGACGCCCGAGGAGCGGACGCTTGCCGATGCCATCGTGAGCGAAGGCGAGCTGGCGCTCGATCGCGCCCGCGCCATGGAGGCCCGCGAGGAGGCGGCGGTGCTCGCTAAAAACGAGCAGCTGCGTGCCAACTTGCTGCGCTCCATCTCGCACGATCTGCGCACGCCGCTTACCAGTATCTCGGGTAACGCCGACGTGCTGCTCGATCAGGGCTCGACCGGCACCGCGGTGCTCGATGCCCAGACGCGCCGCGGCCTGCTTCTATCCATTCGCTCGGATGCGCTGTGGCTCAACGCCACCGTCGAGAACCTGCTTGCCATCACCAAGCTCGAGGGTGACGGTATGCACCTGTCGACCACGCTCGAGCTCATGGACGATATCGTCGAGGAGGCGCTGCGCCACGTAAATCCGGCCGTGCGCGAGCACGACCTTAAGGTGGTGACGTGCGATGAGCCGGCGCTCGTCAACGTCGACGCGCGCCTGATGGTGCAGCTGGTGGTCAATCTGGTGAACAACGCCATCACCTATACGCCTGCGGGCTCGCATATCGTGATCTCGATTGGCGTCCATGATGGATGCGTGGCGTGCTCGGTTGCTGATGATGGCCCGGGCATTGCGCCCGAGGACCGCGAGCGAATCTTTGAGTCGTTCTACACCGCCAACCATGGCCTGGCCGATAGCTGCCGCAGTGTGGGCTTGGGGCTTTCGCTCTGCCGCTCCATTGCGCTGGCACATGGCGGTAGCATAGAGGTTACCGCGGCGGACCCGCACGGTTCGGTCTTTACGATTGAGCTTGCCGCCGCCGACGTTTCGTTTGATAAGGAGTAGCGCTGTGCCGAACTCTGCCGTGAAACCGCTCATCTTGGTCGTTGAGGACGATCCCGCCGTCCGCAACCTTATCGTCGCCGCGCTCGAGGCGCACGGTTTGCGCCATATGGCTGTGGAGACCGCCCACGCCGCCATCGCCGCCGCTTCGTCGCAGGCGCCGAGCATTGTGCTGCTCGATCTGGGCCTGCCCGATATGGACGGCGTCAAGGTGGTGGAGTCGGTGCGCGCGTGGTCGGGCATGCCGATCATCGTGGTTTCGGCGCGCAGCGAGGACGCGGACAAGATCCGAGCGCTCGATGCCGGCGCCGATGACTACCTGACTAAGCCGTTTTCGGTCGAGGAGCTGCTCGCGCGCATTCGCACCACGCTCAGGCGCCTTTCGTATGCGCAGGCGGGCGGTGTTGTCTCCGAGGGCTCGTTCGATACCGGCGAGTTGCATATCGATTTTGATGCCGGCATCGCCACGATGGATGGCGAGGAACTGCATCTGACGCCGATCGAGTACAAGCTCTTGTGCCTGCTGGCACACAACGCCGACAAGGTGCTGACGCACCAGTTTATCCTGCACGAGATTTGGGGTACGGCGACTAAGAGCGACCTGGCGAGCCTACGCGTCTTTATGGGCACGCTGCGCAAGAAGATCGAGTCCGACCCCGCGCACCCGCGCTATATCCAAACGCACGTGGGTATCGGCTATCGCCTGGTCACCCAAGGCTAGATCGCCAACCACCATCCCAATATGAGTTGCGGTGAAATACGGTCTAAATTTGCCTAATCCCAGGCAAAACAGTCCGTATTCCACCGCAACTTTGTTATTTGCCCTTGGGCTTGCTGGCGTAGAACTTCTTCTTTTTGGGCTTGCCGGCGGGGGAGGGTTTGCCGGCAAAGTTGGACTTGTCGTTGCCGGCCTGCGCGTGCGCGGGTACTGCCGCACGGGGCTTGCGGGCCTCGGGGTTGCGCAGTTCCTCAACGCGCTCGGCAATCTCCTCGGCGCTAAAGCCGACCTCGGCCATGGCGTCCTCGATGGGCAGGCGGCGCACGATGTAGCAGTGGTGCACCTTCTGGTTGCGTGCGAAGTCCTCGGGGATGGTCTGCGCCGTAATGTCCTCCAGCACCACGCCCGCGCGTGCGAGCTTGCGCGTTTCGGGGCGGAAGCCTCGCAGGTTGCAGCTAAAGATGGCGTGGCCGCCCTGCGCGAGCAGGCGCGATACGCCGGCCAAAAGCTCAACATGGTCGCGCTGGACGTCCCAGGTGCGACGGCCCATCTTGGACGAGTTCGAGAACGTGGGCGGGTCGACAAAGATCAGGTCCCAGCGGTTGCGCGTCTGGCGCTGGTCGCGAATCCAGGCGAGCACGTCGTCGCGCACAAAGTGATGCTGCGGTCCCACAAAGCCGTTCTGGCGCATGTTGCGCTCGGCCCAGTCCAGATAGGTGTTGGAGAGGTCGACCGTCACGGTCTCCTCGACGCCGCCATCGGCCGCGTAGCAGGTGGCAGTGCCGGTGTAGGCAAACAGATTGAGGAAGCGGCGCGCCTGCTTGGCGTGCTCGCGCACCAGGTTGCGGGTGACGCGGTGGTCCAAGAAGATGCCGACGTCCAGGTAGTCGTCAAAGTTGACGGCAAAGGTGAGGCCGCCCTCTTCGATGAGCGGCAGGCGACGACGCGCGATATTGGCGCGCTCACCCGAGCCGCCCTTGCCGGCGCCCTGCTTGCCGTACTGCGAGCCGCCGCGCGAACGCATGCGGGCCTTGGCGTGCACATGCTCGGCGGGAACATCTAGGATGCGCGGCGCGATGGCCAGAATGTCGAGCATACGGGCCTGGGCCAGTGCGGGGTCGATGGTCTTGGGCGCGGCGTATTCGGCGATGACGAGCCAGCGGCCCGGCGTCTGCGGGCAACCCTCGTACAGGTCGATAGCGGCGGAGTAGTCGGGCAGGTCGGCATCGTAGACGCGGTAGCAGCTCACGCCCTCGCGCCTGGCCCACTTGCGGCGCAGACGGGCATTCTTGCGCAGGCGGTTGGCGAACTGCTCGGACTCGGGGATGAGCACGGGCAGCGGCTTGCCGTCGCCCAGGTCGAGCATGGCGGCAGGCTCGGGCATGGCGGAAGCGGCGGCTTCATCGTTGACTTCGTTGGCATCCGCAGCCTCGGCCTCGGCATCCGCACTGGTCGCAGCCTCAAACGCTGCGGCGGCGTGGTCGAGCGAAGGCCAGACTTCGACGGTCGCCTCTTCGTTGTTGGGCATGACGGCGATCGAGCGCTCGGGCTCGGTGTGGAGCGCGCGGGCCAGCAATCCGTCGCGGGTGAGCGCGGCGACCGGCGCCGCGGCAAGCTCGGGCGCGCGGCGCAACTCGCCGATGAGCGTCATGGTGTCATGCATGAGCGAAAGCGGTGTCTCGGTCGTATCCGCGACCACGGCGGCGCCGGCGACAGCGCCCGCGTGGTCCAGTACGGTGGCGGACTTGGCGGCGCAAAAATCGACAAAGCGCTTGTAGCCGGCACATTTAACCATGCGCTCAGCGGTTTTGCGGGCGGCGGGGTCAACATCCACGGCCACGATGCGCGCCTGGCGCTCGCGCGCTGCCGCCTCGCGCCCGCGCGCCTCGGCAAGCAGCTGCTCCCACAGGGCGGCATCGTGCAGCTGCCAGCCCTCAAAGCCCCAGCGCTCGCGTGCGGCGCCCGGGGCGCGGTCGGTCAGAATGTTCACGGCCTCCAGCAGCAGACCGCCGCCGGCGCACGAGGCATCGATCAGCGTGGGAAGGGCTTCGTTCTCGTAATCGTCGGCCGTCAGCTCGCGCTCGCATAGTGCGGTCCAGCCGACCTGCGCCAGCACCAGGGCGGCGTAGTCGGGGCGCAGCACGTGCGCGCCCTCGCCGGCGCGGGTCGCTGCGGGCGGTAGGCGTTTGAACAGCGGGTCGCCCGAAAGGTCCAGGCTGATGCTCGCGCGGCGCTGACGCAGCGAAAGCAGCAGGTGAACATCGGGATCGGCGGCGTCGACATCGGCGCGACGGCCCGTGGTTTCGGCCAAGCGGTCGCACAATGCGTCCTTGGCGCGCAGGGCCGAGAAGCGCGTGTTGCGCAGCTGCTCGGTCACGCCGCGGGCGGTAATGGCGATGGTGGCGCCGGGGCGGACGATGCTCTCCCAGGCGATGTCGTAAACGCTATCGTACAGTTCATCGGCATCCTGCGCCTCAAAGCGCCCGAGTACCACGAACACGCGGCTCGCCAGGCGCGACCACAGACAGGCGCGGTAGCCTTCTTCGAGCTCGCCCTCAAACGTAGCGCGGCCTTTCAGGCGGCGGACATGCGAAAGCCCGAGGCGTTTAAGCTCATCGGCGAGTGCGGACTCAAAGCCCTCGGGGCAGCTTGCGTAAAATTCCATGGGTGACCTCTCTGGTTGCGTCGCTCCATTATATGATGGATGCTTCGTTTGCCCTTATCCTCGAAAGGAACCCATATGATTGATGCGTGTCCCGAACCCGCTGTGCTCTTTTTTGACGTGGACGGCACGCTGACGTCGTTCGATCCCGACGATATGACCGATAAGGACTTTTCGGCGGTTCGCCCTTCGCAGACGGTGGTTGAGGCGTTCCATGCACTGCGCGATGCGGGGCACAAGGCGTTTATCTGCACGGGTCGTCCCCTGTGGCTCATCGCGGACAGTTTGCGTGCGCTCGACCCCGCGGGCGTCGTTGCCATGGCGGGGGCCACGCTCGAGGTCGAGGGCCGCGTGGCACACGAGGACTGCATTGACGAGGACATTGTTGAGGAGCTCGCGCGTCGCATTACTGTGGCGGGCGGCGAGGCGTTGTTCGAGACGAACGGTGCCACCTATTCACTTGAGCCAGTTGGTGTCGAACAGTCATTTCTGCTAGGCGCCGGCGTGGTGCATGGCGTTGATCAGATGCGCGTCGATGGGCATTTGCGCGTAGGCAAGGTGTGCATTAACGCGTGCGACCTAGCTCGCGTAGCCAACGACGATGGCTTTATCGAGCGCGAGTTTGAGCTGTGCAACACCGGTGGTCAGAATCGCGAGCTGAGCCCCAAGGGCATCGACAAGGGCGTGGGCGTGGCGCGAGCGCTGGAATACCTGGGTCGCACCGGCAACGCGCGCACCTTTGGCTTTGGCGATTCCGGCAACGATCTGGGTATGCTCGCCGCCGTCGAGACGGCTGTAGCCATGGGCAACGCCATGCCCGAGGTCAAGGCAGTCGCCGACTACGTGACCGACGATGTCGCACACGATGGCACCGTCACAGCGATGCAACATTTCGGCCTCATCTAATGAATCTCGCCTTCTGACGTTTGCTCAAACTGCGACTCTTTGCTTTTGCATGCTCAATCGATTTATCAATCCAAACACTGAGGTGTTTATACCGTTCGCCGAGAAGATAAAAACCCGCAGTTCACGCCTTGATAAACGTAGGTAAAGTGTTTAGCAGTTTATCGGCCGTATGCTAACGAAAGGAATCAGGCAGATGGCAATCAAGGTGTTCGCTGACGGTGCAAATCTCGAGGGCATGCTCGACATGTACGAGAACGGCAACGTTCAGGGTTTCACGACCAACCCGTCCCTTATGAAGAAGGGCGGCGTGACGGATTACCGCGCGTTTGCCAAGGAGGTCCTGGCCCACATCACCGATGTGTCCGTGTCGTTTGAGGTCTTTGCCGACGACGTCGAGACCATGGAGGTCGAGGCCCGCGAGATCGCTACCTGGGCCGAGAACGTCTACGTCAAGATTCCGTGCGTGACCACCAAGGGTGAGTCCACCGCCGAGCTGGTGCGCAAGCTTTCGGCCGACGGCATCAAGGTCAACGTCACCACCATCTTTACGCCTACGCAGGTCGACGAGATGGTCGAGGCCGTTGATGCCGAGACACCGTCCATCATCTCGCTCTTTGCCGGCCGCATCGCCGATACCGGCGTCGACCCCATTCCGTTTATGACGGAGTCGGTCAAGAAGGCCGCCGCCAAGCCCAACTGCGAGGTCCTGTGGGCATCCACGCGTGAGCTTATCAATATTTACCAGGCGGAAGGATGCGGTTGCCAGATCATCACGGTGCCCAACAGCATCCTGGCCAAGCGTAAGAACATCGGCCGTGACCCGTACGAGGTCTCGCTCGATACCGTGCGCGGTTTTGCCAAGGATATCGCCTCGCTCGGTTTCCATATCCTGCCGTAACGCGAACGCTGGCTACATCGCGGGTTGTTCGCCCCGGCCTTTCCTTTCCCTATCGCTCACGCGCTTCGCGAGGGTCGCGCTAGGCAAAGGAAAGGCCGGGGCTGCCGACACGAACTTGCCGGTAGGTTGGTGATAGGCTTCCATATCCTGCCGTGGACAAAGGTACCCCCGCCTGCGCCGTGCAAAATTGAGAGTATTCAGCAAGGTAAAGGCTTTTACCAGCTGGGTGAAGCATGGAACAGCCCCCGTTTTGGCTCTGATGACGCTAAAACGGGGGCTGTTTCTTGCTTTTTCGTCTCTGAGGGGCATCCGGAACGGTGGAATTTGCAGAATACTCGCGATTTTGCACGTCGCGAGAGGGGGGACCCTTGCTTTGGCGGTTTACTTCCCCTGCACCATGGTGAGGGAGATCTTCTTGCGGTCGCGATCGACCTTTTCAACCCACACCTTGACCGTGTCACCGACGCGCACCACGTCGCTGGGGTGCTTGACGAAGCGGTTGGCCAGCTTGGAGATGTGCACGAGGCCGTCCTGGTGCACGCCCACGTCGACGAAGGCGCCAAAGTCCACAACGTTGCGCACCGTGCCCTTGAGTTCCATGCCGGGCTCCAGGTCGTCGATCGAAAGCGCCGAGCGGCTAAAGACCACCTCGGGCGCGTCGTCGCGCGGGTCGCGGCCGGGCTTCTTGAGCTCGTTGACGATGTCGATGAGCGTTAAGGTGCCGCAGTCCAGGTCGCTTGCCAGCGCCGAGATGCTGCCCAGGCGGCGCTCGATATCGGGCACGCCGCCGCGGCTGAGCTCGCTTGCCGCAACGCCGGCGCGCTCCAGGACGGCCGTGGCCACCTCGTAGCTTTCGGGGTGGACGCTTGTCGCGTCGAGCGGGTTCTTGCCGCCGCTGATGCGCAGGAAACCTGCGGCGTTGAGGTACGCCTTGGGTCCCAGCTTGGGGACCTTCTTGAGCTGGCGGCGATCGGTAAAGGCGCCGTTTTCCTCGCGGTAGGCCACGATGTTTTTGGCTACGCTCGGCGTAATGCCCGACACGTAGCCCAGCAGGCTTGCGCTCGCGGTGTTGACGTCGACGCCCACACGGTTGACGACGTCTTCCACCACGTGGCCCAGGGTGCGCGAAAGCTCGGCCTGGTCAAGGTCGTGCTGGTACTGGCCAACGCCGATGGACTGGGGCGGAATCTTGACGAGCTCTGCCAGCGGGTCTTGCAGACGGCGGCCCAGGCTCATGGCGCCACGTACGGTGACGTCCAGGTCGGGATATTCCTGGCTGGCGAGCTCGGAGGCGGAGTACACCGACGCGCCGGCCTCGTTGACGATGGTGTAACGAAGGCTGGGCGCCTGCTCGGTAATGAACTCCGAGACGACTTCCTCGGTCTCGCGGCTGGCGGTGCCGTTGCCGATGACGATGGTGTTGACGCCGTCCTTCTTGACGAGGCGGGCGAGCTCGCGCTTGGTGCCGGCGACGTCGTGGCGCGGCTTGGTGGGATAGACCACGCCGTGGTCGAGTAGCTTGCCGGTCTCGTCCATGACGGCGACCTTGCAGCCGGTGCGGTAGCCCGGATCGAGCGCGAGCACGCGGGCGCCGCGCACGGGGCGTGCCGAGAGCAGGCCTTCGAGATTCTTGGCAAAGACGTTGATGGCCTCGGTCTGGGCGCGGACGGTGAGTTTGGCGCGTGCCTCGCGCTCCAGCGAGGGGGCCATGAGGCGCTTGTAACCGTCAGCGATAGCGGCGTCAAAGACGGGCGCAAAGACGCCCTGGCGACGGGGCCAGCGGCTGCCGAGGCGCGCCGTGGCGGCGGCACCGTCGACGTTCACGCGTACGCGGAGCTTGCCCTCGCGCTCGCCGCGGTCGATAGCCAGCACGCGGTGGTTGGGGATGCGGCGCAGCGGTTCGTCATAGCTGTAGTACGGCTCGTAGGGGGTCTTCTCGGCGGGGTCGGTGGCCTCAACGACGATGTCGGCGGTGTTTTGCGTAAAGGCGCGCAGATCGGCGACGTTCTCGGGGTCCTCGGCCACCGTCTCGGCCACGATGTCGGCGGCGCCGGCGAGCGCCTTTTCGGGCGTGTCGAAGCCGGCCTCCTCGTTGACGTATGCCGCGGCGGCGTCGAGCGCGCTGCCCTTGGCCGAGGCCTGCATGATGATCATATTGGCGAGCGGCTCGAGTCCCGCCTCGCGGGCCTTCTGTGCTCGGGTCATGCGCTTTTTGCGGTAGGGTTTGTAGAGGTCCTCGACGCGCTGGAGCTGCGTGGCCTCGCGAATCTGCTGCTCAAGCTCGGGCGTGAGCTTGCCCTGCGCGTCGATGAGCAGGATGACATCCTCTTTGCGTTGCTCGAGATTGCGCAGGTAGGACAGGCGCTCGTCGAGCGCGCGCAGGGCGACGTCATCCATGCCGCCGGTGGCCTCTTTACGGTAGCGCGAGATAAAGGGGATGGTGTTGCCCTCGTCGATGAGCTTGACGGCTGCCTCGACGTTGGCGGCCTTAAGGTTGAGCTCGCGCGCGAGCTGGGCGATAAGATCCATGGGACTCCTTGCGTTTAAGGTGCGTTTGCAGCACAGAGCTACCAAGGATACCACCCGTCCCAAAAGACTGTTTTGGGGCCGCGCCATGAAAACGGCCTATCTACTACGTTTGAACCGTATGGGTCGACCATCCCCGGTTTTCCGAGAACGCGCAACCTGTCTACCTGCGGTTTTTATTTCGCGAAATTCGGCATGGTTGAGGGTGATCGGTTAAACGTAGTAGATAGGCTCATTCCGTGGCGAACGAATCAAGCTGAGGTGCAAAAAGGCCCCCGTCTCAGAAAATCATTGGAAACGTAGCAAAATGCCCCGCGGGCAGGAGGCTGCTCGCGGGGCAAAGAAGAGGGGCTTGTTGGTGGCGGACCGAAGGGTTCGGCATGGGGTTTCTGTCGCGGCCGCTCTTAAGGCGTTACAGCTCGACGAGCTGGCCGGTTTCGGCGGCCTCTTTGATGGCGTTGAGAAGCGTGAGCGTCTTGACGTTATCGGCGGGGGTCACGACGGGCTCGACCTCGCGGCGGACAACCTTCACAAAGTGCTTGAGCTGCATCTTGTGCGGCAGCGCCGGGTCCACGGCCGGGATCTCCATCTGCAGCGGCTTGTGCCAGTTAGAGGCGCCGTCGTAGGAGAACTGGTGCAGGCGGGGCAGCGAAAGGGCGCCCAAGGTTCCGCCGATAAAGTAGGCGTCAGCGTCGAAGGGACGGTACTGCGGGTCCTCGCGAGCGGTCGCCTCCCAGTTCCAGGGGCTGGCGGTGGCGTCGGAAATGGTCATGCTCGCGAGCGCGCCGTCGGCAAAGCGGACGTTGACCACGGCGGAGTCCTCGGTCTCAAAACCGCGGGCGGCGCTGGACTGCATGCCCTGGACGGCGACGGGCTCGCCCAGCAGGTAGCGGAGCAGGTCGACGTCGTGCACCAGGTTGACCAGGATCGGGCCGGCACCCTTCTTGCGGCGCCACTCGACATCGAAGTACTCGTCGTTCTTATAGATCATGTAGTGGAAACTCGACACGGTGAGCTTGCCCAACTCGCCGGACTCGATGATCTCCTTGGCCTTGTTCACAAACGGGTTGTGGCGACGGTGCTGACCCACGAGCACGGGCACGCCGGCGGTCTCGGCCTCGGCGGCGAAGGCCTGGGCATCCTCGAGATCGTTGGAGATTGGCTTTTCGACCAGCGGCACGATGTTGCGCTTGATGGCCTCGCGGGCAACGCCCAGGTGCAGGTCGTTGGGGGTGGCGATGATGACGGCCTCGGGCTTGACCTCGTCCATCATCTGGGCAGGATCGGTAAAGAACGGCACGCCGGCGGCCTCGGCCGTGGCGCGGGCGCCCTCAAAGGCGTCGGCGATGGCGACGAGTTCGGCCTCGGGCTCCTCGGTGACAAAGCGGATGTGGTTGCGGCCCATGGCGCCGGCGCCGATGACGGCAATGCGGACGGGGTTGAGCTCAGACATTTCGACTCCTTAATGCTGGTGGCTTGGAATGTGACAAAGGGACAGCCCCTTTGTCACATCGGTATAACTAGGCGGACTTCTTCTTGCTGTCGGAGACCATCATGTAGACGGTGAGCACGACGGCGATGGCGGCAATCACAATGGCGCCATAGAAGGACTGCTGGTAGGCGGCGCTGCCGGCTTCGGCGTGATACAGCACGGCGGTGATGGGCTGGCTGATCCAGGTAGAGGCGGCGTAGCCCAAGAACATGATGCCGTAGTTGACACCGATGTTGCTGGTGCCAAAGGCGCCACCGGTGAGCGGCGGGTAGATGACGAGCAGAGCGCCAAAGCTAAAGCCGAGCAGGGCGAGCGCCACAAAGAACATGCTCTGCGTAAAGCTCATCGACATGATGACGAGTGCGACGATGGTGACGACAAGGCTGATGAGCAGCGACTTGTAGGCGCCGAGCTTGTCGATGATCTGACCAAAGGACAGACGGCCGACCAGGTTGGCGCAGGTGTTGACGGAGACCACCACGCCACCGAGGGCGACGGCCGCGGCGCTCGTGGGGTCGGCGAAGAGCTGGACGGCGGCGATGGAGGCAACCTTGCCCACAAGCAGGGTGCCTGCAGTGGCAGCAAAGGCGAAGGTGACGATGAGGACCCAGAAGCGCGGGGTCTTGACCATCTCGCCCGGGGTGAGGTCACCGAAGGTGCCGGCGTGCGCGCCGCCCTTGGGGGCCTCGAAGCCCTCGGGCAGCCAGCCGGCCTCGGGGGCCTTCAGGAACAGGGCGGAGGCAGCGATCATCACAAAGAAGATGACGCCGAGTGCCTTAAGGGCGCCAAAGATGCCCAGGCTCGGGATGAGCAGCGAGGCGAGCACCGGGGACAGCACGGCGGGGCCGGCGGTCGAAGCGGCCAGGGTGATGCCGGAGGCGAGGCCCTTCTTGTCGATGAACCACTTTTGGCCGGTGGTGAGCGCCGGGTTGTAGCCCAGGCCATTGCCGATGGCGGCGACGAGCGAGAACCACAGGTAGAACTGCCACGGCTCGGTAACGGTGCCGGACATGAACCAGCCCAGGCCGTAGCACACGGCGGCGGCGATCACGACGTTGCGCGGGCCGATCTTATCGGAGATGCGGCCGGCGAAGATGCCCGTTACGGCCATGATGGTCTGAAAGACCGGGAAAGCCCAGGTCAGGGCACTGGACCACTCGGGGTAGACGGCAAGCAGGTTCTTGCTCACGACGGAATACAGCGCGATGGAGCTGATGAAGAACATGGTGACGCACGCGGCGGAAAGCACGACGGCGCGACCCTTGTTGGAGTTGGTGGAAGTCATGGGACTCTTTCTAATCGATGCGGGGGAGGAGCGGGCGTGTCCGCGGGGTCTCCCTGTCAGGTTGGTTTACTGGTCGGTCGGCTTGGCGACGCCGGACTCATCGGACCAAAGCTCGACACCCTTGTTCTTGAGGTAGTTGTCGGCGTATGCGCGACGGCCACCGGGCTTGGCGGTGAGGTCGCCCATCATGTTGGAGAAGCCGCCGTCGACCTTGATGGCGTCGCCGGTGGTAAAGTCTGAGCGCGTGGACGCCAGGAACATGACGGCGTTGGCGATATCGCTGACCTCGCCGATGCGACGCGTGGCGATGAGGCGGCTGCGGCTCTTCTCGACCTCGGGATCGGCGTAAAAGTTTGCCGACATGGGGGTCTTGACGAAGCAGGGCTCGACGCAGTTGGAGCGCACGCCGTAGGGACCCCACTCGGCAGCCAGCATCTTGGACATCATGTTGACGCCCGCCTTGGTGGAGCTGTACACGCCCGAGAACGTTTCGGGGGAGTGACTGGCGACGGTGGAGATGTGAACCAGGCGGCCCTGGCCGGCCTTGATCATCTCGCGACCAAAGCGCTGCGAGGTGATGAAGTAGCCGGTGAGGTTGACGTTGAGCACCTGCTCCCAGTCGCTCAGCGGCAGGTCCTCCATGGCGGCGAAGCGCAGGATGCCGGCGGTGTTGACGAGGACGTCGACACGGCCGAAGTCGGCGATGGTGGCGTCGACGGCAGCCTGAACCTCGGCCTCGTCGGTGGCGTTCATCTTGTAACCCTCGGCGTGGATGCCAAACTCGGCAGCAAGGTCGGCGGCAGCGGCCTTGACCTTCTCCTCGTCCAGGTCGAGCATGACGACGTTGGCGCCGTTGCGGGCGAACTCGCGGCAAATCTCGACGCCCATACCGCCGAGCGCGCCGGTCACGGCGCAAACATCGCCCTCGAGCTTAAGCCAATTGCTCATAGGAACTTCCCTTCTTGTGCCTCCCGGTGGGTCGCTCCCATTAACCGACCCACGTGGTTTTCGCTGGTTATCGTATGCTTTGCATTTGCGCAGGTGAATTGCATATTTGTTAGAATGGCGTTAATCATAGGTTTACACTGTGCGATGCAGTTTATGCTTAATTGAGCGCATGACCTGCGAAAACGACCCCCTGTGGCGCTGTGGGCCCGCGCGTGCGAAAACGGGAGATTGACGTGTACGATCGACGACTTGACGCTATTTCGGCCGCCGCGGAGCTGGGAAGTTTCTCGCGTGCGGCGGCAAAATTGCGCGTGTCGACCCCGGCGCTCGTCAAGCAGGTTTCGGGCTTCGAGGCCGAGTTCGGCATCACGCTGTTCGAACGCTCGCACTCGGGCGTCAAAGTGACGCCGGCCGGCGCACTGCTGGTGGACGACGCGCGCTCGATCATGCGGCAGTCCGAGGACGCGCTGCGCCGTGCCCGACGCGCGGCGGGCGATGGCGGTGCCGTGCGCCTGGGCGTGTCGATGATGTGCCCGGGGCGCCAAACGCTGTCGATGTGGTCGGGCATCCACGATCTGGAACCGTCGCTGCGATTTGAAATCGTGCCGGTAAGCGATCTCTACGACGAGCGCGAGACCGTCATGCGTAGCTTGGGCCGCGAGGTCGATGTGGTGCAATCGAGTTTTTCTACCCCACGCTGGGGTGATGCCTGCCAAAAGCTCCGCATTGTCAACGTGCCGTTTTATATCGATCTGCCGCGCACGAGCCCGCTGGCGCGCAAGAATCGCATTACGGTTGCCGACTTGGAGGGTATGCGTCTGCGCGTACTGCGCCACGGCAACGACGCCATGGACAGCCTGCGCATCGACCTTTTGGCCGACGGCGGCGTGGACGTGATCGACGTGGACAGCTTTGACTTTGCGCTCTTTAACGAGGCCGAGGAAAAGGGCGACGCGGTGCTCAGCTGCGGCGCATGGTCGGGGGTGCATCCGGCCTTTGTGGGCGTGCCGTTTCTATGCGGCCGCGAGGTGCCGGTCTTTCTACACTACCCGCTCGAGCCAACCCTCCAAGTACAAAAATTCGTCAACGCCATGGCCCAACTCCTCAAGTAGCTAATGTTAGGACGAGGCTTTTTTAGCTACTTACAAAACGAGCCCCTGGCCAACCGGCCAGGGGCTCACAAACTTTTATTTCCTTCTAAATGACGGGCTGATTGTGCGCAGGAGGGTGCCCCGGGGCGGGCGGGGTATTTCCTCCGCGCGCAGTTTCGCAGCGCAGCGAGAATGTTTGAGCACGGAGGAATTACCCCGCCCGCCCCGGGGCACCCTCCGTCAGTGGCCAAGCCTACTCGAGCTCAAACGCACCCGTATACAGCTGGTAGTAATACCCGCGCTTGGCGATCAGCTCGTCGTGGTTGCCGCGCTCGATGATGCGGCCGTGGTCCAGGCAGATGATCGCGTCGGAGTTGCGCACGGTGGACAGGCGGTGCGCGATGACAAACGTCGTGCGGCCCTCCATGAGCTTATCCATGCCCGCCTGTACGATGGCCTCGGTGCGGGTGTCGATGGAGCTCGTTGCCTCGTCCAGAATCATTGCCGGCGGGTCGGCGACGGCGGCGCGCGCGATCGAGATCAGCTGGCGCTGGCCCTGCGACAGCTGGGCGCCGTTGCCGGTGAGCATGGTGTCGTAGCCGTCGGGCAGGCGGGTGATAAAGTCGTCTGCGCCCGCGAGCTTTGCCGCCGCGATGCACTCCTCGTCGGTCGCATCCAGGTTGCCGTAGCGGATGTTGTCCATCACGGTGCCGGTGAACAGGTTCACGTCCTGCAGTACCACGCCCAGCGAACGGCGCAGGTCGGACTTGCGAATCTTGTTGACGTTGATGCCGTCGTAGCGGATCTTGCCGTCGGCAATGTCGTAGAAGCGGTTGATGAGGTTGGTGATGGTCGTCTTGCCGGCACCGGTGGCGCCGACAAACGCGACCTTCTGGCCCGGCTTGGCAAACACGGACACGCCGTGCAGCACCTCGTGGTCGGGCGTGTAGCCAAAGTCCACGTTGTCCATGACCAGGTCACCGCGCAGCGGCACGTACTCGATCTCGCCGGTTGCGCGGTGCGGATGTTTCCATGCCCACATGCCGGTGTGGTGGTCAGCCTCCTCGAACTCCCAAGTCTCGGGGTTCACCTGTGCGTTGACGAGCGTCACGTAGCCTTCGTCGGCCTCGGGCTTCTCGTCGATGAGCTCAAAGATGCGGTCGGCGCCGGCGAGGCCCATGACCACGGCGTTGATCTGCTGCGAGATCTGGCCGATCTGTCCGCAGAACTGCTTGGTCATGTTGAGGAACGGCACCACGACGGCGATGGACAGCGCCATGCCCGAGATACTCAGGTTGGGCACGCCCAGCGCCAGGAAAATGCCGCCCGCCAGTGCGACCAGCACGTAGAGCAGGTTGCCCAGGTTCATAAGGATGGGCATGAGGATGTTGGCGTACATGTTGGCCTTCTGGGAGACCTCGAAGAGCTTTTCGTTGCGCTCGTCAAAATCGGCCTCGGCGGCAGACTCGTGGCAGAATGCCTTGACGACCTTCTGGCCGTTCATGACTTCCTCGATATGGCCCTCGACTACGCCGAGTTCGGTCTGCTGCGCAATGAAGAAACGCGCGGAGTTGGAGCCGAGCAGCTTGGTCATAAAGGTCATAAAGGCGACGCCGGCCACAATGACCAGGCACATCCACACGCTGTAGTACAGCATGATAAAGAACACCGTGACGATGATGATGATCGTCATGAGCAGGTTGGGCAGCGACTGGCTGATCATCTGGCGCAGCGTGTCGATGTCGTTGGTGTAGTGGCTCATGATATCGCCGCGCTGGTGCGTGTCGAAGTAGCGGATCGGCAGGTCCTGCATGCGGTTGAACATCATCTCGCGCAGCTTCTCCAGCGAGCCCTGCGTGACGATAGCCATGGCGCGGTTCCAGAAGAGCGAGGACAGGACACCGACGCCGTAGATGCAGGCGAGGGTGGTCACGAGCTGCAGAATCTTGGGCTGTGCGGCCGTCCAGTCGCCCGACTGCCACGATTCGCTAATAATCTGCAGGGCGCTCTGCAGGAAGGTCGCGCCGATGGAGTTGATGATGGCGCAGAGCACCACGCCGGCGACGACAAGGGGCAAAAGCACGGGATAGAAGCCAAAGAGCGTCTTGATGAGGCGCGACATGGTGCCGCCCTTACGGTTGAGCGCGCGCTCGGCGGTCGTTGCCTTACTCATGTGCCTCGCCTCCTTCCTGGGTCTGAGCTTGCGTTGCGGTCATGTCGGTGTTGTCTGCCACCGTGTTCGCGTCGCCAGAGACGTCGTCGGCGTCTTGCGTACCTTCGGCAGACATCTTGTTTTGCGAGGTGAAGGTCTCTCGGTAGATCTCGCTCGTCTTGAGCAGCTCGTCATGGTTGCCGATCTGCGCGATTCGGCCGCCCTCCATGACGATGATGCGGTCTGCGTCCTGTACGGAGCTGATGCGCTGGGCGATGATGAGCTTGGTCGTGTTGGGCAGATAGCTTGCCAGGCCTGCGCGAATCTTGGCGTCGGTCTTGGTGTCGACGGCGCTGGTGGAGTCGTCCAGGATCAAGATCTTGGGGCGGCGCAGCAGGGCACGCGCAATGCACAGGCGCTGCTTCTGACCGCCGGAAACATTGGAGCCGCCCTGCTCGATCCAGGTGTCGTAGCCCTTGGGGAAGCCGTCGACAAACTCATCGGCGCAGGCCAGATGTGCCGCCTCGCGGACTTCCTCGTCGGTGGCGTTCGGGTCGCCCCAGCGCAGATTCTCGGCGATGGTGCCGCTAAACAGCACGTTTTTCTGCAGCACCATGGCGACCTGGTGGCGCAGTGCGTCCAGGTCGTAGTCGCGCACGTCCACGCCGCCCACGCGCACAGCGCCTTCGGTGGTGTCGTACAGGCGGGCGATGAGGTTAACGAGCGTGGACTTGGCCGAGCCGGTGCCGCCGATGATGCCGATGGTCTCGCCGCTCGTAATGTGCAGGTCGATATCGTCGAGCGCCTGGCGCTTCGCATGCTCGGAATACTTAAAGCTCACGTGGTCAAAGTCGATGGAACCGTCGGCAACTTCGAGCACGGGCTCGGCGGGATCGGCGATCGTGGGCTCGGCGGCCAGCACCTCGGTAATGCGGTGTGCCGATTCGTCGGCCATGGTCACCATGACAAAGATCATCGACAGCTGCATCAGGCTCATGAGGATCTGGAAACCATAGGTAAAGGTCGAGGAGAGCTGGCCCACGTCGAACAGCGTGCCCTGGCTCGTGATGATGAGCTTGGAGCCCAGGTAGATGATGACGACAAACGCGCCGTTGACGCAGATGTTCATCATGGGGTTGTTAAAGGCGAGGAGCTTCTCGGCGCGGGTAAAGTCCAGCTGGACGTCGCGCGCGGCGGTCGCGAACTTCTCCTTCTCAAAGTCTTCGCGCACATAGCTCTTGACCACGCGCATGCCGGTGACGTTTTCCTCGACGGACTCGTTAAGGGCGTCGTACTTGTGGAACACGCGGGCAAAGATCGGGCGCACCTTATAGATGATAAAGAACAGGCCGAAGCCCAGCAGCGGAATGATGACCAGGTAGACCATGGCGACGCTGCCGCCCATGGCGTAGGCCATGGCAAAGGCAAAGACCAACACCAGCGGCGAGCGCACGGCGATGCGGATGAGCATCATAAAGGCCTGCTGCACGTTGTTGATGTCGGTGGTGAGGCGGGTGACGAGCGAGGAGCTCGAGAACTCGTCGATGTTGGCGAAGCTGAACGTCTGGATCTTGTAGAACAAGTCGCGACGCAGGTTCTTGGCAAAGCCGCAGCTGGCATAGCTGCAGGTGATGCCTGCGGCGGCGCCAAAGGCGAGCGACGTCAGCGCGATGAGCACCAGAAGGCCGGCGGTGGGCAGCATCTGGGCGACGGTGGCGCCGTCTTTGATGGCGTCGATCATGTCGGCGGTGATAAACGGGATCATCATTTCGCAGATTACCTCGCCAAGCACCAGCAGCGGCGTGGCGATTGTGACCTTCGCGTAGTCGCGGATGCTGCCCATGAGGGTTTTAATCATCCAATTCCTCCCAGGTTACACGGATTTTCTCGAGCATCTCGGCGAGCTGTTCGCGCTCGTCGTGCGTAAGGGCGCTAAAGGCCTGTTCCCTAAAGCGAATGCGGGCGGCCTGGTCGATGCGGGCGTTTTCGCGGCCGGTTTCGGTCAGGCGAATGGTGAGCTGTCGCCGGTCTTTGGGATTGCGGCTACGCTCGATGAGGCCGTTGACCTCGAGCTTGGACAGGATCTCGGAAAGCGACCCCGGCTTGAGGTCAAAGTGCATGCCGAGTTCCTGCTGTGACATCTCACCGCCGGGCTGCTTGGCCAGCAGGCAAATGATGGGCGCCTTGCCGGATACGCCTCCGCCATGAAAGTGCATGTAATGGCCGCAAAAGCCCAGGCCGCTCAGGATGCGCTTGGCGAGTTTGTCTTCGGCGCTGACCGCTTCGGGTACATCCGCCGGCTGCGACGGGTCGCCGCCGGGCTCGTGCGAACAAAGGCTAAGAGGTTCATCGCACATGAATTAGTGCCGCTCCTTTCTTTAGTTAGGTAGTGGAATTGTTTTGTGCCTAACCAATCTAGGAGCATGAGAAATGAATGTCAAGGTACCAAACTAGTGGTTACGCGGTTTTACCAAACCGCGTAACGGCTCGACGCTGCAAACGTTCCTAAGCGGCAATCTGGCGTTCAATCGTCGGGCATGGCCACAAGGCCTATGCCCTCCTCTTTCGCGCCACCTTGCTCGCTTAGGAACGTTTTCGCTGTCCGTCCTCAACCTGTGATTCCGCCACGGTCCGCTTCGGTGCATGTGATCCCTTGGGGACGGAGGAAAAGGGATCATTTTCCGAAACCTTTCCGCAACAATTTGCACTTCGCACCGCTCGCCTCCGCTCACAACGTCCCCTGCGCTACACTTAGTCGCACTGTGGCGCTGCCGCGCCGCGCCCGAAACAAGGGAGACCCTCATGAAGAATACTCAGCTGCTGCTGATTAACGATATGTGCGGCTACGGCAAGGTCGCGCTTTCCGCCATGCTGCCGGTGCTGTCGCACATGGGTTACCGTATCCACAATCTGCCGACGGCACTTGTGTCCGACACGCTCAACTACCCCAAGTTCTACATCCACGACACCACCGAGTACGTGCGTCAAAGCCTCGCTATCTGGGAGGAGCTCGGCTTTGAGTTCGACGCCATCTCGACCGGCTTTATCGTGACCGAGGAAGAGACGCGCATCATCTCGGACTTTTGCCACCGCCGTGCGCAAAAGGGCACCAAGGTGTTCGTCGATCCCATCATGGGTGACAACGGCAAGCTCTATGCCGGCGTGCCCGAGTCCACGATTGGCCTCATGCGGCACCTGCTGGAGTGCGCAGACTACGCGGTGCCCAACTACACCGAGGCCTGTCTGCTCGCCGATACGCCTATTGCAGAGCAGATCACGCCCGATGAGGCCCGCGCCCTTGTGGACGCCGTGCGCGAGTTGGGTGCCAAGTCGGTGGTCATTACGAGCGCCGTGGTCAATGGCACGAACGCGGTTATCGGTTACGACCATGTAGCGGGGGAGTACTTCACGATTCCCTTTGAGCTCATTCCGGTCTATTTCCCGGGTACGGGCGACACGTTCTCGGCAGTGCTCGTCGGCCGCGTTATGGCAGGTTGGAGTCTGCAGCGCGCGACGTCCGATGCCATGCGCGTGGTGGCTGAGCTTATCGAGCGCAATGCCGATCAAGAGGACAAGTCGGCCGGCCTGCCCATCGAGGCCTGCTTGGACGTGATCGACCATGAGTAATGCTGGCGAGGGCGGCGTCAAGCCTGCGGGCGAGAACAAGCCGCTCGGCGCGCCGCGTGGCAAGCGTCCGCGTATCCGCGTGAGCTGCGTGGACCAGCTAGGTGCGTGCCGCTGCCACCATGGTCACAAGCCGGGCGACGTTTTTGACTTCGACCGAGACCGCGGCAAGATGTGCGCCATGGCCTGCCATGTGGGCTTTCCCTATATCGATATCCTGCGCTATGGCGGAACCGTGCCTGGCAACGAGCCTGGTACGGCAAAGTTCTGCTGCCCCGAGGTCGACACCCTCAACGTCTGGCTTGCCGAGATCGTCGACGAATAGGTGAGCGTGGATTTTCTCCCGTTTAGAGCGCACTTGAATGCTCAAAGTGGGAGAAAATCCACGCTCATTTTTCATGCGGGAGATTATCCACGCTCGTTTCGCGCCGAAGGCGTGGCCTGCGACCTCGCTTTCCTACAGCTGCTCGAGCATAGCGGCGCAACCGGCGAGCACGTCGCGGTAGGTGGCATCGAAATTGCCGGTGTACCAGGGATCGGCCACGTCGCCGGGGCGCCCGGTCCAATCGAGCAAGCGCGTAATCTTGCCGTCGGGGTCGTCGCCAAAGATGCGACGCAGGCCGCGCGCGTTCTCAGCATCCATATAGACAATGTGATCCCAGTCGCCATACTCCGCGCGACGCACCTGGCGCGCGCGATGTGCTACGACGGGAATCCCGACCTCGCGCAGCTTGGCGACGGTGCCGTGATGCGGCGGGTTGCCGATCTCCTCAGTCGAGGTCGCAGCGGAATCGATGACAAACTCGCCCGCGCGCCCGGCACGGCGCACCAGCTCAGTAAACACCGACTCAGCCATCGTCGAGCGACAGATGTTGCCGTGACAGATAAACAGCACGCGTTGCATACGCGGTTCCTTTCATATAGAGGGCTGCTAAAGAGTCGAAGCCGGGCGCATGCCAAGTTTTATTTCTTGGCCAGCTTGAAGTAGCGCTCAAATATCAATTCGAAAACGTAATAGAACATCAATCGACTGTCGAGGTCCATGCTGCCCAAGCGGATTTCTTTTTGCACGGTGTAGATAGGGTAGTCGGCTAGTTTCGAGAGAGAATTTCGAGAAAAGCCGGTGAGTGTGACGACCTTGCATCCGCGCGTTTTGGCTATCGATGTAGCGTCAATAGACACCTGCGTCTCGCCGCTTACGGAAACGCTGAAGACCAGGTCGTTTTTGCCGAGGAGTTCTGCGTAATGCCTCATGACGTGGCGTTCACTAAGCGTGTCGGTATTCTTGCCCATTATTTTGAGCTTTTCAGCCATCTCGAGGCACGGGTATTTCGAAAAGCCCGAGCAGAAGAACACGATATGCGAGGCGTCCTGGATAAGGCTTACAACCGAGTCGATGACCCGGTCGTTAAGCAGGTCTTTTGTTTGTACGAGCTGGGTGTCGAGCGGAAGTGTCTCGATTGTGAATCGATTGCGGTCGAGCGAGGCGGAATACGATTGTTTGAGCTCCGTAAACCCCGAGAAGCCAAGCTTATGAGCAAGCCTGACGATTGTATTGGGAGCGACGAAGAACCGTTCAGCAACGCTCTTAAGCGTGACATCGTCAATATCATCACGCAGCTCGATGATGTAGCGCATGATCTCGCTTTCGAGATCGTTGAGCTTGCTCTCGCCAGCTCGCACATGATCATAAAAAGATTCTTGATCTTTCATAAGATGTTTCAGCCCCTCGCACCTCGTCGTACATATGGTACCGCTTTGTGTAGCCAGGAGAGAAATCGGTAATCGGTCAAGATTGCCTATTGCCTATGAACTGGGCAAACGCGCGTGTTTGCCTACACATATCTGTGTCGTGAGCGAAATCATGTGTCCCCGTTTCGCATTGGCTCACACGGGGACTCGCAAATGACCTTATGTCGCAAAATATCAATCGAAACGAAGCAAGCCGAGGACAACCGCGGAGCCCAAGGTCTTCGAGAACACCGATCAGCCAACCCTGGAGGGACGGAACATGAAGGATAAGCTCAATATTGTGATCGTTGGCGGCGGCTCCACGTGGTGCCCCGGAATTCTTAAAGCCCTGACCAAGCACATGGACATTCTGCCGCTGAACCGCGTGATGCTCTATGACATCGATGCCGAGCGTCAGCGTCCGATTGGCGAGTTTGGCAAGATCCTCTTCGCCGAGGAGGAGCCCGGTGTGGAGTTTGGTTACACCACCGATAAGGACGAGGCTTACACCGACGTCGACTTTGTGCTCTGCCAGATTCGTACCGGCGGCTACGAGATGCGTAGCAAGGACGAGAAGATTCCGCTGCATATGGGAATCATCGGCCAGGAAACGGTGGGCCCTGGCGGCATGGCTTACGGTATGCGCTCCATGCATGACATGGTTGAGATCGTCAACGACGTTCGCGCTCATAGCCCGGAGGCGTGGATTATCAACTACACCAACCCGGCTGCTATTGTGGCATATGGTCTCGAGCGCGTCCTGCCCGATGAGCATCGCGTCCTCAACATCTGCGACCAGCCTGTCAACCTCATGCGCTCTTACGGTCGCCTGCTCGGTCGCGATATGAGCAAGACGGAGCCCGTGTACTTTGGCCTCAATCACTTCGGTTGGTTCAAGCACATCTACGATGAAGAGGGCCATGACCTCGTCCCGCAGATTAAGGAGTACACGGAGAAGAACGGCTTCCTTCCTGCCGATGCCGAGCAGCGTGACCAGTCCTGGCTTGATACCTACGCCATGGTCAAGGACATGCTCGAGGACTTCCCCGACTATCTGCCCAACACTTATCTGCAGTACTACCTGTATCCCGAGTACAAGGTCGCTCACCTCGACCCCGACTACACTCGCTCCGACGAGGTTATCAACGGCCGTGAGAAGCGCGTATTCGCCGAGTGCGAGCGCGTGGCCCAGGTCGGCACCGCAAAGGGGTCTTCGGTTGTGCAGAACGATGCTCATGGCGATATGATCGTGGAGATTACTTCTGCCATTTACCGCAACACCAACAAGACCTTCATTGTCATCGTGCCCAACAACGGCATTATCGAGGGCATGCCCGATGACGCCATGGTCGAGGTTGCGGCAAGCGTGGGCGCCAATGGCCCGCAGCCCTATGCTGTTGGCAAAATCGGCACCTTCTATCGCGGCCTTATGGAGAACCAGTACGCCTATGAGCGCCTGACTGTTGAGGCTTGGATGGAGGGTTCCTACGAGAAGGCTCTGCAGGCACTCACGCTTAATCGTCTGGTCGGTGACGCAAAGAAGGCTCGCAAAGTGCTCGACAAGCTCATCGAGGCCAATAAGGATTACTGGCCGGAGCTTAAGTAGCTAGTTCCATAGCGCTTGATAACTGTTATGGGGCGTGTGGGCTGTAGAGTTGCACGCCCCGTTTCTTTAAGAGGGGTATCCCATGAACAAAGATGAGCTGCTGGCAAAGTTCCAGCGCCTGGGCAAAGTCCTCATGACGCCTGTCTTGATCCTGCCAATCGCCGGCATCCTTCAGGGCTTTGGCAATGCCTTTACCAGTCCCACCCTTACGGCAGCTGTTCCCTGGCTTGCTGCTCCGGGCTTTGCGATCTTCTTTTCGATTCTCAAGGCCGCTGCCAGCATCGTTATGAACAACATCCCGGTTATCTTCTCGATTTGCCTCGCCTATGGCTTTGCCAAGTCCGAGAAGGCTACCGCGGCGCTTTGTGGCTTTTTGGGCTACATGTGCATGAATTCCGTGATGGGCACGTTCCTTACGGCGACTGGCGTTATCGATCCCGCGAATCTTACGACGGGCCAGAGCACGATCCTCGGCATCACCACGCTCGACACGGGCGTTATCGGCGGTCTTCTGGTGGGCGCAATCGTCGCATGGTTGCATAACCGTTACTACAAGATTGAGCTGCCTGCCGTGTTCTCCATCTTCAACGGCACGCGCTTTATCCCGGCGGTGACGCTGCTCTCATGCAGCATCCTCGCATTGGTCATGTCCTTTGTTTTCCCGTTTATTCAGAACGCTCTCGGTGCGCTGTCCGAGTTCATCAAGACTACGGGTGCCTTTGGTGCATTTGTCTACGGTGCCGGCGAGCGCATGCTCCTGCCTTTTGGCCTGCATCACTTTGTCTATTTGCCGTTCTTCTTCACGTCGCTCGGTGGCGTCGAGACCATCGACGGCCAGACTGTTCAGGGCGCTATCAATATCTACAACGCGATCCTGGGCTCTCCCAGCACGCCGTTTAACATCGAGGTCAGCCGTTTTGTCATGAACGGCAAGGTTATCTTCGCCATGTTCGGCCTGCCCGGCGCTGCACTCGCCTTCTACAAGACGGCGCTTCCCAAGAACAAGAAGAAGACCGCAGCGCTCATGATTGCCATTGTGGTGCCTTGCATCCTCTCCGGCATTACCGAGCCGCTCGAGTACTCCTTCCTGTTTATCGCGCCCATCCTCTACGTGTTCCACGCTCTCATGGCTGGTCTTGCTTATGCGCTGACCTATATCCTGCAGTTCAACGTGGCCGGTTCCGCATCCTTTGGCGGCCCACTCTTGTCGTTGATCTTTAACGGCATTATGGGTGCAGCCAAGGGCTCCAACTGGCAGGTTATCCTGTTCCTCGGCCCCATCTACTTCGTGGTGTACTACTTCGTCTTCAAGTTCATCATTCTTAAGAAGGACCTTAAGACCCCCGGCCGCGAGGAAGAGTCCGACGATGAGGCCGAAAAGGCTCCCAAGACTGTGATCAGCGACCTCATTCCCGCCATCGTTGAGGCAGTGGGCGGCGACAACAACATTAAGTCTGTCGAGGCCTGCTTCACCCGTCTGCGCATCCAGCTCAATGACTGTGACAAGGTGGTTGATGACGCCGAGTTTACCGAAAAGCTCGAAGCGCGTGGCATCGTGCATGTCAATGGCGGCGTGCAGATTGTCTACGGCAACATGGCATCTAACTACGCGACTCAGATGCGCGAGCTGCTGGGCATGGAGTAAACGCCCCACATATCTATAAAATCCGGGATAAAAGGCGGCGGCAGACAATGCGTCTGCCGCCGCCTTTGAGTTGCTCCACGCGCATTTCGTGTACTTCGGATACACGAAAACTGGAAAATCGTGCATTCGAAGTACATGAGATCGAACCACAGCTAAAGGAGCTGGCTTAGCCTGTCGTCAGGTAAGCGTCGCGACTGGAACGATAGACGTTTTAGAGGGAACCTCGCTCTACGCTCTCGCCCGCTTGCGCTCCCAGCGAGCCAACTTAATCGTCACCAGCGTAAGCGCCCAGGCCACAAGCGAGAACGCGGCACCAACCGCGCCAACGTAGGCAATGCCAACGCTGCTCACCACGGCGCCGCCCACTGCGGTGCCAAACGAAATGCCGACGTTAAACGCCATGGGTTCTACCGAGCTCGCGAGTACCATCGATTTGGGATGGCGGCTGCGCGCCACGTCCATAAAGTGCGTGATGCATGACACCGAGAACAGGTACATGAGCAGCGCTAGGCTAAAGACAAAGACCAGCGCGTGCGGCATGGTGTCGCCCACGGCAAACAGCCCGAGTAACGCCGCAGCTTGCAGCACAAACGTCACAAGCAGCGCCTTCATGCCAAAGCGCGCGTCGATCCATCCGCCCAAGATGTTCGAGACCAGGCAGAACACGCCGTAGGCCATAAGCGTGGTGCTTGCCTGAACAGTGCCCATGCCCAGCACCTGCTCAAGATAAGGCGTCACGTAGCCGTAGAACACATAGACCGATCCCACGCCAAACAAAAAGATGAGCATGCCGGTGATGATGCTCGGTTCGCGTAGCAGACCCGCCTGCTCGCGGAAGGTAGCGGGTTCGTCGGTCTGTCCGGCGCGCGGCATAAACACCACGAGCGCGGCGCAGATCAGAACGGCAAAGGCCAGCGTGCCGTACATGGCAACGTGCCAGTCGAGCGTGTCGGCCACAAACTTGCCGATCGAAGTGACAAAGACCATTGCTACGGAAAACGCACCATATACCACCGAGATGGCAAGCGAAGTTTGCTGCGGGGACAGCAGCTCGGGGATGTACGTCACGCCCACGGCGAGCAGTGCGCCCGAGACGGATCCCAGGACAATGCGCGAGATAAACAGTACCTGGAAGTTGGGCGCCAACGCCATGACCAGATTGCCGAGCACAAAGATAATGCTGTAGCACACGAGCAGCTGGTAACGACGGAAGCGCCCCGTGCTGAGCGCAAGAACCGGCGTAGCGATGGCGTAGACGAGTGCGAACACGCTGATGAGCTGGCCCGCAGTGGCAAGCGATATGCCGAGTTCCGTCGCCAAGTCGCTTTCGATGCCGATGACCACGAACTCGGAGCAGCCGAGCGAGAATCCCAACAACACGAGCAGCGCCAGGCAGAGCTTGGTGTGCGCGGGGGAGAGCGCGGAAGCGGTCGATGCTGTTGCGGACGAGGTTTCGGCGGTCAAGGTGGTTACTCCAGTGTCGCGTTTAATCGGCAAGTTTTATGTCCCTGCAACTCTAACAGAATGTGACAAAGGGACTGTCCCTTTGTCACATCGCACGGTCGCCTGGCTCTCCAAACCGTCCCAACATTCGGCGAAAAACTCGAAAACGAGGAAAACCGTCGATTGTTGGGACGGTTTTTCTGCCCAGGGGCTCGCTCATTCCTTATAAACTTGCATAATTCGCAAGTTTCTAAGGTGGCATCTTATAAACTTGCAAATAATGCAAGTTTATAAGTTTTCATGTCTGGACGGGCGCTAGGGAGACTCTATGAACATCGTTCGCCGAAGCCGCTATCTTGATCGACTCATTGCTTTTCAGGATACCGACCTCATCAAAATCGTGACGGGTATACGCCGTTGCGGCAAATCCACGTTATTGGACATGATGAGGGAGCACCTGGCGCAGCAGGGGGTGCCGGCAGAGCGTTTGCTGACCTTTAAGATGGAATCTCTAGAGTACGCGGGGGTTACAGATTATCTGACGTTTTATCGCATGGTTCGGGAGCGCGTTGACGGTGTCGATCGCCCCTATCTGTTCTTTGACGAGCTCCAGAATGTCGAGGGCTGGGAAAAGGCGGTTAACTCGCTCCGAATCGATTTGCTGTGCGATATCTATGTCACGGGCTCCAATGCCTTTTTGCTATCGAGCGAGCTTGCAACGCTTATCTCGGGCCGGTATATCGAGGTCAAGATGCAGCCGCTCACGTTTGGCGAGTATCTTGATTTTCGCTCGATTGATGCGGTCGTCGCTGAAGGGCTTGGTGATAGGGTCGAGCTCGTTTCCAAGGCGGGCGATCGCCTTAATTCAAACACCGTGCTCGAGCAGTACATAACCTATGGCGGCATGCCGTTTCTGGCTCATGACGAGCCGAGACGCGAGGCGTGCCGTGACTACATCCGCAGCCTCTATCAGACGATTGTCGCGCGCGATATCCTATTGCGCGCGACGCGTAGAGGTCGCGGAGCTATCACCAAGCGCGACGTTCTCGAGCGGCTCTGTGCGTATCTGGCAGACAACATTTCCAATCAAACCTCGGTCAACAAAATCGTAGGGACGCTCAACGAATCGGCGGGCGGTAAGACCAACGCATCGACGGTGTCGGCGTATATTGACGCTCTGGAAGAGACGTACCTGTTTACCAAGGTAAAAAGGTATGACGTCAAGGGGCGGGAGCTTCTCAAGACAGGCGGTAAATATTACATAGCCGATACGGGAATCCGCAGCTATCTTGACGGATATAGAGGCAGCGATAGCGGAAGGATGCTCGAGAACGTTATCTACAACCAGCTTGTCTTTGAAGGATACGAAGTGTTTTGCGGCCATCTGCGCGCGGGGGAAATCGACTTTGTCGCAATCGGCGAGGGGTCGGACCGTAAATATATCCAGGTTACCGAACGGATCGATGCCGAGGCGACCAGAGAGCGCGAGCTGCGACCGCTCAAACTAAACACGCTGGGAAAAATCCCTGATTCGTACGAGAAGATCCTGATCGTCAGGGATGGTGAGCATCCAACAGACATCGACGGCATCAGAATCGTAGGGGCGGTCGACTTCTTGCTGAGAAACAAGATCGCCCACGGCTAAACGCAAAATGTGACAAAGGGATAGTCCCTTTGTTACATTCCATGCGAGCCGCCGTGCCATCTGGGGGTATAAGGCTGGCAAGTGTTTATTTGCGAGGCCAAGGGGGGCGCCCCGTATGGATATCGATAACTTTGAATGGTGGTATAGCGAGGGCGAGGCTCCGGACGAGGAGTGGGACGAGCCCGCGCCGCGTGACGTGTCGAGCGACGAGGACGAGACCGGCAGCGATGCTGCTGCCGAGCCTGACGCCGCCTCCGATGCCGCCGAGCCCCTGACCTTCGAGCAGGCCTGGGCCCAGGCCGAGGCCGACGAGGCAAAGGCCGATGCCACGGCCACGCTGGGTGAGCCAGCCGACATGTCCATCTCGCCGGCCAAGACCCCGCAGCCGCGCCACACCATCGACCCCGGCAGCACGGCATCCTTCAGCATACTCGACGTGCCCGCGCAGGGTGCCCAAGCACCCGCGCCCACACGTCGCCCCGACCTGGCTCGCGAGGAGGACGCGGGCCGTCGCTCTCCGCTCGGCCCCGTCCTCATCGCCTTCATGGCCGGCGTTATCGCATGCTCGGTAATTGGAAACGTCTGGAGCCATGTTGAACAACAACGAAAAGACGCCGCCAAGGTCGAGATGTCCGTCGAACAATCGCTCAGCCGCACGCGCTCGGTGCATGTATCGGTCGAGGTCAAGGACGGCGCGACGTGGGACACCGCGCGCGGCGACAGCCAGATGCTCGTCCATATCGTGGGTCGCACGCTCAAGGGGCAAGCGATCGACGAGTACCAATACGTCAATTCCGAAGGTGACGGCATCGAGCTCAAGCCCGGCGACTACGAGCTCACGGTCGATGAGCCGCCCGTCGCCACTGACGGCACGCGTTACCGTGCCTCAAAGCGCATGGTTCCGGTGAGTTTTAATTCACAGGCGCCCGATACGGTCGATAGCACGCCGCAGGGCGGGTTTGACCTTTACGCTATTGCTCAATAACTGCACCTGTCGCTCAACCCCGCCGCCAAGAGTGGGACAATAGCCCTCGACACCGTTGTTTACTATTGGAGGAAGTAGCATGTCCACCGTCACTACCATCAAGCGCGGCGGCCTCACCGCGGCCATCGATTCCATGGGCGCCCAGCTCACGAGCCTTGCCCTCAACGGCAACGAGTATCTGTGGCAGGGCGACCCGGCCTTTTGGGGCAAGCATGCGCCTATCCTGTTCCCCATCGTGGGATCGCTGCGCAACAACATGGCGACATCTGCGGCCGGCACCTGCGAGATGCCGCGCCACGGACTCGCGCGCATCGTCGAGCACAAGTTGGTCGAGGTCTCCGAGGACGGCTCGTCCGTCACCTACGAGATTACCGACACGCCCGAGTCGCTCAAGGCCTTCCCGTTCCACTTTAAGCTCAACATGACCTATGCCCTGACCGGCGACGCCACGCTCACGCAGACCTTTACCGTCATCAACACCGGCGACGTGGACCTGCCGTTCTCGGTGGGCGGCCACCCTGCATTTAACGTGCCCGCCCCCGGTGCCGAGGACGAGGCATTCGAGGATTACGAGCTGGCGTTTACCGAGGCTTGGACTAACGAGGCCCCCGTCATCACGCCCGATGGCCTTATGACGTTCGAGGGCAGCTATAAGGCCCCCGATAACTCGGACGTGCTGCCCATCACGCACCGCAGCTTCGATAACGACGCCATCATGTTCACCGATACCCCGGGCTCCACGCTTACGCTGCGCGGTCGCAAGACGGGTCACGGCGTCAAGATCGACTTTGAGGGATTTAAGTACATCGGCGTGTGGTCTGCCGCCAACGACGCCCCGTTTGTGGCGCTCGAGCCCTGGACCGGCCACACCACCATGGATACCGAGGACGACGTCTTTGAGCACAAGGTCAACACCATTACGCTGGCGCCGGGTGCTACCGACACCCGTTCCTTTAGCGTCACCCTGCTCTAGAGGTTCCGCCGTTCTAACGAACGGCGGACCGGTCGACGCTGCGCGGGCACCAGAGCGACAATTTGTCATTCAAAAGGCAGGGCATGACCAGAAGGTCTATGCCTTGCCTTTTTCATGCCAACTTGTTCGCTCTGGATGGCGCTCGTTGGCATTGTCAAAACATCGACGTTCCCAATGACTACCGTGTGTCTATTAATTTTTCGAGCTTGTGCTGCGCTGCTGGTCGCTGGCGTATCCTGTTAAGTCGTTAGCATACGGTTCAACAGGGAAGGCAGACCATGCATTCTCCCCATCAACGCGACGCGCATCCACAGCCGGTATGCAGCCGTCGCATCTTTTTGGGTAGCGCTCTCGCTGCGAGCGCTTCCGTCGTCGCCGGCGCGCTCGCCGGCTGTCAGCGTCCGTCCACGCTCAAGGTGGTTCAGCCCACGACGGGCGGCGGTCGCGACGACCTGTCCGATTCCGTGATCGGCAAGGACAAGATCCGCATTGGCATGGAGGCGGCCTACGCCCCGTACAACTGGCAGGTTTCCGAGGCCAGCGAGTTCACCATCCCCATCGACAACGTGCAGGGCGCCTATGCCGATGGCTACGACGTGCAGATCGCCAAGATCGTCTGCAAGGCCCTCGGTGGCGAGCCCGTTGCCGTCAAGCAGAGCTTCTCGGGCCTCATCGATTCGCTCAACAACGGCCAGATCGACCTCATCATCGCCGGTATGAGTGCCACGCCCGAGCGTGAGGAGTCGGTCGGCTTCTCCGACCCGTACTTCATTGGCTACTTTGGCCTGTTCGTAAAAGAGGGATCCCCCTACCAAAACGCCACCAAGCTCAGCGACTTCAGTGGTGCCACGGTGCTCGGCCAAAAGGACACCATGCTCGACACCGTCATCGACGAGATCCCGGGCGTTGTTCACAAGAACCCGGTCGATTCGGTTCCCACAGTGTTTTCGAACCTGCTGCAGGGCACCTGCGACGCCGTGACCTACAATACCGAGAACGAGAAGGGCTATATGGCCCAAAATCCCGGTATCGTCCCTATTCACTTTGCCGAGGGCGAGGGCTTTAAGCAGGAGGTCGCGGCAAACGTCGGCTGCCGCAAGGGCTCGGACAAGCTGCTTAAGCTCATCGACAAGACACTCAAGGGCATTAGCCAAGAGGAGCGCGACCAAATGTGGGACGCGTGCCTCGACCGTCAGCCGGCATAGGGAGGCAGCATGAAAGCCATTAATCGTCTGGCCTCCTTTATCAAGGCCGACCACCGTTATGTATACCTGGGCACGAGCGTTATCGCGGCGCTCGGTCTGGCGTTTAGTCAGCGCAACCCCACGCCGCTGAGCTTCTTGGCGCCCACGGGTGTGTTCCAGGACTGCCTTTGGGCAATCCTGTGGGCGTGGCTCGTCGTGTCGGCGGCAGCGCTCGTCACCAAGCTCATGCATTGGAATGACTATCGCCAAAAGTCGCCGTTTGCATCCGAGCGTTTTCGCCGCGGCGCGTGCCTGGGTAGCTATGTCGTGGTCGCCATCGCGGCAATTTTCTTTATCGACCGTTGCGTCATGTCGTTTATCGACCTGGTGCAGGTGAGTATTGTCTCGGACTCCAACCCTAGCGACTTCTTGTCGAGCCTGGTCTACATGACCTACAAGAGCGGGGACTTCTTTATCCGCGGTATCGAGATCACCATCGCGCTTGCCACCTTCGGCACGGTCATCGCATTCTTCCTGGCACTGCTCTTTGTGTTCCTGCGTATTCAGACGTTCGACCGCGTGGATAACGACCTGGTGCGCTTCTTTAAGAGTATCGGCCGCGGCTTTGCGACCATCTACTCCACCATCGTGCGCGGCACGCCCATGATGGTCCAGGGCCTGCTCATCTATTACGCGGGCTTCACCGTTTTGCGTGGCATGGGCTTCGAGACCGCCCAGGCCAACCAGATCTGGAGTACCTTTACCGCTGGCCTCGTCACCATCTCGCTCAACTCCACCGCCTATATGATGGAGGTCCTGCGCGGCGGCATCGAGTCGATCGACCCCGGCCAGGCCGAGGCGGCGCGTTCGCTGGGTCTTTCGCAGTGGCAGGCTATGCGCAAGGTCGTGTTCCCCCAGGGCATTAAAAACGCGATTCCGGCGCTCACCAACGAGCTCATCATCAACATCAAGGATTCGTCGGTGCTCTCGGTCATCGGCGTGTTTGACCTCATGTACGCCACCACCACCGTCGCCGGCGTGTACTACCGCCAGATGGAGGTCTACTGCGTGGCTCTCGTGGTCTACCTGATCCTGACGCTCGTGGCGAGTCGCCTGCTCGAGGCCTTTGGCAAAAAGCTCGGCGCCGAGGCCCCGGCAACGCTGCCCAGCTCCAACTAGGCTCAAGACGAGGAGAATCATCATGGCAGATACCGCCACTACCGGCGTTGCGGCCGCCGCACAGACAAATGAGCCGCTTATCCGCGTCGAGGGCCTGCGCAAGAGCTTCGGCTCGCTCGAGGTGCTCAAGGGCATCGACCTGTCCGTTAACCCCGGCGAGGTCGTCACCATCATCGGCGCCTCGGGCTCGGGCAAGTCGACCTTCCTGCGCTGCCTCAACCTGCTCGAGACCCCGGACGCGGGCCATATCTGGTTCCATGGCCAGGACCTCACGGCCGAGCGCTGCAATATCAACAAGCTGCGCGAGGACATCGGCATGGTGTTCCAGGGCTTCAACCTATTCAACAACATGGATGTGCTCGACAACTGCACGCTCGCGCCCGTCACGCTCAAAAAGATGAGCAAGACCGAGGCCGAGAAAGTCGCGATGGAGCATCTGACGAGCGTGGGGCTCGAAAAGTTCGCGCACGCCGCCGTGGGCCGCCTGTCCGGTGGTCAAAAACAGCGCGTGGCCATCGCCCGTGCCCTGTGCATGAATCCGCAGATCATGCTGTTCGACGAGCCGACCTCCGCACTCGACCCCGAGATCGTGGGAGAGGTGCTCGAGGTCATGCGCAAGCTCGCTGCCGATGGCATGACCATGGTCGTCGTCACGCACGAGATGGCCTTTGCCCGCACGGTGTCCGATCGCGTGGTCTTTATGGACAAGGGCGTGGTGCTCGAGGACGCCGCGCCGGCCGAGCTCTTCGGCAATCCCAAGCACCAGCGCACCCGCGAGTTCCTCTCGCGTTATCTCGAGGACAAATAACCGACCGCAAACGCTTATGTAGCAGGGCCGCTCCGGTGGGGCGGCCCTCGTCATCACAATCGAAAGGATGTCATGGCCGAGGTTTGGCGCTTCTTTGCGCATGAGGACGATTTTGCCGATATAGACGAGGCCGGCGCGTGCGAGCGCCTGGGCCGCGTGCTGTCGTTTCCGACCATTTCGAGCATGGATGCCGAGGCGGTGGACTGGCAGCCCTTCGACGACCTGCGCGCGTACATGCAGCAGGCGTGGCCGCGCGTGTTCGCGGCAGGCGAGGTCGAGCTTATCGACCATTCGCTGTTGGTGACGCTTAGCGGTTCCGACCCTGCCCTCAAGCCCATTATGCTCATGGGCCACATGGACGTGGTCCCCGTGGTGCCGGGTACCGAGGCCGACTGGACGCACGCCCCCTTTAGCGGGCGCGTGGACGATACCTACATCTGGGGCCGCGGCGCGATCGACATGAAGGACCAGGTCGCAGGCATTCTCGAAGCTGTTGAGTATGCGCTGGCGCACGGTTGGCAGCACGAGCGCGCACTGCTCCTGGCCTTTGGCCAGGACGAGGAGACGACGCAGTACGGCGCAGGCGCCATCGGCCGCGCGCTCGAGGAGCGCGGCATTGAGCTTGAGTACCTGATCGACGAGGGCGATTACCGCATCGCTCCGGCTGCCGAGTACAGCGCGGGCGAGGGTTGGCTTATGCATGCCGATCTCGCCGAGAAGGGCTATGCCGATATTGTGCTCAAGACAAAGAGCGCGGGCGGGCATTCGTCCAACCCGTACGGCGGCACATCGCTCGAGGTGCTCAGCCGTGTCATCACCGCAATCTGCGATATCGAGTGGCCGACGCGCGTGACCGACTTGCTTGCCGCCCAGCTCATCGAGTTGGGGCTCTACACGGCCGACGAGATTGCCGCCAACAAGGACGCCATCGTGCGCGAGTGCCTTACCAGCAAGAAGCTCTATCCGCTCGTGACCACCACCTGCGCGCCCACGCAGATCGAGGGTGGCAGCACCGGCGCCAACGTAATGCCGCAGGATATGTGGGCAAACATTAACTTCCGCATGCTCGAGGGCACGAGCGTGGCCGACGTTGTGGCGCGCTGCCGTGAGGCGGTTGCCGGGGCGGACCTTGCCGGTCGTGTCGAAGTGGAGTTGGGCCCCGGCAGCTCCGAGCCCTCGCCGTCCCCGCGCATCGGTGGTCCCGGCCTCGAGGCGGTTCGCTCCATCGCCGTCCGCTATTTCCGTGATCCAAAGGGGACGGAGGAAAACGGATCATTCGAGCCAGTGGCAATTGTGCCCTCAACCGTGATTGGCGCGACCGACGCTGCTAACTACCAGCGCATTTGCCCTGAGTGCATTCGCTTCTCGGCCTTTGTGGTCGACGATGACGAGTGCGACCGCGGCGTCCACGGCACCAACGAGCGCATCACCCGCCGAGCCTACCTCCAGGGCATCCGTTTTCTCATCTCCCTGCTCCAAACGCTCTAGAATTCGACAAGGCGACAGTCCCTTTGTTAGCCGTTGGGGACGTTCTTAAACGACTAGTCGTAAAGGAACGTCCCCAACGGCTACGTCCGCTCATTCCGTGCGGGTTATATGCAGGTCTGCCTGCGCACGCTATCATGTATGGGCTAGACCACAACTATGTACCCCATACGCGAAGGGATGCGCATGTATCTGAAGATCGACATGTTCTAGCTGGGCTTACCCCCGCAGTGGCGCCATGCGCCCCATCAACTCTGCCGATTTTCATCTTCACGCATATAAAGGAGTCCCGCCATGCGCGACAAGCTCGAAAAGATCATCAAGGCCTACGAGGAGCTCGAGAAGAAGCTCTCCGACCCGGCCGTCGCCTCCGATATTAAGGAGTTCACGCGTCTCAACAAGGAGTACGCGCACCAGTCCGACCTCATCGCCGCCTCGCGCGAGTACATCGGCGCACTCGATGACATCGAGGCCGCCAAGGAAATGCTGCACGATACCACCGATGCCGATGAGAAGGAGATGCTCCAGATGGACATCTCCGAAAACGAGGCCAAGCTCTCCCAACTCGAGGAAGACATCAAGTACATGCTCATCCCGAGCGACCCCAACGACGACAAGAACACCATCGTCGAGATCCGCTCCGCTGCCGGTGGCGACGAGGCGGCCATCTTCGCCGGCGACCTGTACAAGATGTATCAGCGCTTTTGCGAGTCGCGCGGCTGGAAGACCACCGTGCTCGATTCCAGCCCCAGCGAGGCCGGCGGCTTTAAGTCCATTGAGTTCAAGGTCGAGGGCGACCGCGTCTACTCCGTTATGAAGTACGAGTCCGGCGTGCACCGTGTCCAGCGCGTTCCCAAGACCGAGTCCCAGGGCCGCATCCAGACCTCCACGGCGACCGTCGCCGTGCTTCCCGAGGCCGAGGAAATCGACGTCCAGATCAACCAGTCCGACCTGCGCATCGACACCTACTGCGCCTCCGGCCCTGGCGGTCAGTGCGTTAACACCACCTACTCCGCCGTGCGCATCACCCACCTGCCCACCAACACCGTGGTGCAGTCGCAGGAGCAGCGTTCCCAGATCCAGAACCGCGAGGTCTGCATGCAGATGCTGCGTGCCCGTCTGTACGAGATGGAGCTCGAGAAGCAGCAAGCAGAGCTTGGTGCCGAGCGCCAGAGCCAGATCGGCCATGGCAATCGTTCCGAGAAGATCCGTACCTACAACCAGCCCCAGGACCGCGTGACCGATCACCGCATCGGCTTCAACTCCACCTACAACGGCGTCCTTCTGGGCGATCAGCTCGGCACCGTGATCGAGGCACTCGCCGCCGCCGAGCGAGCCGAGAAGCTGGCGCAGGCCGTGTAGCGGGTTACGCGGTTTTGCCAAACCGCGTAACGGCTCGACGCTGCAAACGCCCCTAAGCGGCAATCTGACGTTCAATCGTCGGTCGCGTACCAAAGTACGCTTCCCTCCTCTTTCACGTCACCTTGCTCGCCTAGGGGCGTTTTCGCTGACTTATGCTCAACCTGCGGTGCCTTAGAGGTAGTCATCGGGGACGTTCTTAAATGACTAGTCAACTTGTTCGCTCTGGACGTCGCTCGCTGGCATTGCCAAAACATCGGCGTTTCCTTGGTTGTCAAATGATCCGTAGGGAGTCATTGGTGACATTGCCTTGATATTTTATTCAGTCGGCTGTGATGTCATTTGAGCTGCTTACCTGCTTAAGGTAATTGACGGCATATATCTGCTATCGAAAATATTGCTCGAAAAATTGTCCAAGAAGTCGCGGGGCGATTTTTGATGGGTCGCGCGTCAAGTGATTTGGCAAGTTCTTGGTTAGATATTGGTCAGTTTTGGGGCAACCTTGCCAAAAGCTTGACGAATGCAAATTTAGACGTCAGCGAATGAACACTTTGAGCGAGCTCGGTGCAAAATTCTGGGCTGATTCTCGATAATCGCCTTCAATCGCCCCTTGCCAAGCGCTGGCCTCGCTTACAATCTGCTCCGACATTCGCGCGCCGTCCGGCGCTTAAGAGGGGAGGGCCCCATGGCAAACGAGATCTGGACCATCAAGCGTTGTCTCGAGTGGACCAAGGAGTACCTAGCCGAGCGCGGCGAGGAGCACCCCCGTCTTTCTGCCGAGTGGCTGCTGTGCGCAGCTACGGGTCTGGCGCGCATCGACTTATATATGCGCATGGACGAGACGCTTAACGCGGCCCAGCTCGAGACCATGCACGCGGCCGTCGTTCGTCGCGCCAAGGGCGAGCCGCTGCAGTACATCACCGGCAGCACGCAGTTTCGCATGATCGACGTCGCGTGCGCCCCCGGCGTGCTCATCCCGCGCCCCGAGACCGAGATGCTCGTCGAAGAAGTCCTGAACTATCTGGATACCGAGGTGCTGAGCCCCGAGGCTGCTGCCCGTCAGCGTGTTGAGCTGCCTTGGAACGATGAGGTCGAGCAGGCCCGCAAAGCCGAAGCGGCGCTGGCCGACGAACGCGCGACCGCCGAGCGCCGTGCTGCCAACCTGACGGCCGCCGATGAGGCTGCGCTGGGTAGCGACGTGCTCGGTAGCCGTGCCTATGCCGAGGAGCTGGCCGACCGCGAGGCAGAGGAAGCCGCCGCGCAGGCAGCAGAAGCCGAAGCCGCAAAAGCCGCCGAGCCCGAGCTCGACGAATACGGCATCGCCATCGAGTGTGCCGATCAGAAGATGGCTTCAGCTCAGGATGCCGCTGCGCCTGCTCCAACCGAGCCCCGCATCGCCCGCGTTCTCGAGGTCGGCTGCGGCACGGGCTGCATCTCGCTCTCGCTTGCCTGGGAGCGACGCGGCCACGTTACCTGCACCGCTACCGATATCGAGCCGCGCGCCATCGATCTGGCCACCAAAAATCGCGATGCGCTCGGGCTCACGTCCGACGAGGTCGCCTTCAGTCTCACGAACCTGGTGAGCTCCATTCCCCGTGAAGAGTGGGGCACCTTTGACGTACTCGTCTCCAACCCGCCCTACATCCCCACCGATGTCATGCGCTCGCTGCCGCACGAGGTCAAGGACTTTGAGCCCGATCTGGCGCTCGAGGGTGGCGCCGACGGCCTCGATATCTTCCGCCGCTTGCTCAACGCGGCGCCCTACATGTTGCGCGCCGGCGGCCTCTTTGCCTGCGAGCTCTACGAGGGCGCGCTCGACGCTGCGGCCGAGCTCTGCCGCCAAGCGGGTCTGTCGGACGTGCGCATCGTCCACGACCTCACCGATCGCCCCCGCATCGTCCGAGCCATCGTCACCGAGCCCAAACAGCGCCAGTAATATTTATTAACTGGTTAGCAAAAATTATAAATTAGTTTATAATTAGGACGGCTGAAAGAGGTCGGCCCATGCAACCCCCTACCTTTCGGGAAATCATTGCCCTACTCAAGCACGATGGATTCGTGAAGGTCGCGCAAGTCGGTAGTCATGCTAAGTATGTTTCTGGTGACCGTGTTGTCACCGTGAACGGCTCTGGTGGCGATCGACCAAAGAAGGGCACATGGGCAAGTATTCGTCGCCAAGCTGGATGGTAGTTGGAGGCAAAATGAGGCAGCGATTTACCTATGACTGCGTTCTCATAAAAGAAGACGACGGTTACTGCGCTAGCTTCCCGCAGATTCCCGGCGCCTTTGCCGATGGCGATACGCGCGAAGAAGCGATTGCCCATGCCACCGAGGCACTGATGGCGTTTTTGGCCGACGACCTCAACAACGGTTTGACTCCGGCAGGGTACGAACGCTCGGCCGAGGTCGTGGCCCTTTCAGTCGAAATCGACCACGAGGACGCTCGGGAAGCGGCGTGCCGAACATTTAAAGACGCAGCGCTGGACCTCAAAGTCTCCGCTCCGCGGATTACCGCGCTGGTCAAAGCCGGAAAGCTCGATGTTGAACTCGTCGACGGCCGTCGGATGATAACGATAGACAGTATCGAGCGCTACGCCGCCCAAGAACGTCACGCCGGCAGGCCAAAGAAGTTCGTCGCAGTCCAATAACCCCCTCACTTTCACCGACTACTAGAGCCGCTCACCAAACCAACATGCGCTTTGGGCAAATAGGTTGAACGTTTCGTGCGAGAATGCCCCACAGTAAACAAACTTGCACCAGAGCGTAAGGGGCTGGCATACACATGCAGACGGTCTATCGGGTATACGAGGGAACGCGCGAGCCGCATCGGCTTGCCGTCGAGCGCACGGCCGAGGTGCTCGGCCGCGGCGGCCTGGCTTTGATCCCGACCGAGACCGTCTACGGTGTCGCCGTGGCAGTCAACGCCTTCTCGGACGCCGTGCCCCAAGATACAAGCGAATTCCCATCGTGGCCGCGAGATCCGCAGGCCACCGTCAACGGCGCCGCGGTCCCCGCACTCGGTACCGGCTATCGTCGTATCTTTACCCTCAAGCAGCGCGAGCTCACCCAAACGGTTGCCTGGCTGGTCGATGATGCCGAGGCACTCGACCGCTATGGCGTGGATATCCCTAACGAGGCCCGCGTGCTCGCCCGACGATGCTGGCCGGGCGCCCTGACTATCGTGGTCAAGGCGGCCCCCTGCGTGCCGACCTTTATGCGCGCCGCCGACGACACGGTGGCACTTCGCGCTTCGGCCTCGCCCGTGGTGCAGGCGCTCATTCGCGCCTGTGGCAGCCCCCTTGCCTGCACCAGCGCCAACACGCACGGTGCGCCCTCGCCGGCAAGCTTTGCCGCCGTCGAGGGTCACATCCTGGAGGGTGTCGATGTTGCCGTCGACGCCGGTGAGACTCCGTGTCGCGATGCCTCGACCATCGTGTCGTTCCAGCACGGCGGGCTCCAGATCCTGCGCCAAGGCGCACTTCCCGCATCAGAGATCGAACGGGTCCTGTCCGACCCGATGCAATAGAAAGGTGTAAGCGATGTCGTTGAATCTGGGCAGCCTGGGCATGGAAGATGCCTCGTTTGACTTTGGCGGTTCCTACATCATGGCGCTCGACTGCGGCACCACCTCGGTACTTGCGACCATCGTCGACGAGTACGGATGCATCGTCGCGCAGGCACGTCGCAGCGTCAAAACCAGCTTCCCGCGTCCCGGCTGGGTGGAGCAAGACCCCATGGCGGTCCTTGCCAGTCAAATCGCCGTCATGATGGAAGTCCAGTTTAAGAGCGGTATCCACTCCGACCGCATTGCTGCCATCGGCATCTCCAACCAGCGCGAGACCACGGTGGTCTGGGATCGCGTGAGCGGTCAGCCGATCTATAACGCTATCGTATGGCAGTGCCGCCGTACCGCACCTCTGATCGACGAGCTTGTCGAGCAGGGCGCAGAAGGGCTGGTGCGCTCCAGCACGGGACTCACGCTCGACCCGTATTTCTCGGCCTCCAAGGTGCAATGGATTCTCGACAACGTCGACGGCGCACGCGAAAGCGCGGCGGCGGGCGACCTCATGTTTGGCACCATCGATACCTGGCTCATCTACAACCTCACCGGCGGCCAGGTCTTTGCCACCGACTACACCAATGCCAGCCGCACGGCACTCTTTAATATCCATACGCTCGATTGGGACGACGACCTGCTGGCGCTCTTTGACGTTCCACGTTCCATGATGCCCGAGGTTCGCTGGAGCTCGGGCGACTACGGCCGCGTCGCGAGCGACATCATGACCAACATGCCGCCCATCATGGGTGTGGCGGGCGACCAGCAGGCATCGCTGTTCGGTCACTGCTGCTTCTATCCCGGCCAGACCAAAAACACCTATGGCACGGGTTGCTTTATGCTCATGAACACCGGCGACGAGATCGTCGAATCCAAGAACGGTCTGGTCTCCACGATCGGTATCGCCGCGGACGGCAAGATCAGCTATGCGCTCGAGGGTTCTATCTTTGCCGCCGGCTCAACGATGAACTGGCTTCGCAACAACATAGGCATTATCTCGAGCGTGAGCGAGTCGGCACAACTCGCCGCTTCGATTAGCGACAACGAGGGCTGCTACTTCGTTCCCGCCTTTGCGGGTTTGGGCGCTCCCTGGTGGGACCCGCATGCCCGCGGTATCGTGTGCGGTCTGACCGGCGCCTCGAGCCGTGCGACCATCGTACGTGCCGCTTGCGAATCCATGGCATATCAGAGCTACGACGTGCTGCGCGCCATGGAGCAGGACGTGGGGCTTTCGATCGAGCGCCTGTCTGTCGATGGCGGTGCTTCGCGCAACGAGTTTATCATGCAATTCCAGGCCGACCTGCTGGATATCCCCGTGCTGCAATGCGAGACGGTGGAGACCACGGCAATCGGTGCCGCGTACTTGGCGGGTCTTGCCGTCGGCTATTGGGAAGACCTGGAAGAGCTGGAGCAAAATGCCCAGATCGTTAGGACCTTCCTTCCCCACATGTCCGCCGAGCGCCGCGAGCAAAACCTTGCGGGCTGGCGTGATGCAGTCAGGCGCTCGCTCAGCACCGCACAGTAGGGCTGCGATGGGCTGCTCGATACAACAAACCGCTAAACTAATGCACGGCGCGCGGCAACAACGTCGCCGTGCGCCTTGTCAGCAAGGCCATCTTCCGGCCGCAACGAAAGGGGCTTCAACCCATGACCGTCACCTACGATACGTCCCGTGTGACCCTTGTCGATCACCCGCTCGTCCAGCACAAGCTGTCGATCTTGCGCGACAAGAGCACCGGCACCAATCAGTTCCGCCAGCTCGTGCGCGAGCTTGCGCTTTTTGACGGCTACGAGGCCATGCGCGACCTGCCCATGGAAGACGTCGAGGTCGAGACCCCCATCACCACCGCCACGTTTAAGCAGCTCGCCGGCAAGAAGCTCGCCATCGTTCCCATCCTGCGTGCAGGCCTTGGCATGGTCGATGGCATCCTCGACCTGGTGCCCTCCGCTCGCGTGGGTCATATCGGCATGGAGCGCGACGAGGTCACCCATGAGCCGCACGAGTATTACTGCAAGATGCCCAAGGATATCGACCAGCGCATTTGCCTGGTTGTCGACCCCATGCTGGCCACGGGTGGCTCAGCCGAGATGGCTATCAGCTATCTGCGCGAGCGTGGCGTCAAGGACATCCGCATGCTGTGCATCGTCGCGGCCCCCGAGGGCCTCAAGTCGCTGACCGAAAAAGATCCCGATGTGCATATCTATACCTGCGCCATCGATGACCATCTCAACGAGGCCGCCTACATCGTTCCCGGCCTGGGCGACGCCGGCGACCGCATCTACGGCACGCTCTAGTCGCTGGGCTAAACGGCCGCGGCTGCAAATACGAAGAAACGGTGCGCGCGGACGAACAAAAGGCGACCGCGCGCACTCCTGTTAACGGACGTTTTGCCCTGCAGGGTTCGAGAAAAACGTATTACCGTACCTGCGGCATAAAGAAGGTCTTAAGAAAACGAACAGGTGCGTATTAACCGATGCTTTTTCGGTTGTACTTTAGCGATTGGCTCGTACAATATTCACCAATGTTTGGCGGGAACTGTTCTGTGAGGCGTTAAAAAGGAAAGTGAGGACGCCAGTGTTTCAGATAGCCGATCTGCTCGCTATCGTTGCAGGCGCCATCGCGGGCGCAATTGCCTTCCTTCCCTTTGTCTTTACGCTCAAGCCGGTTCTTGACGATAAACAGAATGCGGACATGCTCAAGGGTATGGTGAGTCTGGCGGTCTCGGCAATCGCCCTGCTCGTCTTTACCTTGGTTGTGTTTGTGTTGTTCGGAGAGGCATTTCGCATGTTCCTCCTGGGCGAGGCGATCGGCTTCGTGGCCTTTATGGCTGCCTGCGCGGTTCGTGTCGCCAAGGCGCTGCGAGATCCTCATGAGGTCGAAAGGTAAGTCGTGGAAATTTTTGAAAAGCTGCCTGATGAGATTAATCATCTGGTCAGCGAGTTCAGCTCCACCCCTGTCGTGGGCGATCTGAGCTGCGGCATCACGCAGTACTCGTTTTGGCTGATCGTCTCCACGATCGTGCTCCTGATCGTCCTGGCCGTGTTCAAGAAGAAGCAGACCCTGGTTCCCAAGGGCTTCTTCGTCAACGGTTTCGAGTACATCATCGAGTACGTCGAGAACGATATCGGCAAGGGCGTCGTGGGTGAGAACTGGAAGAAGCACTTCCCGTTCCTGTGCTCGCTTTTCCTGTTCATCCTGATCAATAACATGATCGGCCTGATCCCGGGAATGAAGCCCGGCACCGGCGCAATCGGCTCCACCGCCGCACTCGCCATTTTCGCCTTCGTGTACTTCATCTACTACGGATGCAAGGCTCACGGCGTGATCGGCTACATCAAGAGCCTCGCCCCGCAGGGCGTGAGCTTCCCGATGAACGTGCTCGTGTGGGTCGTCGAGCTTTTCTCGACCTTCCTGCGCCTCATCACGCTCGCCGTCCGTCTGTTCTGCAACATGTTCGCAGGACACGTGGTCATGGGCTCGTTCGCCATCATGGCGAGCATGTTCATGCAGCCGCTGCTTCAGCAGGTTTCCGCGGCGCACGCCGTCGGCGCCCTGCCTTCGCTGGCCTGGCTTGCCATCCTCATTCTGATCTATGCGATCGAGCTTGTGGTCGGCGCTATCCAGGCTTACGTCTTCACGGTCCTTACCGCCGTGTATGTCTCCGAGGCGGAGGAGGTCGCAGAGGAGGAGTAGTCTTCCGTTCGCGCCTTAAAGGTAAGGCAATTCGTTAAACCGCCGGTGCCCGTACCCATGGAGCCCGGCAGTTATAAAAAGGTTATCCTGCGTGAAATAAGACACGCACGACAAAGGAGGAATCGTGGGAGTTATCGGTTACGGTCTCGGTGTTATCGGCGCTGGTCTTGCTATCGGCCTGTCTGCTCTGGGTGCTACGGGTGCTATGGCCCGTCAGCCTGAGGTCCAGGGCCGCGTGTTCACCGTCTTCATCATGGGCTCCGCCTTCGGCGAGGCTCTGGCTCTGATCGGCTTCGTTGTCGCGCTGATCGTTAAATAGCACGGAGCGTCAAGTATGAATCTTTCATCCCAGAAGAGCGCGATCGCACTCTCCGCGTCCGCGGCCGCGCTGCTCATGCCGGTTTCCGCGTTCGCTGAGGACGGCGCTGCCGGTGCGGACATCCTCATCCCTAAGATGGCGGAGTTCATCCCGGCGCTTATCGCCTTCCTGATTATCTGGATCGTGCTGGCCAAGGTCGCCCTGCCGGGCATCATGAAAACCATGGAGGAGCGCGGCAAGAAGATCGAGGAGAGCCTCGACGAGGCCGAGAAGACCAAGCAGGAGGCTATCGCCAAGCGCGCTGAGTCCGACTCGATCGTCACCGACGCCCGTCGTCAGGCTGCCGACATCGTTCTCGAGGCCCGTAAGGACGCCGAGTCCGAGCGCGCCCGTATCATCGAGGCTGCTCACAAGGAGGCCGAGGAGATCATCGCCAAGGCCCACACGACCGTCGAGGACGAGCGCAAGTCCATCTACGCCGGTGCCGCGAGTTCCATCGCCGACCTGTCCGTTGCCGTCGCCACCAAGATCGTGGGCGAGGCACTCGACGACGAGGCCGAGCAGAAGAAGCTCATCGAGCGCTACATCCAGGAAGCAGGTAGCCTGAATGCCGACTAGCCGCTATCAGGACAAGGTACTCGAGACCTACGCGCGCTCCCTTTTGGAAGCCGCCAAGGCCGAGAACCATGTGTTCGAGGACCTCGAGATGATCGAGCGCCTGGCTAGCGCCAGCCCCGAGATCATCGCCGTGCTCGACACCATGTCCAAGCGCGACCAGCTCGACCTTCTTCCCAAGGTGGCAGCTGCCTTTAAGTATGTTGCCGAGGAAGACGAGGATGTAGTGGGCGTGACCGTCACCACGGCGATCCCGCTCGACGACGAGCTGCGTCAAACCATCACTAAGAAATGCGAGCAGGACTTCGGCCGCAAGGTATTCCTTATCGAGCAGGTCGACCCGTCTATCGTGGGCGGCCTGGTGCTCGAGGCCCGCGGCGAGCGTCGTGACATTTCCGTCAAGACGCAGCTGCGCATCGCGCAGGAGACCCTCGCAAACTCTGCTAATTCGTACGGAGGTGAAGCCTAATGTCCGAAACCCTCAATGCCCAGGATATCGCCAAGAAACTGCAGGAGCAGCTCACGAGCCTCTCCGCGACGGTCGATACGCATGAGGTTTCAACGGTCGACGAGGTAGGCGACGGCATCGCGCGCGTCTCCGGCCTCAAGAGCGCCATGGCAGGCGAGCTTCTGGAGTTCAAGAGCTCCGATACCGGTGAGACCGTCTTCGGCCTTGCCCAGAACCTTGACCGTGACGAGGTCGGCGCCGTTCTGTTCGGTGCCGTCGACGCCATCAAGGAAGGCGACGAGTGCCGCACCACTGGCCGCATTATGGATATCCCTGTGAGCCGCGCCATGCTCGGCCGCGTCGTCAATCCGCTCGGCCAGCCTATCGACGGTTTGGGTGACATCGTCGCCACGCACCGTCGCCCCATCGAGTTCAAGGCCCCCGGCGTCATCGATCGTACCCCGGTGTGCGAGCCGGTTCAGACCGGTCTGCTCGCTATCGACTCCATGGTGCCTATTGGCCGCGGTCAGCGTGAGCTCATTATCGGCGACCGTAAGACCGGTAAGACCGCCATCGCCATCGACGCTATCCTCAACCAGCGCGGCAAGGGCATGGTCTGCATCTATGTCGCCATCGGCCAGAAGGCCTCCACGGTTGCCAACATCCGCGAGACCCTCGCTCAGCACGGTGCGCTCGACTACACCATCATCGTTTCGGCCACCGCTGCCGATTCCGCCCCTATGCAGTACATCGCGCCTATGGCCGGTGCCGCTATCGGCGAGTTCTTCATGTACAACGGCGAGGACGGCAAGCCCGCCAGCGAGACCAACCCCGGCGGCCACGTGCTCGTCATCTACGACGACCTGTCCAAGCAGGCTGTGGCCTACCGTCAGATGTCGCTGACGCTGCATCGTCCGCCCGGACGCGAGGCCTATCCTGGCGACATCTTCTACCTGCACTCTCGTCTGCTCGAGCGTGCCGTCAAGATGTCCAAGAAGAACGGTTACGGCTCCATGACGGCACTGCCGATCATCGAGACCCAGGACGGCGACGTCTCGGCCTACATTCCGACCAACGTCATTTCCATTACCGATGGTCAGATCTACCTGCAGTCCGAGCTCTTCTTCCAGGGTCAGCGCCCGGCAGTCGACGTGGGCATCTCCGTGTCCCGCGTCGGTGGCGATGCGCAGACCAAGGCCATGAAGCAGGTCGCCGGCAACCTCCGTCTGGACCTCGCTTCCTATCAGGAGCTCGCTGGCTTTACGCAGTTCGGCTCCGACCTCGACGAGGCTACTCAGAAGCAGCTGACCCATGGTGCTCGCATGACCGAGCTCCTGAAGCAGCCGCGTTACAAGCCGTTTGAGGTTGGCGAGCAGATCGTTACGCTGTTCGCTGGCAACGAGGGCTTCCTGGATGACCTGGAGATCGCCGACGTGCTGCCCTTCCGTGCCGAGCTCATCGAGTACATGGACAATGGCTTTGGTTCGCTGCTCGACAAGGTTCGCGCCAAGAAGATCGATGATGACACCAAGGCTGAGCTCTTGCGTGTCATCGGCGACTTCAAACAGCAGTTCATGGCCAAGCACCATTCGGATGTTTCTGGATCAGAGGAGAACTAAGCCCCATGGCCAACCTTCGCGACATTAAGAAGCGAATCTCCTCGGTTACCACGACCAAGCAGATCACGCGCACGATGGAGATGGTCTCTACGGCCAAGATCCGTCGTGCCCTCGATCGCTCCAAGCAGGCCGAGCCCTATAAGGAGGCGCTGACCGACGTCATGTTGACGGTCGCCGGCGACGCTTCCTGTTCGGGCACCGATCCCATGCTGCAGAAGCATGAGAGCGTCAAGCATGGCCTGATTGTCGTTATTGCCTCGGACCGCGGCCTTGCCGGCGGTTTCAATACGACGGTGGAGCGCACGGCCGAAAAACTCGCCGCTTCTTGGGCGAACGACGGCATCGAGTGCGAGATCATCGCGTGTGGGCGCAAACCGGCCACGTATTTCCGTGACCGCGCAAACGTTGTCATGCACTTTGAGGGCAACTCCTCTGAGCCCGATTTCAATCAGGCCCGCATGATCTCCTCTCATATCTGCGATGCGTATCGTGCCGGTGAGCTTGACCGTGTCGAGCTTGTCTACCACCACGCCAAGAACCGCGTGGATCAGGAGCTTCGCGTCGAGCATCTGTTGCCGCTCGACCCCGAGATGATCGCTATGGCCCACGGTCCGCGTAAGAACGAGACCGACGCCCCTAAGCGCATCTCGTCCACGTTCGAGTTCGTGCCCTCTCCCGAGCATGTTCTCGGCAAGCTTGTGCCGTCTTATATCCTGACGGTCATCTACCAGGCCCTGATCGATTCGGCGGCTGCCGAGCAGGGTGCACGCCGCAAGGCCATGCACTCCGCGACGGAAAACGCCACCGCGATCATCTCGACCCTTACCCGCACGTATAGTCGCGTGCGCCAGGCTTCGATCACGACCGAGATTAACGAGATCGTCGGCGGAGCCTCAGCATTGGAGGAACAGTAATGGCTAATAACACCGTAAAGCTTGCGGTCGAGGAGGCCACCAAGAAGACGACTGCCGGTGATGGTCGCATCGTGCGTATCATCGGCCCTGTCGTCGACGTCAAGTTTGACGGCGCGGTGCCCCCGATCTACAACGCGCTCACGGTCGAGGCCGAGACCCCGATCGGTCATCTGAGCACGATCCTCGAGGTCGAGAGCCAGCTTCCGGGCGGCGTCGTCCGCACGGTCGCCATGTCCTCGACCGACGGCCTGCAGCGCGGCCTCATCGCTACCGATACCGGTGAGCCCATGAAGATGCCCGTTGGTCCCAAGACGCTCGGTCGCATTTGGAACGTCATGGGCAAGCCCGTCGACGGCAAGCCCATGCCCGAGGTGGAGGAGTTCTACCCCATCCACCATGCAGCGCCCCGCTTTGACGAGCTCACCACCAAGACCGAGATCTTCGAGACCGGCATCAAGGCCGTCGACCTGCTCGAGCCCTACATCCGTGGCGGCAAGACCGGCCTGTTCGGCGGCGCCGGCGTTGGCAAGACCGTTCTGATTCAGGAGCTCATCAACAACCTCGCCCAGGAGCACGGCGGCACCTCGGTGTTCACCGGCGTCGGCGAGCGTACCCGCGAGGGCACCGACCTGTTCCTCGAGATGAGCGAGTCTGGCGTTATCGACAAGACCTGCTTGGTCTATGGTCAGATGAACGAGCCGCCCGGAGCGCGTCTGCGCATCGGTCTGGCCGGCCTTACCACCGCTGAGTACTTCCGCGATCGCGGCCAGGACGTTCTGCTGTTCATCGACAACATCTTCCGCTTCTCCCAGGCAGGTTCCGAGGTTTCCGCACTGCTGGGCCGTATGCCATCCGCCGTTGGTTACCAGCCCACGCTGGCAACCGAGATGGGCGACCTCCAGGAGCGCATTACCTCGACCAAGACGGGCTCCATTACCTCCGTCCAGGCTGTCTACGTCCCCGCAGACGACCTGACCGACCCGGCGCCTGCCACGACGTTTACTCACCTCGATGCCACCACGGTTCTTTCGCGTAGCATTTCGTCGCTCGGCCTGTTCCCGGCTATCGACCCGCTTGCGTCTTCCTCCGACGCTCTCGATCCCTCGATCGTCGGCGAGGAGCACTACCGTGTCGCCGTCAAGGTCCAGGAGCTCCTGCAGGAGTACTCCGACCTTCAGGACATCATCGCCATTCTGGGTATGGACGAGCTGTCCGAGGAGCAGCGCCTTACGGTCAACCGTGCTCGTAAGATTCAGCAGTTCCTCTCGCAGTCCTTCCACGTCGCCGAGAAGTTCACCGGTAACCCCGGTGTCTACGTCCGCGTCGAGGATACCGTCCGCTCTTTCGCCGAGATTGTCGACGGCAAGGCCGATGACCTGCCCGAGCAGGCTTTCCGCTATGCTTCCACGATTGAGGACGTGCGCGAGCGCGCCCGCAAGATGGGGGAGAAGTAGGTTATGCGTATCCGCATCGTGTGCCCCGTGAGCTGCGCCTATGAGGGCGACGCTGCGTTTGTGTCGATTCCGTCCACGGATGGCGAGTTTGGCGTCCTGCCTGCTCACTCCAGCGAGATCTGCACGATCGACCGCGGTTACGTTCGCGTTTCCGATAAGGCCATGGGCACTGTCGACCACACGTTTGCCGTGGCCGGCGGCTATGCCCAGGTTGCGGACGATGTCGTGACCGTTCTCGCCGAGCGCGCTTGCGATTTGGCGACCGTCGATGCCGACAAGCTTAAAGCTGATATTCAAGGTTTTGAAGAGAAGCTGGGTAATTTGTCGGAGGATGATGCACGCCGCGCCTACCTCTATAATGAAATCGCATGGTGTAAGCTCAAGCTTGCCCAATAGTCAAACGATTTAGCGTTCGACCATTTGCGAACACATCATGCCCGGGATGGCCCAGCCACCCCGGGCATGCTTTTTGAAAGGGTAGACCTTGGATATTATCCGCGTTGAGGGTGGCCACGCCATTGGAGGCTCCGTGCCCGTCTCGGGCGCCAAGAACTCCGCGCTCAAACTCATGGCGGCAACGCTTCTGGCGCCGGGCAAGACGACGCTGCAGAACGTGCCCGATATTTCCGATGTCCACGTGATGGGCAAGGTGCTCAAGGGCATGGGCGCTACGATCGATGTTCTCGACGAGCACACGCTCGAGATTGATACCTCTCAGGTCGATTCATGGGAGGCCCCCTACGAGCTCGTTGCCAAGATGCGCGCTTCCACCGCCGTCATGGGGCCCCTGCTGGGCCGCTTCCATCGCGCCAAAATTGCCATGCCGGGCGGCTGCAACCTGGGTGCTCGTAAGATCGATATGCACATTCTTGGTCTTGAGGCCCTGGGCGTTGAGTTCGATACCGCCCACGGTTACATCAACGCTAATGCGCCCCAAGGTCTGCGCGGTACCACCGTCACGCTCGAGTTCGCCAGCGTCGGTGCGACCGAGAATCTCATCATGGCCTCTGTGCGCGCACAGGGCACCACGGTTATCGACAATGCCGCCCGCGAGCCCGAGATCGTCGATCTCGCTAACATGCTCAACGAGATGGGCGCCAAGATTGTTGGCGCCGGTACGCCCGTCGTGACTATCGAAGGCGTGGAAGAGCTCCATCCCGTTATCCATCGCGTGGTGGGCGACCGCATCGAGGCCGGTACCTTTATCGTTGCCGGTGCGTTGATGGCCGACGATCGCGGTGTCGATGTCACGGGCTTTTGCCCCATTCACTTGGGCATGGTGCTCAAGAAGATGGAGCTCATGGGTATCGACTGCGAGCGCGTCGAGGATGGCGTCCATGTAAACCGTGCCGAGCGTATCAAGCCGGTCGACATCCAGACGCTTCCGTTCCCCGGCTTCCCGACGGACATGCAGGCGCAGATTATGGTGCTCTCCGCCCTTGCCGACGGCAGTTCCGTTATTACCGAGAACATCTTCGAGAATCGCTTTATGTTTGCCTCTGAGCTGGTGCGCATGGGTGCCGACATTCGTATCGAGAGCCATCATGCCATGATTCATGGCGTCAAGGGCTTCTCGGGCGCACAGGTTACCTCGCCCGATCTGCGTGGCGGAGCGGCCCTCGTCGTAGCGGGCTTGATCGCTGACGGGACGACCGAGGTTTCGGCTATTCATCACATCAAGCGCGGCTACGAGCAGTTTGTCGAAAAGCTGCAGGCGCTCGGCGCGCATGTCGAGCATGCCACCGTCCCCGATCCCGTCATCTACTAATTACAGGTTGCCTATGTTTAATAAAAAGCCCCTCGCGGATACCACCGCCCGAAGACCCTCAACTGGTGCGCAGGCCAAGATCTACAGTCGCGATAACGTGGCTCGCTATTCCGAGCGCGCTCGTCAACGTCGTCGTAGCCACACGATTCGTCACGTCGCGCTCATTGTCGTGCTTGGCGTGCTACTGAGTGCCACTACCGCTGCCGGCCTGTGGTTTGCCACCATTATGGGCAAGCTCGGCGATTCTAATGTCATTACCGACAATCTGCGTCGGGTTCTGGTTGACACCGATGAGGCAAAGGATCCGTTCTATGTGCTGCTTCTTGGCACCGACGGCCGTCCGGGCGAGGATACGTATCGTGCGGACTCGATTATCTTGGCACGCATCGACCCCACGCAAAAGCAGGCGACGCTCATTTCCGTTCCGCGCGACACCAAGGTCGAGTACAAGGGCGAGACCATGAAGATCAACGCCTGCCATACCGTTGGCGGCGCCGAGGCCATGGTCGAGGCGGTCAACGAGCTGTGCGGTGTTCAGATTTCCCACTATGCCGAGGTCAGCTTCGACGGTATGCAGGCGCTGATTGATTCGGTTGGCGGTATCGACATTAACGCAACCGATGATGTTGACGACCCCGAGCACCTGGATATTAAGATTACCGCTGGCCAGCAGCATATGGACGGTGCCACCGCCCTTACCTATGCCCGCTGCCGCTACACCTATGCCGACGGCGATTACACGCGCATGCGCCACCAGCGTCAGGTGCTTGGCGCCCTTGCCAACCAGATTCTCAATAACTTCGATGCCACGAAGATTTTTGGCCTGGTTAATTCGCTGTCCGATATGCTCGTAACCGATATGAGCGTTCAGGATATCGTGGCTACGGTCAACGCCATGCGCGGTATGGATGTCGACGGTATCTACTCGGCCAACCTGCCCTCGTACGCCGACGACAGCACCATGATCGACGGTGTGAGCTACGTCTTTGTCTACGAGGACGAGCTCAAGGAAATGATGGAGCGCGTCGATGCCGGCAAGGATCCCAAGGGTCCCAACACCATGGGTCTTTCCGACGGTTCCAGCTCTACGATTGGCGACCTGAACAACAACACGTCTGACGATTACGCAAACGGTACCGCAACCTCATCGGTCAGCTCTGACGATTCCGATGACTCAAGCGATTCGAGCGATTCGGACTACTACGAAGAGCCCACCGGCGACGGCAACGGCTACGAGGCCAACTACTAAGTTACGGCGTTTTACCAAACGCCGTAACGACTCGACGCTGCGCGCCGCCCAAGGCGACAATTTGTCATTCAAAAGGCAGGGCATGACCAGAAGGTCAATGCCCTGCCTTTTGAATGACAAATTGTTCGCCTTGGACGTCGCTCGCTGACGTTGGCTCAACCTGCGATGTTGACTACTCCCCTTGTATCAAAAACCGCCCCGTTCTCTGTAGAGGACGGGGCGATTCGTCTTTTGGGCTTATGCAGCCAGGCTTATGCGAAACGGGCGACGAGCTCCTGCAGGACGTCGGTCATCTTGACGAGCGAACTGACCGGGACAAACTCGTTGACGCCGTGGTAGCAATAGCCGCCGGTGGAAAGGTTGGGGCAGGGCAGACCGCGGAACGACAGCTGCGCGCCGTCGGTGCCGCCGCGAATCGGCAGCACTTGGGGCTCAACGCCGCAGGCAAGGTAGGCTTCCTTGGCAACATCAATAAGCTCGGGATAGTCACGAACGATCTCGGCCATATTTCGATACTGCTGCTTAATCTCGACCGTCACGCGCTTGTCACCCAAGCGCTGGTTGAGCATCGAGGCGGCGGCATCAATAAGGTCGAGTTTCTGCTGGAACTTGGCTGCGTCATGGTCGCGGACGATATAGCGCGCTGTGGCGTGATCGACGGTTGCAGATACACCCTCAAGGTGATAAAAGCCCTCGTAGCCTTCCGTATACTCCGGGCGCTGCACGTAGGGGAGCAACGCGTTGAAGTCGCAGAACAGATTGCCTGCGTTAACCATACGGCCTTTGGCGTCGCCCGGGTGGATGGACTGGCCCTCAAAGCAGACGGTCGCCTCAGCGGCATTAAAGCACTCCCACTCCAGCTCGCCGATGGGGCCGCCGTCGACCGTGTAGGCGTACTTGCAGCCAAAGGTATCGATATCCAACAGCTCGGCTCCGTGACCGATCTCCTCGTCAGGGCAGAAGCAAATGCCGAGTGCGGGATGGGGCAGAGAAGGGTCCTGAGCGATACGCGCGACAAGCGACATGATCTCGGCGACGCCTGCCTTGTCGTCCGCGCCCAGCAGCGTGGTGCCATCGCTGCAGACCAAGTCCTCACCCGCGAGGTCGTTCAGGGCGGGAAGCTTGGCGGTACTCATGGCAACGGGCTTACCGTCAACCGTGCCGCAGACCAGGTCGCCGCCTTCGTAGTGTACGATGTGCGGCTTCACGCCGGCGCCCGGTGCAACTTCGGTGGTGTCGAGATGGGCGATCAGGCCCAGGGCGGGCTTGTCCTCAGCGCCCGCACTTGCGGGGATATGCGCGCAGACATAGGCGTGCTCGGTCACGTGGGCATCTTCCGCACCAAGCTCGCGCAGCTCTTCAGCCAGCACGTTGGCAAGGTCAAACTGAACGGTGCTCGAAGGTACCTGGTCGCAGTTTGCATCCTCGGACTGCGTGTTGATCTGGACGTAGCGCAAAAAGCGTTCGAGGACATCGGGGTTCGTGGTGGTGTTTTCCATAAAGACCGCTCCAATCTTGGTCGTCGTGTGCAACAAGAACTCTAGCACGGTATGCCACGGCATACCGCGACGCTTGGATGGGGTAGAATCAGCCATTGAATGCAGAAGGGACGGAAGATCATGGATACGACAAATAGCTCGCGCGAACTACATCTGACGGTGGCGAACGAAGACTACTTGGAGTGCATGGTTCGCATTGAAAGCGAAGAGGGGGAAACCAACGGCGTGCGATCGGTCGACATCGCGCAGCGCCTTGGCGTCTCCAAGGCATCGGTCAATAAAGCGGTTTCGGCGCTCAAGGCATCCGAGCTTGTCGAGCAATCGCACTATGGCAAGGTAATCCTGACCGATCGCGGCCGCGAGGTTGGCACGGCTATCTGGTACCGTCATCGCCTCATCCGCACGTTTTTGGTTCAGGAGCTCGGTGTCGAATTTGAGCGAGCCGATTCCGAGGCCTGCATGATGGAGCATGCGCTATCCGAGGACACGATGAGCCGCTGGCTCGCCTATCTCGAAAAGCAGGGAATCAGCGTCGAGGAATAGCGGGATATATATGGATACGAGTTATTACAACCGCTTTGGTGCCGAGGAACTTACGCGCCGCTTGTCGAGCGAGACCTTGTTGGCGCAGGGCCCCATGGGCAGTGTTCTGTTGAGTGAGTACGACGCCGCCGATATTCCACCGGCGTTTTGGAATCTGGCGGAGCCGCAGACCGTTTCTCGTATCCATCGCTTGTATGTCGCCGCCGGTGCGCAGGTGCTCATTACCAATACCTTTCAGGCATCAAGCTATGCCCTCAAGCACGACCAGATTGCGCCGTCCGTGGCGGAGGTCAATCGCGGGGCCGTCGACGATGCCCGCCAGGCGCACCCTCAGCTGCTGCTGGGCTCGATGGGCCCGATCGGTATTGAGTGGTTTGCCGAGGACTCTGCCGAGTATCGTGAAATCCGAGGCATTGCGCGCGAACAGGCGCACGCCTTGCTCAATGCTGGTGTTGACGGTCTGCTGATCGAGACGGTGACGTCTATCCGTAATCTGCAGCCCATGCTTGCCGGCGTCCGAGATGCCGCCGACGGCATGCCTGTTCTGGTGAGTTTTGTCGTTGACGATAAAGGCGACCTGCTGGGCGATGGCCTCAACATCGAGGCAGCCGTTTTGTACGCCGAAAAACACGGCGCAAACTCGGTTGGTGTTAATTGCTGTTCGCTTGCGGCCGCGAATGCGGCGGTGCCCAGGATGGTTGCATCGGCGACTACTCCCGTTACGGTGCGTCCCAACGTAGGCGATCCGGTCCAGACTCAGGATGGCCCCGTATGGCACGAGAATCCCGAAGCTTTCGCGCGCGCATGCATCGAATGGAGACATGCCGGCGCCGCAATGGTGGGCAGTTGCTGTGGAACCACGGCAATCACTACGGCAGCGATGGCCGAGGCGCTCGATATATAAAGGGCAAAACCGCTCCATACGGGGCGGTTTTTTTTATTGCTTGCATGTCCTCGGCAGCATTTGCCCAAATGGTGAATGCTGGTGCCGGCAGGTTGCCGAGTGCGTGTTGCGGGTATACCTCACGCGTACCATGATCCAAACACTGTGAGGTGTCTGCGCGTGTGCGCGATAATTCATTTTGGAACTGACGGTTGGCGCGCTCGCGTCGATGAGGACTTCACTGCCGATAACGTTGCCCGTATCGCCGATGCCGTCGGCGAGTTGTGGCAAAAGACCAATCCGGGCAAAACGGTATATATAGGGTTCGACACCCGGCCCCTGGCGAGTGAGTTCGCTGAGCTCGCGGCGGGCGTGCTAGCAGCGCACGGGCTGGACGCCGTGCTCGCTTCGCGACCTGTTCCGACCCCTGCCCTTACGTGGGCGGCGGCTTATGACGGTGAGGCGTGCGGCGCGCTCATGGTGACGGGGTCCCATCATCCGCAGGGTTATCTGTGCCTCAAGATTCGCATGGGTGACGGCTCGACCGCCAACCAGGATGTCATCGAAGAGCTCGAAGAGACCATGGCTCCCGAGCCAATGGAGATCGAGGGGCAATATCGCACCGCGGATATCATTCCTGACTATATGCAGGCGGTGGCATCGTTTGTCGATGCCGAAGCCATCCGCGACGCGCACCTGCGCGTGGTTGTCGATCCCATGGGCGGCGCAGCCCAGGGTTATCTAGCCGACTTGCTGCGCGAGCTTGGCGTTGAGGTGCACGAGATTCACGCCGGGCAGGCGTCTGACCAAGAAGATATCTGCCCCGACCCCGTTGAGCCTTGGGTGGACGCTTGCGAGCGCACGGTTATCGATGACGGAGCTTGCGCTGGTCTGGTGACCGACGGCGACGCCGACCGTATCGGTGCGGTTGACGAGCGCGGCAGATATATACATCCGCATCAGATCATGGCGCTCGTTTTGGGCGACTTGGTTCAATTTCGTAATTTGGAGGGGCGCGTCGTCGTCAATCTTTCATGCTCGACGCTCGTGCGTCGCATTGCCGAGGCGCTTGGCTGCCGCGTGACCGTCAAACCGGTCGGTTTCAAATATATAGCGGCAGAGATGAAGAAGGGCGGCGTCCTCATAGGCGGCGAAGAAGCCGGTGGTATCGGCATCGCTGCGCATATGCCCGAGCGCGATGGAATCCTCGCCTGTCTAATTCTGTGTGAGCTTATGGCAAAGACGGACGCGCCTTTGGGCGTTCTGGTCGACCAACTCGAGGACAGTTTTGGTAAGACGAGTTACGGTCGACGCGATTTGCGCCTTGAGGCCGAAGATGCCGAAACGTTACGAACCCTGCTGCCGGGCGTAAACCCCAAGTCGATTTGTGGCAAGGTGCCGCAAAACGTTAGTCATATGGATGGCTTGCGTTTAGCATTCGAGGATGACACGTGGCTGTTGGTCCGTCCTAGCGGGACCGAACCAGTGGTGCGCGTCTACGCCGAGGGGTTCTCGGTGGAAGAACGTGATGAGTTGCTCGATGCTGGCTGTGCTTTAGCTAGGGGGACGTATCCGCTTTAACCATGAGACTGCCTTATATAAAGAGATGCTCGGCGAGCGGTAGTTAACGGCTGGCAAACGTTAGTCGGATCACAAGATGTGTAGGAAATGTGTACGCCCAGATTCCCGCCCACGGGGCCCCTCCGGTCTGGCAATATATCTCCTTGCCGCGCGGC
>JAHYYM010000011.1:94295-234188 GCA_019424985.1 Collinsella sp. | reverse complement strand
GGTGCGGGAACGGCCTATTTGCTCAATGTGTTCGGCTGAGATCGGAAATCAACCATCAGGAGGGCATTCACTGGAACACCCTCCGGTTTTGGTGATTACCGTGCGCCTACCCTTGTTTTTTGCCTTGCGGCCCGTTTCCGTTCCTTTTCAGCCTGTTCCTGCTGGTAAGCGGCCTCTAATATTCTGTCCGCCTGTTCCGTGCCAATGGCCCGCCTGACCCGCTCGTAGTCCCTGACCTTTCCCTTTAGACTGTCTCTCTCGGCGCAGACCTCGTAAATCCTTTCTGACAAAGAACTGTTTTTGCTGACCTCCCGGCCATAGTAAGTGAATCAGCGCGGGTGGTTTGCGCGCCATTTGCAAAACCCCAGGTCGCGACCCTTCGCCATTCGTGGGAAAAGTGAGTAGTCTCAGGTGGCTTACTCATGAGTTGAACCGCTTTCGCGATTAGGGGCCTAATAGCGGCTTCTCCACTAACTGCCCCTGGGTTTGCCTTTGTCCGCCGCACGGGATGGCTCCCGAGGCAACGCGGTGAGATAATGCCATCCAACGCAGGCAATGGAGCCTGAAAATATAGGTGACGGCGGCATGGCCCGAGCCAGCACTTTTGGCCCGCCTCCGTAGCCTCCTTTTTCATATGCGGTCCGCGATACGCCTATGGGAGCGATTCGCTCGTGCAAGGCTGTAAACACGCAGAGAAAACGAGGTATTGGATGAATAGCGAACCGATCTACAAAGAATTCCTTCTTGGAGAAGGCTTAAGCGAGTTGAAGAAAATTCGAGATGGCTGGAGGGATGAAAGCGGCTATTCCGAGTCGAGGGGAGGAACCTCTTTAATACCTGAAAATCTATGCAATGTCTCAGGGTCCGAACGGCTTAACTATACCTTCATCATGGACAGAGCCAATGAGTGCATGTATCGACTGATTTGCGAGTCGATTTCCATGCTTCTTACAGAATATGGATACATAACACTACGTGCCCGCGTTCGCAGAAGCGATGCTTACCAATATCTCCCAAAAGACGGCCTAGCCGGGCCGACCGTCCTCAAAGCGAGCAAGAGGGTGGTCCGCATAATCAAGGTGGATGTCGATGGCTCCCCGAGCGTTTTTGTATTCAAGGAACCTGGATTAGACCAGAGTCTCCCGAAAGAGCTTGAGGATTCGCTGAGGGAAAACTTTGGGGTATCGAAAATCACCTACGTCTCTTTGGTTATGGACGGAGCGAAGAGGGAGGTTCTCAATTACGAGTCGGTGAAGGACGCTACGCCCTACATCTCGGTTAAAGAGTTCTTCCGCCTGTTCTTTCCACAAGAGGAGTTCGACAAATTCGAGGAGGCTGTGGTTGAGCTTAGGCAGAAAGCGCGTTCCTACTATGGCTTGAGCATAACCAAATCGCTTAACCATTTGCGCATGGGCCATTTCAGGAGAGACATCCGAGACCGTCTGATCGGCTACAAACCAGACGTGGAATTGGGGTCCGAACAGAGAATGGCCATAGACAAGAGCTTTGTCGTAGACGGCAGATACTCGGCGTTGACCGGTGACACGGATTTCGCAGTAAGCTTCCAGACCGCAGAATGGCTAAGGGATTCTTTAACGCATGCAGGATGCATAGATTTCGCCCCCATCGCGTTGGAGTACTTCAAATCGCTCGAACAATTCCTGTACAGATTTCTTTACGCCATACATAAGACTTCGAAATCGAAGAGTAGGCGTATTTACTACGGCAAAAAGCTCGGAGAAAACCCTTACTACCTGCCTGCGAAAAGAGATGGCGTTCCCGACAAATCGCGACACATAGAAGTCAAGGACGGAGAAATCGAAATCAACGATGAGCTTTTCACGGATGGTTTCGAATATGTCTTAGACCTCGGTAGGCTCACAAGGTTCTTCGGCGACTATGTTTGCGAGAAGCAGCAGCTGTACAGCCGCAATGAAGACCTTCTCGATACGGCGATAAGCGAGGATACGTACGAGTCGATAATTCGCGCACTCCAAAGCGCTCGAACGATGAGGAACGGCATTGCTCACAAAGACAATCTCTACGATTGGACCGAGATGGAAAGCGCCCGGTCGTCAGTCCTCTTGGCTTTCTACTTAGTCCTAGGTTCTTACAGCATCGATACTGAAATGCGAAGCCTCCTCGGCATCGAAAGCGATTGCGTGCAGAAAAGCGAGGAGTGGAAGCTCTGCAACTACGTGGCATCGGCGGCCGTTCCTAAAGGCAATCCTCTTGAGTTTCCCGTTTTTTATCTCGATGGCGACGATTCCCCCGAGGCCGCCTTGTTTGCTTGCCCCGACGACGAAGAATCCGATCCCGACCGATATGGAAAAGCCCAATCGTTCTCGGGTGTGTACTTCAAGAGAATCGGATCGCATAAGCGTTACGATATCTCGTACCCAACTGACCGTCTTCCCTCATTGGTTGAACAAGGGATGCTGATTATCTGCGGTGAGGGGCTGAAGCTCATGGGGCCTCAAAAGGTCATCTACAGAGACGGAAATTACCTTGGGGACACGAGCGCAGAGTGACTTCGAACCCAGGGCGTGGACCTCGCGCTCCCGCCCTAAAGACCATCGTGGCCGGTTTTAAGGGCGGGAGCGCGAGGAATGTCCGTAGGGTTCATGCCTTCCCGGGCGCAAGCCACCAGTCCGTAACCGCAGGTGAGGCAGCGCCGTGGCTTGCACGCTGGTGGCAAATTCGCAGGTCAAACATCTCCGTCATCTATCGACGAAACGAGAAGCCCCACGTTGACGCGTCTATGAGTTGATGACCTGAACGACGGTCGTCCTAGTTGCCAGCTTCCGCATCAGAGAAACCACTTGGAGCAGAAGCCGATCTGGAAGACCGAATGGACGAGCATCGAGATTCCGAGGCAGACCATCATCGCGCAAAACCCGATTCCGGCCCATTTCAAGAAAGGGTCTTTTTCTTGCTTGTCGGAAGCTCGCTCCATCCAGTCGCGCGAATACGTATCGCCGTACTCGTCGCTCTTTGAGGCCTCTTTCGAAAGCAGCTCGAGAGCTTCGTCGAGGTCATCAGCAAGCTTGTTTCCGTCGATTCCGACCTTGAAAAGATGAGTCTCATCATGCTGCTTGAGCGCCGATTGGTTCTGCAAAAGGTAGAACCTCTCGCCGTTCACCCCGTTCGCCAGAGCGGTCCTCTCGCTCGAAAACGACCGAATCTCCTTCTTGAGCCTTGAGAAGGCCCCCCTTGCCCTCGATTCCGAACTTCTGCGCGAGCGACTCAAGCTGCCAGAGCAGGTCGTACAGCCCCGCCGCGGGCAGGAGCCCGGCCCCGTACGCCTTCTCGAGCATCGACCGCTCGAAGCGATCGTAAACGGGGATCGCCTCCCCGTACGTCAACCTGGTGCCAACTTCGGGGAAATCATTGCATTCCATATCGTCTCCTATCATTCGAATCGAGAGTTAATTCCTTGGGGCGCGTCACGCGTCGACGACGCCGCGTCCCACAACAGCGGTTGTTGCTTCCGCGTGGGCGCATCGCCTAGCACGCAGGGCGCAGATCAAGCCTGAAATCACCTTTGGCGATAGAGAGGCTGTAGTTCGACCCGACTAAAACAGCGATGCCCATCAAGGCCAGACCGCAAGCGGCGATCAGCTGCTCCGGCGAAAAGCCGAGGATCCTCCTTCCGTTATCGCACGCCGCCTCCGCTACGGCATCGGCTGACGAAATCGTCGGGGCGTTCACCGCCCGTCCGGCGTCGTTCATAGTTGGCTCCCTACTCTCTCTTCCATTGCTTCGACCCTTATTTTCAACCGCCATCGGAATTTCGTCTCCTCTGACTGGTTTGGATTGCCTACAATTTCATAGGCAATAAAGCTGTTTATGGAGGACCTGCAATGTCTAGGACATTCACCGAGGAGGAGATCTCCGAGTTAAAGGAAGCCGGATTCGCGGCGAGCGGCACATCGAGAAGCAGGATCCTGTCCGTCCTCGACCTCCTCGTCCGCTTCACCGATGAGAGGACGGGCATATCCGCATCGGAAATCGCGCGCGTCATAGGCATCTGCTCCGAGAGGCCGACGTCGGAGAACGCCATTCTCAAGGACCTGCACCAGATAAGCGAAAGCATGCCCATGGGAATCCGCATGGCGATACCTGGCCACGGCGAGAACGTCGGGTTCAGGGCCGTAAACAAACCCCTGTCATCCGAGGAGGCGATCCTCATCTCGGACGTGCTGGGGACGAGCTCCTTCATCGGCGAGGGGCGGAAGGACAAGATCTCCTCGAAGGTGCTCGCATTCTCCTCCGACTATGACGTCGACGAAAGCGTGGAGACCGTGTTCGTCGACCGCAAGGCCGGCAGGGACACCGACGCGATTTTCAACGTCCTCCATGCCGCATCCCGAGCGATCCGCATGAACGAAAGGCTCGCCTTCAAGAAGCAGGTTCACCTGATGAACGGATCGACCGTAAAGATTGGGCCGTACGAGGAGGACCCGGTGGCGATCGTGTTCAGCTTCGGCCGCTACTATCTCGAGAGCATGCATATCGACGAAGGCGGTTCCCCCAGTCCCTACTTCTACCGACTAGACGATATCGCGGACCCGGTTGTCACCGGAAAACCGGTGTCGGATCGGGATAAGGTAGAGGCGCTGAGGACGCGCGTGGTCGCGGACACGCGCCAGCGGGTCGACATGTTCGGCTCGGGCACCGCCAGAAAGCTGTTCCTGGAAGTATCCGGCACTCATGCCAAGTACGTTTACGAAAGGTTCGGCCACGACCTCAAATTCTGTCACATCGACGAGAGCGACGAAAGAAACGTCATCGGCTACGCCTGCGTCAGCGCGATGCCGTCTCCGACCTTTTACAGGTGGCTATTCGGGATGGACGGCGCGGTGAGGCTGGCGAAGCCTAAGGGGAAACGGTGGGTCGAGAGCTTCCCGAATGCCGTCGCCTCCGACCTAGAATCCTATATCCAAGATTACGAAGCAGCATCAGAGGGCTACAAAGCCGCACTGGATGCAGCTATTTCACGATTGGACTCGAAGAGCTGCCGGCAATGAGGCAATCCCAATCGGTCCGATTCAAAAGCCAATATTGACTAACTCGAATTCGGCTCGCATCCTCGCGCCGTTCGTCTGCTCCCATTCGTCCGAAATGACAACCACAGCAGGTCGTGTCCCAACGGATGGGTACCATTTATCCGGGTGCACCTGGGGCAACGGGTTGAAGAACCTGCACAAGGTCGCTCGCAGAACACGCAACATCAAACACGACAGAAGAGGCGAACGACAGATGCCGGACCCCGGACGACAGCACCGCGGAAGACGAGCATTCCGACCACAACCGAACAACTCCAGCTACTAGGCAGGCGCCCGCATGGGTGCCTTTTACTTTTCAGGGACTTAGCTGCGAGCTAAGGCACGCGGCTCATGGCCGTTTCGTGAAGGCACGACCAGCTCGACCCACTTCGACCCGTCTCCGCTCCTGCCGTGCTCACCAATCGCCATCAGGCGGTTCAATCGTCGTGCAGACGAAAAGGCACACGGTGTCGTGCGGTGTCCTCGCGCGGTGCCGCACGGGAAGATTGGAGGAACCATGGCACGCACAGCCGAATGCGCCGCGCCCGAGGGAAGCCGAGATCGGGACGAATGGATGACGGTGATCGAGATGCAGGAGTACATGAGGGCGAGCCGAAACAAGGCGTACGACCTCATCTGGTCGGGAGAGATCGACTCGTACAGGCTCGGAAGGAAGCTCCTGGTGTCGAGGGCGTCAGTGGACGCCTACATCGAGTCGAGGAGCGGCAGGAAATGACGGCGGCGACCGCCCCGGGAGCCGCCCGCGGCCGGGCACGCGAGGGAGCCTCGAGACGAAAGGAGCTCGAGGACGACCATGACCAAGAGCATTAGCAGGAGCCAGGTGAGGCTCATCACATCGACCAACGCGATATTCGGCGCCGACGAGGCGTGCGCGATGCTGCGCATCAGCCGCGACGCAATGTACCGGCTCGCCCCCCCTTGCACTCACCGTCAGAGCATGCTATAAGATTATTGGTGGCGCATTAAGCTACCTCCAAGTGCCGGGGGAGTCCCCCGGCTATTTTTTTATCCATTCCATTAGGAGTCCCCATTGGCCAAGGAGCTCAGCATCTTCGTCGACGAGAGCGGCGACCGCGGCGGCAAAGCTCGCTACTACCTGCTCACACTAGTCTTTCACGACCAGGCAGACAGCATCGCCGAGGCGGTCACGGGCTATGAGGCCAAGCTTGCCAGGGCCGATCTCCCTAACATTCCGTTTCACTCCGAGCCTCTCATGAACGGGCACAAGGATTATGAGTTTCTTAACATCGAGCAGCGCAAGGTGATGCTCGCCTACTTCTCCTCGTTCGTCCGCAAACTTCCCATTTCCTATATCACGTTCGTCTACCGCCGCAGCCAGTTCGAAGACCCGACAAGGCTAATGGAGCGTATGGGGCGCGATATCTCCTCTGCCATGATTGAACACCTGGGCTTCTTTCAATCCTTCGACGATGTGAAGGTCTATTACGACAACGGTCAGGACATTGTCAAGCAGGCGCTCGACCGCTCGGTGGGCAAGGTCCTCTCAAAAGGGGTCGTCCGACGCCGTAAGACCTCGATGACCGACTACCGCCTCGAGCAAGTTGCGGATTACCTCTGCACTATCGAACTTGCCTTGGTCAAGTACGAGGCCAAGGAGAACGGTGAGACGTACAACAAGTTCTTCGGAGGTGTAGGCTCTTTCAAGAGGAACTGGCTCAAGCAAGCCCGCAGCAAGCGGATATAGCTGGTCTCGCGGTTTCGCAAGGAACGGTCAGTTCTCCTCTGGCGAGGAACCCCGGGCGACGAGCTTCGAGCGGCGGAAGCTGAAGCGCAAGCAGAAGCAGCGCGGGCATTGATCGGTGCCGACATGGGCCCAGACGTGAACAGTGCTACGTCCCCTGTTCACGGGGCGCGAAACCGCAAAGGTTGCGCAGAGGTTGCAAAATAAGAAACCCCGACCTGTTGTCGCAGGTCGAGGGCTTGAAATCAACGAATATCGCTCATGCCCACTCAATGGTTAAAAAACTGCCTCCAGTTTGTTGCAGTTTGTCCCATTTGCATCCAGTCTCAAAAATGGTCGCGAATCCATGGGGTCAAATTTGGGTCACAGATTTCGGGGCGGGGGCAGGGCGGTTTCGTGGGCCACGGTGGGTCACGATTTGCTCCTGGATCAAACGGCGAACGCATTATGAAGCGAAAGTTTATCGCGCGAAGAATGGCTTACTGGATTAGTTAGAAGTCCATCTTGTTGAGATCAATGGAGTATCCCATCGATCTCAACTCTTTCAGGAGTCTGAATTCCCAATTATCTGTTCCGGTATATACGACGCCTTGAAGATCGGAGGGGATTTCGATTCCTTTATCTACGAGGATGGTGACGTTCTCTCGGCTCAGCCGACCGATAAAGTATCCTGCTTCAAAGACGACATTCTGTCGTGCCCTGGGCCTTGCTGATTGTTCAACACGTGATTTTCCCTCATCGTCTGCGGTAAAGAGACATACGGCACCAGCGGCGTTTCCTTCTGTCTCTAATTTCTCAATGATTGTCTGACCGTGGTTTGATTGCTCGTTTAGAATTACCGCTTTCAAGCCCTGCCTTTCGATGATTCTTGCAACTCTCTCTCGAAGTTCTCCGTCATGACCATGAACAATGAATACTTTCGAGAAGTCACCTATGTTTGTTATCGATGCAGACTCCTCCTGGTCCGAAAATTCATCGAGGTATGTTTCAAGTACGGCCTTCGCCTTTCGCAGGCCGCTTGTGCAAGCTTCAACGAACGCTGAGTCAGGTGTGCTGATAGTGAAGAAAGACAGAGAATAACTGATTTTATTAAAGCTCTTGAATTCGTAGCTGTCTTCGCCGAATCGCCTTATCAAAAGCCTGTCGGCTTTCGTCTTCCATGCTTTGAAGTCAGGCGAGCTGGCGCTGGTATACCTATTGGACAACTGATCGGCTGTGTTGCATAACTGCTGCAAAGCTTCGAAATCGGTCATCAAGCCTTCTTTCCGTAAATAATACAAACTCTAATAACTTGTTATTCCAGCGAACAACCAAATCTCTTTATCGTTTCCTCTGTGCTTCTGTCGGAGATAGATTTGCCCATAGCAAGCTCAATCGCATCAAGCAAGGCAATAGCACGAGCTTTGAAATAAGCGTCGAAATCATCCACAATAAAGGCGTCCCATGCGATGAGGTTCGACTCGATTCGATTACGAAGCTCATCTTGTTCGATATCAGCCTTCTTGAGGATTTTCGCTGCATAGACGCTAGGAGCCGCACCTCCGATTTCTCTATTCGATTCAGGAAGTAGGGGCGTCTTATTAATGACAGAATTCCATTTCTGCCTGTCGTACCCCATCTTTTCGCAGTAACTCTGCGGAAAGATGTGATGGATATCAGGAGCCGTTTCCATGCTGTTCACGATATCGATGGATATACCACGCATGAAATCTAGACCCTTACCCTTATAGAGAAGAGCCATGATTCCCTTATATGCTGCCGATTGCCTCGACTGGAGTCCCAGAAGTCGGGTGGATTGGAAGTGGGCATTGCTCACGGTGCGCATCTCGGATTCAGCGCCTTCAATTTCAGCGACTACATCCTCGATGTCATAGCAGTAGCGAGTTTCGTTCGAGCCGCCATACATCTCACCGAAGATTCCGCACCAGAACCAGCGCGCAACAATTTTCTGACTCTTAGGGTCTTTGAACAGCTTGGAGCCCACGTAGCCTGCAATTGCAGCCAATGGAATGATCTGGGTTGTGTATGGAAGATCGCGCTTCCTAAATACGGACTGCGATAGCAAAAATTCGCGAGCAAGCTCATAGCCCTCGATGACGACTTCCTTGTTTGCCTGATAATCCTCGAATTGCAGGTCCAGCACGTCTTTCTTTTTGCAGCTAACGGCTCCACTCAAACCATCGCGTTTGCGCTTGTAGTTCGTGAACAGTGTCACTGTGGTCAGGAACGCGGTTTCGTCCACGCTTTCCGTAACGTCGGTGCGAATGTCCTTGTCGAGCGCATGGATTCGGCGCTTATTGGCTTCCCAATCGCCCCGGAGGTCAAACTCGTATGTGGCAAAAGTGGCAGTAACGAGCTCGAATACGGTGAGGGATACGCCTCCGGTATTGACGTTCTCGAATACCTTGCAAACAGCCTCGCGCGGCGTGCTTTTATCCATGGTTATTACAGGAAGTCTATATGAGGTGATTGTCTCGATGACATCTTGCTGGAACTTGTTGAACTTGGCCATAGCATCCGGAGATGATTGATGGAAAGCCATGTATCCAAGAAGCCATTGCGTTGCAGCGCTGGAGTCAAAAAGGATGTTTGCAGGGTACATCTCATGTTCATATTCGAGTTCACGGGTAGATAAGTCGAGCTTGACGTCTCGATCGAAATTCTCCTTAATTCTCCTGTCCTCGGGAACGGAAACAATGGCGTCATACCTATCAGCTTCCGGATCAAGGCAAGTGTTCATGTCCAGATAATAGAGACGTGAGATGGCGACGCGTTTGTCGTTGGTTGTAGCAACTGCATCCTTCCCGTACAGGGATCGATACATCGAAGTCAAACGCTGCTGACCGTCCATAACTAAATAACGAGGTGTTGCTTCTGAGGAAGGAGCTCCTTCGATCGTGCGATATTTGAATTTAACCTCCGAGCCACCATATTCAAGTTGCATCAATGCGCCCATTGGATAACCTTGCGAAAGGCTTGCGAGCAAGCTTCTAATTCGATTATCGTCCCAGGTCCATTTGCGTTGGAAGTCGGGAAGCTGTGTCTCTCCCTTATGTATGCTGAACAGCAAATCGGAAAGATTCGTGTCATTTGATTTTGGTGCTGATATTGCCATCTTTGCCTCTGTGAGTCTTTTCGATACTTATTGGATAAGGAGACTATTCTGCTCTGAGTAGACGCCTTTTCTGGGGTGTTTTCCAAACTCGTCGGCGGGATTGCACATTTCGAGTGCTAGTCCAAGTCGATTAACAAGGATCTCGGAATCAATACGGTCCAAAAACAACTCCTATGTTCGGGTTGGAGCGTGTCGCGCCATCGATGAAATGCAGGTATTCCTCTATTGCCCCTCTTCGAATTCCAGAGAAAACAAATCGGGGGGCATCACGCTTCCAACTTCCTTCGGGAGGATTTCCAGAACATCGCCACTATAGCTTCGTCCGCATAGCTCAATGTAAGCAAAGTCAATGCTATTGTAGTACGCCAATAGCGCAATTTCATGATTGAAGCCATCGTTGAATTTCATTCTATGCATCATGTCGGTGGAAACCGCGGAACATGCATTGAGAACAAACTTCGGATACAGGTTGTTACGCCTTAAGAAAAAAGCGTCGGGAACCCATACGGATGGGACGGAATACCAGCTGCCGCTTATCGAGCATTTATATTCTGCGTGCTCGCCATTCTCTTCACCTTCGTCAAGGTACGACTGCTGAACGGGGTTCAGCATGCCGTACTGATTGGGTTTAAGGACGAGTAGTCGAGACCTCTTTCCTGCTGCCCTGTTCTCTTTCCAGTCGTGCTCCTCGAATCTAATTCTCGATGCACGCGAACTTCTGCCAATTGGCGGCATGGCAACAATCCAGTTCATACTTATAAGAGGTGTTGTCGTCGAGAGAGAAAACCTGTTGCTTCCTGTCGTTATGCCCACGTTGATTAGAGCGACGTCCGAAAAATGCACGGATCTCGAGTCTCGCTTAATTTCAGATAGAACTTTGGCATCTTCAGCGCCAATGAAACACTTCATCCATTTTTCATGAACGCGCCTTATTGGCTGAAATGGAATAGTGGAGATGTCACGTTTCGACAAAGTCTCTATGTCTTTTGACTCAATTTCACGGATTTTGCCGTCATCGGTTCCCTTTTTTCCAACAAACACGAGCACTTCTTGTTCAATTTCAGGAAAGACAAGCACCTCGAATGTGAGCAAAGTAATACTCGAAAAATGTGTTGATAAAAACAATCGTAGGTCTTGCGCGTACGCAACTTGAATGACTTCGGCTGGAATAACAAAAGCCAGAGCTCCATCATTACGAAGCATATCGGTACAAGCGACTACAAATCCGATCCAAGCATTAACTAGCTTGTTTGACCAGCTTGTTTGCTTTCATGTTGTGCGAGGTCAATATCGAGGATAGGGAGAGCGCTGGGTGCTTTCGCGATACTGATACCTAATGTACGGAGGATTGCCAATTATGAGATCAAACTGCGAAGACTCATTCTTCCTGTAAAAGTCGAAATAATCTTCATTTAGCACGGTCATGTTCTGGTGCTGAGAGTATCGATCTTCTTGGACATGCTCTGGATAATTCCGGCGTCCTTCAGCGCGGCCACTGGAAACAAAACACGGTCTCCGTCGGGTAGTGGCGAGCATGCAGGAGTTTGCATCAGCAACCCGTCTCCTCGGTTGCCCCTTGTCTGCATGGTCGTCTACATAAAGGGGGAATCAACCATGCAGATCAGCTTGCCATCAACCCTGACTGTATATTACGATGGCCAATTTTGTGTTGGGTTGGCGAAGCGCGCCGAGGAGGGAAGGTACGATGCCGCGCGGAAGAGGTGGAGGAGCGTTTCGGGCGACGAACGCTAAGGCGCAATCAGAAGCATTGCGGGCATTGATGCCGACATTGACCCATATGCAGTAGCATGTGCAGCTTCAATTGAAACTGCACATGCTACCTGGTACTATAAAATAACCGAACGTATGTACGTTATTCCCACTCGATGGTCGCGGGCGGCTTGGACGTGATGTCGTAGCACACACGGTTGGCACCGGGAACCTCGGCCACGATGCGGCCGGAGATGCGGGCCAGGACGTCGTAGGGCAGCTTGGCCCAGTCGGCGGTCATGGCGTCGCTGGACTCCACGGCGCGCAAGATGATCGGGCGCTGATAGGTGCGCTCGTCGCCCATAACGCCAACGGACTTGATGTCGGGCAGAACCGCGAAATACTGCCAGCAGCTGTGCTCGGAGTTGCGCTCGCCGGTCTGCTCAAACAAACGCTGGTTGTAGGCATCGAGCTCCTCGCGCACGATGGCGTCGGCGTTCTTGAGGATCTCGAGCTTCTCCTTGTCGACCGCGCCGATGATGCGGATGGCCAGACCCGGGCCCGGGAAAGGCTGACGGAACACGATGTGACCCGGCAGGCCCAGCGCCAGGCCAAGTGCGCGGACCTCGTCCTTAAAGAAGTGGTCGAGCGGCTCAATGAGATCGAAGTGCACGCCCTCGGGGAACGGGATCAGGTTGTGATGGCTCTTGATGGTGGCCGTCTTGCCGCCCGTCTTGCGCGCGCCAGACTCGATGATGTCGGGGTAAATGGTGCCCTGAGCCAGGTACTTGACCGGCTTGCCATCGCACTCGAGCTGCTGCGCCACGGCGAAGAACTCTTTCCAGAACTGCGTGCCGATGATGCGGCGCTTCTCCTCGGGCTCGGTAACTCCGGCCAGAAGTTCGGCATAGCGGTCCTCGGCGTGGACGTGGATAAAGTCGACGTCGAACTGCTTGGTGAAGACCTCCTCCACCTGCTCAGGCTCGCCCTTGCGCAGCAGGCCGTGGTTGATGAACACACAGGTCATCTGCTTGCCCACGGCGCGAGCGCCCAGCGCAGCCACGACGGAGGAGTCGACGCCACCGGACAGGGCCAGAATCACGCGGTCGTCGCCGACCTTCTCGCGGAACTCGGCCGTCATGGTCTCGACCAGGTTGTCCATGCTCCAGTTGGGCTCCAGGCCGCAGATCTCAAACAGGAAGTTGCTCAGCAGCTGCTGACCGTACTCGGAATGCTTGACCTCGGGGTGGAACTGCGTGGTGAAGATCTTGCGCTCGACGCACTCCATGGCGGCAACCGGGCATACGTCGGTGCTGGCGGTAACGGTAAAGCCCTCGGGCACCTCGGACACGGCGTCGCGGTGGCTCATCCACACGGTCTGCTCCATGGGCGTGGAGTTAAAGAGCTTGGCGCCGGCCGTGCGCGTGATGGTGGCGCGGCCGTACTCGCCCACCTCGGAGTGGCCGACCTTGCCGCCGAGCGTCACGGCCGTGATCTGATGGCCGTAGCAAAAGCCCAGGACGGGAAGGCCCAGGTCAAAGATGGCGGGGTCGATGGACGGAGCGTCCTCGGCATACACAGAAGCCGGGCCGCCGGAAAGGATGAGCGCAGAGGCGTTCATCTCGCGAATCTCGTCGGCCGAGATGTCGCAGGGGACAATCTCGGAATACACGTTGAGGTCGCGGACGCGACGGGCAATGAGCTGACCGTACTGCGCACCAAAGTCGAGTACGAGGACCTTTGCGGAAGCCTTTTGATCCATGGTTTCCCCCTCTTGTTGGCGGGGAGCCGGTGCCCACCCGCGCGAATAAACGAAAACAGCTTACATAGTGTACACGTTATATGGGGTTTCTCGTCCCTCGCAGCCATCAGCGCACGGCAAACGCACGACCTGGGCCCCTATTTGACGGCGATTGAAGTGTTACCAAACGTCACAGATGATGTAATACGTTTGAACATTGGACGCCCTGTGCCACAATACTGCCGAACGACTCCGCCTCTGCGGCGGCAAATACGATAGGAATACCAGCATGAAGCGCATCCTTCTCATCGCCACGGGCGGCACCATCGCATCGACCGAGGACGGCAACGGCCTCTCCCCCGCCCTGACCGGTGAGGAGCTCGCCCAGAGCGTCCCCGAGATCTCGGGCCTCTGCGAGCTCGACGTCGTGCAGCCCATGAACATCGACAGCACCAATATGCGCCCGAGCGACTGGATGCGTATCCGCGACGTCATTGTCGAGGGTTATGCCGACCACGACGGCTTCGTGATTCTGCACGGCACCGACACCATGAGCTACACCGCGGCAGCGCTTTCCTACCTGATTCAGGACAGCCCCAAGCCCATCGTGCTCACCGGCTCGCAAAAGCCCATGGGCAATCCATTTACCGACGCCAAGCTCAACCTGTACCAGAGCCTGCTCTATGCGCTCGACGAGCACTCGCACGACGTCTCGATCGTGTTTGGCGGCGTAGCCATTGCCGGCACGCGTGCCCGCAAGCAGCGCACCATGAGCTTTAATGCGTTCATTAGCGTCAACTATCCGCCCATTGCCTATATCCGCAACGACCGCATCGTTCGCAACGGGCTTCACGGCACGCATCAGGGCGAAAACCCGGTGCGTTTCTACGACAGCATCGACCCGCGCGTATTTGTACTCAAGCTCACGCCCGGCGTAAACCCGGGCATCCTCGACGCCCTTGCCGATAGCTACGACGCTGTAATCCTTGAGACCTTTGGCATTGGCGGTATCCCCGAGTTTGGCGAGTCGGGCGAGTCGTTCCAAGAGGCGATTTTCCGCTGGGTCGATTCGGGCCGCACCGTCGTTATGACCACGCAGGTCCCCGAAGAGGGCCTTGACCTGGGTGTTTATGAGGTCGGCCGTGCCTACGCCGATCATCCGGGCATTTTGCGCGGCGACGACATGACCACCGAGACGCTCGTGGCCAAGACCATGTGGGCGCTCGGCCAGTCACGCGATGCCGCCGAGATCCAGCGCCTGTTCTACAGCCAAGTCAACCACGACCGCATCCCGATGGCGTAGCTAAAACAAAATCCGCCTCTTTGGGCCTTGTAGGGCACGTGATACCCCTCGGAACGTGCAAAAAGCGGAGTTTTCAGCATCCGCCCCTTCCGGGAACGTTAAAACCGCTGGCTGTAAATTGCCTTTCGACTCGAAAGACTCGTTCCGCGCGCTTGTTATTCCTCATATTATTGAATTTTGTGAATAATCCAAAACATTACGCGTCGTATTTGTGGCCCCGGCTGCCGTCAAATTATTGAGGGATGCTGAATACTCGCGTTTTTGCACGCCGCCGTCGGGGGGACCCGTTCAACAAACGGCAAATCTAGCAAAAAAAGGCTACTCGATACCCTCGAGAAGCTCTGACACCGTCATGCCGAGTGCGGGCGCGATCTTAAATAGAACCTTGAGCGTGAAATTTGCCGTCCCATCTTCGATTCGGTCGAGGTAGGGTCGGCTGATTCCTGTCGCCACACAAAAATCGACCTTGGAAATACCAAGGGCCTTGCGCGTCCGCTCGACTCGCTCGCCAAGAATCTGTTTCGCATGTTCATTCATGCAGACGAGTTTGAAATGGAGCAAAACAAAAACGTAAACTATGGTTTACGTTTTGTCGAATATTCAGGAGTTTTCTATGTCGGCTTGCTCGATTTCAATGCGTCAGAGACCACATTGCGCAGACGGCGTGCAGCCCAAGCTTGTCGTCGTTGAGGCCGAATACCTTTCCCCTGACGAACGCACAGCCGCGACACTGCTATCGAGCCGTGTCGCGACCGCACTGCTCCCCAACCCAACGAAAGGCGAGCTCGCCGCTCAATGCCAGACGCACGGCTGTGCCCTTGCTCAGGCCGTTGTGATAGCAACCAGCCAACGCGGCCTGCCCCTTCTCTTAGAAGCCGGTATCGCGCTCACCCTTCGCGGCGCCGGATACGAAAACGAGGCCGCCGCCGATGTGGTCTTTCAACCACGATCGAGCGGCGGCCTCGCAGCAGCCATCGAATATGCTTGCAGGCTCGTTGCCTACTAGGACAAGCTAAAAGCCCAGACCAAAGCCTGTGCCGGTAATCGCCGAATACATAAAGTAGACGTTGATCACGTTGAGGAATACACCCGTGATGCAGCCGTTTCGCAGGTAGCGCTCGCACACGATGCGCGCCATGGCGGCGGAGTCCTCATTGTTCTTGGCCTGGCGTCCCGCCGTAAAGTAGGTCGCCACGCTCAGCAGCAGGTTGAGTACCGGCAGCGCCAGCAGCTCGTAGCTCTTGCCCCAGCGCGTCACCTCGCCGGCCGCGTTAAACTTCGTTGCCACCTCGGGACCAATGTTGGGGAGAACAAACGCCGCAACTACCAGCGGAAGCACCGCAAGCACCAGCAGCGCGATGCCCATGTAGCCGGCTTTTTTGCCATATTTGAACATGTGCATTGTCCTTACACGTTGAAACGGAAGTGCACGACGTCGCCATCGGCCATGACATACTCTTTGCCCTCGATGCGCAGCTTGCCGGCAGCCTTGGCGCCCTGCTCGCCGCCGAGCTCGATATAGTCGTCATAGCCAATGACCTCGGCCTTAATAAAGCCGCGCTCAAAGTCGGTGTGGATGACGCCGGCGGCCTGCGGAGCGGTTGCGCCCTGACGAACCGTCCAGGCCTTGACCTCCATCTCACCAGCCGTAAAGAACGACTGCAGGCCAAGCAGCTTGTAGGCGGCCTGCGCGAGCACGTCCAGGCCGGGCTGCTCCAGGCCCAGGCTCTCCAGGTAGTCGGCAGCGTCCTCGGGATCGAGCTCGGAAAGCTCGGCCTCAATCTTGGCGCAGATCGGCAGCGGCTTGACGCCATCGATGGGCGCCAGGTCCTCGTTGAGCATATCCTCGTCCACGTTGGCCACATACAGGATGGGCTTCATGGTGAGCAGGAACAGGCCCTTGGCGGCGGCGCGCTCCTCGTCAGTCATCTCCATGGATGCGGCGCGCTTGCCCTCGTTGAGCCAGGCGAGTAGGCGCTTGGCGACCTCGAACTTGGGCATGAGCTCCTTGTCGCGCTTGGCCTCCTTCTCGAGCTTGGGCAGTTGCTTCTCGAGCGTACCCATGTCGGCCAGGATGAGCTCGGTCATGATGGTGTCGGCGTCACCGGCGGGGTCGACGAACTCGCCGGTGCGGCCCACTTCGCGCATAACGTTGGGATCCTTAAAGTAGCGAACGACCTCGCAGATGGCGTCGGTCTCGCGGATGTTTGCCAAGAACTGGTTGCCCAGACCCTCGCCCTCGTTAGCGCCCTTCACCAGACCTGCGATGTCGACGAACTCGACCGTTGCCGGCACAATGCGGCCGGGGTTGACGATGTCGGCGAGCTTTTGCAGGCGGCTATCGGGCACATCGACGATACCCACGTTGGGGTCGATCGTGGCAAACGGGTAGTTGGCGGCAAGGCCGGTCTTTTTGGTAAGCGCGGTGAACAGCGTCGACTTGCCCACGTTGGGCAGGCCCACGATACCGATGGAAAGGGACACGACAGCTCCTTTTGATACAGGTACTTCAAACTGCATAAGTATAGCGCCGCCGCAGCATCCAGGCGAACCCGGACGCCACGGCGGCGCAAATGAAGCAGAGATAGGGGTCGCTGACTAGTCTGCGAGCTTTTCCACCTGATCGAGCATCTTATCGAGCTTGGCCTTTGCCTCGGCCTTGACCTTCTCGGCCTCCTCGTGAGCCTTCGCCTTCTGGGCGGCCTTTTCCTCGGCCTCGGGATCGGCGACGACCAGATTGGACGCATCGTGTTCGACCAGCTTGAGCGCATGTTCGGGACAAACCTTGACGCAGGCTCCGCAACCCAAACAATACGTGGACTCCAGTGCAAAGCGACCGCTTCCCACCAAATCGCAGGCGGACGTGGGACACGCGTTAACGCACTCGCCGCACGACGTGCACTTGTCAAAATCGCACTCCGGCGTGCTCACCTGCATGTTCTGGGCAAGCTCGGGGTGGTTTTGCAGCGTCGAGAGCACCAGCTGGCGCCCATGGGTGAGCGAACGGCGACGCTTGGTCGTCGTGGTGCCGCACATGGTGTTGAGCGTGCGCTCCAGCTGGGTAATCTGATGGCGATGGGCTTTGAGCTTCTGCGTCACCGAGGCCAGTGCCGCAGTCGCCGGGTTGAGTTTAGTCACGGTTAGGCCCGTGGTGCGGGCGATCTTTTCCATGTACTCCTTGCGCTCGTACTCGCGGCGCTTATGACATTTGAGGCTCTTGGGGTCGACCTCCAGGCCCATGCCCGTACCGGCCCACTCCTCGGCGGTGGCGATGGCCTCGCCCAGAATATCCTCGCCACCGGTGTTGCGGCACTTATCGCACACGCCCAACGGCAGGTACACGCTCACGTTGGGATAGTCCGCCAGCACCGAGAACCAGGTCTCGGCCGTAATATCGCCCACGCAGGCGACGACGACCTCGTTTTCGCGCGGCATGCGCTTAAGGGCGCGCGTGCAGGTGACGTAGGCGGTCTCGTGGCTCGTAGCAGCAGAGACGATGTCGTCATACAGGTTTTTGGGCGCCAAGCGCGGCGAGATGATCGCCTCGGTCGGACAGGCAGCGGCGCACAGGCCGCACTTGCGACAGGAGTCGAGGATCTCGATGGCGTCTTCCTCGACCTCGATAGCGTTGACCGGGCACACGTCCATGCACGCGGTGCAGCCGCTCTTTTCGTTTTTGCAGGTCAGACACGGAATGGTGTTGCCACGCGGACGCTCCTTGTAGTCGGCAGGATTCCACTGCGGCGCCGACGGATCGAGCGCATCGGTCACGCCGCCAAGCGGGTTTTTAAGAAAGTCGAAACCCTTGCTGATCTCGATAATGTCATCAAATAGATCGTGTTCCTGCGCCATGCGCGGCCCCTCCCTGAGCAGTGCAAACAAGCAAGAGATAATGATACGCTATCGGCCCGTGCCTCGGGCAAATTACACGCGGAGCACCTTTGCGGCAAATAGCCTATGGCCTATCGCCGCCCCGATTGCACAAGGTCGATCAAGCGCCAAACTATGCCTCGCGCATGAGCTCGACGAGCTTTTGCTTGGTCACCTTGGCCTGCTCGTTGGCCATATTGCGTTCGTTTCTAAAGGCCGCATCCGCAACGCTCATCAGGTCGGCATCGGAAATCTCGCCAAGGCCCAGCTCCTCGAGCGTCGTCGGCAGACCGACGCGCTGACAAAACTCGAGCACCTGTTCAAGCTCGGGCGCACGCTCCAGACGAAGCTGGACCACCAGACCAAACGCCACGGCCTCGCCGTGCATGGCCTTGCACTCGGGCAGAATCGTCAGACCGTTGGCGATGGCATGCGCCAACGCCAAGCCACCGCTCTCAAAGCCAACGCCCGAAAGCAGGATGTTGCACTCGATCAGGCGCTCAACCGCCGGCGATGTACGCCCCTTTTTGAGATCGCGCTTGGCAGCGACGCCGCATTCCATAAGCGTATCGTAGCAGGCACGTGCCGCGACCAGTGCCAAGTGCCCCGGCGCGCCACCGTGCTCGTTCGCGCCGTGCGCCGCGGCGCACGAACGCGCCTCAAAGTACGTTGCCAGCGCGTCGCCCATACCGGCGACCGTCATGCGCAGTGGGGCCGCCGCGACCACGTTGGTATCGACCACGACCAGGTCCGGATTCTTCTCGAGCATCAGATAGCGATCGAACGACCCATCCTCGTGATACTGCACCGAAATCGCGCTGCACGGACCGTCCATCGAAGCCGCCGTGGGGCATACACACAACGGCAGCTCAGCATAAAACGCAACGGCCTTTGCGATATCGAGCATCTTGCCGCCGCCAATGCCCACCACCATGTCGCAATACTCGGCCTGGGCTTCCTTGGCCATTTCGACAACGGCATCTTCCGTACACGGACCGTTGTAAATCTTAAAGAACGGCTCGCTTAGATCTTCATCCAGAAATCCATCGACGATTTGCCTGCACAGCCGATCCTCGGTGCCCTGGTCAAACAAGACATAGGCAGCGCAGCCCAACCATGACAAATACCTGCCCTGACGCGAAAGTTCGCCCGGCCCCTGAACATACCGGCCGGGACCGCCATATACCATGGGAAGCGCCATACGAGAATCCGCCCTTCATCAAACAACGATTGGTGCAAAGTAACCTGACCCCTTTGCACCATAGCAAAAAGGGGCAAAGCCATCTGTCGGCTTTGCCCCTTCCTTACCTTAGTTTACTCATCCATAAGGTAGTAGTGACCCAGTGCGTCGGCACCCAGGATGGCGTTGGCGACCATCTCAGGCGTCACCTCAAACGGCATGTTGCACATGGTGTCATCGGGCGCGCACGCAGCCTCGGCAACAATCATGGCCTTCTCGCGCGTAAGCTCGGCAACGCCAAGTTCCTTCATCGTGACCGGCAGGCCCAGCTCAATGCAGAAGCCCAAGACTTCCTCGAGTTTCTCAGTCGGGGCATCCTCGAGTACCAGCTGGACGATGGTGCCAAAGGCGACCTTCTCGCCGTGATACATGCCGTGGCACTCGGGCAGCATCGTCAGGCCATTGTGGATGGCATGAGCAGCAGCAAGGCCCGAGCTCTCAAAGCCAATGCCCGAAAGCAGCGTGTTGGCCTCGATGATATGCTCGACGGCAGGCGTCAGCGCACCCTTCTCCAGCGCGACCTTGGCCTTGACGCCATCGGCCATAAGCGTCTCGTAGCAGAGCTTGGCGAGCGCCAGGCCGGCCATTCCGCCCTTGCCGCCGGCGCAAGTGCCACCGTCGGCATCATGCGTCGCCTGGGCCTCAAAGTAGGTTGCGAGCGCATCGCCCATACCGGAAACCGTCAGGCGCACCGGGCTCGCCGCGATAACCGTCGTATCCATCAGGACAATGTTGGGGTTTGCCTTAAGGAAGAGATATTTATCGAACTGGCCATCGTCGGTGTAGAGCACCGAAAGCGCCGAACATGGGGCATCGGTCGAAGCAATGGTGGGGCAAATGATAACCGGGGACTCCAGGTAATAGGCGACGGCCTTCGCGGTGTCGAGGATCTTGCCGCCACCGACGCCGACGATGATGTCGCAACCGTTGTCGCGAGCGAGCGCGACCAGGCGATCGACCTCGCCCTTGGAGCACTCGCCGTTAAAGTCCTCAAACAGCAGCTCGGCCTTAGCCTCGGCAAAACCGCCCTCGATCTTGGCACCGACGCGCTTCTTGCCCGAAGGCGTCACGACGACGAGGGCCTTAGCGCCGAGCGGCTCGACATAGGAGCCGAGCTTGGCGAGCTCGTCCGGACCCTGGATGTACTTGCTGGGGCTATTGAAAATTGCAGCCATAACTATCCCATTCTCTAAAAGAAAAAGAAAGGGGCTCCGTACAGATACGTGCGGAGCCCCTCGTTACGATAACAAGAGTCGATTAGAAATCGATGTCGGTGTCGTAGTAGCAGGCCTTGAGAATCTTCTCGAAGTCGGCAGCCTTGGTCTCACGCGGGTTCTCGGGCGTGCAGGCGTCCTGCTCGGCGTTCGCGGCGATCTCGGGGAGCTTGGCGAGGAACTCCTCCTCGGAAACCATCTGCGGGTTCTCGGCGTCGACCTTCACGCCACCATTCGCGTAATCCTTGATGGACTGCGGAATGTTGAGCTGGTCGTTGAGGTCGCGGATCTTCTGGACGAGCGCAGCGATGAGCTCCTCGTTGGTCTCGCCGGGAAGGTGCAGGATCTCCTTGGCCACGTAAGCGTAACGCTCGGCAGCACGCGGGTCCTTGGAGTTCCACTGGATGACCTTGCCCAGGTACATGGCGTTAGCAGCACCGTGGATGATGTGGCCGTTCTCGAAGGCAGCACCGGTCTTGTGAGCCATGGAGTGCACGATGCCGAGCAGGCCCGAGGAGAAGGCGATACCGGCGATGCACTGAGCCTCGTGCATGTGCTGACGGGCCTCATGGTCGCCAGCATAGGACTTGGGCAGCCACTCGACGATCTCGCGGATGCCGTGCAGGGCGTTGGCGTCGGTGAACATAGAGGCGCAGGTGGAAACGTAGGCCTCCATGCAGTGGGTCAGAGCATCCATGCCGGTGTGAGCGCACAGCTTGGCGGGCATGGTGTAGGTGAGCTCGGGGTCGACGATGGCGACATCAGGGGTGATGTTGAAGTCGGCCAGCGGGTACTTGATGCCCTTGGCGTAGTCGGTGATGACGGAGAACGCGGTGACCTCGGTAGCGGTGCCGGAGGTAGAGGAGATGGCGCAGAAATGAGCCTTCTGACGCAGCTCGGGGAAGCTGAACGGCTGGATGATGTTATCGAAGGACTCCTCGGGATACTCGTAGAAGACCCACATGGCCTTAGCGGCATCGATGGGCGAGCCGCCGCCGATGGCGATAATCCAGTCGGGCTCGAACTCGCGCATGGCCTCGGCGCCCTTCATGACCGTCTCGATGGACGGGTCGGACTCGACGCCCTCGAACAGCTTGACCTCGAAACCGCCTTCCTTAAGGTCGTTCTCGACGTCCTGCAGGAACCCGCCGCGGCGCATAGAGCTGCCGCCAGAAACGATGATGGCCTTCTTGCCCTTGAGGTTCTTCACCTCGTGGCGAGCGCCCTCACCAAAGTACAGATCGCGAGGATTGGTAAAACGTCCCATACTGTGCCTCCTAAACAAGCCCCTCTTAGACTTGCGTATATAACGGAGCACCCGATTGGCTCCGTTAGGACCGTTTTGCGCGTTGCCGGCGATGACAATGCGCGATGTCTAAACGTCTCAACGCTCAGACAAACACTATTCTACCGTTCTGGTTGGTCAGTTATTCACCTAAAGCCGACAATGATGAAACGTTTTTTCTATCCCTGAAGGCCCTTGTGGGGCATTCATACTCCCAAGCTGGGCAAACGTTTTATCAAGGTTGACCACATATCCCGGGCAGAACGGTGCTCCTCCAAAATGTGCCCCGTTCGCCGCCGAAAATCGACCGTTTGCGGCACCGTGATACCACTCGGTCGTCCAAGGTGCCGACATTTGTGCGACATCCGTCTTCGTGGTGCAAAGGTGCAAGTCCAAGTGCGGCACCCCCGGTGTGCCACATGCGGGTAAACTAGAACTTTATATAGAGACATTTGAACCCTAACCGCAGCAAAGGAGGCCCCATGGCATTCGATCCCATTCAAGAGGATTGCCATCGCCTCGTTCTTGAGGCCTTGCGCCGCGACAATATCCCGCTCACCGACGGCCCCGCCGTCGAGCGTCTGATGGAGCAATTCACCCGCAACCCCGCGCCGCTCATCGTGCACGACCGCGACCGCGCCGGGCATCTCATTGCCAAGGTGGTCGAGGCTGTCGACTACCGCATTCCCTTTATCCCTGACGATACCCAGGCAGAGCAAGAAGAGGGCGCTGCCGAGAACATGCTTCGCGAGGCAGCCGCGCTCGACCCCACCAACTGGGACGCCCAGCGCATGCTGACCGCCCTCACCGCCAACTCCAACGAGGAGTACGTACAGTACTTGGTATCTAAGCGCGATGAAGTCGAACACGACCTGGCGCTCAAGATCGTCTCGGCGCAGGACCCCTACGAGCGCGAGGCCGCAGGCGACCTTATGCGCCGCCCCTACCTGCGCTGGCTTGCCGCCTTGGCATCGCGCGCGCTCATTAGCGGCCGCTACCGCATGTCGCTCGAAGCCGCAAACCGCAGCCTCGACTTTGCCCCCAACGACCCCGCCGGCGTCCGCCATACTGCGATGCTTGCCATGGCAAAGCTCGAATACCCCGCCGAGGAGCTCAAGCGCTTTCGCTCTGCCCACTCCGTCCCCTATCTCGCTAGCACGCCGCTGCGCCGTCGTCCCAAGGACGCGGAGCGTGACTTGGACCCGTGGACGCTCATCGCGCTGATGAGCGCAGCCTGGCGCGAGCTGGACTACGAGGGTGCCGAGCACTACCTGCGTATCCTTGCGCGCTCGTGCCCGCACGCAGCCGAGGCGCTCTACTTCCAAACCGAGTTTCCCGATGGCGTCTATGCCCGCGTCAACGTGGGTGCAGGCTCCACCGACGAGCTCGTCCTTGCACTCTCCGAGGCGACGCCGGTACTGCAGGAGGGCCTGGGCGCACCCGACAACGCCAGCTTTGCCGCCTGGGTCGCCACCAACGACATCGTGCGCTCCCAGATCGACGAGCGCATACTGCGGGCGGCCGAGCAGGGCTTGCCGTTTAAGGGAGGAGACCTCTAATGGATCCGAGCGTCTACATCCCCGCCTACCTGGAGCGCACCTATCTGGCGTCGCACCCCGAGCTCACCGATGCAGCACGCGAGCTTGTCCATAACGACATTAGCGCGAATCCCCAAAAGTATGCGCAGTCCGAGCATGCCCGGGCGCTGCTGTCCTATGCCGGTGTTCATCGTCACCTGCTCGACGAGCTCCATCGCATCGAGGACATGGGCAGCGACGAGGAGTTCGAGCAGACGCGCAATCGTCTGTTCGACGACATGCGCGATGAGCTGCTCAAGATCGTCCGCGTCGATTCACTGGCCGTCGACGCGCAGCTGCTCGCCATCATCCTGGCCGACACGCCCGTTGACGCCTGCCTGGGCGACCTGATGAAGCTCGAGGCGAGCACGGCCGACTACCTGCAACAGAGCGTGCCCGGGTTTGATATGGAGGCCCCGCACTATTGGGCCAATAATGTTTTGGCCGACGGTGTCACCGCGGCAGACCTCACCGTAAGCGAGCCGGCGCTTATCGGGTGGCTCCACACGCTCGAGGCCATCTCGCAGCTGTGCATGGCGAGCGCCCGCTACCGCGCTGCTGCCAACTACGCCCGCCGCGTCCTTAAGGCGGAGGGCTATCCCACCCGGGCCGCCGGCACCGTGTTGTTTGCCCTCGCCCGCTTGGAAGACCAGGACGGCTTTTTTGCCCTGGCGCATCAGCTCGAGGAACAGATGGGGGCAGACGCACTCGAAAACTCTCCTTGGTACCTGCTCGCCCGCACGATCTTGCTGTTCAAAACAAACAAGATGCGCCCGGCGGTGCGTGCGCTGCGTGAGTTCGCTAACCGCTGCGAGGGCGGCGCGTTCTTCTTGCTGAATCCCATGTACCAGACGCCGTATCTTCCCTGCCGACCCGAGCCGCGCGACCCCTGGGACCTTTCGCACCAGGCAGTTTGGGAGGCCGACGGCATTATCTCGGACACCCCCGACTTTGCCCCCTGGGCCAACGCCTGCGAAGATGTATCGCAGCTCGCCCAGGAATTTGCGCGCCGCTACGGCTTTTAGCGACGCGATCGCCCCGACCATGTCATCTATGTTAGGAACGGCTTCATGAACCTCCGCTCATCTCTCGCCTGCACCTCGAGCGATATCGCCCGCTGGGGACTGCGCTCTGTCCTCAAACGCCAGGGTGGCGTGCTTCCCGGCCGCATCGCCATGAAGATCGACCCCGAGCTGCTAAGCGACCTCGCGAGCCTGGTCGACCGCAGCGTGGTGATTACCGGTACTAATGGCAAGACCACCACCTCCAACCTCATCGCTGACGCCGTTGCTGCCAGCGGCGCTACCGTGGTGTGCAACCGTGCCGGCAACAATATGGAGCCTGGTGTGGTGGGTGCTCTGCTCGAGGCCCGCGGCAGCCTTAAGCACACCAGCAGCGGCAAGCGCGTGGGCGTTTTTGAGTGCGACGAGCTCTACACCGTACGCGTTCTGCCCAAGCTCAAACCGACGTACTTTGTGCTGCTCAACCTGTTCCGCGACCAGCTAGACCGCTACGGCGAGATCGACCATACCCAAGACGTCATCGCCCATGCGTTGGAGCTCTCTCCGACGACAACGCTCATCTACAACGCCGACGATCCGCTGTGCGCCTCGATCGCCGCGCGCGTCCCCAACACGAGCATCGCCTTTGGCATCGACGGCGCCACGGGCACCGAGTCCGACCGCATTAGCGACTCGCGTTTTTGCTCGCAGTGCAACGCCCCGCTGGAATACGACTATGTGCAGTACGGACAGCTGGGCGCCTATCATTGCCCTTCGTGCGGCTGGGGTCGCCCCGCGCTGCTCCGCCGCGTGACGGGCGTTGAGCTCGGCTGCGACGGCTACGGCTTTGACCTGGCCTTTGGACCCGAGGCCAACGCGCCCGCCGTGCACATCGCCACGCGCTACAACGGCCTGTACATGGTCTATAACGTCGCCGCCGCCTTCTTTGCGGCGCACGAGCTGGGCGTGGACGCGGCGTACCTGCAGCCCACGCTTAATGCCTACGTGCCCGCCGGCGGACGCATGGGCCGCTGGGATATTGCCGGCCGCACCGTCGAGGCCAACCTGGCCAAGAATCCCGTGGGCTTCGATCGCCAGATCCAGTCCATTAAAACGGCAGGCGGCAGGCTCTGCGCCTTCTTCCTAAACGATAACGATGCCGACGGCCACGATGTCTCGTGGATCTACGATGTCGACTTCGAGCGCATCGCCGACACGCCGGATCTTGTCGCCTTTGCCGGAGGCACGCGTGCGCACGACATGCAGGTACGCCTCAAGTACGCCGGCATCGATGCCGCGATTATCTCGGACGTCGCGCAGGCGATCGGCGCCGTGGCAGACGAGGCCGCCGATGACACCTTCTACGCCGTCGCCAACTACACGGCCTTCCCGCCGCTGGTCAAGGAACTCGACGGGCTTAAAGACGACGATGCAAGCTCGATTGTCTCCCACGCCATAACGCGCGCCGATGGTAGCGCTGTCCCCACCGATATTGCGCCGGTCGAGCTTTCGCGCCCCCTGCGTATCGTCTACCTGTACCCCGATGCCCTCAACCTCTATGCCGACGGCGGCAACGTTATCGCCCTCGAGCGCCGCTGCGCCTGGCGTGGCATTCCCGCGCGTGTAGACGAGGTCCGTATGGGCGAAACGCTTGATTTGACCGATGCCGATATCGTCATGATGGGTGGCGGCTCCGACCGCGACCAGCTAGCCGTGGCACACGAGCTGCTCGCCCAAAAAGACAAGGTCGCGGCCTATGTTGAGGATGGCGGCTCGCTGCTTGCCATCTGTGGCGGCTATCAGCTGCTCGGCCGTTCGTACTATATGGGCGAGGATCGCATCGAGGGTCTGGGGGTCATTGCCGCCGAAACCGTACGCGGCTCCGACCGCCTGATCGGCAACGTCGCCGTCAAGACCGACCTGGCACCCGAGCCCTTTGTCGGATTCGAGAACCACGGCGGCCGCACGCTTTTGGACGTCGATGCCACGCCGCTCGGAACGTCCGTCGTCGCGGGCACCGGCAACAACGGCGACGATGGCTTTGAGGGTCTGATCTACAGGGGAGTCATCGGCACGTACCTGCACGGACCAGCGCTGCCCAAAAACCCCGAACTTGCCGACTGGCTCATCGCCCACGCCCTTGAGCGCCGTGGCGACGCACAGGCCGCCGCCCTGCTGCCGCTCAAACCCCTCGACGACACCTACGAGCACGCCGCCCACGACGCCGCCATGAAGCTCCTCCCCTAGCACCTCACAACCACAAAGGGGATAGGCACCTTTGTGGTGGTTTTGACCCGTCCCAGCGGTTTGTCTCAATCTGTAACATCTAGACCGTTAAAAGTCGTCTTACTGTTACAGAATGAGATGTTTGAGAATCGGGATAGAGAGCCAGCTCCTATGTGGTGGTTTTCCAGTTTGCCAACGATATACGCGCCGGCAAAAAAGTCTGCTATACTCTTTCCCGCTGTCCCCATCGTCTAGCGGCCAAGGACGCCACCCTTTCAAGGTGGATATCGCGGGTTCGAATCCCGCTGGGGGCACCACAGAATCTGAGAAGCCCGTTACCAATTCGGTAGCGGGCTTTTTGCTACCCATACGCCGGGATTCGAACCCGACAGGGTGCGGATCCCGGCACCATCGCAAGGCCTGTGGGCAAAAAATGGCAAATGTGAGTACTGTTACCGATTTAGTAACAGCGAATTTGGCCTTTTAGATGGTGAATCAGATGTCAAATCAACGACCTAGTGCTCAGATTGGGCCCGACCTCAGCTATATACCTGGACATATGTGGTCCAACTCGGCAAAAACTGCCATTTTGATATGGAACTAGTTTAGTGACAGTACTCATATTTGACGTTTTTTGCCCACGACCCCTTATTGCGTGGGCGAATCAGTTGCAAAGCGGGATCCAAAGCGTCCTTCGCAAACAAATAGCCGGGGCCCGCGCGATGCGGACCCCGGCTCAATACCGTGACGATATGTCAGTTACGCTCTACACGTAGAACAGGATGTCGTCGTAGGTCGGAACCGGCCAGTAGTCGGCGGCCACGATCTCCTCCATGGCGTCCACGGCAGCACGCAGCGTATCCATAGCGGGAACGACCTCGTGCGCGTACACGTTGGCCTGCTCCTGGCCATCGAGAGCCTCGGCCTTCTGATGTACGGCGTCGAGCGCCTTGATGGAGTCGTTGATGGCGGTGATACCGTTGCAGAGCTTGTTGAGCGTGTTCTGCTCGCACTGCATGGCGGCCTCAGCACCGGCGGCACGAATAGTCTCAAGGCCCTTAGCGACCTTGGTGGCGTAGGCGGTAATGACCGGACGATAGGTACGACGCGCCTCGCGAACCATCGTGGTAGCCTCGATGTTCATGAGCTTGTTGTACTTCTCGAGCTTGCAGTCATAGCGGCACTGAGCCTCGGCCTTGGTCAGGACGCCCGTCTCCTCAAAGAGCGCGATAGCCTTATCGGAAACGAAGGCGGGAAGAGCGTCGGCCGTGGTCTTGTTGTTGGCAAGGCCGCGCTTCTCGGCCTCGATGGGCCACTCGTCGGAGTAACCGTCGCCGGAGAACAGGATGCGCTGGTGGTCGGTCAGGACCTTCTTGCAGTACTCGAGCGCGGCGTCCTGGAACTTATCCTCGGGCGTACCCTCAAGGGCATCGGCGAAGGACTTGAGCGACTTGGCCACGGCGGCATCGAGCACCAGGTTGGAGTCGGAGACGTTCTGCTCAGAGCCGCAGGCACGGAATTCGAACTTGTTGCCGGTGAAGGCGAACGGAGAGGTGCGGTTGCGGTCGGTGTTATCCTGCATCAGCTTGGGCAGGGTGTCGGCGCCCAGGTCGAGCACGCCGCGCGTGGCGTGGACGGAAGCCTTGCCGTCGATGATCTTCTCGACGACCTCGGTAAGCTGGTCGCCCAGGAAGATGGACATAATCGCCGGAGGAGCCTCGTTGGCGCCCAGACGATGGTCGTTGCCGGCCGAGGCGACGGAAGCACGCAGGAGCTCCTGATAGTTATCGACGGCCTCGATCACCGCAGTGAGGAAGACGATGAACTGCAGGTTGTCGAGCGGGGTGTCGCCCGGATCGAGCAGATTCTCGGACTCGGTGCCAAGCGACCAGTTGTTATGCTTGCCCGAACCGTTGATGCCCTCGAAGGGCTTCTCGTGCAGCAAACAGACCAAGTCGTGACGGGAGGCGATGAGCTTCATCTTCTCCATCATGACCAGGTTCTGGTCGATGGCCTCGTTGACCTCGCCATAGACGGGGGCGAGCTCATGCTGGCAGGGGGCAACCTCGTTGTGCTTGGTCTTGGCGGGAATGCCGAGCGCCCACAGCTCGTTGTCCAAGTCCTTCATATAGGACGAGACAGTGGGGCGGATTGCGCCAAAGTAGTGCTCCTCGAGCTCCTGGCCCTTGCAGGGAGCGGCGCCAAAGAGCGTGCGGCCGGTGATGACCAGGTCCTTGCGCTTGCGGTAGGCGTCCTTCTTGATCAGGAAGTACTCCTGCTCGTCGCCTACGGAAGGAACGACCTTCTTGGGGCTCTTGCCAAACAATGCCAAAACGCGCTTGGACTCACGCGAGAGCGCGGTCATGGAGCGCAGCAGCGGGGTCTTCTTGTCCAGGGCCTCGCCCGTGTAGGAGCAGAAGGCCGTGGGGATGCACAGGACGTCGTCCTTGATAAAGGCGGGGCTGGTGGGATCCCAAGCGGTGTAGCCACGGGCCTCGAAGGTGGCACGCAGGCCGCCGTTGGGGAAGCTGGAGGCGTCCGGCTCGCCCTGGATGAGGTTCTTGCCCGTAAACTTGGTAATGGCGGTGCCGTCGTGGTTGGGCTCGAGGAAGCTGTCGTGCTTCTCGGAAGTGATGCCCGAAAGCGGCTGGAACCAGTGCGCGTAGTGCGTAGCGCCCTTGGAGATGGCCCAGACCTTCATGGCGTGAGCGACGGCGTTGGCCACATCCAGGTCGAGCGGCTCACCGTCCTCGAGGGTTGCAGCAAGGCGCTTCCAAATGTCCTTGGGGAGGTAGTCCTTCATGACTTCCTCAGAGAACACCATGGTCCCGAAGCGGTCAGTAAGTTCGGCCATACGGAACTCCCTTCGTATCGGCACCGCGTGAGAAGCGGTGTTGATTACTAACGAACGAGTCATAGATTAGGCTCGTCGTGTTTCCGCAACATTACCGTTATGTTGCTGTCACGAAACCAATCAATGAGGTTACCGCATCGCGGCGGCATTGCCGCCCTCAACAGCCAATCAACTGTATAAATTGCAGACCTCCCCCCATGGTTTAGGGGTGGTCAATCTAGGATAGGGCTCTATTAACTGGTATTTCGCATCAGATACCAGTCTTTATAACCCCATCCTAGATTGACCGCCCTGTTATAGGAAATGCCGATAGTAGGGCATCTTTGATTGGTATCCCCAAATAGCAAGTGAAACTCCACCGTGGCACAGTGGTGCTGTAGAATCCTTACAACACATCACACTATTTAAGTATCTAAAGGAGCACGATATGCGCGTCGACGAGGTTTTTAAGCAGGCGGCATCCCGGGGCACCGCGCCCGTTTCGTTTGAGATGTTCCCGCCCAAGGGCGAGCTTTCCCTCGACACGGCTCGCGAGGTGGCAGGCAATCTGTGCAAGCTTTCGCCGAGCTTTGTCTCGGTCACTTGTTCCGCCGGCGGCTCGGGTAACGGTGCCAGCACCGCCCCCATCGCACATATGATTTCGAGCGAATTCGATACGCCCTCGGTGGCACACCTTACCTGCGTGGGCCGCTCGCACGCCGACATCGCCGCCAAGATCGACGAATACCGCTCCGCCGGCGTAGAAAATGTGCTGGCCCTGCGCGGTGATCTTCCTGCTGGCGCGACCGAGGATGACAAGCCCGCCTCGGACTACGCCTACGCCCGTGACCTCATCCCCGAGCTTGTCGACGCCGGCTTTTGTGTGGGCGCCGCGGCCTACCCCGAGGGCCACATTGCCTGTGAGGACCTCAACGCTTCGGTCGAATACCTCAAGCAAAAACAGGACGCCGGCGCGAGCTTCTTTGTGACGCAGCTCTTCTTTGACAACGAGTGCTTCTACCGCTTCCGCGAGCTTGCCGACAAGGCGGGCATCACCGTGCCCATTACCGCGGGCATCATGCCGTTTATGGGCAAGTCGCAAATCAGCCGCATGGTCTTTATGTGCGGTGCGTCGCTGCCCTCCCCCGTCATCAAGATTCTCGCCAAGTACGAGAACGACCCCGAGAGCCTGCAGGCAGCCGGTGTAGATTATGCCGCCCGTCAGCTTTGCGACCTCAAGGAGCACGGTGCCGCCGGTCTGCACCTGTACACTATGAATCGTCCTGCGATCGCCGCGACCATTATGGAGCGCCTAGGGTAATGGAAAAACCGCACATCGATACAACCGCTGTCGAAGTGCCGGCCGACCTTGCGTCGCCGGCGCTTTACCGTGTCGATGCTGCGCACCATCCCCGTGTCGACCGTGCCGAGATGCTGCGGTATCTGGGTTACGGCGGCCAGCAGATTGAGCCCGAGCTGTCACGACGTATTGAGCTTGTGGTCGAGCGCCTTGAGCTGGACATTGAGCCCCGCGGCGTGCGGCGCGTGTTTACCGTCGATGCCACGGGCGTGGACGAGCAGGGAGAGCCTTGCATTCGCTTGGTCGGCACCAACGTTGAGCTGCGCGGTCGCGACATCTATCGACATCTCAAAGACGCCCGCTTTGCCGCGCTCATGGCATGCACCCTCGGCATGGACGCCGAGCGTCGCCTGCGTACCACGGGAGCCCAGCAGCCCCTGGAGGGAGCCGTGCTCGACGCCGCATGCTCTGCCTATGTAGAAGCCGCCGTTGAGCAGATGGACCAGCAGGTTAAGGCTGCGGCCGCCGCACACGGACTCGCCGGTAACTGGCGCTTCAGTCCCGGCTACGGCGACTGCCCGCTTACGGCACAGCGCTCAATCGTGGACGCGCTCAACGCCACGCGGCTCATCGGGCTTACCGTCACGCCCACCAGCCTGCTCATGCCCACCAAGAGCGTGACCGCGGTGATCGGTCTGTTCGACGGCGAGGTCCACGACGCCCAGAGCCGCCCCACCTGCAATATCTGCCGCATGCGCGAGCACTGTCGCTTCCGCGCCGCCCACACCACCTGCTATTCCAGCCATTAGGAGCCCTCGATGTTTACTCCGCTTATCACTCATGATTCTGACGGCACTGCATTGGCGGCACCCGTTGATGCCGCACGTCGCAACGGTGCCACGTACAAGACGCGCACGATCGACGATCTGCGCATTAAGGACGATCGCCTGCGTGCGGCCATCGAGGGCACGGGGCATCTGCTGTTCGACGGCGGCATGGGCACCATGCTGCAGGCGGCCGGCATGAAGGCCGGAGCCCTGCCCGAGCTGCTCAACTTTGAGGAGCCCCAGGTCATTACCGACATTCAGCGACAGTACGTCGAGGCCGGCTGCGACGTGATCACCGCCAATACCTTTGGCGCCAACGCCCACAAGCTCGACGGTACCGCCACCGTGGCAGATGTCTTTGCCGCCGCTGTCGCCTGCGCCCGCGCAGCCGGTGCCCACTACGTCGCCGGCGATATCGGCCCCATCGGCGCGCTGCTGCGCCCCTTGGGTACCCTCAGCTTCGACGAGGCCTACGACCTCTTTGCCGAGGAGGTGCGCTCTGGCGTCGCCGCGGGTGTGGACCTCTTTATTATCGAGACTATGACCGACCTGGCCGAGATCAAGGCGGCAGTCCTCGCCTGCCGCGAAAACTCCAACCTGCCCGTCTTTGCCACCATGACCTTTGAGGAAGACGGCCGCACCTTCTTGGGCACGAGCCCCGAGGTCGCCGCCATCACCCTCGACGCCATCGGCGCCGACGTTTTGGGCATCAACTGCAGCCAGGGCCCGGCCGAGCTCCGAGGACTCGCCGCGCGTATGCTCACCGTTACGGACAAGCCCGTTATGGTGCAGGCCAATGCGGGACTGCCCCGCGTGGACGATGACGGCAATACCGTCTTTGATATCCAGGCACCCGAATACGCCGAGGCCGTCGCCGGCATGATTGAGGACGGCGTGAGCGTCGTGGGCGGCTGCTGCGGCACCACGCCGGCGCACATGGCCGCCTTGCGCACGCTTATCGATAACCACACGCCCAGTCCGCGCCACCGCAAGCCCAGCATGTCGGTCACAAGCGCCCAGACCGTGGTGGACCTCCCCTGCGACGGCCACAAGATTGCCGTCATCGGCGAGCGCATCAATCCCACCGGCAAAAAGCGCCTGCAGCAGGCCCTGCGCGACGGCGACCTGGACTACGTCGTGAGCCAGGGCATCAGCCAGCAAGAACAGGGCGCCGACATCTTGGACGTTAACGTGGGCCTGCCCGAGATCGACGAGGTCAAGATTATCCAGCAGGCGACCGAGCAGCTCCAAGGCTCCACGCTGTTGCCGCTGCAGATCGACTCCACCGATCCCGCCGCCGTCGAGGCCGCCGTACGCCGCTACGCCGGCAAGCCCATCATCAACTCGGTCAACGGCAAACAGCAGATCATGGATGAGATCTTTCCACTGGTCGCCCACTACGGCACCAACGTCGTCGGCCTTACGCTCGACGAAGGCGGCATCCCCGATACCGCCGAGGCCCGCTTCGCCATCGCCGAGCGCATCGTGGCCGAGGCCGCCCGCTACGGCATTGGCCCGGACCGCATCCTCATCGACTGCCTGGTCATGACCGCCTCGACCAATCAACGCCAGGCCGAGCAGATCCTGCGCGCCATGTCCCTGTGCAAGGAGCGCCTGGGCGTCAAATGCGCGCTCGGCGTGTCGAACATCAGCTTTGGCCTGCCCGCTCGCCCGCTGCTGGGTTCGGTCTTTTTGGCCGCCGCTTTTGGCGCGGGTCTGGACGCCCCCATCATGAACCCGGGCTCCAAGCGTTTTATGGATACCGTCTACAGCTATCGCGTCCTGAGCGTTGAGGACGAGGGCTCGACCGGATACATCGAGCGCTATGCCGGCTGGACCGATCCGTATAAGATCGCCGCCAACCCGGCGGCGGCTCAGACCGCATCGACCGACGCCGCGCCCGCTGCTGGCACCGCCGGCACCGACGGCAACGACGACCCGATTCGTCGCATGGTCGTCTCGGGCCGCAAAGGCGAGATCGCTGCCGAGACCGAGCGTCTGCTGGCAGACCACGACGCCATGGACCTCATCAACAATCACTTTATCCCCGCCCTCGACGAAGTTGGCGTCCTCTTTGACCAGGGCAAGTTCTTCTTGCCGCAGCTCATGGCCTCGGCCGAGGCCGCGCGCGTGGGCTTCGATACCATCAAACGCCTGATGCCCGCCGGCGAGATTGCCGACAAGGGTAAGATCTGCGTGGCCACCGTCAAGGGCGACATCCACGATATTGGCAAGAACATCGTCAAAATGCTGCTCGACAACTACGGCTACACCGTCTTTGACCTTGGCCGCGACGTCGATCCACAGGAGGTACTCAAGACCGTCAAGGAGCGTGACATCAAGCTCGTCGGCCTCTCGGCGCTTATGACTACCACCGTCGTGGCCATGGAAGAGACCATCAAGCTGCTTCATGCCGAGGTGCCGGGCGTCAAGATCATCGTAGGCGGCGCCGTACTCACCCCCGAATACGCCAAGCAGATCGGCGCGGACTACTACGCCAAGGACGCCGCCGAGAGCGCTCGTATCGCCGAAGAGGTCTTTGGGCAGTAACACAACGGAAACAACCAAGCACCAAAACGTGCCGCACGCGCCACTTGGCACGTGCGGCACGTTAGAATAGAAAAGACTATGCTCGTTTTGGCAGATAGGAGCGCAAGGATGGCGATCACGCCCGCAGAAATCGCGGAAACCCGCGGCATGGTTGAGGAGCAGAACCTCGACATCAGGACCATCACCATGGGTGTTTCGCTCATGGGTTGCGGTGACGAGAACCTCGACCGCATGTGCACGAAGATCTACGACCACGTGACGCACACGGCTGAGCATCTGGTCGAGACCGCCGAGAACCTCGAGCGCGAGTACGGTATCCCCATCGTCAACAAGCGCGTCTCCGTCACCCCGGTGGCGCAGATCGCCGCGTGCTGCAAGGATGAGGACCTCACCCCCATCGCGCATGCCCTCGACCGCGCGGCAGAGACGCTCGGCATCGATTACCTGGGTGGCTTCTCCGCACTCGTCCAGAAGGGCATCGGCGACGCCGATCGCCGCGTCATCCAGTCCATCCCCCAGGCGCTCGCTACCACGAGCCGAGTCTGCTCCAGTGTCAACGTCGCTAGCCTGCGCGCCGGCATCAACATGGACGCCGTGCTTATGGCCGCCCAGACCATCATCGATGCCGCTAAACTCACGGCCAACCAGGATTCCGTCGGCGCTTCCAAGTTTGTCTGCTTTGCCAACATGGTCGAGGACTCCCCGTTTATGGCGGGCGCCGTCCACGGCGGTGGCGAGGCCGACGCCGTCATCAACGTAGGCGTCTCGGGCCCCGGCGTTATGGCCGCAGCCCTGGAGACGCTGCCCGATTCCGCATCGATGATGGAAGTCGCCGAGAAGATTAAGCAGACCGCCTTTAAGATCACCCGTGCCGGTGAGCTCATGAGCCGCGAGGCCGCCCATCGCCTGGGTGTCGAGAAGGGCATTGTCGACCTGTCGCTGGCTCCCACGCCTGCCATCGGCGACTCCGTCGCACGCATCCTCGAGATCATCGGCGTGGGCACCTGTGGTGGCCCGGGCACGACCTGCGCGCTCGCCATGCTCAACGATGCCGTCAAGAAGGGCGGCGTCATGGCCAGCTCCAGCGTGGGCGGTCTCTCCGGCGCCTTTATCCCCGTATCCGAGGACGCCGGCATGATCGCCGCCGTCGAGGCCGGTGCACTTTCGCTCGAGAAGCTCGAGGCCATGACCTGCGTGTGCTCCGTTGGCCTGGACATGATCGCCATCCCCGGCGACACCCCGGTCGAGACCATCGCCGGCATCATCGCCGACGAGATGGCTATCGGCGTCATCAACAACAAGACCACGGCCGTCCGCGTGATTCCCGCCATCGGCAAGGGCGTGGGCGACTGCGTCGAGTACGGCGGCCTGTTCGGCCGTGCGCCCATCATGCCGGTGAACCCCAACGCCGGCACCGTGCTTGCCCATCGCGGTGGACGCTTCCCGGCACCGCTGAACTCGCTCAAGAACTAGCTGAGGGGTGCTGGCGAGGAGCCCCGGGGAGGGCAAATATATAAGGTCGCCTGCTCGGACAGTCCTGACTCGCACGGAGAGCACATTAAGTGCTCTCCGGCTCGTGCGGAACTCGCGATCGACCTTATATATTTGTCCTCCCCGGGGCTCCCGCACAACGGGACCTCAGTTGGGTTCTATCCCGGTTGCAGTTGCTTCGCTCCTGCACCACTTGGCTGGTGCGGCGTTTTGGCGTTGGAACGGTTCTTTTTCTGATATATGCTTGTTGCGGCTCTTCTTTTGGGAGGGGCCGCTTTTTTGTTGCGTGAGGAGGTTGGCCCGTGGTTGATGGGGAGATTCGTTCTGATCTGCTTTCTGCTGATTGGAATGGCGAATGGATGCGCCTGCAAGCTGGTCGGCGGCGGACTGATGATTCTTTTGAGTGGGATAAGCGGGCTCGGCATTTTCGGCCGCTTGAGACTGCTCCGTATGCCCGGGATTTTATAAAGCTGTTGGCGTTAAAGCCTGGCGAGTCGGTGCTTGATATGGGGTGTGGGGCTGGGTCGATTGCCATTCCGCTTGCTCAGGCTGGGCATCCTGTGATTGCTGCTGACTTTTCCCCTGCTATGTTGGGCACGCTTGATGCTGGCATTGAGTACTATGGACTCGAGGATCGCATTACACCGCTTGAACTTGCTTGGGATGATGACTGGGATTTGGTTGGACCGGTCGCGAAAGCGGTAGATGTTGCCTTTGCCAGTCGTTCTGTCACCACGACCAACCTAAAAGGCGCGCTTGCCAAGCTTGATCGAACGGCTCGTCGGTGTTGTGCTGTCACGATGGTCGCCAACTCCAGCCCGCGCTATGACCTGCACCTGATGAACGCCATCGGTGCCTCGGTTACCTGCAGCAATGGCTTTGTGTATGCCTTTAATATCCTCATTCAGATGGGGGCGCTGCCGCAGGTTACATACTTCGAATCGCCCCGTCGCGATACTTTCGATAGCCTTGAGGCGGGCGTGGCGGACTTCTCCCGCATGCTCGAGCACGGTAACGAGGATAAGATCGACCGTCTGCGCGACTACGTCGCTCAGCATATGATTGAGAATCCCCGTGCTGGCGAGCCGGGGTCCAAAGGAGTGCCGCAGGGACGCTATATGCTCGACCATATCCGCAAGGTCCGTTGGGCGTTTATTGCATGGGAGCCGGTCTCTTCGAGCCGTCCATAGACCGCTTTCGGCCGTCGTACACGTCCGCCTGTAACCCGCGCCGTTCTCCCGCTCGGCATCCGCATTCTTTTTGAACTGGGCAAACACGCCCCACACCGCGCCGTTCCTGCGCTATCGTGGGACAGCTCACGTAGATTAAGGCCCCATCGCGGGGCGCCCCATAACATAGAAAGCGAGAACCCATGGCACTGACAGGAGCCCAGGTCAAGCAGCTTCGCAGCATGGCCCATCACCTCAACCCCGCCATCATCATCGGCAAGTCCGACATCAACGAGGGCACCGTCGAGCAGACGGTCGCCTACCTGGAGAAGCACGAGCTCGTTAAGTGCTCCGTACTCGATGGTTCCAGCCTTTCTGCCCGCGAGGCCGCCGAAGATCTCGCCGATCGCTGCCACGCCGAGGTCGTCCAGGTCATCGGCCGCAAGTTCTCGCTGTATCGCGAGTCCTCGCGCAAGGACATCGAGAAGATTAAGCTCGTCTAAGAGCCGACGATCCGGCGAGCCAACATACATCAAGCTTGCGAGCGTCCGAGCAATTCGGGCGCTCATTTTTTATCGCTCGACGAGCACGCGGTTAAGCCTGCCCTCTACCAAGCGCTCGTACAGACGCCGCGTCTCGGGCTCGGGCACGCCATTGACCTGCTCCCTCAGGTGATGCATATGTCCACTGTACAGCTCGACGATATCGCGTCGTCGCCCCGCCGCACCGTAGACGCGCATAGCGCAACGCACCATGTCCTCGCGCGTTGTCTCTTGCCGCAGCCCCGACTCCACCAGCCATACCGCCGACTGTAGGTCGTTTTCTTCTAGGGCGGCATTCGCGCCCCGAATCATGCAGTCGATATACTTCGATTCCATAATGCGCCGCATACGCAAAAAGTAAGTGGGATTACAGCCATTGGGAACATACAACGGGCCGGCGTAGAGCTGCTCGATCTTAAGGCACAGCTCGACCAGATGGGGCCCGCGCGCACCCGTGCGATTTCCCAAAACTTCGCGGCTTATCTGATCAAACAACCGCACGTCAGTCTTGACGTAATCGCCGTTAAGCCCAATGCACTCGTTTTGGATCAGCACACACGACTTGCCGTCCGGTGTCGGCCCCAAGGCCGAACGCAGGCGCGATATCGTCGAGTACAGATTGTTACGAGCGCTATTGAACTCGGCATGGGGCCACAGCTCCATAGCCAGCGTCTCGCGGTCGACCAGTGTATCCATGCCCAGCGCAAGTCGCTCGGCAAGCGTCGCCGCTTTCTTGCGGCGCCACATCTTATCCGTGATGGGAAACCCGTCGCGCTCGGCGCGAAACGCCCCAAACATGCGGATCTCGATATGGCCAATCACATCGACACCCTCGGCATCGCCGGCCTGGAACAGACGCTCGCCTTCGCCCTCAAAGTCGTCACGCAGCGAATACCGCGACAGCTCGCGCACCGGGAGCTTCTTTCGAATTCTAGCAGCCGGCTCACCCAGACAATGCATCGCAAGACGCGCAAACAGCCGATACGACGGATCCAAAATCCCCGGGCGGTTCATGGACATCCAGGCTGCAAGGTCGCTATCGCGGCCCGCGGAGGCCAAATGCAGCGCCACCATCCAAGCCTCGGCACCACCGACCTGCGTCCGACTCAAATCGAGCAGCTCTGCCTCTTCGCGCACCGATACCATCGATGTATTGCGTAAGTACGCCGCGCGCTCTAGCAGCAGCGCGTTGTCGCGTATGTATCCAATCGATTCCTCGGCAAGCCTAAGCACCTGCACCGCACGGAATTTGGCATTGACCGGACGCCCCTCAGCCAACGACTGCCAGCCTTCTAGTATCAAGCCAAACAACTGGACTTGATTGTCACGCACACGCACGGCAAAACGGTCGAGCTCATTGAATGCCTGCTCGTCGGTCACCGGCATGCCGGCAAACAGGCGCCGCGCCGATAACACCATGCGCACCCAGATGGCGAGCGCTCGGATTCCACGCGCTTCAAGTGCCTCGAGCGTCAGAGCCATCTCGTCATCACGCTCGTCAGTCCCCGCATACGACCCATCAAATAGCTCCGTCAACATACGGTCCGCGCGCACAAACGTCCCCGCGATATCGAGCTCACAATCGTAGGCTTTATCCGTTTTGAGCCCCGCGAGGATCTCGCCACCCTTCGCCCGCTCGGTCAGTCCATGCTTTATCTCGACATGTGCGGACAGCATGTCGAGTGCGGCACAAGACGCCTCGCTTTCCAACGCCGTATGGCTTGCCGGAAGCCCCAGACCACTATCTCCATAACAGGCGGCCGTAAACGCGTGCGCCACCTTCCACGACACGGGATTGAGCTCGGAAATCGCTTGTTCGCCCGCACGCTCGATAATTGAGGCCATATACCGCGCAAGCTTTGTATTGGAGACGCTCACCGCCGCCAGATAGATGCCGAGCGCCTCGTCAGGCGTCGGCTCCGAGGCCCGGTCATCTGCCTCGGTCTTTCCCAGCGCCGCGCGGCAGACATCCCCTCCATGCCCCGTCAGGGCCAGATCGACCCCATACTGCCCGGCAAGCTCCAACACCGCACTGCGGTCCAAAAATGCGTCGGCGAGGTCCATCGCGGTATCGCAGCGCCCCGCTTTAATCAATATACGCGCCGCCCGCACAACGAGTTCGGGGCGAATTTCGGCGACCAGCTTGCGCAATCGCAGGCGTGCGTTGTCCTCGGTACCCAAGCAGGTAAAGCGCCGGTCTGCCGGATCAACGCCAAAAATGGGATAATCGCGGACAAGATAGGACTGGTCAATCGCCGAAAGCCTAACACCGCAAGCCTCGAGCTCCGAAATATTGCCCTCACCCATTAAGACCATCAAGCATGCCACACTAAACAGGGCGTTGTTCTCGAGCGACGCCAGATCAACAAGTGCCGCACCGTAGATATTGACGATCTCGTTTTCGAGCATCTGGGCAACGTCTCCCTGCCCGTATAGTCCCGACTGCATAGCCGAGACGAGCTCGGGCACGCCCTGCGTAAGCTGATAGAAGTCGAGCGACGTGCTGATCGAAAACGCCGATGCCCACGCCGAATACTCATAGGCATGCACCTTGAGCATCTGCGCGTTGACTTTAATCGAATCGCCCAGTCCGTGAATCAGCTGGCGATTCGAAGGACGGCAGCTCATAAAGACCCCAACCCCCATAGCACGCAGGGTTCGGATTCGGTCGATCAGCTCCTCGGTCTCGCTCTGGCTGAGGTTAGGCACGTTATCGATTGCAATCAGGGAGTGCGGCTTGTCCTTAAGCTCTTCGGTAACGACCTCGAGCTGCATAAACACCTCGCGCCCAATGGCGCGGTCTGCCTCGATGATCCGCACAGGACCTCGCGTCGGATCGCTTTTAACCTCTTGGGCATACTGCAGCAGCACCGAGGTTTTCCCAAAGCCATCAGGCGCGTAGAGGACTACGATGCCGGCCTTTCGGCCCTTGGCGATAAGTTCGTTCATCAAGCGATCGCGCCGCACCATATAGCTACTGCCCAGCGGCATAAGCTCGAGGTCGTCCGTATTGCCCAAATCGTTAACCATGCCCGCTCCTCAACTCGACCACATGGACACCGTAACGCTAGACCATATGTATCGCTAGATGAATAGAGCGATGCTACGGTTTAGGATGTTTGCTGGTACGCAAATGGCAAGTTTTTGTTCAGCGTGGTCCGATTGAAACTTATCCCCCAACCAATCAGTCTTTGCGCAGGTCAATGCGCTTGCCAGCTTGTCCCATCCTTTGGCAGTTTACCTTAAATGAGCGCTGTTCAATTGTGTTGCGCAACTCACCTAGCGCCAGCTACCGTCTGCGACCTTTTCATAGCATTTATGCATAGTATCTGTTATGGAATGAATCATGCTGCACCAGACGCACCCGTCAAGTTCGCGGCAAGGTTTTCGTCAAGCACACGGCGTGCACTCAGAAAAAAGGCCCCCGCAAAGCGGAGGCCTTCGGCAAAGCTATGTCGAGGTGATAGGCTTTCGCTACTCGCAGAGCGAAAGGGCGGCCTCGTCGGCAACGACAACGCAGTTGGTGTGCAGCTGCAGGATCGAGGCAGGGCACTCGGGGGTAACCGGACCAAAGCACATGTCATGCACGGCTTGGGCCTTGGCCTCGCCATTGGCGACAACCAGGATCATGCGGGCATACATGATGGTCTGAGTGCCCATGGTGTAGGCCTGACGAGGCACGTCGTCGATGCTGTCAAACAGGCGGCTGTTGGCCTGAATAGTGCTCTCGGTAAGGTCGACACAGTGCGTACCCTTGGAGAAGTGATCATCGGGCTCGTTGAAGCCAATGTGACCGTTGTTACCGATGCCGAGCAGCTGCAGATCAGGGTAACCGGCAGCAGCGACGATCTTGTCATACTCAGAGCAGGCAGCGGCAGCGTCGGGATTGGAGCCATCGGGCACATGCGTGTTGTTCAGGTCGATGTTAATGTGATCGAAGAAGTTCTCACGCATAAAGTAGTGGTAGCTCTGGGGATCGTCGTGCGAAAGGCCACGATACTCGTCGAGGTTGTAGGTGCTGACCTCGGCAAAGTCGACGTCACCCTTCTTGTACCAAGCGGCGAGCTGCTTGTAGGCGCCAATCGGAGTGGAGCCGGTGGCAAGACCCAGCACGCAATCGGGCTTGAGAATAACCTGGGCCGAGATGATATTGGCGGCCTTGCGGCTCATATCCTCGTAGTCTTTAGCTTTAATGATCTTCATTACGCGTCCTTTCTCGTACAAGAGAGGCAAGGCTCCCCTTACAAGCACTTGCCCGCGGCCCGCGTCGGCCGCAACCAACGTGTGCGGCCACCAGGGCGAGGTCGCGTAATGTATGTGTCTCGTGTCTACCCGCGTCGAGGCCCCTGCCCGTCCACGGTGACCCAAAGCTGTTTAGCTTCGGACAAATCCCATCTTGCCACGGAGGGCGCCCTGTTTCAAGGGCGCCCTCCGTAAACGTGTTTGAATTGTAGGCTAAAGGCAAAGCGGAGCGACTAGCGCTCACGCGCGACGATGAGCTGGTCCATCTCCTCGACATGCTCGCCAACGGAGCCTTTGATGCTCGAGAACTCAACGGAGTTGCACACCAAGATGGGAACCGTCACATCGTAACCCTCGGCAGCAATTGCCTCGCGATCGAACTCGATGAGCACATCGCCCTTATGGACGATGTCACCCACTTGCGCATGTACAGTAAAGTGCTTGCCCTCGAGCTGAACAGTGTCCAAACCAACGTGGATGAGCACGTCCAAGCCATCGACCGTGTTGAGCGCAACGGCGTGACCCGTGGGAAAAATGGCCTCGACCTTGGCGTCTGCCGGCGCAATCACACGCGTACCCGTAGGCTGAATGGCAACGCCCTGGCCCAAAAGGCCGGTGGCAAACGTCTGATCGTTTACCTCGGAGAGCGGAATGACGTCGCCCGAGATGGGAGCATCCAGCGTAAGGACTCGACCACGCATACCAAAAGACCTTAGGACTTTAGTGAACATGCTCCCCCTCGGACATACCAATCAATCAAAATTGCTTTAACAGTTTACCACTTGGCACCCGTTTTTGACCATTAGGGAAGTTCACGCTTGACAACCTCGACGATGTCGTCGACAACGCGCTGGGTGAGCTCGTGCGTCTCCGCCTCGGCCATAACGCGAACCAGCGGCTCGGTACCGCTCGGGCGCACCAAGATGCGGCCGCGGCCGTTGAGCTCCTTCTCGGCGGCAGCGACGGCGTCCCAAATGGGCTGGCAATCGTCCAGGCCGGCCTTGTTGTCCGAATGCACGTTGACGAGTACCTGCGGGTACTTCTTCATGATGCCGGCAAGGTCGGTGAGGGTGCGGCCGGTGCGCTTGAGCACGGCCAGCAGCTGCAGGGCCGTCACCAGCCCGTCACCGGTGGTGTTGTGCTCCAGGAAGATGATGTGGCCGGACTGCTCGCCACCGATGACGGCGCCATCCGCGAGCATGCGCTCAAGAACATAGCGGTCGCCCACGGCGGTCTGGACCATCTCGAAGCCCTGCTCCTTCATTGCGATGGAGAAGCCCAGGTTGCACATAACGGTCGAGACGATCTCGGAATTGGCGAGCTTGCCGCGAGCGGCCAGGTCGGAGCCGCAGATGGCAAGAATGTAGTCGCCATCGATCTCGTTGCCCTCGCTGTCCACGAACAGCACGCGATCGGCGTCGCCGTCGTGGGCCAGGCCGATGTCGGCGTGGGTTCGCAGCACGAGCTCGCGCAGGGGCTCAAGGTGCGTAGAGCCGCACTCAACGTTAATGTCGGTGCCGCAGTAATCGGTGTTGATGGCATGGACCGTGGCGCCCAGGCGCTGCAGCGCGGCGGGCGTGGTCTGGCAGGAAGCACCGTGGCCGCAGTCGACGGCAACAACCAGGCCATCGAGTTTAAGGCCGTCGAGCGTGCTGATGGCATGATCGACATAGGCCTTGCGGGCGTCTTTCATCTTGATGATATGACCCACACCGGCGCCGGTCGGCAGCGTGTCGGCAGCCATGGCCTCCTCGGACATGACCCAGGCGCTGATCTCTTCCTCGACAGCATCGGGAAGCTTCATGCCCTTGCGGCTAAAGAACTTGATGCCGTTGAACTCCGGCGGATTGTGCGAAGCGGAGATGACGATGCCGCCGTCGAGCTCGTTTTGGACGGTGAGCAGCGCCACGGCCGGCGTAGGGATAACGCCGCAGCAATGCGGACGGCCGCCCTCTGCCATAATGCCAGCGGTCAGAGCACTCTCGAGCATGGTACCCGAAAGACGCGTGTCGCGGCCGATGCAGATGTCCGGGCCAAGGAACTTGGTCGCCGCGCGGCCCAGGCGAAACGCGAGGTCGCACGAGAGGTCGGCGTTGGCGACGCCACGGACGCCATCGGTACCGAAGATGTTCTGGGGCATAGGATCGCTCCTTCCCAAGTGGGCAAAACGAAGCCGCCCACCCTAGTCGAAAAGAAAAGCGGGACCCACCGAGCAGTCGGTAGGCCCCGCTTGTACATTGTATCTCGTAAGGAGATAAAACCTTAGCGCTTGGAGAACTGGGGAGCGCGGCGGGCCTTCTTGAGGCCGTACTTCTTGCGCTCGACCACGCGAGCATCGCGCGTAAGGAAACCGGCCTTCTTGAGGTCAGCACGGTAATCGCCAGCGTTCAGAAGAGCACGAGCGATGCCCAGGCGCAGAGCGCCGGACTGACCGGAGATGCCGCCGCCATCGCACAGAGCGATAACGTCGAACTGACCGGCGGTGTCGGTCACCTTGAAGGGAGCAAGGGCGTTCTCAACGAGCTGATGACGGCCGAAATACTGCTCGGCGTCACGCTTGTTGATGGTCACCTTGCCGGTGCCGGGGACGAGACGGACGCGGGCGACGGCGTTCTTACGACGGCCGGTACCCTGGTAGACAACGGTGTTCTCAGCCATCTTTAAGCCTCCAGCTCAATCTTCGTGGGGTTCTGGGCAGCGTGCGGATGCTCGGCACCAGCGTAGACCTTAAGCTTGGTCATCTGGGCACGGCCGAGGGTGGTCTTGGGCAGCATGCCGCGAACGGCGCGCTCGATGACCTTCTCCGGGTGCTTCTCCATAGCCTGGCGGAAGCTCTCAGCCTTGAGGCCGCCGTTGTAGCCGCTGTGGCGATAATAGGTCTTCGTGTCGGCCTTGTTGCCGGTAAGCTGGACCTTATCGGCGTTGATGACGACAACGAAGTCGCCGCAGTCGCTGTTGGGCGTGAACTGGGGCTTGTTCTTACCGCGCAGGATCATTGCGATCTGGGTGGCAAGACGGCCCAGGACAGCACCATCGGCGTCGACGAGAACCCAGTTGCGCTGGACCTCGCCCTGCTTGGCGTAGTGAGTCGATTTCGAAATCACTTAGACTCCTCCATGTACAGTACGTGTTGTTACAGAGATTCACGGGGCTCTGCAAGTAACCCGTCCATATTACCCCGCTCGCCGCCCGAGTCAACAGGTATTTTGGCTCCGACCAGAGTTTCTGCACATGTCATCCATGGGTCATGACGTCGCGACACTAGCGCTCGACAAATGCCTCGATATCACTCAGTAGGCGCTTTGCCTCCTGGCGGCCCTGAATATACAGGTCGAGGAGCTTTGCCGGATCATGCTCAACGTGACCGACCTCGACCGGCTTTTGTGGAGCAACGACCAGCGCGCGGCCCTCGCGCTCATACTTCCACAGATGCATGCGCTGGATGTTATAGCGGTCGTGGCGCGTCTCGATAGCCTCAAGCAGGTAGGGGTAGTCGGCATAGCGAGCGCGTGCGGCGGGCATAAACTCGTAGGGCTTTTTTTCGTACGAGCGGTCCTGCGTGACAATGACAACCGCGCGGTCGAAGCCCGCCTCCTCCAGCACGTGCTCGATGGGGACCGAATCGGCTACGCCGCCGTCGACGTATTTGTGCCCATCGATCTCGACCGGCGGCGTCACCAGCGGCAGCGACGTCGAGGCGCGCACGGCATCGAGGTCGAGCACGGCGCTTTTGACCGGCAGGTATGCAGCGGTTCCAAAGAGCATGTCCGTCGCGACGGCGTACATCTTGGTGGGGCTCGCGTCGAACGCTTCGTTGTCAAAGGGATCCAGGCGGTCCTGGACATCGTTGAAGATAAAATCGTAACCCACGATGGAGCCCGTGGACGCAAACGATGCGGCGCCCATGAAGCGGTTGTCATTGCAGAAAGCCAGGTTGATGCGGTTGGCACGGCCGATCTGATGCGACTTGTAGTTCACGCCGTTGAGAGCGCCGGCCGATACGCCATATACCGCCGGAATCTCGACGCCGGCCTCCATGAGAACGTCGAGTACGCCTGCGGTAAATTGCCCGCGGAAGCTGCCGCCCTCCAAAACGAGCGCGACCTTGCCGGCGTTCTTTGCCTTATCTTCTGCAGTCATATTGACCTCCTGCGATTGCGTTTTGGCTTTCTTCTACCCAGTTTTGGAATGGAGGGCGCATAGGTTTTGGAGTTGAGAATATGGAGCGGAAAGCGTGTCCCAATTTGAGGCGGGATTCCGGGATGAACTTTCCGCTTGGACCGCCGTTGGGAAAGCGTGTCCCGTTCTGAGCGCGGATTCCGGGATGGATTTTCCGCCTGGGCCGCCGTTAGGAAAGCGCGTCCCACCCTACGTTGCCGTAGCGTTTGCTTAACGCCCGCGCCCTGCACAGAGTTCGATTCCCCGCGGGTTTGGGGTTCCGTTGATGCGGCGCATGGCCGGCTGAGATTCGATAACATCGCATCCATATTGGGCTAATAGTTTGCGCGGAGAATCCGCGTATTTGCTTCGCAAATCCGCGCCGGCTTCGGCCGGCTGCCGCCGCCCTCGCCCGCGGGCTACAAACGCTTCGCGTTTGCTTAACGCCCGCGCCCTGCATAGAGTTCGATTCTCCGCGGTATCCATATGTAATAAAAAGGCAGGTAGAGACACTTCTCTACCTGCCTGTTACGTATGGTGGAGGCGCGGAGAATCGAACTCCGGTCCACGAAAGCCCCCTGATTGGCATCTCCAAGCTCAGTCGCTGGTTTTGTCTCGGACGCTTTGCGCGCAGCGACACGCTCGCGGCGTCCTAACCGGTTCGGTCTTAGCCTGCGCCATACCGATTACGTGCGCAGGAGCATTCCCCTAAAATGACGTCGCGCCGGTGTCGGGGAAATCACCGGGTTGACGCGCCGCTATAAACTAAGCAGCGAGAGCCATAGGCTCAAAAGAAGAGTTGTTGTCAATTCAATTTGACGGTACCCCTGTTTAACGAGGCGAGGAGACCTCGGCTTGCTTCCTCTCTCAGAGCTATCGTGTCGAAACCAGTCGCCCCCGAATGTCGGGAAAGTCTGGATGGCATTGGGCACGCAAGCACCCAACACCCGTCGACTTTTCAAGGAGCATGCAGGGCGAGCCCCGCTTGTGGAGTGTTATCTTACCACGTTCTGAAAGCGGACAGCTGTTCTATGCACGAGCTGTGAAGACCCCAATGTGCGCCGCACTTCGCACTTTTGCCACCGATCGCGTAACGTATATTTTCGCCAAGCAAAATTGACCCGTCGAAAGGACCGTTATGGATACCAAGCAGCAACTCGTCAATGCCCTCGCAGGCCTGGGCTCAACCATTACCGAAGCTATGGATGTCATCGAAGGCTTTGTCCCCTGCGGACATCCCGCCCTCACGGTTTCGAACGCACTCGTCGCGCTGGACGCTAACGATGATGTGGCTCTCGCCCAGCAGCTTGAGACCGTCGAGGGCTTTATCGACCACGTGAGTGAGAACCGCGGCGTGGCCGCCTACCACGGCATCGAGGTCGAACTCGCGGGTCCCAAAGCCGATCTGCTCGCAGCAATCCGCGAGGTAGGCGCCCTTATGCAGACCGCAGGCGTCAAGAACACCCAGGTCAACGAGTGGGTCTACCGCAGTCTGGCAGCACTCGACAGCTCCGACGAAAAGGCAGCCGAGCAGCTCGCAGAAAGTCCCGCCATTAAGGCCGAGCTTTTGTAAATAGAAGGCGCGGGTCCCTTGGCGCATCGTCGTCCAAGAGGCCCACAAACAGTTCGCGTCAACCGATAGCCGCGCCGCCGCGTTCGGCCAAAGCCAGAATCGGCATCATTTGGCGCGGGGTCTTTGCTGCAAGATCGGCATGTTCGAGCAGCTTGCGATCGTTGGTCACCAAGTAATCGACCTGCGCGCGCTTGCACGCGGCGAGCACCAAGTTGTCCTCGTAATCGCGATGGAGCGCTAAGTATTTGTCGGCCAGCCAAAGGTCCGACGCATCTGCACCCACGGCCGTGGCGTTTTCGGTCATGTTCCGAACAAACGCCAACGCCGCATCGCCAATTGCACGGGCAGATGCCTCGTCGAGCGCTTCCCCACTGGCAAGAACGCTACGCTTCAGCTCGTGTTGGACAACGTACAGCACGTCCTTGGCGATATGCACCGGAAAGAACAGCAATGCCCCCGCCTCCGCCGCCTGCCCAATAAACGCACGCGCGGCAAGCGACTCAGCATGGTCGACGCAAAACGAATCAACCCATACGTTGGCATCCAAACGCAAAAGGCCTGCGCCCGGACGACACCGATGCCGTCTGGGCGCAGGCCAGATAACGTGGGCGAACACGTCTGCTAACGCAGGTACGCCTTTGCGTTGCCCAGGCTGTAGGCGATCGTTGAGCCGTTGTGCAGCAGTGACGACGTCTGCGGAGTGATCATGCCGGTAATACCCAATGCCAACAGCGCCGAGTTGGTGAGCATCACCTTGGAATACGAACTCGTCAGACGGTCGATGAGACCCTGACTCATGCGGCGCAGGCGCACGATCGCGGCCAGATCCGTATCGGTCAGGATGATATCGGCGACTTCCTTGGCGATGTCGCTTCCGCCACCCATGGCCAGGCCCACGTCGGCCAAACCGAGCGCCGGCGAATCGTTGACGCCGTCGCCCACCATGGCAACATGGCGCCCCTCGCTCTTAATGCGTTCCACATAGGCGTACTTGTCCTCGGGCAGCAGTTCGGCCTTAAACTCGTCGACACCCGCCTCGCGCGCAATGCGCTCGGCCGTGCGCTCGGAATCGCCCGTGAGCATAACGACATGCTTGACGCCCAGCGCATGCAGGTCGGCGATGGCCTCACGGACCCCAGGCTTGAGCGGATCTTCGATGCCGAGCACGCCGACGACCTTTCCATCGACCGCCAGATACAGCGGCGACAGGCCCTGCATCTGGGACTCAATGCGCTCCTTGATGTCGGATTCGAGCTGTGCGCCCTCGTCCTCAAATACAAAGTGCGCGGAACCGATGATGGCGCGACGTCCTTCAATGGACGAAGCGATGCCGTGCGCCACGATGTACTCGACAGCGGCATGGCGCTCGCGGTGCTCGAGCTCGCGCTCGCATGCCGCATTGACCACGGCGCGCGCCACCGGATGCGGGAAATGCTCCTCCAGGCAAGCGGAAAGGCGCAGGACCTCATCCTCGCTCCAGCCATCGGTGGTGAGTACGCAGGCAAGACGCGGCTGCGCCTCGGTGAGCGTGCCGGTCTTATCAAAGACAATGGTGTCGGCCTTGGCAAACGACTCAAAGTACTTCGCGCCCTTGACCATGACGCCCATCTTGGCAGCATCGCTCATAGCGGTCATGACGGCAACGGAACCCGTGAGCTTGAGTGCGCACGAGTAGTCGACCATCAGTGCCGCCGAGGTCTTGATGAGGCTGCGGGTAGTAAGCGCAACTAGGCCCGCGAGCAGGAAGTTCCACGGGACGATCTTGTTGGCAAGGTCCTCCATATGCGACTGGCCCTCGGACTTGAGCGAGTCGGCCGTCTGCACGAGCGAGACGATTGAGCGCAGTTTGGTTTGCGCCGTATTGGCGCGCACGCGCACCAAGATGCCGCCGTCTTCCACGACGGTACCGGCGAACACGTCGTCGCCCACGCTGCGCTCGACGGCCAGCGGCTCGCCGGTCAGGGTCGCCTGGTTGACCATAGCGCTCCCCTCCTCGACAACACCGTCGATGCAGATGGACATGCCGGTGCGCACGGCGACCAGATCGCCGGGCTCAAGCTCGGTCGCGGCAACGCTTACCTCGGTGTCGCCGACAACCTTTTGCGCCTTGTCGGGCACATCGAGCAGCGAGTTGATGAGCTCGTTTTCACTCATGGCGCGGGTGTAGTCCTCGAGCAGCTCGCCCACGTTGAGCAGGAACATCGTCTGGCCCGCGGTGTCGACATCACGCTTGACGAACGAAATGCCGATGGCCGAAGCGTCGAGCACGGGAACGGTCAGGCGCGGCTGCGCGAGCTCACGGAGGGCGGCGCGCAAAAAGGTCATGTAACCGGCCACGACAAACACCGCACGCAGGGGCGTGGGCAAAAACCAGCGACGTGCGTAGTGGGCGCCGACAAGTGTGGCAAGATCCATGACGAGCTTGTGCTTGCGCGGCTCGAGTTGTATCACGTAGCCCGTCTTTGCGTCGGCAATGGCCTGAGCGTCGAGCGCACCGACGGCGGCCAGCACGGCATCGCGTCGCGGCTCGTCGTACTCCAGCGCCATCTGGCCAATGCGGCCATACACGCGCACCTTGCGCACGCCGTCGATGTCGCCACCAAGCTTAAGAAGCGCATCGAGATCGCTCTCTGGCACAGGACCCGCCAACTGGAGGCGGGTCCTGCCGGGGATCTCGCTGATAATCGAGAATCTCATAGTTTGTGCCTGGAAGCGCTACTCAGCTGCGTTGTCCGCGGCGGCCTCGCTCTGGGTGATGTAAGCAGCCTCGGCAACCATGTCGTCGACATTAGCCTTGGCCTGCTCGACCATGTCCTGGTAGCCGTTCTTGATGCGCATACCGCACGCAATACCCTGCACGCAGGCATTCTTGACCGGAGCGCTGGTAAGCAGCTTGATGCCGGCCGTGCCAAGCAGAAAACCGCCACCAACAAGCAGGGTGTTAAACGTCGACTTCTTCATGTTGCTTCTCCCTTTTGCCGCATGGGGCGCGGCATGGTGCCTTAGCACCCGAGTTCATCAGTTAGCTCGAGCACGCTTTTGAAATACCTTAATTTTATCTAACTATCTAGGTCAGCCATGGCTAACCTTTTGAAAATTAACGATGCGGAGTAACCGATTGTCAATGTGACAAAGGGACTGTTCCTTTGCCCCTTCTTACAGCTGCCAGGCAGCCGCTTCCTTTTGCAGCGCAACCATGCGGGCGAATTCTCCACCTGCCGCCTTGAGCTGCGCCGGAGTGCCCTGCTCGGCAACCACACCATCCTTGAGTACAACGATCTTATCGGCATTTTCTACCGTGCGCATACGGTGGGCGATCACGATAACTGTCTTTCCTGCGAGCAGGCGGGAGAGCGCCTGCTGCACCACGGTCTCGTTCTCCACATCCAAACTCGCCGTCGCCTCGTCCAGCAACACAATCGGCGCATCTTTGAGCAGCGCGCGGGCGATGGAGATGCGCTGGCGCTCGCCGCCGGACAGCTTGGAGCCGTTCTCGCCGATCATGGTGTCATAGCCCTGCGGCATGCGGCTCACAAACTCGTCGCAGTTGGCGGCACGCGCGGCAGCAAGCACTTCCTCATCGGTGGCATCGCGACGACCAAGACGGATGTTTCCCATCACCGTGTCGTCAAAGAGCAGCACGTCTTGGAACACAATGGCGTAGTCGCGCAGCAGTACCTCGGGGTCCACGCTCGCAACATCCACGCCACCCACGGTGACCGTGCCTTCGGTGGCGTCCCAAAAGCGCGCGGCCAGGCGGCTCACCGTAGACTTACCGGAACCCGAAGGACCGACCAGCGCCGTAACTTCGCCTTCCTTGGCGGTAAAGCTCACATCGGTAAGAACTTTCTCGCCGGCGCGGCCGTCCTCGCCCGCACCATAGCCAAATGCCACGTGATCGAACACCACATCGTGGCCCACGGGCTCAAATTTCTCGCTGCCCCGCGCCACAGGCTCTTCCATGATGGAACGCATGCGCTTGGCAGACGACTCGGCGACAAACAGCTCCGACACGAGCATAAGGGCCTGATCAAACGGCGCGTAGATACGGCTCACCATAAGCAGGAAGGCAAACATCACCAAAAAGTCGACCTGCCCGGAGGCGACCATCGTGGCGCCCGTGACCAGCGTGGTGGCAATGCCCAGACGCAGAATGGAGAAGGCGGAGTTGACCAGAAGCCCGTTGACGAGCTCGCCCTTGGTGGTCTCGCGCTCCTCGACATCGATCACGGCGTTGAGCCCCTCAAGATAATGGGCCTCCTGGTTGGTGGCGCGGATTTCGCGCACGCAGTCGAGCGTCTCCTGGATCGCCTCGGTGACCTTGACCTTCTCGGCGCGCACGCGGTCGAACACCGGGGTCATGGGGCCGCGTGTTAGATACAGCACGGCAAAGGCCACGGGAATGCTCCAAAACGCCGCGATCGCCAGCTGCCAGCAAAAGAACAGCGACGACACGAACACGATGGCACTTGCGATGATGGCGCCCCAGAGTTCTCCCAGCACATGGCTGTAGGCATGCTCCATAGTCTGAACGTCACCCATGATGGTCTCGGTTAAATCGGCCAGATCACGACGACCAAAAAACGACAGCGGCAGTTTGCGCAAGCGCTCGGCGATCTCCATACGCTGCTTGCCGCACTCCTCGTAAAAGATGCAGTAGGTGTAGTAATACTGTTGCCAGTTAGAGGCAAAGAGCAACACGAAAAAGACCAGGAGGCCGCCCACGATCGGCAGGGTATCCGGCAGGTCAGCCCCGCTGGCGAGATGCTCGACAAAGCCGGCCATAACCAGGAATAAAAAGCCCATGCCGGCCATGGTAATAAGATTGGTGAGCGCGGTCCAGAAGACACCGCGTTTTACGCCGGCGATGCCTTTATCGGATAGGAAATACTTCTTTTGGAATGAGGCGAACATTTAGGCCTCGCCTCCTTTCGCGACGGCGGTATCCGCGGTCGTAGCAGTGATTTTCCAGCTCGCGGCCTGTTCGTATTCGGCCCACATCTTGGCATATAGACCCTCTTGGGACAGCAGTTCGGCATGGGTGCCCGACTCCTGCACGCTGCCCTGGTTGAGCACCACGATTTGGTCTGCGCCCACTACAGTCGAGAGTCGGTGCGCAATCATAATGACCGTGCGACCCGTCGCCAGCTTGCTAAAGGCGCGCTGGATGAGCGCCTCGTTCTCGGGGTCGGCAAACGCCGTGGCCTCATCGAGCACCACGATAGGCGCGTCTTTAAGGATCGCGCGGGCGAGTGCCACGCGCTGGACCTCGCCACCCGAAAGATATGCTCCGCCGGCGCCGAGCATGGTGTTGATGCCCTGTGGGAGCTTGGCCACAATGTCGTCGCACTGAGCTGCGGAGAGGGCCGCACGTACTTCGTCATCAGTGGCCGTAGGCTTGGAGGCGCGCACGTTATCGGCAAGTGTTTGCCGGAACAGCTGGTTGGTCTGGAACACGAAGGCTACCTGGTCCATAAGCTCGTTCGGATCCATATCGCGAACGTCCACACCGCCTACGAGCACTCGACCCGAGGAAACATCCCAAAAACGCGGGATCAGGCTTGCACAGGTTGACTTGCCGCCTCCCGAAGGACCCACAAGCGCGAGGGTACTACCCGCGGAAACGCTAAAACTCGCATGGTTGACGGCAGGCGCCTCGGCACCCTCGTACGTAAAGCTCACGTCCTCAAATCGCACGTCGCTGCTGGCAGGGTGCTTGGGTTGAGCGGACACGGAGAGTTGCTTGGAATCCATGACGCTTCGGATGCGAGCCAGCGAATCGGCACTCATCTGAGAGGCCTCGCCCACAAACATGAGCTTGGTCATGGCCGTCGGCACCACGGCCGAAAATATCGCGTAAAACGTGAAGTTGGCCATAAAATGCGCGAAGTCCGTCTCGCCCGGCGCCAACAGCAACGCCACGGGCAATAGGAATGCCACAAGACCATTGAGCGCGGTAAGGTTGAGTACCTGCGGACCTCGACAGAACGTGCCCGAATAGTTTTGCGCCATGTCGGCGTATTCGGCGATCGCGTCGTGGAACGCCTTAAAGGAATAGACCGTCTGCTGAAACACCTTGACCACGGGAATGCCGCGTACGTATTCGGTACCGGTCTTGTTCATCTTGACCAGCGCGCCCATGTAGGCCTTCATAAACTCGCCGCCCTTGCCACCCATCATGGTAGCCATGGCGCCAAGCGAAACGACGACCGAGATAAGGCACGCCGCACCCAAACGCCAATCGAGGGCGAAAAGCAGCACGAGCAGACCTGCAACCATGGCGGTGGCGCCGGCGATATCGGGTAGCATGTGTGCGAGCAGCGTCTCGGTTGAGGCGGCGCATCCGTCTACGATACGGCGCAGCTCACCGGTGGCATGCGTGTCAAAGTAGCCGAGCGGCAGCTTAAGCAGATGCTCGCTCGTAGCCTTGCGGATATTGGACGCGCAGCGAAACGCGGATAGGTGCGTACACATGAGTCCCACGAAATAAACCACGATGCTTGCCAGCGCAAACCCCACGGCCCACCAGCCATACGTCGCGATGCCGCAGGCTTCGCTCCAGTTAGGTGCCACGGCGATCAGATCGCGCGCGACAAGCCAAATGCACACGAACGGGCCAAAGCTCAGCAGCTGCGAGAACGCCGAGAGGGCCATGCCCAAATACGTTAGGAATTTACGGTCACCAGCATATGCAAGTAGCTCGCCGATGCCGCCACCTTCCTTTTTCGATCCCTTTGCCATGAGATTCCTTTCTAACGGCTTGAGAGTTAACCGTAAGAAACTTATCATGGGCGTGTTAGCCAAGGCACACAATTGGGCCAGGCGTGGACGTTTTCGCAAATGAAGGGGACGCTTTTGAAAATGCGGCGGGCGGCAACCGATATAACCGAGCTCTACGCACCGCAGTTTGAGCAGTTTGGCCTGCAGCTTTCCGGCAAGGGCGCCGTCTTTACCGGTGAGGTGGCAAACGATCGGGCGCACGGACGCGCATGGATCATACCCCTTTCCCCCACCTGCATCGTCATGGAGCATTTCATTACCCCGATGCACAACATGCACCTAGCCGAGTACACACCCGAACCGTACGCGTGCGTGAGCGAGGTCAGCGCGCCCACGCTCATGTGCATGCCCGAGGCTGGCATAACGCCTGCAAACCTTAAACTCTTGCATGGACCGTGGCCAAACAATGCCGTGTGCAGCTTTATCCAAGATAACTGTGGCGAGGAGTTAAGCCCGCTGTTTGCAGGGCAGCTCTATCACTCGCGCTCGGTGCTCTTTTTGCCTGGATATTTTGACGAACTGGAGCACCGCTATCCCACCGAGTTCGCAGGGGTCTTTGAGGCGTTTGCCGAGTCATGGCACGAGGAGGCAGCGTCTGCCATCTGCCACACACTACGCCGAATCAACGAGGACCGCGCTCGCGCCGTAGGCGGGCATGTCTATATGCGGGGCATTGTAGAGGCTATGGTCGCGGAGCTCGCCTGTTCGCGCGCGGCCCACAAGCAGGCGCGGCAGGCGACAGACACACGCGTCAGCATAACCATTGCCGAAGAAGCAACGGCGATGATTGAGCGCGCGCTCGACAAAGGCAGGCGTGTGGGTATCAACGAGGTGGCCGAGGGGCTCTACACAAGCCGCTCCAAGCTATGCGCCACCTTTAAGGCCCAAACTGGCGAGTCCCTGGGCGCCTACATTCGCAGACGCCGTATGGAGCGAGCACAGGACCTTTTGGCCGATAGCTCGCTCACGATAGCGCAGGTGGCAGAGCGTCTAGGCTACCCTCAGCAGGCCGCCTTCGCCCAAGCCTTCAAGCAACACACCGGCACCACCCCCACCGCTTGGCGCTCCCAACATATATAAAGAATGAAGGCGCCAACGGCACCCTCATTCACCAAATTAAATTCAGCCCGCCTGACCCGAACGGCCGAGTCGTCACGGAACCGAGGGGCCGGGCGCAGGGCCTTGCCTCTCAATGAGTTCCCTTCAAAACAATGGGCGTGCCGACGGCACGCCCATTCACTCTATTCCATCCAGCCCGCCTGACCCGAACGGCCGAGTCGTCTGGCCGGGGAAGCCCCGAGTCGCAGCTACGAGAGCGACGTTCTCAGCAACTCGTTGAAGAGCTTCGGGTTGCCCTTGCCGCGGCTCGCCTTCATGCACTGGCCCACCAAAAAGCCGATAACCTTCTGGTTGCCGTCACGATACTGCTGCGCCTGATCGGCACAGTTAGCCAGCACCTCGTCCACGATCGGCTGCAACGCACCGGCATCGCTCACCTGACGCATACCACGCTCGTCGACGATCTTGTTGGGGTCGTCACCGGTCTGGGCCATGGCCTCAAAGACCTCGTGCGCTTGGTTGGAGCTGATGGCATCGGTCGCCAGCAGCTTGGCAAGAGCGGCCACCTGAGTCGGCGCGATGCCGGACTCGGCGAGCGACACGCCCGCGCCCTTAAGGTAGGCGATCATCTCGTTGACCAGCAGGTTTGCGACCGTCTGGGCCTCTTTGCCAGCCATACCAGCAGCAGCGGCCTCAAAGAAGTCGGCAAACTCGGGGTCGCCGGCGATCTGCTCGGCGTCTGCTGTCTTAATGCCAAAATCGGCCTCAAAACGGACGCGCTTGGCATCGGGCAGCTCGGGGATCTCGCCACGGCAGCGGTCGATGAACTCGTCGTCCAGGTCGAACGGCGCCAGGTCGGGATCGGGGAACAGGCGATAGTCGTCGGCCGTCTCCTTCACACGCATGACCACGGTGCGCTTGCGGCTAGGCTCCCAGTGGCGGGTCTCCTGATAGATGATGCCGCCCTCCTCGAGTACCTCGGCCTGGCGGCAGATCTCGTAGGCAAGGCCGTCATGCAGGCTCTTAAACGAGTTGAGGTTCTTGAGCTCGGTCTTGGTGCCCAGCTTGGTCTCGCCGCGGCGACGCAGCGAAACGTTGCCGTCGCAGCGCATGGAACCCTTCTCCATGGAGCAGTCGGAAATGCCCAGCGTCACAAAAATGCGACGGAGCTTTTCCATAAACAGGCGAGCCTCCTCGGGCGTGCGCAGATCAGGCTCAGTCACGAGCTCGATCAAAGGCGTGCCGCAGCGGTTGTAGTCGACGAGTGACTCGGCCGCGGCGGTAATACGGCCCTCGGCACCGCCCACGTGCACCATCTTGGCGGCGTCCTCCTCCATGTGGATGCGCAGGATGCGGATGGGCACCGTGTAGGAACCGTCCTCGCGACGCTCGGGCATCTGCAAGTTGGACGCATCATAGCTGGCCAGGTGGCCGGCGCGCTGGTTGCCCTCGCGCATGGTCGACGTCATGGACGTGGACAGACCCTCGGCGTTGGCCGAGGCGCTCGCCAGGCTCTGGACCTCGGCCTCACCAAACGCGCAGTCGGGGCGCTCGGCGGCACCGCGACCGGTCACATCCAGATCCAGGTGACCGTACATGGCAAAGGCGACCGGACCCTGCGTAGTCTGGAAGTTCTTGGCCATATCGGGATAGAAGTAGTGCTTGCGGTAGAACATCGAGTGGCGCTGAATCTCGCAGTTGGTGGCCAGACCCGCCTTGACGATGCTCTCGATGGCACGTTTGTTGGGCACCGGCAGGGCGCCGGGCAGGCCCAGGCACACCGGGCACACGTTGGCGTTGGGCTCGTCATCGTGGCTGAGCTTGCAGTTGCAGAACATCTTGGTATCGAGTGCGGTGAGCTCGGTATGGATCTCCAGGCCAATCACGGCCTCCCAATCCTGCAGGACCTCGGAAAGCTCCTTCATTACAGCTCGCCTCCCTTCCCGGCAAAATCGGGCGCGACGGAAAGCGCGGGCGCACCCGTGGCGGCATCGGCAAAGCCGCGCTCCAGGGCGCGAGCAAACGTGAGCAGCTGACGGTCCTTAAACGCCGGACCCACCAGCTGGGCAGAAACGGGCAGCTGAGTATCCTCGCCCAGGCCCAGCGGCACCGAGATGCCACCGTTGCCGCAAATGTTGAGCGAGATGGTGTACAGGTCGGAGAGGTACATCTGCGTGGGGTCGCTGATCTCGCCAAACTTAAAGGCCGTGCGCGGCGAGGCGGGCATGAGGATGGTGTCCACCTTGGCATACGCGGCGTCGTAGTCCTGCGTGATGAGCGTGCGGGCCTTTTGCGCGGCGTAGTAGTACTTGTCGTACACGCCCGAGCTCAGCAGGTAGGCGCCGAGCATCTGACGGCGTTTGGCCTCGGCGCCAAAGCCGTGGGCGCGCGACAGCGAGCTCTGGTCGGATAGGTTGGCGCAGCCCTCCTCCTGATAGCCATAGCGAATGCCGTCGAAACGAGCCAGGTTGGAGAACGCCTCGGCCGGGCCGATGACGTAGTAGGCGGCGATGGCGGCGTCCAGGTGCGGCAGGTCGACCTCTACCAGCTCGGCGCCCTGGTTCTGCAGCTCCTGGGCGGCGCGCTCAACGGCGGAGCGGACCTCGGGCGTCAGGCCCTCGGCCTCCATAAACACGGGGATGATGCCCACGCGCCTACCCTCGATGCTGTCGTTGAGATGCTCGGTAAAGTCGACGGCGCAATCCTGGCTGGTACAGTCGTACGGATCGTGGCCCGCACCGGTAAGCGCGTTCATGGCCAGCGCGACATCCTCGACCGTGCGGCCGAAGGGGCCAACCTGGTCGAGCGACGAGCCAAAGGCCACAACGCCGTAACGGCTCACGGCGCCATACGTGGGCTTAAAGCCCACCACGCCGCAGAGCGCCGCCGGTTGGCGAATAGAGCCGCCGGTGTCCGAGCCCAGCGAGAGCGCGACCTCGCCCGCGGCGACGGCGGCAGCGGAGCCGCCCGAGGAGCCGCCGGGCACGCGCTCGGTATCCCAGGGGTTGTTGGTGCGGTGGAACGCCGAGCTCTCGGTGGAGCTGCCAAAGGCAAACTCGTCCATGTTGGCCTTGCCCATGGGCAGGCAGCCGGCGTCGAGCATGCGCTGGACGCAGGTGGCGGTGTAGACGCTCTGGTAGTTCTCGAGCATGCGGGAAGCGCAGGTGGTGCGCGCACCCACGAGGTTCATGTTGTCCTTAATGGCCAGCGGCACGCCCGCGAGCGGGGGCAGCGGCTTGCCTGCGGCACGGTCGGCATCCACGCGCGCGGCGGCCTCGAGCGCAAGCTCGGGCGCCACCTGCAGGAATGCCTGGACCCCGCCCTCGCGCGCCTCGATGGCGGCAAGGGAGGCCTGGGCCACCTCGGTAGCGGTAAAGTCGCCGGCGGCAACGCCTGCGGCGATCTGGGCGGCGGTAAAGGAATCGAAGCTTAGCGCCATTACTCGCTCTCCCCCTCTCCCAAAATGGACGGCACGCGGAAGTAGCGGTCGCGCGCGCTGCCGGCGTTTTCGAGCGCAATGTCGAGCGGCAGGTCGCGCTCGGGCTCGCGCAGGTCATCGCCCATCACGTTGGACAGGCTTCCGATGGGATGGAACGTGGGCTCCACGTCGGGCAAGTCATATTGCAAGACGGGCTCGAGCATCTGGACGGCGTCGTTCATGTAGGACGTCATCTGGGTGAGCTCGTCATCGGTCAGTGCGATCTTTGCGTACTCGGCGATGCCGCGCACATCTTTCTCGCTGAGTGCCATAGGCGCTCCCTTCCGCATAACAGATAAACCGCTCTAGTATACAAGGCAACGCCGCTTGGAGCAGGTGCTTTACCTAAATGCAGCGAAAACGTAACGAGGGCGTCGGGCTGGCAGGCGACGGTCCGGCGATTCTGCAGCAAAACCGCACCGTCCATAGCAAAAACCGTCTCGCCCACAACGAGAACCGCACCGTCCATAGCGAAAACCATCCCGCCCACAACGATAACCATCACACCATTCGACGCTTTTCGTCAAAATCGCGATTTTCATCGAATGTTGTGATGGTTTGGAAGCCCCGACCACCGCAAAGGTGCCTGTCCCCATTGTGGTGGTTCTGAACAATGTCTTATGCCGAGGCCTTGGCCTTGCGGCGCTTGCGGACCGCGTGAATCACGATGTCCAGCAGCAACAGCACAATGGCCACGACCACAATGAGCACGGCGAACTCGCGCTTGCCCCAGTGGCGGCCGGCCAGCGACTTTTGCTTGTCGACATCCTTCTTGTTGTACTTGGTGCGCACGCAATGCACCAGCAAACGATGGTCGTTCACGCCGTAGGGCGTGCAGGTGACGAGCGTCACCTTGTCGGCGCCGGGCTCGATGGTCAGCGACTCCATTTCCTCGGGCAGCACGACCTCGGAGTCCACCATCTTGTAGGCGAGCGTCTTGTTCATGGTGTGTAGCAGCACCAGGTCGCCGGGCTCCAGCGAATGGATGTCGTCGAACATGCTCAGGTTGCGCATGCCCGAGTGCGCGGTAAGCACGCAATGCGTCGAGGTGCCGCCCACCGGCAGGCTCGTGCCCTCCAGGTGGCCGACGCCCGCCATAAGGACTTCCTCGCTCGTGCCATGGTAGATGGGCATGCTCACGTCGATGGAGGGGATCTCGACCCAGCTCATCATGGGGTCGCGGTCAAAGATGAGCTGCTGAGCGTAGGGCTCGATCTGATCGGCGGGAAGCTCGGTGGCCTCGCCCGCAAGCTGCTCGTTAAAGGAGCGAGCCTGGAGCAGGATGCGCTCGCGCTCCTCGGTAGACAGCGCGTCCACGGTGCTGGACACGGTGCTGATCTGGTTGAACACGCCCGAGGCCTCGAGCCGGTCCAAGATCCACGGCCAGGTCATAAGGCCCACGCCGATAAGGATGATGACGATGGTGATGAGACGGTCGGCCCAGCGCGGCAGCCGCTTGCGGCGGCGCTTGGGCTTTGGTTGAGGTTTGGGCTGAGGGCTTGAGCCGCCGTTGTCCGCGGCGTTATTGCTCTTCATATGTTTGGCGCCCTGCACCATCGCCGGTCACTCCTCTACAACTCAAGTTGTCTAAACAAATAATAGCCGATTAGCAGGCTCCCCCGCGCGACAACACAGCTAGACCGCACCGTCCAGTCGAGGATAAGTCAGCATTTGAGTTTTCAAAATGTCCCGAATCGGCTGGGCGATTCGGGATACAATGTCTGTAGGAAACGACGCACCCCGCGTAAGTGATCGAAAGCGCGGGCGACCAGTTTCCGACGTTGTTAAATGCCCGGGCCTCTAACCCCGGGCATTCTTATTTGCGCTTGTTGCGGCGCAACTGCCTTCTACCGTCCGCACCGCGCGTGCGCCTACGGACCTTAAACCGAACCTCATACGAGTCAAGAAACGCGATGACGAACGTGCCCACCGCCGCGAGGGCGGCGAGGGCGTTAAGGAATTTCAGCATTTGGGGACCTCCGATCGAGTCGTCGGCCGCCCGCGCACGGGATGCGTCGCAAGGCCATTTTACTGCGAGCGTATGCACCCTCAGCTGGTAAACGCGATTTTGACAAACATTTGTTCGATAGTTACAAACACGATTCCTCGTCCAGCAGAGCCTGACCGCATTGTCCGGGTTTGCCCGACGTGTTTGCGTTTTCAGAATATCCCGGATCGGCGGGGCGATTCGGGATACAATGTCAATAGGAAACGACGCACCCCGCGTAAGTGTACGAGAGCGCGGGCGGCCTAGTTTTCAGTTTTTGTTAAATGCCCGGGATCCGACCCCCGGGCATTCTTATTTGCGCTTGTTGCGGCGCAAATGCCTTCTACCGTCCGCACCGCGCGTGCGCCTACGGACCTTAAACCGAACCTCATACGAATTAAGAAACGCGATGACGAACGTGCCCACATCGGACGATGAAGGCTGGCTGCGTTATCCCAAAAAACGGGGCAGACTCCAGTGCGGAGTCTGCCCCGAAAAGAGAATGGCAAAGCAAGAACGTAGATAGACGAGAAAAGTGTCCGCAAGTCTCATGGCCATCATATCTCGCCTGCCAGAGGGATAGGTGAGCGAGCGTTACTCCTGCTCGGACTCCTCAGCCTGCTTACGGCTGCGGATGAGGCGCGCCACGCCGATGCACAGCACCGCGCCACCAGCGATCCAGGTGAAGGTCACGCCGTTAAGACCGGTCAGCGGGAGGCCAACCTGCTTGGTGTTGCCGATGGTGATGTTGACTTCACCAGTTTGGACATTGGCAGCGGTATTATCCGTAGCGGTCAGCGTATTATCACCCGGAGTGTTGTTAAGGGTGCCGAGGGCGACATCGGAACGACGCTCGTCATTCTGAGAAGGACTAACCGTAATCTTCTCAAGCTCCGCCGCATTATCCTTATACTTTGCCTCGATAGTAAATGTGAAGGGATTAGCGACGGTATATTTGTCGTTCGGTGCCTTAATCTCAGTCACTGTGTAGGTACCGGCATCGAGACCTTTCACAGCGATCTTGCCCTCGTCCGTAGACGCGAACTTTACATACTCGGGAAGGTCGCTGTTATCGGCAACGTCCACAAGTTCGCCTGCGACAAAACCATTCCCGTCTTTTGAAGCAACATATTTGTTGTTAGACTTGATGGTAAAGACGGCACCCCCAAGGCCCTTCTCGGTGCCCTGATCGACCTTGTTAATGTTGAGCTGGAAAGTAAAGTCTCCGGCACTGCCCTCGACGGACGTTCCCGTTCCCTCGACATAGGGGTTGTTGGAGTACTCGAGCTTAACAGTATTGAAATTGCCCTTCTTCTCCCCATTTCCGTTACCGGTAACGGCATTCTTGTTGAGCTTCGCCTTATAGAAGACAACGATCTGGGTGTTGGCGTCTACGCCCTGGATATCCTTGAGGCCCTTTTTGTTGTTGTCCTTGTCAACGGCAAAGTTAACTGTCAAAACGCGGCTGCTCTCATTTGGAAAAGTAACGTCATAGCCGCTATTGATGGGCGTATAAGCGCCATTGTTCACCGCATAGACCTTAAGCGAACCATCTACGTATTCGAGGCCGCTCGAAAGAGTATCCGTAAACTTATATGCATAGGAATCGTAGGTGGCATAGTTATCGGCGACCGATCCGGTAAGCTTGTAGGTCACTTCCTGGCCGATTTGGGAGTCGATAACGCCAGCCCAACCAGTTGCGCTCGTGGGATCATTCGGCGCCGAAGCAAGTACCTGCTTGCCGACGGTAGGGATACTGGTCTTCTCAGTTACAGTTACAGCATTACCGCCAACAACAGCAAAAATCGGGGACGTGCCGGTATCCTTCTTGGACGAATCGCTGAGAGCATTGGTCACAAACAGGTAATAACCGCTACCGTTCGAAGTTTCGGGAGTCCAAGCGGTGCCAGCGACGATATCCGACTTGACCGGTTCCTCATCCCTAATGGCATTCGCAACTGCATAGAGAATATTATCGGTCGCAATTCGTGTTCCTTTGGTCGATTCCGACCCCGCGGTGCAGACTCCCGCATGCGCAGTGATGAAATCCGCGACTTCCTGAGGCGTAGGCTTCGCAGGAAGCTTTTCAGAATCACTTAAACTGTTATAAGCCTTCCAGTCATTCCTAATGGCTGTAATTACCTTCTTGCCAACCGAACTACTCGCCCACGTAATGTCCTGAGCAGTCTTAACTCCATTCGTATCGGTCACCGTGGCCTTAAAGATCTGGTACGCCTTGAACGTAGTGTTCTCGTTACCCTCAACTTGGCTGATCGTGATACTGCCCGCGCCGCCCGCAGCCGCAAACGCCATGGTCACGGGGGCCATCACGCCGCCGAAGCTCAGCGCTGCCGTGAGGCCTGCCGTTACTGCCAGGCGTGCGATGTTCTTGTTCATGCTCATCTTCTTTTCCTCCGTTTTCCGGTTGGTCCTCATCCAATCGGTCATCATCTGTCTGTGTCTTAGCATCTGCTTCGTTATGTCTCGCCCCGTTCTCTGTGGGGCTGCCAGCTACTCTTTATGGCTGCCACCTCCCCGCTTGACCAGGAGCGCGACCACGATGAGCGCGGCTCCGACGACCGCAACGGCGACCGCGGTGAACATTGCCATATCGCCAGTCGAAGGCATAAAGCCTCCGGTGAAGATGCTAGGGGGCGTGCCGGCGGGCGAGTTGATGAGCGACGCCTCCAGGCTGCCCGTCGACCCATCCGCGCTGTCGGCGCGCAGGGGCGACTCGGCCGTGATGGTGAGCTTGGGCTTGGCGGCGGCCACCTGGTCGACGTCCAGGCCCTCGGCCTTGACCGTCACGGATCGCGTGCCCTCGAAGGCGGTGTAGCCCTTGGGCGCCTTGAGCTCGCGGACCTCCAGCTTGCCCGAGTCCACGCCCGAGACGGACACGCGGCCGTCCTCGCCCGTGGTGACGGTGGCCTTGCCCTCTGCATCCCACGTGCCGTCGGCCGCCAGTGTGCGACCGCGGTCGTCGGCGATGCTCAGGACCGCCCCGGCAAGCGGCTTGTCGCCGTCGCTGCCGCGCTTGGTGAGCGCGAGATCCCAGGTGTAGGCGGTCGCGTCATCGCTCGGCGTGTGGGTGAAGCCGGCCTCGCCGGACTGATCGGCCAAGGGAGAGCGCGGGTAGCGCAGGTAGACCTCGTTGGGGTTGCCCTTCGCGATGCCGTGGCTGCAGCCGTCGGCGAGCGGCGCGTCGTACACGGCGACCACGCGGGCGCCCGCGGCGAAGGCGTCGGCCCCGCCGAGCGCGGCGACCAGGTCGCCGGTGCGCACGGTGAAGGTCTTGCCGTCCGCCGCCACCTTGGTGGCGCACTGGACCGTGATATCGGTCCAGCCCTTCGCAGGTTCGGTGTCGGCGCGACCGTCCTTGCCGACCGAGACGGCGTCAAAGCCGCCGTCCGCGCCCGCCGCCGCGTACACGCGCATGCTCGCGGCCACCTTGGAGGGGTCGAGCCCCGCGCTCATGGTGTCGACGAACTGCACCGCGTAGGTGTCATAGGTGGAAAGGCCCGCGGGAACCGTGGCCGAGAGGCGCCAGCACAGGTCGTCGGCGACCGTGGCAGCGGCGGCCTTCTGCCATGCGGCGGTGCTGTCCTCCAGCACGTGCTTGGCGACCTTGGGAGTCGCCGCCTTGGGCTTGACGGTGACGGCGCTGCCGCCGACCAGGGCCATGATCGGCGCGGTTCCGGTCTCGCCCTGGGCGATGGCGTCGTCGTCGGCGACGATAAGCCAGTAGCCACAAGGCAGCTCGGCCGCCTCGCGCGCGTTAAGGGCCACGAACACGGCACCAGAGCTCTGGAGGGAACGAGCGAGCCGTGCGCTCAGCGCGCTCGTAAGGTGAGAATCGGCGTTGAGCCACTCGGCAGCTTCCTGCGCGGTGGTCTGGGAATTGGGCATGCCGGCGTTGTGCAGCACAGGCAGTGCGGCGTCGCGCACGGCGTCGCTTGCCCAGGCAAGGTCGGTGAAGGCCTTGGCGTCGCTGCCGCCGTCGACGACGTTAGCGCTAAAGATCTGGTAGGCGTCGTAGCTGCTCGCCACGGTGCCGCTCACCGTGATGGAACCGGTCGAAGTCGGAGCGGCCTGCGCGGATGCGGGGAACACAACCGCGCAGGTGCCGATCAGAAGGGCAAGCAGCGCAAACAAGATCGGGAAGGAGCAAACTTTCTTATTCACGACGCTCACCCCCCTTCGCATTCGCCTTGCGACGAATGTACATCCAGGCTGCAGCAGCGCAAAGCACCGCCGCGCCGGCAAGGTACGTCAGAGTGACGCCCGACATACCAGAAAGGGGCAAAGAGGTGGAGTAGGTGTTGGTGAAGGTGGGGGTGGAGGCGTCGGTGAGGTTCTGTTCTTCGGCATCGACGTCTGCTTTCCAGTTGCCATCGGAGTCAACGGTTCCCTTCATGTAGGTCACCGCACAGTCGATCCTTCCTTTGGTGTTATCCGTTGCCACAACCTTGAACCTATAGACAGACTGATCAAACTTGTAATGCGGATAGGTCGAGCTTTCGCCCTTCTCGCGCACATAGTACGTGAAGGTCTTGGAGGCGCCACGGCCAGTAGAGTCGGTCTTGAGCTTGTCGAGTTGATCGAGTTTGTACTCAATTTCGTCGAAGCTCCGGGTCTGAGACTTCTTGCCGTCGGCAGCGGTGAGAATCTCGCCCTTGGGGTCGGTCTTAACCGTCGTGGCATCTTTGAAGTCCGCGTTATTCGCAAACTCGAGCGTGAACTCCTTCATCTCGCCGCCCTTTACGACCTTGGTCACCTTAGGAGTCCAGGTGCCGGTAGAGGTGTACGGAGTGTACTTGTTGGTGAAGGTCTTTTCCCCGCCGGGGCCGTTAATCGAATAATAGCCTTGGTCGTCCTTTTCCAGCGAGTTAGTTGAATCTCCCGGACTCACGCTTGTGATCGTGTAGTTGTGAACGTAAAGAGGAACGTCCGAGTTTGGATTTTCCCTGCTCGGCACCTTCATGAGTAGCGTTTGGTTGTCCCGAACCGTCACCACAATCTTGTACACGGCTGGGTCGTACGTGATGTCGAGATCATTGCCAGCATTTTCGACCAAGTAGTATGTAATCTTGTTAGCCTCAACAGTCTTATCAATGAACTGTTCGCCAAGGTCAAAGGTGATGTTACCGTCCGCATCATTCTTGGCGGTTCCGACCAAGGTGCAGCCGCCACTGTTGAATGTCTTGTCATTCCAAGAGGGCTCCGTCGCGCCATCCGAATCCTTACGGTAGACCGAGAAGGAGAACTGGTCTTTGGCGAGCGCTATGCTTTCCTCGGTCTGCTTATTTTTCATTTTCAGCGCCTTGGTTGCCTTCAGCTTAAGGCTCGGATAGACATACGTATCCGCAGGCACGCCCAAGTACAGGTCGCCGTTCGACATGATGCCGCCGCCATGGTTCCAGGAATAATTGCCCGTGATGAAGGTTGTCGCATTTTTCTGTACTGCTTCAGTCGCCGTATTATCCGTGGCACTAACACCCGAAGTCAGACCGATGCTATTTTTTACCTGAGCAACACCGTTGGCGGGGATGGTGATGCGATCCGTTAGCTCAATGCTTCCCGAATACTTGGCGTCTATATCGCCAAGCATCTTGCCGGTTACTACTGCGACCGGCGTTATGTGACCTTCCGCTGCGAGGAAGAAATCGGCATGACCACTGTCACGAAAAACATGTTCGCCGTTTTTATCGACCGAGTTATAGGCGTACTTGTCTTGAGTCTTCTTGTGGCCGCCGCCAGAAAGATGAGGGTTACCATTATTGTCATTTTTATCGTAAGAATTAGCGTTTTGAGCGTCAGCGTTGCCAAAGATTGCCGTGCCTTCAGTGTTCGTTACCAACGTCTTGCCCGTCGGGCAGACTGCAACGCCACCACCATAGCCACCAGCGGTATTGCTGCTTATATACGAGCTGTATACAAAGAGCCTGCCAGCATTAGATGCGTCGTTATCCGAATCGCCCTGAACGAAGACGCCGCCTCCGCCCCAGTCAAAGCGAGACATGCAGTGGTTATTAGTGATGTAGACTGGGCTATCTTTTGACGCTCCACTTATCATCGCGTCAACCTTCTGGCCCACTCGAATGCCAGCACCCTCAGATTTGTAGCTCACGTTAGAGGCAATATTTCCTCCCGTAATGTCGAGCCATGCCATACTTTGTTGGCCAAGATTGGTAACGTAAACGCCGCCGCCAGCTTCATCAGAATAATTGCCAGTAATCTGGCCACCGGAAATGATGACATGAGTGCCGTTATTGGCAGCAAGTCCGCCGCCGCCATGGTCACCCTGGCCATCGATGCCGCAATACCTGGCGTATTTATTGTTAGTGATGTAGCCACCAGAAACGGTCACACTACCGCCCGAAACCAAGATGCCGCCACCGAGACCAACCGCCTCGCCGTACGTAGCGTTGCCAGAGATGATTCCACCCGTAAGCTTCAAGGTGGCTCCTCTGTCAGCATAGATGCCGCCGCCAGAAGCTGCCTTGTTTCCCGCGACCACTCCGCCTGTCATTTCGAGGCTGGCTTTCGCACCCGTTACGCACAGGCCACCGCCCCAGCCACCGCCATTGCCGTTGGTGACGTAACCGCCCTCGATTTTGACCGTACCCTGAGAAAAAATCACATGACCGTCGTTACTCAGGTTGGCAGCCGTGGTAATCATGCCGCCCTTGAGATTGAGTATGCCGCCCGCTTCAACGTTGACCACATACTTTACGGAACCGCTTTCCGATGCTACATCAATAGCGCCAAAGCCCGTAACGACATGCTCGTACGTAGTCTCGGTGGTGCCAAGTCCATTTGTATTGGGCGTGCTCTTAGTCTCATAGTAAGTAAGACTCTTAGGAGTGACGTTATTAGAGCCGCTTCCCTTTTCCCACTCCATACTCGCAAGCTGACCCGCCGGCGTCTTGGCCGTATCGACCGGTCTTGATACATCATTTGTTTTTTTGCTTAAATCCTCGATAGTGAGTGTGGCCCTTTCTTTGACCAAAAAGAAGGAGTCTAAGCCGCCAGAACGGTTACAGAGCATGTTGCCGTTAAGATCGATGGTGGTGTTTTTGCTGATAGTGATCCGCTTATCCGAATAGGCAGGACCCGTCAGTTGAAACTTGCCGCCGCTGCCGAATTTCCCAGAAACATCACCATTTACCTCGGCATAGTCATCGTCACTGACGCTGGCGGGGGCAATTGCGTTTTCGTCGCTATTTTCATCATCAGAAGTCTGTGCATCGGAAGGCTGCGCGGCGCCCTCGGCCTCCGCGTCATCGGCTGTCGAGTCTGGTGCAACGGTATCCTCGTTCGCCTCATTCTCGGCATCGCCGCTATTCAGCTTTTCGGTATCCCCGTTGTTGGTGTTGTCTACATCAGTAGACTCACTTGAGGAACCCCCCCCCCATCACAGTTTCCTCGGTAGAAACCGTCTGGGCATCATTGGCAATGGCCTGCGATATTGGAGGCATGACGAGCGACAGTACCAGGCTCAAAACGGAAGCTCCGCACAAAACGCCTGCCAGTACACGGCGCGTCGCTTTTTTGCTCTGCTTAGTTTTTTCTGAATTCGCTTTCATCGATGTCTCCTCCCCAAGAGACCGAGATCTTGCTCTTTCACCATCAAACGTATCTGCGCAATCTGTAATTGCGCTCGTTTAGTAATGCAATTATAACGATTGTTTAAACATCTGAGCAACAAAACCGACATTTTTGTAGCGAGTTCTCAATTCTCTTGACATTTACTCAGATTTACCTTCGTTTATTCGCTATCTATTTTTTGTTTCTGCTGGTAATTTAGTTGCCTATTATTATTTAATGGCATTAGTTTTATTTGCACAACATTTTGCTCAAGAGCGAACATCCTGTGAACGGTCGAAAATCGATCGTGAGCGGTGACTCATTAACCGGAAGGAATACCCTACCAAATTGATGAGAATATCTTTAACCCATCGGTGGTTAGAAGCATGATGTTCTGACGACCATATTTGAATTTGCGCGCAGATTTTAGGTATCAATTCGCCCAAATCGCCTGAGGCCGGCGCAAAGGCGCCTGCCCCCTTTGTGGTAGTTCTCCCCCGCGCTACAGCAGATGTTCCTCAATAAAGATCGCGATGCCGTCTTTGTCGTTGCTGGCGGTTACAAAATCGGCGGCGGCACGGGTGGCGTCGCTGCCGTTTGCCATGGCCACGCCCACGCCGGCGTCAGCCACCATGCAGGTGTCGTTATCGGCATCGCCAAACACGCAGATGTTCTGGAGCTCCATGCCGTTGAGCTCTGCCACGCGCACCAGGCCGCGCGTCTTGGACACGCGCGGATCCATGAACTCGTAGAGCCGCTGCGTGGTCTGCAGAGCCGCCGCCTTAACGGTGTTATCGGCAAACGTCGACGCCCGCTCAATCACCCGCGGCATTACCTCAGGCGCCATGGTAAACATCACCTTGGGCTGTGGCTCGCGCAAAAACTCGGCAAAATCGACCACCTGGTAGGGCACGCCGTCGACGCGCGACAGGTGCTCGACGCACGCGTTGCTCTCGGGCACGTAGAACACGCCGTCTCGGGGGCAGACGGGCGTTGCCGGAAGGTCCGCCATGTGCTTGCAGATGCGCGCGATGGTCTCGCCCGACAGCGGATAGCTCAGCTCGTTGATGTCGTGCGCGCGGTCGATGACCTCGGCACCACCGCAGCCCACGAGCACGTCCACCAAGCCTTCGATGCCCCAGAGCTCGTACATGGCCTCGGTCGCGTGGGCGTCGCGCCCGGTGCACAGGCCAAAGAGCACGCCGCACTCGCGCAGGGCGCGGATCGCCGCCACGGTGCGCGGGGACACCGTGTGCCGGCTCGTGAGCAGCGTACCGTCGATATCGCAGAACACGGCTTTGATGTGGCTGAAGGTGGCGTCCATGGGGGCCTTTCTGAGTTGTGCGGCGGTGTGGGGTGTATTCGCAAACGGCGTACATGGTATACCAAGGCACAGGCGCGGCCCGTCAAAGCAAAAACCACCACAAAGGTGCCTGGCCCCCTTTGTGGGGGAAGTGGCGTTTGTGGGCCAAACCATCACAACATTCGATGTTTTTCGGCAAAATCGCGATTTTCATCGAATGTTGTGATGGTCTTTACTGCCTTGCGGCACGATCAAAATGCCGGCGCCCAAACAGCAGCAACGCCGCGGGGACTGCCGTCACGACCATGCCTGCTCCGATGAGCGTCTGCTGCACGCCAAACGTCGCCGCCAGCCACGGGGCAATCGCCAGAGGGGCCACACCAGCGAACATATTGCCAAAGCCCATGACCGAATTCACACGGCCAAGTTGCTCGAGCGGAGCCGTCGTTTGCACGATGGTGTTGTGGAGCGGGTTGACGACACCCCAAGCTATGCCCAGGGCGATCTGACCGACGAGGGCCACGCCCACGTACGGCGTCCCCACATAGAGCAGACTTCCCAGGCCCACGGACATAAGCGCCACGAGCAGCGTTTTAAGGTTGACCAGGTGCGGCGGCAAGCGGAGCACGAGCACGGCACCCAGCACCGCGCCGACACCGCAGGCAGACGAGAGCCAGCCCATCCACTCAACGCCAACGTGCAGAACATCGCGATAGAAAAACGACTCGAGCGGATCGAAGGCACCATAGCCAAAGTTCGAGAGGAAGATGATGCAAAACAGCAGGGCGAGAACGCTGTTGGTGAAGACTGTCTTGATGCTGGCTGCGAAGGTGGCACGGGAGGATGCGCTGGGGTTGGAGCTTTGTCCCGCACGCTCCCCTTCCTCTGCCGAATCGGCATCCGCATGCCCAGCGACATGGCTGGTCTGCGGCCTAAAGCCCCAACCGGCGACGAGCGCCAGCACGGTAAAGAGCATCATGAGCACAAACACCGCGCGCGACGACGCAGCCGCCGCGACAAAGCCGCCCAGCGTGGGGCCAACGATGATACTCACGTTTGAAAACATGGCGATGGCGGAGTTGATGTCTTTGAGCTCGACAGGATCGTCGGTGAGGTAAGCCGGATAGGATGTGGCGATGGGCTGGGCGAATCCCATCACAAAGCCCAGAAACACCGCGCCGAGTAGGACGACGCCGGTCGCGCTGCCAAAGGCGATGATTGCCGTGCCAGTTGCGAGAGCGCCGATGATGCTCAGCAAGAAATGGCGGCGCGGACCCCAGGCGTCGAGCGCAGCGCCACCCGCAAAGGATCCCAGGATCACGAAAACGTTCATAAACAGAACGGCCAGCGATGTCGCCACGACTGAGGCATCGTCTGCATAGGTGAGCGTTCCGATGACGCCGATAAAATAACTGGTCTGAAACCCGGTGTAGATGAGAAAGCGCATCGCCACCAGCCGCTTGGCCTGCACGGACAGCGATGATTGAGGCTTTGAGAAAAGAGATGCGAGCATGGAGACTCCTTGTTTCATACGAATGCGGACGGCGGGCATTCACCACCGTCTGTCAAATCAATCTATCCGCATGAAACGTTAAGGACACATCAAGCCCCTTTTCTCCGTTTTTCGCCCGTCATGAACTACTTGGTAGATTGTAAGGCATGTCCCACGCATCTACCAAAGAAAAAACCACCACAAAGGTGCCTGACCCCTTTGTGGTGGTTGCGACGTTTACGCTGGTTGAGACTTGGCTAGGCCAGGTCGGCGCCGTTGGACTCGATGACCTTCTTGTACCAGAAGAAGCTGTCCTTGCGGCTGCGGGCGAGCGTGCCGTTGCCGTCGTTGTCCTTGTCGACGTAGATAAAGCCGTAGCGCTTCTTCATCTCGCCGGTCGAGGCGCTCACCAAATCGATGCAGCCCCACATGGTGTAGCCCATCAGGTCCACACCGTCCTCGATGGCAATCTCCATCTGCTTGATATGCTCGCGCAGGTAATCGATGCGGTAGCTGTCGTGAATCGAACCGTCCGCCTCGACCTCGTCCACCGCGCCCAGGCCGTTCTCGACAATCATCAGCGGCACCTGGTAGCGGTCGTAGACCTCCTCCAGGTAGTAGCGCAGGCCCTCGGGGTCGATCGCCCAACCCCAATCGCTCTTCTTGAGATACTCGTTGCCGGCGCCACCAAAAATGTTGCCTTGCTCCAGCAGCACCGGATCGGCCGTGGCGGTGGCGCTCATGTAGTAGCTAAAGCTGTAGAAGTCGACCTTGCCGACGGCCAGCGTGGCGGCGTCCTCGGGCGAAACCTCCACGTGCACGCCTTCGCGGAGCCACACGCTGGGCGCCCACGAGGGATACGCACCGCGCACCTGCACGTCGCCGCAGTAGAAGTTCATCTCGCGCTGCTGCTTTTGTGCGGCCAGAACGTCTGCCGGATTGCACGTGTGCGGGTAGCAGGCGTTGCCGGCGATCATGCAGCCGATCTTGTTCTGGGGATCGATCTGATGGCCCATGGTGACGCACTTGGCGCTCGCCAGGAACTGGTGGTGCAGGGCATCGAAGCGCGCCTGTGGATCGTCCCAGTCGCAGTTGCCAAAGGCCATGGGCGTGTCAGTTGCCTTGGGCACCATGCCGCCGCCCATCACGCCGCCAAAGCCGCCCATGAGCAGGCAATTGATCTCGTTAAAGGTGAGCCAGTAGCGCACCAGGCCCTTGTATTCGGTCATGACGGTGCGGACGTAGTTGAGGTAGAAATCGATGAGCTTGGGATTCTTCCAGCCGCCGTAGTTTTTGGACAGGCCATAGGGCAGCTCGTAGTGGCTGAGGGTAACCATGGGCTCGATGCCCTGCTCCTGACAGGCCTGGAACACGCGGCGGTAGAACTCGATGCCGGCCTGGTTGGGCTCGGCCTCGTCGCCGTTGGGGAAGATGCGGCTCCAGTTGATGGACATGCGGTAGCACTTAAAGCCCATCTCGCCAAAGAGCTTGATGTCGTTGAGGTAGTGATGGTACATATCCACGGCCTCGTGGCTGGGATAGTGGTACTGGGGCAGAATGCCGTCGGTAATGTGGCGCGGCTCGGAGACCGTACCGCCGGTCATGATGTCGGGAACACCGAGGCCCTTGCCGTCCTCGTTGTATCCACCTTCGCACTGATTGGCGGCAGTGGCGCCGCCCCACAGAAATCCATCGGGAAAAGCCATGTTGGCTCCTTTCGTACGTGTTGGGGGTGGTTGCGCGGACGTCGAAGCGGCGTCCGCAGGGAAATTTGCGTCCGGAGCGAGGCCCGCGCAGGAACCGCCGCCACGAAACCGGCCTATCTACTACTTTTTACCGCAAACCCCTGACCACACCGCAATTGCCAAAAATAAAACCGCAGGTAGACGGCTTGGCGATTTTTGGTAAACCGCCGTATGGTTGGCCCCTACCGTTAAAAGGTAGTAGATAGGCCAGTTTCGTGGCGAGGCCTCTATCGACGCCTGTGCGGGACCCCTCGTCCATTTGGAAAAAGCCGGCGGGGCGCTCCCCCGCCGGCTTGGTACCGAGTCTTTGTCGTTTGGGCTACTTGGCAGCCTCGGGCTTGTAGGTGGCAAACTCGATCGCAAAGCCCACGGCGGCACCCACGAGCGAGGCAACGATAGCCCAGATCATGTGGTTGATGCCGTTAACACCGGAGGGATCGATGAAGGACAGCCAGTTGAAGACGCCCAGACCACCGGACATGTACGCCACGGCGCCGGAGATACCGATGATGAGGCCGCCCACGGCAGAACCGATGCTGGCGTTGATGAAGGCCTTCTTATCGGGCAGGGCGACACCGTAGATAGCGGGCTCGGTGACGCCAAAGAAGAAGGCGGAGATCATGGCCGGCAGCGCGATGCCGCGGAACTTCTCGTCCTTGTTCTTGAGATACATGGCAAAGAGCACGGCGCCCAGCGAGAAGGAGTGGGCGATAACGGAGCCCAGGATGTAGTCGTGGCCCAGAGTGGACAGGTTGACCAGCGCGATGGGCACGAGCGACCAGTGGAAGCCAAAGATGACCAGGCACATCCAGAAGGCACCGACGAGGGTGCAGCCCAAGAGGGAGCCGATCATGGGCAGGCCAAACAGCAGTGCGAAGAACTCACCGAGCAGGTTGGTGATGAGCGTGGCGATGGGGCCAATGACCAGGTAGCCAAGGGTGACGGTGACAGTGACGACGATCAGCGGGGTGAAGAACATCTTCATAGAAGCGGGCATCCACTTCTTAACCCAGTGCTCGAGGGTCGAGCCAAACCAGACCATGAGAAGGATGGGGATAACGGAGCTGGTGTAACCCGAGGCAGGCATGATGAGCGGCAGGCCCAGGAACGTGGTGTACCAAGAGAAGGTACCGGCAAAGCCGAGCTCGACGGAGCCGACAACCTCGCCCGAGGTCAGGGCAACCATGGTGGGGTACACCAGAGCAAAGGCGATGGCCATGCCGTTGAACTCGCTCATCTTGAACTTTTTGGCCGCGGTGTAGCCAAGCACCACGGGCAGGAAGTAGAACATGCCGTCGGCGACGGTGTAGAGCAGCGTATAGGCGCCGTCGTTGGCAAAGCTCGGGACCAGGAAGGTAGCGAGCGCCAGCAGGCCCTTCATGATACCGGCGGCGGCGAAGGTGCCGAGCATGGGGGCGAAGATGCCCGAGATGAGGTCGATGATCACATCGGTAGCGCTCTTGGGAGCGGCCTCGTCGTCATCGGCGTCGACGGCGCCGCCGTCGCTAAAACCGCCGGCCTTGAGGACGGCATCGTAGACGTCCTCGACGATGTTGCCCACAACAACCTGGTACTGGCCGTTGGCGCGCATGACCTTGATGACGTTGGGAAGCTCGGAGATCTTCTCATCGTTGGCCAGAGACTCGTCCTTGAGCTTAAAACGAACACGGGTAATGCAGTGTGCGACGCATTTGACGTTGGACTTGCCGCCAACTAGCTCTACGATCTGGGCAGCAAGATCGTCGTATTTACCTGCCATGATCTGTCCTCTCTTTTCCAAATTTCGGCAAAAATATCCCCTACCGCGAGCCGGTACCTTGCCCGCAGTTAGAAACCAAAAAGTATTGTTGCGATTGCCGCCGGACTGGTGGCTTTACTCACTCGGTCTGCGAAGCCGATCGCAGACGGTTGATATGCATCATCAGATACAAGAGTTCCTCGTCCGAGCAGCTCTGCTTGAACTCTTTCTCGAACACGCGGTTGATGGCATATGCACACTGGTAGGCCTCGGGAAAATCGCGGGCGGCCTGCATAAACAGCGAGGAATTCTCGGTCTGCGTGCACTTGCCCTTGCAGAGGCGGCGAACCAAAAAGCGCAGGTGCGCAAGAAAGCGAATGTAGCAGTACGACGCCGTGTCGAGCGAGCAGCCAAGCTGCTTTTCCACGGAATGGGTCACCTCGTCGAGCACGCGGGTGCTCTTCATGATGAAGTCCATGTCCTTGGCGCGGCCCATGCCATCGACCTCGGCGTTAACGATGTGGAGCGCGATGCTCGTGGCCTCGTTCTGACCCAGCTTGGCGCCGGTGTGCTTTTGCACGATGGCGAGCGCGGCCTGGCCGATCTCGAGCTCGCGCGGGTAGATGAAGGCTACCTCGTGCTCGAGCGGATTGGGAGCGCTGAGCTGGTCGTCGTCGCGCTGGACGGCAAACTGCAGGTGATCAGCCAGGATAAAGGGCAGGCCACCGGATAGCTTGCAGCCAAGCTGCTGCGACGCGAAGCAGGCAATGTCGCTCGCGGCGAGCAGGACGTCGTCGGGAAGGGTGCCCACCATATCCTGCAGGCTCTCGGGAACGTTATAGAATTTGCGCTGGATAAGGGACTCATCGGCAAGCTCGTAGGGCATCTCGTGAAAACCGATGCCCTTGCCAAAGACAACAACCTCTCGGCCGTCATCGCTGGCGGCAAGAGCAACGTTATTGTTGATCTTCTTTAAAATGAGCATGAAAAAACTCCTCGGACATCGGCGCTAGACGACGGGGGTGCTATTCCTCGTCTTCTATTATGCGCAAGTGATGCCTCCCGAGGAGTAACAAACTTGTGAGCACGTGGGCGATTGTAGGATGAAACTTGCATGCGGTGTAAGCCCCATTGGCGCGAAAGTCCGCCGAACGGTAGGAAATCGCCCGTAAACGGCAAAACCACCGCAAAGGTGCCTGGCCCCTTTGCGGTGGTTTTGGCAGATGCCCCGATGCTACTCGCGCGGGGTGCCGTAGGGGTTGTACAAATCTGCGAGAGTGAATGTGCTAGTAGAGGGATCAAAGTCGAGCTCGAGTACACAGCAGTTGCCGATACGGTTCTTCATCTTGAGCGGTTCCACGCCCACGCCGCGCATGACCTGAGCCGCTGCGGCGCCATGGCTCATGCACAACACGCTCTCATGTCCAGGGCGCTGCATGAGCTCGGTGATGGTCGCCATGATGCGCTCGCGAAACTCGTCTTCGCCCTCGCCGTCATACTGCTTGTAAAAATCGCCGTACGGCAGGCGCGGATTCAAATCCTCGCTCGCGCCCTCAAACTTGCCAAAGTTCCACTCCTTAAGGCCCTTGACGCGCTCGTAAGGCTGATCAGGAAACGCAAGCTCAAGCGTGTCGCACGCACGCTCGGACGTGGAACTGTACGCATGGTCGAACGCAAGGCCACGCTCTCGCAGGGTCGCGCCGACAGTTTTAGCCTGCTCGATCCCCAGCTCGGTAAGCGGCGAGTCGCACCAACCCTGCTTGCGGCGAAGCAGGTTAAAGAGCGTTTGACCGTGACGCATAAAGTACAGTTTTGGCATGAGACCTCCGTAATCGCAATCGTTTGTCAGCGATTATTGCACCTTGAGGTAGGTTTAAGTCAAAGCCTCTTTGGCAAAAACCACCACAAAGGTGCCTGTCCCCTTTGTGGTGGAAGTGACGTTTGCCCAGATAAAACCTGCCAAAATTAACCTGTCCCTATTTGGCAGGTTTTAGGCCAGATGGTCTTGGATCAGATCGCAGATGGCTCGGGCGTCGTTGATGTTGATGGCTCGGGTCGCAAAGCCGGCGTCGAAGGCCTGACGCGCCAGTGCCTCGTTGCAGGCAAGGGCCAGCGTGTGGCCATCGACCAGGTCGAGCGAGCTCTTGCCGCGCAGACGGTCGACACCGGAGCGCGCGACCACGATGTTGTCGAAGCCCTCGGTCTTGTAGCCCTCGATGATCACCACGTCGACATCGTTGTAGCGCGACAGCAGCTCGCGCGCGGGCATCTCGTCCTCCTCGCGCGTGTCGGCGTACTCCGCCCAGCGCGTGGCGCAGATGAGTCCCACGTGCTTGGACCCGGCCTGGTGATGGCGCCACGTATCCTTAGCGGGCACATCAATATCAAAGCCATGATGCCCATGATGTTTGAGCGAACCCACGCGCAGACCGCGGCGGGTGAGCTCGGCGATAACCTTCTCGACAAGCGTGGTCTTGCCCGAGTTTTGGTAGCCGATAAACGCGATCGCGGGGACGCCCGGGGCCGGAGCTGCGGGCGCGACGGCGACGGATGCGCTCGCGGGCGCGTTGCCCGCAGCTCCCACGGCTTCAACAGCAGCGGCCTGACGCCCTGCACGATCCCACACGCCCGAGCGGCCGCCCTCCTTGTGCAGCAGGCGCACGTCGACGATCTCCATGCCGCGATCGACCGCCTTGCACATGTCATAGATCGTTAGGCACGCGGCACTCGCTCCAGTCAGAGCCTCCATCTCAATACCCGTCTTGCCCGTCACGCCCGCCGTGACCAGCACGTGAAAGCCAACCTGCCCGTCCGCGCGCGCCGGCGCCCAGCCTTCGGGCACGTCCTCGACAGGCGTCCCCGCCGCAGCGATGGGCGCAATGTCGCACTTGCTCTTGGTAATGAGCAGCGGATGGCACATGGGAATGATATCGCTCGTGCGCTTGATGGCCATGATGCCCGCCACGCGCGCACAGGCAAGCACATCGCCCTTTTTGGCGCGGTCCTGCAGCACCATAGCCTGCGTCTCGGGGTGCATGAGGATGGTGCCCTCGGCGATGGCAATGCGATGGGTCTCGGCCTTGTCGGATACGTCAACCATGCGCACCTCGCCTTTGGCGTCCACATGCGTCAGCTCGTCGCGACGGGCGTCGCGGGCGGGCTCGGTGGCAGCGCTGGCAGACGGCTGCGCGGACGCGTCGGAGCTGCCAGCATTCACCGCAGCCGTGACTTTATGGGCAGACATCGCGGCCCTGCGAGCGGCCTTGGTGGCATCGGCGTACCTGCTCTTGGCCATATGATCATCCTCCGATTTGGGACATAAATCGTTGCGTGCCCTCAATTATCGCGTGTTCCTGCGGTTTGTGGGCCACGGCATCGCGCCAAATCGAAAGCACCTGCATATCATCACCACGGCGCAGGGCGTCGCGCACCGAATACTCGGCATCGCTGAATAGGCACGGACGCACGTTGCCGTCTGCCGTCAGGCGCAGACGGTTGCAATTCGCACAAAAATGATTGGACATGGCACTAATAAAGCCGACCGTTCCCGCCGCGCCCGGAAAATGCCAATAGCGCGCAGGGCCCGCGCCGGCAGGAGCGTCGTTGATGTCGAGCGGCTCGAGCTCGCCCAGTCCCGCCGCGGCGGCCCCGGCATTGATGCGCGTCCGCAGCTCGTCGCTCGGCACGGTGTCGCTCGCATCCCACAACTCGGGATTGAGCGCGGGCGCATGCGGGTCCACAGCGCAATGCGAGCTCGTGTGTTCGTCGCCAATGGGCATGTATTCGATAAAGCGCAGGTGGATGGGGCGGTCAAGCGTGAGCCGCGCGAGGGCCGCCACATCTTGGTTGAGCCGGCGCACCACAACGCAGTTGACCTTAACGGGCTCAAAGCCCCAGGCCAGCGCCGCATCGATGCCAGCCATGGTCTGCTCGAGTCGACCCAGGCGCGTGATCTTTCCAAAGAGCGTAGGGTCGAGCGTGTCGAGCGAGATGTTGACGCGGTTAAGCCCCGCATCTTTGAGCTGCGGCGCCAGCTTGGGCAGCAAGGCGCCGTTGGTGGTAAGCGAGATGTCCTCGATCTGCGGAATCGCGCGGATGTCACGAATGAGCGGGATGATACGGCGGCTGACCAGCGGCTCGCCACCCGTCAGGCGCACGCGACGAATGCCCTCCCCCGCCACCAGGCGCACAAAGCGGGCGATTTCCTCGGCGCTGAGCAGCTCGTCGTGCGCGCGGGGCGCCACGCCATCGGCCGGCATGCAGTAAATGCAGCGGAAATTGCACTTGTCGGTAACGGCAATGCGCAGGTAGTTGATATCGCGGCCAAAGCCGTCATGTTGCACGTGCCCGTCCACGCAGCCCTCCCCTCACGCGGCGTTTTATTCTTCGGAAAACATAATACCCTACGGGAGAATCATGCCGACACCCGTACGACAGGACAGGCCGCTTCGAGCAAAACGGACTTTCCAAGCCCATCCTCAGCACAGACCATCACAACATTCGATGCTTTTCCCGTTTTTGGCAAAAAACGTCGAATGTTGTGATGGTTTGCCTGCCCACGGCACCCCGCAGAAGGACCGGAACGCCCCTAGAGGCCGCCGTCCCAGTGTCGAATCACGAATTCTCGCAGGTCGTTCTGCCGCTTTTGGAACGCTTCGCTTCGGTCGCACTTAAGACCCATAGCGAGCGCGATGGCATTCATCGCCCGGTGCAATTGCAGCTGATGGGCAAACTGAGTCCCGGTGAGGACGATCATCTTAAAGCCCAGCGCGCTCAGCACAGTCATGCGCTCCGCATCCGACGCGCTGCGCTGTTTATCAAGATGGTCCGAGCCGTTGTATTCAATTCCCGTACCGCTCGCAGGCGCATATACGTCAATCTCGAAATACCCGGCCTTAGCGAGATACTTGAACTCGTTGGGAACATCGACCCGATGGTTGAGCTCGATCTTGGCGTATCCCAGCCCTCCCTGGGAACGTTTTGCTACGACCATGATTGCGGTGGCCGTCTCCATGGGCGAACGCGCGCCATCGCGCACGCGCTTGAGCACGGAGACCGCGCGTACAGCCCCCTGACGAGATCGGTTCTCATTGCAATAAGCAATCAAGTCGGCAACGGTATACCTCTGTCCCATCTCGATATAATCGCCTGTCGACAGATGATTCAAATGGTAACGGGCGCAGATTTCGTAGCCATATTCCAGCCGCTCAGGCTCGCTCATCCACGAACCCGCTTGGACAAAGCACATGGCCTCATCAACCACCAGAAGGCCCTCTGCCACCTCGATAAGATGGCCTGGAGGTACCGGCGCTCCAAACACGTGGCACCTAAATCCAGCCGGCGTCGAGCGCTCAAAATCGAAGTTGACGAGCGTGTCGATATGATCGAGCTCGTCTCGTGGAATACCAAGCGAGACCAGATAGTCGGTAACAATCCCAACTGCCGTTGAAGCCCTCAGCCCTTTGGCATCGAGTCCCAATTTGGGCAGGCTCGCGGTCGGCTCCGCTTCGTTAGCAAGCGAGTCCTCATCGTATAGGCTGCTTGCTCGCGAGAGCGGCTCGGACGGGCGCGCCACGTTGTGGTACAGCCAGGCAGTCTTATGGGACAGAACGATCGGCAGGTCCATGAGCTCTCCAATGGAGTCGGATAACCAACCTTATTCCCCTGCCCACGGGTCCGCACACCTTCGTGCACAAGAAAGCGATTACACCCGGCCGAGTGGAAGAAAAACCATCACAACATTCGATGCTTTTCCCGATTTTGGCAAAAAACGTCGAATGTTGTGATGGTTTGAGGCGAGGTGAGGGGCACGGAGGGTCAAAGCATCGTGCTCGAACGGGTTAATCCAGCTCTTTTAAGCCATGCGCGAGCTGCCAGTATTCGCCGTGCTGAGCGAGCAGCTCTTCGTGCGTGCCGCGCTCGATGATGCGGCCGTGTTCAAGGACCATGATGGCATCGGCGTCGCGGACGGTGGACAGGCGGTGCGCGATCATAAACGTGGTGCGTCCGCGCATGATGCGGTCCATACCGCGCTCGATGAGCTTTTCGGTACGCGTGTCGATGGAGCTCGTGGCCTCGTCCAAGATGAGCACCGGCGGGTCGGCAACGGCCACGCGCGCGATGGCGAGCAGTTGGCGCTGGCCCTGCGACAGGTTGGCGCCGTCGGCCGTGACCGGCGTATCGCACCCTCTAGGCAGGCGGCGGATAAACGAATCCGCGCAGGCTGCCTCGGCAGCGGCGCGCACTTCCTCGTCGGTCGCGTCGAGCTTGCCAAAGCGGATGTTCTGCGCAATGGTGCCGCTAAACAGGTGCGTGTCCTGCAGCACAATGCCGAGCGACCCACGCAGACTGGCCTTGGCAATGTGCTTGACATCGATGCCGTCGTACGTGATCTCGCCGTCATCGACCTCGTAAAAGCGGTTGATGAGGTTGGTGATGGTCGTCTTTCCGGCGCCCGTCGAGCCCACAAACGCGATTTTTTGCCCCGGCTTGGCAAACAGGTTGAGGTCCGTGAGCACACGGGTGCCCGGCACGTAGGAAAAGTCCACGGCATGGAAGCGCACGTCGCCGGCAAGCGGGACCAAGCCGCACGTGAGCTCGGTACCGTCGGCAGCCACCGCACGGCCCGACTCATCAACGGCAGCCACATCATGCAAGTGCCCGTACGCGCCCACGCCCTGGCCCTCGGGAATCTTCCACGCCCACGAGGCGTCGCCCGTCTGCACCAGCTCCACGCAGCCCTCGTCCACCTCAGGCTTAAGGTCCATAGCCGCAAACAGGCGCTCGGCACCGGCCAGCGCATTGAGCAAGAAGTTGCCCAGCTGCGTAAACTGGTTGATGGGCATGGCGGCCTGGCGTACGAAGACCAGATAGCTCGCAAGCGCACCTACGTCGGCGAGTCCCTTGATGCAGAGCATGCCGCCCGCCACGGCGACGACGGCGTAGTTGGCATAGCCGATCACCACGGTCATGGGCACCATCGAGTTGGCGTAGGCTTGCGCGGCGCCACCGGTGCGGCGCAGTTCTTGGTTGCGCACGTCAAAACCAGCCACGTTGGCCTGTTCGTGATTAAAGACCTTGATGACCTTTTGGCCCGAGACCATCTCTTCGATATATCCGTCCAAATCGCCCAGCGACGCCTGCTGAGCGGCAAAAAAGCGCTTGGAACGCATGCCCGAGTAGCGCGCGTACAGCACAATGGCCGCGTCGCACACGAGTGTGATAATCGTGAGCTGCCAGTTGAGGATGATGAGCATAGCCGTGGTGCCGACCATTTGGATGCTCGCCTGAATCACGTTGGCAAAGCTGTTGTTGAGCGCCTCGGAGACGGTGTCGACGTCGTTGGTAAAGAAGCTCATGATGTCGCCCGAGCGCGTGCTGTCAAAATAACTGAGCGGCAGCGTCTGGATGTGCGCGAACAGGTCGCGGCGGATATCGGATACCACGCGCTGGGCCGCACGCACCATAATTTGCGAGTAGCCCAGAGCGGAGAGTACGCCCACGGCGTAGATGATCGCCGTCAGGATGACCTGCTTGGCGAGCAGTTCCTCCCCGCCCGTGGCCAAACCGTTAACGATGGGGCGCACCATGTAGGTGCCGGCGAGGCTCGCGATGGCGGCGACGGAGGCGAGCACGCCCACCGCGAGCAACGAGAACTTGGCATGCCCCATGTAGGAGAGCAAGCGACGCACAGTGCGCTTGAGGTCGGCAGGGCGTGCTTGGGCTGCGGTCTTAGGCATGGCGCTCACCCCCTTCCAAGGGCGACTCGCTGGGGACGGAGGAAAACTGATCGTTCGCGCAGCGATCGTCGCAGCCGTCGCCGGTGTCTGCGTTCCCAGCGAACTCCATCTGCGAGGCATAAATCTCCTGGTAGATGTTGTCGCCCGCCAGCAGCTCCTCATGCGTGCCCACGCCGTGGACACGGCCGTCGTCCAACACAATAATGCGGGCGGCATCCATGACGCTCGCAATGCGCTGCGCAATGACAATCACCGTCGTGTTGGGAATCTGAGCGATATGCTCGCGGATCTTGGCGTCGGTCGCCATATCGACCGCGCTGGTCGAATCGTCAAAGATGAGCACACGCGGATGCTTGAGCAACGTACGCGCGATGCACAGGCGCTGCTTCTGCCCGCCCGAGACACCGGCACCGCCCTGGCCCAGATAGCCGTCAAGGCCGCCAATGCGATCCAGGAACTCGTCCACGCATGCCGCCCGGCAGGCCGCGAGGAGCTCATCGTCCGACGCCTGCGGATTGCCCCACTGCAGGTTCTCGCGCACGGTACCCGTAAACAGCACGTTCTTTTGCAGCACGATACCCACGGCGTCGCGCAGGGCAACCAGGTCGTAATCGCGCACATCGCGCCCGCCCACGAGTACGGCGCCTTCGGTGGCGTCGTACAGGCGCGCGATCAGCTGCACAAGCGAACTCTTGCCCGAGCCCGTGCCGCCGAGCACGCCCACCGTGGAGCCCGCCTCAATGCAAAGGTCAATATGCTCGAGCACATCCTCGGCAGCATCCGCGCGGTACTTAAACGACACGTCGCGAAACTCGATGCTTCCGTCGGCCACCTCGCGCACGGCAGCGGCAGCGTCGGGCGCCTGGATAAGTGAACGCTCGTCGAGCACCCGCGAGATGCGTTCCACGCTGGCAAGTGCGCGCGTGAGCAGCAAAAACACGTTGGAAATCATCATGAGCGAGTTCATGATCAGCAGCACATAGCTCATAAAGCCCGTGAGCGAGCCCACGCCCAAGCGACCTTCGATGATCATGCGGCCGCCAATCCATAGAATCGAGAGCGCAGCCACGTACATCGACAGCTGAAACACCGGCAGGTTGAGCACGGCGTTGCCAAAGGTCTTCGTCGCGGTGCGCGCGAGCTCAGTATTGACGGCATCGAACTTGGCCTCCTCGTGCTCGGCACGCACGTACGCCTTGACGGCGCGCACGGCGGTGAGGTCCTCCTGCACCACACCGTTGAGATGGTCCATCGAGGTCTGTAGCTGGCGGTAGAGCGGACTGACGCGATAGGTGATAACGCCCAGTACGATCGCCAGCACCGGCAGAATAATCGCGAATACCGTAGCGAGTGGACGCGACAGCACCAACGCATAGACCAAGCCGACGATGAGCGTCACGGGACCGCGCACCATGGGGCGAAAGCCGTTGCCGATAGCGTTTTGGATGACGGTGATATCGGTGGTCATGCGCGTGACAAGCGAGCTGGCGTCGTAGTTGTCCAGATTGCCAAAAGCGAGCGTCTGGATCTTGCGATACTCGGCCTCGCGCAGGTTAGCGCCCAGCCCCGAGGCGACGCGAGCAGACGTGCGTGCATAGCCCAAGCCAAGTACCAGCGAACATGCGGCGCATACCAACATATACGTGCCCTGCAACAGCATGTAGTTGATGTCGCCCGCGGGCACGCCCACATCGATGATATTTGCCATGATGACCGGGATAAACAGCTCGAGCGCCGTCTCGGCCATCACAAAGAGCACGCCGAGCATGGCATCGCGGCGGTATGCCCCCAGATAGGAAAACAAAATCTTGAGATTGCGCACGCAGATTCATCCCCCATCAAACGTTGTTCGCAAACCCACGTATTATGGCGCGCCGTGCGGCGGTGTCAAGTGATGCGAAATCGATTTCTGCAAGGCTAGTGCAGACGCCATGCTCACAGGGCACGCGCCCGTATTCAATTGGAAATGAACGCGAGCGTGACTTTTTCGCCCCGCCGCCAACATGAACCTTGACTCTACAATCGTTGTAGGGTTTTCACTACACTGGTACGTAAACGACCCAAGCCAGAAAGCGCCCCGCCCATGGAACACGACCTCACACGCGGCAATGTCCTCAAGACCATCGCGGTCTTTGCCCTGCCCTATATGCTCTCGTACTTTTTGCAGATGCTCTACGGCATGGCCGACCTGTACATGATGGGGCAGTTTAGCGGCGCCGCCGGCATCACCGCCGTGGGCAATGGCGCGCAGACGCTCTATATCATTACCGTAACGCTCGTGGGCCTGGCCATGGGAACGACGGTTATCGTCGGCCACGCCGTGGGTTCGCGTCGGTTTGACCGCGCCGAGACCGCCATCGGCAACACCATCACGCTCTTTATGGGTGTCTCGGTGGTGCTGGCCGCTGTCCTGCTCGCACTGTGTCCGCAGATTGTGGCACTCATTGGCACGCCGGCCGAAGCGGTCGAAGGAACCGCCGCCTACCTGCGTATCTGCTTTATGGGCATTCCCTTTATCGCCGCGTACAACATCCTCTCGGCCATCTTTCGCGGCCTAGGCGATTCGCGCTCGCCCATGTACGTGATTGGCGTGGCGTGCATCATCAACATCGCGCTCGACTTTCTGTTTATCGGCCACATGGGGCTCGGCCCCGTAGGCGCGGCACTCGGCACAGTCATCGCGCAGACGGCGAGCGTGGCTCTCGCGCTCGTGTGGCTCAAGAGCCGTCGCACAAACATCCACGTTAAGCGCAGCGACCTGCGCCCCCAGCCCGAGGTGCTCGGCAGCATTCTTAAGATCGGCGTGCCCGTGGCCGTGCAGGACGGCTGCATCCAGGTGGCATTTATGTTCATCACCGTCATCGCCAACCACCGCGGCCTGGTCGACGCCGCCGCCGTGGGCCTAGTCGAGAAGATGATCAGCTTTTTGTTTATCGTGCCGAGTTCCATGGGCGCTACCGTCAGCGCGCTCACGGCGCAAAACGCCGGCGCGGGCAAGGGCGACCGCGCGCGTCAGGTACTCAGGGACGCCATGACCATCTCGGTGGTGTACGGCTGCCTGATCACGGTGCTGATGTGGCTGGTGGCGCCGGCGTTTATCGGCTTTTTTGCCAAGGACCCCGCGGTGGTCGCCGCCGGCACCGGCTATATGCGCAGCTATATTTTCGACGCGATCTTTGCCGGCATCCACATTTGCTTTAGCGGCTTTTTCGCTGCGTATGGCAAGAGCTACATCGGCTTTGCGCACAACGTGCTGGCCGTGGTGCTCATTCGCGTGCCCGGTGCATGGCTGCTGTCGAACGCCTATTCCGACACGCTGTTCCCCATGGGTATCGCCTCGCCGTGCGGGTCGATTCTGTCGGCGGTTATCTGCGTTGTCGCGTTTACCGTACTCAACCGGCGCGGAGCTTTTGACAAGCTGGTAGCGTAGCGAGGAGACGCATGCCTAGCACCTCTCCCCTGTTTTTACTGAAAGGAGCGGTCCTGTGACCGACATGCCAAGCGAACACACCGAGGGCCTGCTCCGCATTGGCGAGGTGGCGCGCCTGTTTAACCTGAGTGTGGGTACGCTGCGTCATTACGAGCAGATGGGCCTGCTGGAGCCGGCGCGCATCGATCCGGCGAGTGGGTACCGCTACTACGGATCGCGGCAGCTCTCCACGCTCAACACCATCAGCCACCTGCGTGTTCTCGACTTGCCATTAGCGCAAATCCGTGAGTTTGTGACCACGCGCGATGTGGACCTCATGCAGCGGCAGCTGGTCCAGCAGCAAGAACTGATCGAGCGCAAGCGCCGCGAGCTGGAGCGCGTGTCGCGCAAGATCGACAACCGACTTGCCCTGTTACACGATGCCTTGGACGCCCAGCTCGACACCATCTGCGAAATCGACGCGCCCGAGCTTCGCTGCGCCGTGTTGCGCGAACGCGTCAACCCTACCGACGCCTATGCGCTGGAGTGGCAGATTCGTCAACTGCAGAAGGGCCAGCACGAGACCTTTGTCTTTCTGGGCAACTTGGGCGTCGGGATTGGCGCCGAGCGCCTCGCCGCCGGCGACTTTGATGGCTACGACGAGGTCTTCCTGCTGCTCGATGACACCGATGATTACGTGGGCGACGTCGAGGTGCGGCCCGCCGCGCGCTGCCTGACCATTAGCTTCCGCGGCACGCACGGGCAAGCAGCCCCGCGCTATAAGCAGCTGCTCGGCTATATGCGCGAGCACAACCTGGCGCCCACCGGGCCTTCGCGCGAGATCGCCCTTATCGATGACATCATCAGCGACGACCCGGCAACCTACGTAACGCAGATCACGGTGCCGGTTGCCCCAGCAAAGTAAGAACCGCCCGGAAGGCATCGTGCTTCCGGGCGGTTCTTCAATTTGGCTATCGATGCCTTACGCCTCAGGCACCTCACCGGTAGCCAAGATCTGCTCGAGCGCGTCCTCGTCCAGCACGGGCACACCCAGCTGCTCGGCCTTGGTAAGCTTGGAGCCCGCTTTGGGGCCGGCGACCAGATAGCTCGTCTTCTTTGACACACTGCCCGAAACCTTAGCGCCGAGCACCTTGAGCGCCGCACCCGCCTCATCGCGCGTGCGGTTGACGAGCGTGCCGGTGAGCACGAAGGTCAGACCCGCAAGCGGCTGTGCGTCGGCAAGCTCGCCCGCCACGCCAGCGTCGGCTGCGGCCTGTGCATGCGCGGCGCCCAAGTCGACCTCGAGCGACAGGCCCGCCTGACGCAAGCGCTCCAGCACGGCGAGGTTCTCGGGCACGGCCAGGAACTGCTTGACGCTCGCCGCAATCTTGGGACCGATGCCCTCGCACTCGGCGACATCCTCTTCGCTCGCCAAGATGAGCTTGTCAATCGACAGGAATCGCTCGGCGATGACCTCGCCCACGCTTTTGCCCACGTGGCGGATGCCCAGGGCAAACAGCACGCGACCGAGTGGCTGGCTCTTGGACTTATTGAGCTCGGCGATGATTTTCTCGGCCGTCTTGAGGCCTACCGGAATGGGGTCGCCCTTCTTGACGCCCTTTTTGCTGTTGGAGCTGGCATAGGTGCGCCCCGTGTCCAAGCCGGCGATGTCGTCGACTGTGAGCTGGTAGAAGTCCGCGACATCGTGGATCAGACCGGCGGCGATCATCTTGTCGACGATCTCGTCGCCCAAGCCGTCCACGTCCATGCAGCCGCGGCTCACCCAGTGGAGCAGGCGCTCCTTGAGCTGCGCGGGGCAGTCGATGGACACGCAGCGATAGGCAACCTCGCCATCCTCGTGCACCACGGGGCTGCCGCACACGGGGCAAACCTCGGGCATGTGCCAGTCGACCGAATCAGCCGGGCGCTTGTCGAGTACCGGGCCCACGACCTCGGGGATTACGTCACCTGCCTTGTGCACGATGATGGTGTCGCCCTCGCGCACGTTTTTACGACGGATCTCGTCGATGTTGTGCAGCGTGGCGCGCGCGATGGTGGAGCCGGCAACCGTCACCGGGTCGAACTCGGCGACCGGCGTGAGCACGCCGGTGCGGCCCACCTGGATGCGAATCTCGCGCAGGACGGTCTGCTTTTCCTCGGGCGGGAACTTAAAGGCAATGGCCCAGCGCGGTGCGCGGGCGGTAAAGCCCAGGTCGAGCTGCTGCTGAAAGCTGTCGACCTTTACGACCACGCCGTCGATGTCGTAGTCCAGGTCACCGCGATGCTCGAGGGCCTGGGCGCAGAACTCGTGGACCTCGGCCGGCGTGGCGCAACGAGCCACGTTAGGGTTGACACTAAAACCGGCGCTGCGCAGCCAGTCGAGAAATTCGCGCTGGCTGTGGACATGCAGCGGGTCGGTATCGGCGATGGCATAGATAAAGGTGGCCAGATCGCGGCGCGCCGTGATCTTGGGGTCCTTTTGGCGCAGGCTGCCGGCGGCAGCGTTGCGCGGGTTGGCGAAGGGGTCGCGGCCCTCGGCATCGGCCTCTTCATTCAAGCGCACAAAGCTGCCCTTAGGCATGTAAACCTCGCCGCGCACCTCGATGGCACGCTCGCGATCGGCACCCATGTGGGCGAGCGCCGGCTCGGACAGGTGCATGGGCACATCCTTGATGGTGCGCACGTTGAGCGACACGTCCTCGCCCGTGGTGCCATCGCCACGCGTGGCCGCACGTACGAAGGTGCCGTTTTGGTAGGTAAGCGCCACGCCCAAGCCGTCGATCTTAAGCTCACAGGTATAGGTGACGCTGCCGGCACCGAGCGCATCCTCGGTGCGCTGGAGCCACGCGTCAAGTTCGTCCAGATCCATGGCATCGTCCATGGAATACATGCGTGCCATGTGCGTGACCGGCGTAAACTGCTCACTCACGTACCCGCCCACGCGTTGGGTATAACTGTCGGGCGTCACCAGGTCGGGGTAGGTGGCCTCGATTTCCTGCAGCTCAACGAGCATTTTGTCAAAGGCGGCGTCCGTGATCTCGGGCGCGTCGAGCATGTAGTAGCGGTACGCGTGGTAATCGAGCTCGTGGCGCAGCTCAGCCGCGCGCGTTGCCGCCTGGGCACGGGCATCGGTCGGTGCGGCGGCCTCCGCGGTCGTGGGCGTTTCGGTATCGATGTCCACGCCGTCACCAAACAGGCTCGATTGCTCCATAGCGGCACTCCTTCGCTCGATTTCAAACGGATACAAGAGTACCACCGGTCGCAACGGGGCCGAATAGCGGTCTCAAACCGCACCGAATCGGCAGCCGACGAACCGGGGTGGATCGCACGATCTAATCATGCCCTTGTCAGTTCTAAATGACCCGCTTTCCTCCGTCCCCAACGAATCAATAGGAAAAGAGGGGGCTGTCCCGCGTTGGCGGGACAGCCCCCTCTGGCTTCGATATGTGTGGAGTGGCTCGTTAGTAACCCTGACCGTAGCCCTGGCCCTGGCCCTGCTGGCCCAGCAGCTCCTCCAGATACTGGCGCAGCTGTTCATCGGTAATGCTGCCGTTGCCGGTGTCGGTTGCGCTGTCGTCCTGCTGCTGGTTCTGCAGCTCCTCGTCGGAGCCCAACTCGACGGTGACCTTTTTCTCTTCCTTGCCGCGCATGAGCGTGATCTCGACCTTCTCGCCCACCTCGTGGCTGCGCAGCGCGATGATCAGGCCGTCGGCGCTTGTAATCTCGTCGTCGCCCAGCTTGGTAATGACATCGCCCTCTTGGATGCCAGCCTTGGCGGCGGGACCGTCCTCGACGACGCTCGCCACGTACGCACCGCTATCGGTGCTCAGCTTGTTGGTGCGGGCGTTGAGCGCATTGACGCTCGAAAGCGTAGCGCCCATGTATGGATGCACCGGCGTCTTGCCGTCGATAATCTGGTCGGCAATGTTCTTGGCGTAGTTAACCGGAATGGCAAAACCCACGCCAGAGCTGGAGCCCGAGTAGCTCTCGATGAGCGAGTTGATACCCACCAGCTCGCCATTGTCGTTGACGAGCGCGCCGCCGGAATTGCCCGGGTTGATGGCGGCATCGGTCTGGATCATGTTGGCGTAGATGGTGTTACCGCTGGTAGAGCTCATGGCCGTGGAGCGATACAGCGCCGACACAATACCCGTGGAGACAGACTGCTCGTTGCCGAACGGCGAGCCAATCGCCATGACCCACTCGCCCACGTTGAGCTTGGAGGAATCACCAATCTCGATCGGCGTGAGCTTGGAGGCGTCAGCATCCTTGAGCTTGATGACGGCCAGGTCGCTCGAGGCGTCGTTGCCCACGAACTCGGCCTCATAGGTGGTGCCGTCATCCATGGTAACCACGTACTGGTCATAGCCATCGACCACATGGTTGTTGGTGAGGATGTGACCCTCGGTATCGAGCACAACGCCCGAACCGACGCTGTCCGAACCATCCGACTCGTCGGCAGACTGCGAAAGCGAGCCATTTTGGCTGCCGCTCGAAGCGGCGGTAATGGAAACGACAGAGGGCAGGGCCTTGGCAGAGACGGCCTCGGCCAGCGTGGTGTCCTCGGAGTCGATGGTGATCTTTTGCGTCGATGAACCCGAAGCACCCGCCGTCACGGCGTTCCTGCCGCCGCCGATATCGAGCGTGCCGCTCATAATGAGCGCAATGACCAGCAGGGCGCCGCAGGCACAACCGGCGAGTGCCGTAATAAAGATCGGCAGCTTTTTGGTCTTGGTCTTGACCACCGTGTGCTTGTTCACGACCTGTTGGCCGCCCAGCGGCTTGCCGGTCTGCGTGTCGTAGGCCTGAACGTAGGGAATGTTGCTGTCGGCAGGCGTCGACTCCACCTGTACGCGCGGCTGCTGCTGAGTCTCGCCGGCATTACCCGGATCCTGGGGGCGCTGGGAATCGTTCTCGCTCATAGCTGCGATCCTTTCGTCAAATAACCAAAGGCCCGCCAAACACGTGGCGGGCCATCATTGTTCACGTTGAGTTGTACCCCAATATGCGGGTGAACGTGTATGAGAACGCAATCTTTTAGGAAGGCTTAAGTTCTGCTGCAAACTCGAAAGGGATCCACGCATGCGGCAAAACCACCACAAAGGTGCCTGTCCCCTTTGTGGTGAAAAGCTAGTCCTTAAACAGATAGCCCACGCCGCGGACGGTGGTGATATGTGCCGCGATCTGCGGGCCCACCTTGGAGCGGATGCGTCGGATGTGCACGTCGACGGTACGCGTACCGCCGCAGTACTCAAAGCCCCACACGCGGTGCAGCAGCACCTCGCGGCTGTAGGCACGGTTGGGATGCGTCGCCAAAAAGCTCAGCAGCGAGTACTCCATCAGCGTCAGGTCGATGGGCTCGTTATCGAGCGTCACCTGGTAGGTAGCCAGGTTGATCTCGAGGTTATCGATGTTGAGCACATCGTCGGCGGTGACGGTCTCCTCCTCGCCCATCAGGCGCTGCACGCGAGCCTTGAGCTCGTTGGGCGTCGCCGTGGGGCATACAAAGTCGGCATGCGCGTGATTCGGCAGGCGCAGGGTGCCGAGCGCCTCGTCGTCGACGATCACCAGCATGGGAACACCGCCGCGGTCGTCGAGCCACTTGGCAATCTGATCGATGCGGTCGCTGCGGATGCCATCGGAATCGAGAATCAGCAGGTCAAAGTCGTGCGCCGCAGTTGGCGAATCAGGGGTTGCCAGGCTCACCTCGACACCCAGGGTAGTCGTCAAGCTGCGGGCAAACTCGTGGAAGCGCGTCGTGCGCGCCATGAACAGGGCACTCTTTTCGGACATATCGGCCTCCAAAGAAATGAGCTCAATCGTACTGGAACAAGCCAGCGCGATTAGGAGTTCGCCAGGTAGTGCTTGATCTCCCACTCGGTGATCGTAGACTCAAACTTATGCCACTCGTCGCGCTTCTTTTTGAGGAAGAAGCTGTGAATGTGCTCGCCGAGGGCATCCTTCATAAACTGCGAGTCCTCAAACACGTCAAGCGCCTCTTTGAGCGAGCGCGGCAGCGGCGCGTAGCCGGCCTCGACCATCTGACGGTCGGTAAGCTTGAGCGTCTCGGCCGTGGCCTCGGGCGGGAGTTCCAGCTTGCGCTCGATGCCGTCGAGACCAGCCGCCAGCGTGACGGCGTTGACCAGGTACGGGTTGGCCATGGGGTCGGGACTGCGCAGCTCGATGCGCGTGGACAGCGGCTTGCCGGGCTTGTAGACCGGAATGCGGACCATACTCGCGCGGTTGCGCAGGCCCCACGTGGCGTACTGCGGCACGGAGTCGCCACCCGTGGTGATGCGCTTGTACGAGTTGACCGTGGGGTTGGTGATGGCACTGATCTCGCGCGCGTGCGCCAAGATGCCGGCCATGTAGCGCTTGGCGATTTCGGAGAGGTGGTACTTCTCGTCGTCCTCGCCCCAAAAGACGTTGTTGCCGTCGTGGTCGAACAGCGACTGATGCAAAAACATGGCGCTGCCGTCCTCGCCCGCCAACGGCTTGGGCATAAAGGAGGCGTGGCAACCGCTCTCGTAGGCCTGCTGCTTAATGATGAGTTTGGCCGTGGTGATAGCGTCGGACATGCTCAGGGCCTCGGCGTGACGCAGGCTCATGCCATGCTGCGAGCGACCGGCGGCGTGGAAGGTGTACTCCACGGGCACGGACATCTTCTCGAGCGTGAGGACCGTGTTGCGACGCAGGTCGCGGGCAGCATCACTCACCGAAAGATCGAAGTAGCCCACGTTGTCGAGCGGCTCGGGGGTGTGCTCGTCGGGGAAGTAGTAATACTCCAGCTCGGCGCCCACGTTGAGCAGATAGCCGGCCTTCTCGGCCTTGCGGAACATGCGGCGCAGGGCATCGCGCGGGTCGCCGGCGAACGGTTTGCGATCGGGAGTGCACACGTCGCAGAACACGCGGGCGACGCCGTTATGGCTCGGGCGCCACGGCAAAATCTGGAAGGTCGAAGCATCGGGGAACGCCAGCATGTCGGCTTCCTCGGGCGTGGCAAAGCCCTCGATGGCGGAGCCGTCAAAGCCAATACCCTCCTCAAAAGCGACCTCGAGGTCCTCGGGGCTAATGGCAAAGTTCTTGAGGCGGCCGAGAATGTCGACAAACCACAGACGCACAAAGCGGATATCACGCTGCTCTACGGAGCGGAGTACGTAATCGATGTTCTGCTGGTTCATGTCGCTCCCCTTTCTTTCGGGCGGGTTTCGACTGGTCTATATCGCAGATACTATCGCAGAAAAATGTTTCCGCAGGGTTAAAGCGTATCAAGCGCTCAAAAAACGTGCGCGAACAGGCAGTTGCGAACGAACGGCTAGCGCGAGGTCGAGGCGCGGTGTTCGATGTGGCCGGGGATCTCGATGCACTTGGGCGCCAGCTTTGCGGCCTCGCCCACGGTGGTGGTAACAACGTCGATGCGCTCGAACAGGCGCTCGACTACGCGCTCGGCAATGGTAAGGGTGTCTTGCGCGGCCGTGGTCACACCGCCAAAGAGCACGTGGTTCCAGGGGTAATCGTCAAACGTCGCAATCTTGAGGCCAGCCGGCAACGAAGGTCCCAACTGTGCCAGTGCCTCGGTCAGACGCAGAAAGACCAGGCCGTTGACGGCAATGAGGCCGAGCTTTTTACCCGCATAACCGCGGATGGTCTCGTCCAGGCGACTGACGCCCGTGGCGCCACCGTCGGCCAGGGTGACGACCTCGCCCGCAAGGCCGCGTCGCGAAAGCTCGTCGACAAAGGCCTCGGCGCGCTCGCGACGCACGGGGCTGCCGTCGCTTGCCTCGGTGAGCAGGCACAGGCGCTCGCTGCCCGCAGCAGCCAAGGCGTCTACCAGGCCGGCGACCAGCTCACGGTTGTTGGAGGTCACCAGATCGATGCCACCGTCGGCAACGTCGCGGTCGAGCAGTACAACGGGCAGGCGCCCCGCGGCCGCGGCGATTGCCTCGTCGTTACCGCCGCAGGTATTGACGACCAGGCCGTCCACGCCGGCGTCGATAAGCCTGGTGAGCGACTCCGCTTCCTTAGCGGGGTCGTTGCCGCTAATGGCCGTCATGAGCGAGCAGCCGCGCGCGGCGACGCTGACGGAAAGCCCTTCGAGCATGGCGCTGGAGAACGGGTTGGCGATGTCGGCCAGGATCACGCCGATGAGGTTGGTGCGCGAGCTGCGTAGATTGCGCGCGGCGGCACGCGGGCGATAGCCGGTGCGCTCGATAACCGCCGCGATGCGAGCACGGGTTTCCTCGGTCATTTGCCCGGGGCGGTTGTTGAGATAGCGCGAGACCGTGGCCGGGCTCACGCCCGCCTCGGCGGCAATGTCCTTGATTCTCATCTGCGCCATAACGCACCCCGTTTCCCAATTGTCGGCGGTCTGAGCCATTTTAGGCATTTTTTAAAATTCTCAGTTGCAAAACGCTGTGGGTGAGCAGCATCGTTTTTGCGTCTCGAGCAGATGCAGTGATGGGCTAGATAGACGAGTCTTTGGACAGCTCAAAGTAGTCGGGATGCAAGGCGATAACCGGGCCCTGCTCCTCGGGCATCAGGTGCAAGTGCGTCTCTGCCAGATAGCTCGCCGTGTCGGTATCGCCCCTCTTAATGGCCTCGAGAATCCGGCGATGCTGCCGACGAATCGGCTCCCAATCCAGGTCCTGCGACACCATACGCAACCAGTTGTATCGCTCAAAATGCGTGTTGACGCTCTTCATCCAATTCCACAGCATGTGACGACCGGCAATCTCAAAACACGTCTCATGAAACAGGTTGTCCAGATCGAAAAAGCGACGCGTTTCGCTATGGTCGAGCGACTCGGACTCGGCAAGAATCTGCTCAAGCCGCTGCTTTTGCTCGGGCGTAGCAGCCGAACAACATTTAATGAGCACGCTTCTCTCGAGCTTCTCGCGCAAAAAGCAGGCGTTTTCGGCGCGTTCCATGCTGATCTTAGAGACGTAGGTGCCGCTTTTGGGACGCGTTTCCACCAGCTCCTGCTCACGCAGGCGCACAAAGGACTCGCGAATGGGCGTACGCCCGATCCCCGTCTCCTTTTCCAGGCCAATCGCCGAAAGGCGCGTGCCGGGCCTGAGTTCGGCATAGATGATCTTGGAGCGCAGTGCGTTGTATGCCTGATCTTGCAGGCTCTGATAATGCTGGTGCTGTTCCATAAAGCCCTCGGATAAACCCTCGGTTAGTCGAATACCACCATGCAATACTATCGCATCGACACGCCCCAGCCCCCAATCAGTCTTTTTGGGACGGGGCTCTTTTAGCTACCCTGGCCCGCAGATCGGCCCCCTTGCCACAAAAGTGGCCCATCTACTACGTTAACACGGATAGCCTCGGCCATACCGAAAACCGTGAAAACAAAACCGCAGGTAGACAGCTTGTCGATTTTCGAAAAAGTCGACTATGGTTGACCCCTGCGGCTTAAACGTAGTAGATAGGCTCTTTTCGTGGCGCAGCACTACTGCACCCCAAATTGGCACCCCGAGCCCTCGTGAGTTGCCAACAAGCTGTTCGCCCAACGCTTTATCCGCGCGGCATTTGGAAAATAGCACCACCGCAAAACCCGCGAGTAGCGCTTACTTTGCTATATCTTGCTATACTTTGCTATATCTTGCTATATCTTGAGCAAAGGTGGCTCACATGCAAACAAACCCTTTTAAGCCCACAGCAGGTAAAACACCTCCCACGATTATCGGCCGCGAAGATGTGCTCGAAGAATTCAATGAGGGCCTCGTCAACGGGCCTGGTGCCCCGGGGCGCCTAATGCGCATAGCCGGCGTCCGTGGAACGGGCAAGACGGTCCTCCTTGACGAGTGCTCACGTTTGGCGCAAAGCCGTGGCTGGACGGTCATAAAAGAGGTCGCAACCGAGGGACTTTGCCAGCGCATTCTCGAACAGCTGCAGCCCAAATTCCAGGCCAAACACGCCAGATTTGAGCCCACCGTAGCTGGCATATCCATCGGCAGCATAGACATTGAGCGAATCGGCCCATCGCTACGCGACGCCATGAGACAGACAATATCCAAGAATGGAAATGGCCTGCTCATCACTCTCGACGAGGTTCAAGACGCAGAGCTCGATGAGGTCCGAACGCTCTCCATTGCGATTCAGCAGGTTATCGGCGAAGACCTTGATATCGCCTTTGTTTTTGCTGGGCTGCCTTCGATGATTGAAAGCATCATCAACGGAAAGACACTTACGTTTTTGCGCCGTGCCCTCCCCTTTGATCTGAAGGCTGTGGCAGTAACCGAAGTGTCGTACTCCCTCGAGGAAACCATTGAAGCGTCTGGCATGGAGTTGCAGCCAGGTATTGCCGGCCAACTTGCCGAGGCAACGCAAGGCTATCCTTTCATGATCCAACTCGTTGGATACTACGCATGGCAGTTGGCAAGACGCGCACATACAGCGATTATTGGAGAAGAAGAAGCCGAGCGTGGCATTGCAACGGCACGCGAACGCTTCTGCGCCATGGTGATTGAGCCCGCGCTGCAGCGCATTCCGCCCACGTGCATCGCTTATCTGCTGAGCATGGCGTCTTTGGGGCAGACGAGCTCGACCAGCATGGTTGCCGATGCCCTAAACAAAACGCCTCAACAGGTGAGCTCCGTCCGCAGCCGCCTGTTAAGAGAATCGATTATCGAGGCTCCTTCGTACGGCAAGGTCTCATTTGCCATCCCCTACATGCGCGACTACCTCTACGAACACAAAGCCGAACTGGAAGTTGAACTGTAGAAACGGCAACTGCCCTGCAAGACGAAAACCGTTTTCATACGGATTTAAAGCAGACGTAAACGGTTTTCGTCTGTTTTACGTTCGGAAATAAGACGCAAATTGCACTTTCGTATGGTTTTACGCCAAACGCAACACGCTTTCGTCCGGCTATGCGTCCCCAATCCAGACGAAAAAGGCCCCGAGCTCGTATGAACTCGGGGCTCTTTGTGCCGCACATCTATGAGAGGGAATCGATGCGCACGGGCGCTACTCCATGTAGCCGCCATGGGATGGCGGAAACCTCGTCGTTCCCCGCCTGATGGGCGTGCTCAAGGCATCCGTCCCCCTCTTTATCGACGTGACCGGCAAAAAGCTCGTCGAGGAAACTATCCGCACGCACCGCGATGTGGCCGACGCCATCGCCTCGCGCAATCCCACCGCCGCGCATGACGCGATGTATCTGCACCTGGTGTATAACCGCAACATGATTGTGAAAGGCACACAGACAAAAGGCATTTAAGGCTCGACAATGATCTTTCTTTGATAAAACGCGAGCGGCGGCCGCCCCAAAACGGGACGGCCGCCGTGTTTTGCTATCGACTGGTGCAATGGGGCCAGGTTTACATGCGCCAAGTTGGTGCAAAGTAACCTGTCCCCACGCAACAAGGGGTTGACTAGAGCTCGCAGGCAACCTTGTAGCCATCGCCGATGGCATCGCGGATGTTGCCGCACTTGTTGGCATCGCCCAGCACGTGGGTGGCAACACCGGCTGCAGCCAAGTCGTCGGCCAGCTTGGTATTGGGACGATAGCCCATGGCAAGCACCAGCGTATCGGCACCGGTGATGGTGTGGACCTCGCCGTCCTTCTCGTAACTGATGGTGTCCTCGGTGATCTCGGTCACCTTGGCCTCGGTCAGCACGTGAACGCCCTTGGAGAGCATGCGCGTGATGAGCACCGCGCGGCCGGCACCGCCCTCGTTGGCGGCGAGCGTCTTGGTCATCTCGATGACGGTGACGTCGCGATTGGCCGGCGACAGGTCGTTAACCAGCGGGGCCAGGTAATCGGCCGTCTCGCAACCGACGGTGCCGCCGCCCACGATGACGATCTTCTTGCCCGGGAAAGCCTTGCCGCCCAGCAGGTCGTCAGCCGTCATAACCTGCTTAAAGCCCTGCATGAAGGCCGGAGCGATGGGCTCGGCGCCATAAGCCAGGACAACCTCGCAACCCGCGTAGTCGCGCTGAATGTCCTCGGCAGTAAGCTCGGTGCCAAAGACGCACGTGACGCCCGCCTCGGCCAGGCGACGGTACTGATACTTAATCACGCGGGTGAGTTCCTGCTTTGCCGGCGGAACGGCTGCGATGCGCATCTCGCCGCCCGGCTCGTCCTGCTTGTCCACAAGCACCACGTTATGACCGCGCTTGGCGGCAATGTAGGCTGCCTCCATGCCCGCGGGACCAGCGCCCACAACGAGCACGTTCTTGGCCTCGGCAGCAGGCTCATAGCCGGCCTCGTCGCGCTCCACGTCCGGGTTGACGGTGCAGGAGATGCGCTTGCCAAACATGATGCCGTTCAGGCAGCGCAGGCAACCGATGCAGGGGCGGATGTCGTCGGCGTTGCCGGCAGCGGCCTTGTTGCAGAACTCGGCATCGCACAGATTGGCGCGGCCCATCATGCAGATGTCGGCAGCGCCGTCCTCGATCAGCTCCTCGGCAATCCATGCCTCATTGATGCGGCCGACCGTGGCGACGGGAATGTTCACATGCTTCTTGATCTCACGCGAGCAGGCGGCATGCGAAGCCTGCTGCGTACCGGCGGCGGGAATGGCGGAGCCGCGCTTGATGGTGGTGCCGCCCGACACGTGAATCATGTCGACGCCGGCCTTCTCCAGGCGACGCGAGACGTAGATCATGTCGTTGAGGGTCAGACCGCCATCGGTGTACTCGTCGCCCGAGATGCGGACGTCGATGATAAAGTCCTTGCCGCAGCGCTCGCGAATCTCGGCAATGACCTCGAGCAAGAAGCGCATGCGGGCGTCGAGCGAGCCGCCGTACTCGTCGGTACGCTTGTTATAGAGCGGGGTCAAAAAGCCGCCGAGCATGCCGTGGGCGTGCGCCGCATGGACCTCGACGCCATCGACACCGGCCTTCTGCATACGCACGGCAGCGTCGCCAAACTGATGCGTGAGCTCGTGAATCTCATCGACCGTGATGGGACGCGGCGCCTCGCGGGCATAGGACGGGCCCACAAAGGACGGAGCGATCAGGCGCGGCGTGCCCGGGATGTTAAAGGCCATGTAGGCGGGGTGGAAGAGCTGCGGCATGATCTTGCAGCCATACTCGTGGACGGCTGCGGCGAGCTTTTCCCAGCCGGGGATAAACGTGTCGTCGTAGCAGCACATGTCACCCGGCAGATAGGTATAGGTGGGCTCGACCGTCACGACCTCGGTAATGATGAGGCCCACGCCGCCCTTGGCGCGGGCGCGGTAATGATCGACCAAGTCGTCAGTCACATAGCCATGATCGGCCAGGTTGGTGGACACCGGCGGCATAAAGACGCGGTTCTTGACCTCGGTCGTACCGACCTTGATTGGGCTAAAGAGCATCGGGTAGGCACAGGACTCCATACAGGGTTCCTTTCGTTTGAGCCGCTCGGCGGCAGTTGCTAACGTACCTATCGTATCAGCAAACGCCGTATCCGCAGTCAAACATGCCCAAACGCCGGTCGGCTAATGAATACCGCGGCCCAGGTCTTCGGCGATTTTGTCCACGCCCTTAAGTGCGGCGCAGGTCTTTTTGTTGGAACAATGTCCCGTGCAAACGCCGCCCTGAGCACAGTCGGCGCAGGTGCCCTTGCGGTAGATGCGTACGCACACGGCGACAAACGCAATACCGATAACAGCCAGTACAACAATATCGATAGGTGCCATAGCAAGCCTCCTCTAGTTAGCCAACACTTACTTTACCCCATTCTCCATCTACCAAAAAGGGACGGGTTTACTTTGGTCGGTTTTATCTGCGGAAACGTCACATCTCCCCCACCAAAAAGCCCGAGTGTCGCTGGGACACCCGGGCTCGTGGAAAGGGGCTAATCCTTATTCGGACTTAAGCGGAAACTGCGGCGGAGGCAGTGTTGGTCTCGTCCTCGTCGGTCCAAGCGTGCTTGGGCATGGGACGGAAGATCTGGAAGAGCATCGCAACCAGCAGCACGATAGCCACAACCGTCCAGATACCAAACTGCCCAAGGACCAGCAGGTTGTAGAACTGGTTGATGAACAGGCCGATGACCCAAGCGAAGGCGCACTCGTAGCCGATGGCAATCGCGGTCCACTTGCCGGAATCCATCTGGTTGCGGATAGTGCCCATGGCGGCAAAGCACGGAGCGCACAGCAGGTTGAAGGCACCAAAGGCAACGCAAGCACCCATGGTCGGGAACATGCCGGCGAACGCGGTCCACAGGCTCGGGTCGGTCTCGGCGGCGTCGGCGACGGACAGCAGCGAGCCGGCGGTGGCGACGACGTTCTCCTTAGCGACAAGGCCAGAGACAGTCAGCGCAGTTGCCTGCCAGGTGCTAAAGCCGAGCGGGGCAAAGATCCAAGCGACCAGGTTGCCCAGCATGGCAAGCACGGAGTAGTCCATAAACTCCTCGGGGATGCCGTCCATCGCAGGCAGGAAGCCAAAGGAACCGTTGTAGCTACCAAAGTTGGAGAGGAACCAAACCACGACGGTAGAGGCGAAGATGACCGTGCCGGCCTTCTTGATAAAGGCCCAGCAGCGCTCCCACACGTGCAGCGCCCAAGAGCGGATCGCCGGGAAGTGGTAGGCGGGAAGCTCCATAACGAACGGCGTCGGGCGGCCGGCGAAGAGCTTGGTCTTCTTGAGCATGAGGCCCGAGGCGATGACGGCAAAGACGCCCAGGAAGTAGAAGAGCGGGCTGATCCACGCGGCGGTGGTGGAAGAATCGCCGATGATGGAGCCCATGAGCAGAGCGATGATCGGCAGCTTGGCACCACAGGGAATAAACGTGGTGGTCATGACCGTCATACGGCGGTCCTTCTCGTTCTCGATGGTCTTGGTAGCCATGACGCCGGGGACGCCGCAGCCCGAGGACACGAGCATGGGGATAAAGGACTTACCGGACAGGCCGAAGCGGCGGAACACGCGGTCCATGATGAAGGCGACGCGGGCCATGTAGCCGCAGTCCTCCAGGAAGGACAGCATCACGAACAGCAGGAACATCTGCGGCACAAAGCCGAAGATGGCGCCCAGGCCGCCGACGATACCGTCGCAGACCAGCGAATCGACCAGGCCGCCGTCCTCGGTACCACCCGCCACAAGGGCGTCGTGCACCACGGTGGTGATACCCGGGACATAGGGGCCGTACTGTGCCGGGTCGACCGAGTCGGCATTGTCGCCCGCAGCCTCAACAGCTGCGTCATAGGCGTCGCGACCCTGACCGAGCACGTACCAGCCGTCGGTGCCGAAGAGTTGGTCGTTGGTGAAGTCAGTCACCGTGCCGCCGAGGGTAGAAACGGCGATGTAGTACACGCAGAACATGATCACGACGAAGATCGGCAGACCGAGGATGCGGTTGGTAACCACGCGGTCGATCTTCTCGGAGGTGCTCATCTTGGCAGGGGCCTTGGTGAGGCACTCGTCAATGATGTGGGCGATCACGCCGTAGCGCTCGCCGGTGATGATGGACTCGGCATCGTCGTCGCAATCCTGCTCGCACTGGGCGACCAGCTGCTCAACGCGATCGGCCTTCTCCTTGGTGAGGTTGATGAGCTTGCAGGCGTCCGCATCGCGCTCAAACAGCTTGACGGCGTAGTAGCGACGCTTGTTGGCGGGAACGCTCGCCGGCAGGTTGTTCTCGATGTGGGTCAGAACGTCCTCGATAGAAGAATCGAACTTGTGCTCCGGCACCTGGCCCTTGGAAGCAGCGGACTTCTTGACCTGCTCGAACAGCTCATTGATACCCTTGTTCTTAAGGGCCGAGATCATCATGACCGGGCAGCCGAGCTTCTTGGAAAGCTTGTCCGTGTCGATCTTATCGCCGTTCTTCTCCACGAGGTCGGCCATGTTGAGGGCAACGACCACGGGCAGACCGGTCTCGATGACCTGAAGTGCCAGGTACAGGTTGCGCTCGAGGTTGGTGGCGTCGACCACCTGGACGACGACATCGGGCTCGCCGCTCATGAGGTAATCGCGCGAGCACTGCTCCTCGGGGCTATAGGGGGAAAGCGAGTAGATGCCGGGGAGGTCCGTGATGGTAACGTTCTTGTCGCTCAGGAGCTTGGCTTCCTTTTTCTCAACCGTGACACCGGGCCAGTTGCCAACGTAGCCGTTGGCGCCGGTGATCAGGTTGAAAAGCGTGGTCTTGCCGCAGTTGGGGTTACCCGCCAGCGCGACATGGATCTGAGAATCCGCCATTCAATCCTTCTTCCTTGTGTGCCTGCGCTGCTTTCTCCGCGCGGGCTGGATAATGTGCTTCAACGTTGCAAGTTTAAGTTAGAAAATCCTAACTTTATCTGCAGAAATATTCGCCGTCGGCCCTTACTGGACCTCGACGACGGCAGCCTCCTCCTTGCGGATGGAAAGCTCGTAGCCGCGCACGTTGATCTCGACCGGATCTCCGAGCGGTGCAACCTTTACGACCTTGAACGAAGTGCCCTTGATGAGCCCCAGGTCCATGAGGTGGCGGCGCAGCGCGCCCTCACCGTGAAGCTTGACGATGGTAGAGCTCTCGCCCACCTTAACGTCACCCAACGTCTTCATTTACTTGTCCCCCTTTCAGTTTTTACAGAATGCTGCGGACTAACCGACGGTCATGATATGCATGGCGACCTTGGAATCGATGCCAAAGCGTGCGCCCAGCACCGTGACGATGATGTTGGCGCCACTCGAGCTCACCACGTGGATCTCGCTGCCCTCGACAAAGCCGAGGTCCTTGAGGTGGTGCTTCATGTCCTCATTGCCCTTTACACGAGACACGCGCACGGTTTCGCCCGCCTTTACCATCGAAAGCGGCATAGCCGGCATCTGCGGTCCGCAAGACATGAGTGAGCTCCTAACATCGGTTCGTCCTCAACATCGACATGGCAAAAGTTAGCCACGTCTATGTTCGCTTTAGTAAACTAGCACGTGGTTAACTTTTTTGGAAGGGTCCCCATTCAGTTTTCGAAAAAGTTTCCTATACGAAACAAAAGAGGCACCGCAAAGACCATCTCTTTGCGGTGCCTTGTCATACCAATTTATGCAACAAAGGGGCCTGTCCCCTTGTCACATTGTTGAGGTTAGAGCGAGAGGTTTCTGATCGATGTGACGCAGGAGGCCTCATCCACGCCCGAAACGCGGAACACGATATCCTCGCCGCACTCACCGTAGAGGGCCATGAGGCCCATAACGTCGCGGCCGTCGGTGTGGCGATCGCCGATACTGACTGACACGTCGCTACGATGCTTGGCAATGATGTCATAGAGCAGCGCAACCGGGCGGGCATGTAGTCCCAACGGATCTTTAATCGTCTTTGTAAACTCGACCATGTCCCCTCCCGCGGCATCGCACATTTGGCCGGCCAAACCCAGCCACGTGGTAGTTATTGTACGTTACCGGCGCACCCCCGTCCCACAAAAAACGAGGGAAGGCACACGTCCTTCCCTCGTTACAGGCAATAGGTAGCCGCTTGCCTACATCAAGCGCAGGCTGACGTCCTTGAGCTGGGCGCCGGAAACGGCACTCGGGGCGCCCGACATGAGGTCGGAGCCGCTGGCCGTCTTGGGGAACGCCATGACGTCGCGGATGGAGTCGGAGCCGGTGAGCAGCATGCACACGCGGTCCAGGCCCAGAGCGAAACCGCCCATCGGGGGCGCACCAAACTTGAGAGCCTCCATGAGGAAGCCGAACTGAGACTCGGCACGCTCCTCGGTAAAGCCCAGGAGCTTGAGCATGGACATCTGCATCTCGGCGTTGTGGATACGCATACCGCCGCCGCCGGCCTCAAAGCCGTCCATGACAAAGTCGTAGGTGCAAGAACCGGCTGCCAGCGGATCGGCCTCGATCTTGGCGATGTCGGTCTCGGTCGGCAGGGTGAAGGGCTGATGCTCGGCTGCATAGGCCTTGCGGTCCTCATCCCAGTGGAACAGCGGGAAGTTGACGACCCACAGGAAGTCGTGGCCCTCGCGCTTGATCTCGAGTGCGTTGGCCATGTGAGAACGCATGCCGCCCAGGATCTCGTCGGAGAGCAGGCGCGGGCCGGCGGCGAACATCACAAGGTCGCCGGGCTCGACGTCCATGCGCTCGCGCAGAGCCGCCATCTCCTCGTCCGAGAAGAACTTGACGATGGGGCTGTTGATAGAGCCGTCCTCGCGGAAAGCGATCCAGGCCAGGCCCTTGGCGCCAAACGTGGAGGCCACGCCGGCGAGCTTATCGATCTTGGCACGTGCCCAGGCACCGGCGCCCTTGGCGTTGATGGCCTTGACGACAGAGCCCTCCTCGTTCGCGGCAGTCGCAAAGACCTTGAACTTGGAGTTGGCGAAGATGTCGGTCAGGTCGACCAAGTGCATGCCATAGCGGGTATCGGGCTTGTCGGAGCCATAGGTGTCCATGGCCTCCCAGTAGTTCATGCGACGCAGTGGCGTGGGCATCTCGACACCCATGCGGCCGAAGGCATCGGCAAGAACCTCTTCGAGCGCGCTCATAACGTCGTTCTGGTCCACGAAGGACATCTCGATATCGACCTGGGTGAACTCGGGCTGACGGTCGGCGCGCAGGTCCTCGTCGCGGAAGCACTTGGCAACCTGGTAGTAGCGCTCAACGCCACCGACCATGAGCAGCTGCTTCAGGAGCTGCGGAGACTGCGGCAGAGCGTAGAAGTTGCCCGGCTGGATGCGGCTGGGGACGATGAAGTCGCGGGCGCCCTCGGGCGTAGACTTGAACAGGGAGGGCGTCTCGACCTCCATGAACTCACGGTTGTGCAGCGCCTCGCGAATGGCAAAGGTAAAGTCGGAGCGCAGCTTGAGGTTGGCCATCATCTCGGGACGACGAAGGTCCAGATAGCGATAGCGCAGGCGGGTGTCCTCGCTGGTCTCGATGCCGTCCTCGATTTGGAACGGCGGGGTGACGGACGTGTTGAGCACCTCGGCATGGTCGGTCAGGACCTCGATCTCGCCGGTCGCGAGCTTGGTGTTGGTGGTCTCCTCGCCACGAGCGCGCACGACGCCGTGGATCTTGATGGGCCACTCGGGACGCATGGTCTCGGCGATCTTAAAAGCATCGCCGTCGGAGTGCTCGGGGTCGAAGGTGAGCTGCGTGATGCCCTCACGGTCGCGAAGGTCGCAGAAAATAAGGCCACCGTGGTCGCGGCGACGGCTCACCCAACCGGTGAGGGTGACCTCTTCGCCCACGTTCTCGCGGCGAAGCTCGCCGCAGGTACGGGTGTGCATGGAATGCTCGTCGATGGGACGGGTCTGGCTCATACCAGTGATCCTCCTTTATGGATCTGTGCCGCCCCGTGTCGTTCCGGGCGGCGTCGTACAGATTTGCCCAGCCTGCGTAAACCGCGCAGCCAGACATGGCGTTCTATCTTATCGCACCTGTGTCGATGTGCCGCGGAAAAGTAGCTCATGCCCAAAGACTTGACGGAGACGAAACAATTGGTGCACCGCGGCCGTCGCCAAGGCGTGCCACGTGCGACAATGTGCCCCAATACAACTGCACTCGGAAAGGCCCGCCATGACTGCACGCCTCATCGTTATGGATATCGACTCCACACTCATCAACCAAGAGGTCATCGACCTGTTGGGCGAGGAGGCCGGCGTGGGCGAGCAAGTAGCGCAGATCACCGAACGCGCCATGCGCGGCGAACTGGACTTTAAGCAGGCGCTCGAGGAGCGCGTGGGGCTGCTTGCCGGCTTGGACGAGAGCGTGTTCGAGCGCACCTTTGAGCGCGTGACCTTTACCCCCGGCGCGCTGGAGCTTGTGCGCTCGGCGCATAGCAAGGGCTGGAAGGTCGGCGTCGTGAGTGGCGGCTTCCACGAGGTCGCCGATAAGATCGTGGCCGCCGCGGGCATCGACTTTTGCCTGGCCAATCGTCTGGAGGTCGTGGACGGCCAGCTCACCGGCAAGCTGGCGGCAGACATTGTGACCAAGGAGTCCAAGCTCATCCAGCTGCTGGATTGGGCGGTTGAGTGCGGCGTCGACATGGCCCACACCGTCGCGATCGGTGACGGCGCCAACGACATCCCCATGATTCAGGCCGCGGGTACGGGCATCGCGTTTTGTGCCAAGCCCAAGACGCGCGAGGCCGCCCCGTTTGCCATCGACGAGCGCAATCTGATGCTCGCCATGGACATCATCCTGCGCGACTAGCCAATCCGTCTAGCAATTGAATCAGTCTGTCCTATAGTTTCCGAACAATTCTGTCTTAGTGTTCGGAAACATACCCTTTGAGTGCTAAACTTTGCGCCGTCGAAGGGAACATATATGGATAAGCGAGATCTAGAGCAGCTGCTGAGCGATGTTGCCGGCGGAGCAGTCACCCCTGCCGACGCCCTCACGCGCATCCAGACGGCTCCGACCGCCGATTTGGGCTTTGCGCAGCTCGACCTTTCGCGCGGGGTGCGCCAGGGAGCCGGCGAAGTTGTCTACGGCGCCGGTAAAACCGCCGAGCAAATTGCCGCCATTATCGAAGCGCTGCGCGATGCCGGCCAGGAGCGCATCCTGGTCACACGCCTGGACGCCAAAAAGGCCGCCCGCACCTCGGAGCTCCTCGGCAACGGCATCGACCTGGGATATGTCCCGGACGCCCAGCTCGCCCTCGCGGGCGGCAAGCCCTCCCCCACCGGCAACGGACGCATCGTCGTCGCCTGCGCCGGCACGAGCGACCTGCCCGTTGCCGAGGAAGCCGCGTTGACGGCCGAGTTCTACGGCAACGAAGTCGATCGCCTCTACGACGTGGGTGTCGCCGGCCTGCACCGCCTGCTTGCGCATGCCGAGGAACTTGCCCAGGCACAGGTGGTCATCGCCATCGCCGGCATGGAGGGCGCCCTGGCGAGCGTCATCGGAGGCCTGGTGAGTTGCCCAGTCATCGCCGTTCCCACCAGCGTGGGCTACGGCGCGAACTTTGGTGGCGTGGCCGCGCTGCTCGCCATGCTCAACTCCTGCGCCAGCGGCGTCTCGGTCGTCAATATCGACAACGGCTTTGGTGCCGCCTACCAGGCAAGTCTTATCAATCATCTGAGCGCCGGCACGTCCTGCGCCCGCTAAGGAGCATTTCATGTCCAACCATCAGCACACGCTTATCATCGACGGCACCTCGGGCATCAGCGGCGACATGACCGTCGCGGCCCTGCTCGACCTGGGCGCCAGCGAGGAGCATCTGCGCGACCAGCTCGCCACGCTGCCGGTCGGCGGCTTTGAGATTGCCGTTACACGCGTAAACAAGCATGGCATCGACGCCTGCGACTTTGATGTTCAGCTGGCAGAGGAGCTCGAGAACCACGACCACGACATGGCCTGGCTCTACGGCAACGAAGCGGGCACCGAGCACACACATGAGCATGAGCACCACCACCATGATCATGGCGAGCACGAACACGAGCACTGCCACGAGCATGACCATGAGGCCCACGGCCATGACCACGATGGCCATCATCACGCCCACCACCATCACCACCGCTCTTTGGCAGACGTCACCGCCATCATCGATGGCTCACGGCTAAGCGATGGTGCCAAGCGTCGTGCCCTCGCCATTTTTTCTGTACTCGCTGATGCCGAGGCAAAGGCTCACGGCAAAACGCCCGACACCGTCCTGTTTCACGAGGTGGGCGCCGTCGACTCCATTGTCGACGTCTGCTCTGTCGCCATCTGCCTCGACGACCTTGGTATTGAGGACATCGTGGTCGAGTCGCTCTCCGAGGGTCACGGCACCATCCACTGTGCCCACGGCCTTATGCCCATCCCGGTGCCCGCCGTCGTCAACCTATGCCAAGCAGGCAATATCGCCCTCACGCCCGCACCGGTCGCCGGCGAGCTCGTGACGCCCACGGGCGCCGCCATCGTCGCCGCACTGCGCACGTCCGAGCACCTGCCGGCCCGCTACCGCATCGAGGCCGTCGGCTACGGCGCCGGTAAGCGCCCCTACGAGGGTTGCTCCGGTACGCTTCGCTGCCTGCTCGTTCACGCGGACGCATAGTCATGGATGCCCGCAAGGCAAAAAGCCGCGCTGCCATCGTTGCGGCGTTCTCCGAGCTGCTGCGCGAAGAGGACTACGGCAAGATCACCGTCGGCGACATCATCGCGCGCGCTCACGTAGGCCGCGCAACATTCTACGGCCTCTTTAAGAGCAAAGACGACCTATTGTCCGAGCTCGTGAGCGACATCTGCACCCACGTCCTCGATGACGATGGCACACCGCTCGACGACCCACTCGTGCAGGTCGAGCATATCCTCAACAACCTCTGGGAGCGTCGCCAGGGCGTCCGAGCGCTGGTAGCCGGCGCCGGCTCACGCGTCTTCGCCGACTGCTTACGCAAGACCATCATGTCACGAGCAACCGAAACCGTCCCTACCGACCCAAACGGCCCCGCCGCTACCATGGACCGAAGCTTCCTACTACACCACATAGCCTCAAGCTTCGTAGGAATGGTCCAATGGTGGGCCTGGCACAACTTCAAAGCCAACAAATCCAACGTAGCCAAAGACTACCTCTCAGCCATACAGCCCCTCTTCGGCTAAGTAAGAAGCTCATCCCAAAGCATCACCCCAACCCAGAGCGCCACGCATCCCAAAGTGTCAACAACAGTTCAACGCCCCTATCAGCAACAAGCCCCTCCCATCCAAATACAGATATATGTTGGGTTGCTTGCTCGAGCGCAGCAAAGATCCCGCAGCTGGCCGCATGGGGTAACTTCCCAGCGCATTCCGCAGGACGCAAAAAGGCTCGCCGCACGAAGTGCACAGCGAGCCTTTTTGCATGTCCGAGGACGCGCTGGGAAGTTACCCCATGCGGCCAGCGGACAACTATGTAGCCTTCGACTAGAACATGCCCAAGAAGCCATGCACAAACAGCGCGGCCACAATAGCACCGACAAACGGAGCGATGCCAGGAACGAGCAGGCCGTACTTCCAGTTGTTGTCAGCCTTGTTCTTAATCGGCAACACCTGATAGGCCATGCGAGGACCAAGGTCACGTGCCTGGTTCATGGCGAAGCCGGTGATGCCGCCCATGCCCATGCCAACGGCCCAGACAATCAGACCGACGCAGATGGCGAGCAACAGAACGTTCTCACCAGCACGGCTAGCAGCAGCAAGGATGGCGCTGATGAACACGAAGGTGCAGATAGCCTCGCAGAAGAAGTTGCGGGCATAGTTCGTGCCCTCGGTGGTGGGGTTGGTCGAGAAGATGTTGCGCTGAGCAATGGGATCGACGACGCCTTCGGAAGCCTTGAACTCATCGGCATACATAAACCAAGCGATAACGGCACCCACAAAGCCGCCGAGCATATCGGCAAGCATGAAGGGGATGCAGTTGCCCCACGGCACCAGACCGACGATGCACTGGGCAAGCACCATGGCCGGGTTCATGCACACGGCGCCACCAAAGACAAACAGGCAGACCGAGATGCCAAAAGACCAAGTGGTGATGGCAAACATGTGGCCGGAGCCCTGATACTTGGTGCCCTTAAGCACGGTATCGCAGTGTACGCCCACGCCAAAGATGATCATGAGGGCCGTTGCGCCGAATTCGCAGAGGAGTTTGGTAAGCATAAAACCTTATCTTTCTTGTCGGTTATAAACGATTCGTTTAGGCCGCGCGCTAGTGCTGAGCGACGACAACGCCCAGGCCATCGGGAATGACGGCCACCTTGGCATCGGCACCCTTCATCTCAAAGGCGAGCTTGAGCGCCTCCTCGAGGGTGTTGACCGGCGTCATGTGCATATCCTTAATCATCTGGTGATCGCACAGGTCGGTAACCATGATCACAGGGTGATGTGCCAGGATGCGGGCGAAAATCTGGCTCGTCCACTGATCGGGCAGGGTCTCGTCCTTTGGACGATCGATGCAGGCACGCTCAAACTCTGCCGGATCGTTGTCGGCGATGTTGTGATAGAAGCCCTCGCCACCGTGACCGTCGGCACAACCGGCAACGTCGATAATCACACCGCCCTCGGGAAGCGTGGCCTCGGCAGCGCACATGCCCTTCACGGCCTGGTAGATGTTCTGGTCGAGCGGGTAGCCGCCGTTGGTGGTGATGGCAATCTCGCACTCGACGGGCTCAACGCCGGCAAGGCTCTTTACGAACTCGCAGCCAGCCTCGTGTGCCTTGTGGATGTCGCCGGCGAAGGAGCCAATGACCTCGTGCTTGCCGTTGAGCACCACGTTAAGCACAAAGGCAAGGTGAGCCATCTCGGCAGCGGCAAACATGTCCTCGCTCACGTGGTTATGGCACAGGTTGCCGGCACGCGAATGGGAATCGTTCACAAACTGGCCGTTGTGGTTGTACATGATGGTCTTGTAGCTGGCGATGCCAGGCAGGACGGACTTGCGGCTGCCGGAGAAACCAGCAAAGAAGTGCGGCTCAATAAAGCCCTCGGCAAGCAGCAGATCGCAATCGACGGCAATCTTATTGATGATGCACTCGCCACCAGAAGGCAGGGTGCCGATCTTTTTCATCATGCTGTCGTCAGTCGCGACGTGCATAACGATTTCCTCGTTGGCAACAATTTCCTCGCCGTACTTGTTGACGAGCTCCTCGTGCGTCGACGGACGATGCATACCCGTAGCAACCAAAATACGCACGCGAGCCTCGGGCGCAGCGGAATGGATGTGATGCAGCAGAATAGGCATCGTCACACGCGAGGGAACGGGGCGCGTATGGTCGGAGCTAATAATGACAATATCCTTCTTGCCAGCGCAAAGCTCCTCGAGCGAAGGCGAGCCATAAGGGTTGACAAGTGACTCCTCCACCAGCTCTTCCTGCGATTTTGTAGTCTTAAACTCGTTCTGATGACCTTCCATCACACCCGCGAAGTTCTTATCCTCGAGCTCCAGATGCAGCGTCTTGTGGTCAAACGGCAGTTCACATTCAAACAACGACGAGCGCCCTCTTCCTTTCAACTGACACACTAGATAAACCGTTGGAAGGATACGCCGCTCACCGAAAAACACCACCGTCCACCGACTCATTAACACAACGTTCATATTTGACCCACAACAAAACGACCGCGACCCCAAACGGGACCGCGGCAGTCACAGCTGTAAGGCGCGAAGCACCACATGCATCTCAATCCCGATCGATAAGACGCGAGGCGCGAAGCGCCAAACGCGCCGCCGGGACAGACCCAATCCAAAGTGCGCGAAGCGCGCCTTATTCCCTTCAGCTTTAATCCCTGAAGACCGAGGGCGAAGGGACCCGATGGGTTTCCCTCTGAATGCATTCCGCAGCACGAAGCCCCCTTATCCGCAGCTCCGAAGGAGCAGGATAAGGGGGCTTCAAGTGCGAGGACGCATTCAGAGGGAAACCCGTCGGGTCCCGGTGAGAGCCACAGGGCTATCGATTACCCCGTGTTTTGCAATCCTGCCGAGACGCCGGTCACAGTCGAAAGAATCAGGCTCATGTACTCGGCCTTCTTCTCCTCGGCCATCTCGTCCTGGTTCATACGCACCTCGCGAAGGGCGCGGACCTGGGCGATGGACAGGGCGTCGACATAGGGGTTACGCACGCGAACGGCGCAGCCGAGCACGCGACGACGCTGCAGCGGCCATTCGTCACCGACGATGGCAAGGACCCACTTACGGGTGAGCTGCATCTCGGTAAAGACCTTCTCGGACAGATCCTCGCGGTCGCCCAGGTGCAGATACATCTTGGCGATGCGCTGATCGGTCTTGGCGATCGACATCTCAATATTGTCGATAAAGGTGCGGAAGAACGGCCACTCCTGGTAGGCAGCCTTGAGCTGGTCAAGGTCGCCCAGCTGCTCGCAGGCGGTGCCCAGGCCGTACCAAGCGGCCAGGTTAATGCGCGCCTGGCTCCAGCTGAAGATCCACGGAATGGTACGCAGGTCGTCGAGCGACTTGGCGCCCAAGCCGCGCTTGGCGGGACGCGAGCCAATCGGCAGCAGACCGACCTCGGTCAGCGGCGTCACGGTCGAGAACCACGGTGTAAAGTCCTCGGTGTTCAGCAGGTCCAGATAGCGCTCGTGGCTTGCGGCGTTAAGCTTCTCGGCCATATCCCAGAACTTCTGCGTGGTCTCGGTGTTGGTTTTCTCGACACTCGGGGCCGACTGCAAAAGCGTTGCGGCGGCAACGGACTCAACATGGCGCTGAGCCAGCGTGCGGTTGCCGTAACGGGCAAAGATGACCTCGCCCTGCTCGGTGAGCTTAAAGAAGCAGTTGACCGAACCCTTGGGCTGCGCCAGCACGGCCTTGTTGGCCGGGCCGCCGCCACGGCCCACGGCACCGCCGCGACCGTGCATGAGCACCAGGTCGATATCGTTCTTCTCGGCCCACTTGGCAATGCGCTCCTGCGCGGAGTGCAGCGCGAGCATGGCCGTGGTAGGACCGGCATCCTTGGAGGAGTCGGAATAGCCCAGCATGACCTCCATGCGGCGGTTGGTCTGGGCAAGGCGCTTTTGCACCACAGGCAGCGTAAGCATCTGATCGAGCACGTCGACGCAGCCCTCGAGGTCCTCGAGCTGCTCGAACAGCGGGATCACGTCGAGCTCGGGGACATCCTCCTCGTGTGCAAAGGACAGGTGGGCAAGCTCAAAGACGTCGGCCACATGCTGGGCGCTCTTGGTAAACGAGATGATGTAGCGGTGCGCCATCTTCTTGCCGTAGCGCTTTTGGATGGAGCCGATAGCGCGGAAGGTATCGATGACCTCGCGCGTCATGGGCTGCAGGTCGCCATGGATACCGTTCTCGTGGATATCCTTAAGGGCGCGGGCATGCACCACGGAGTGCTGACGGAACTCCATCTCGACCATATGGAAGCCGAAGGACTCGACCTGCCAGATGATGGTTTGGACCGGGCCGTAGGCAGCACGGACGGCACCGCAGGCGGCCAGCGAACGCTGGACGACGCGCAGGTCATCCAGGAACTCGTCGGCGCTGTGGTACATGGTGTCGGTGATACGACGGACGGTGGCGTTCAGGCGGTCGGCCATGACGAGCATGACGGCGCGATGCGGCTCGTGCTCGGAGATCAGCTCGGCGCGGGCCGTGTAACGAGGGCTCATCTCGACCTGATGGTTCCACAGGTTAATGAGCTCGGCCGACGGCTTGCTGTAGGTAGCCTCGAGCGTGAGGTTGCGGCCGATGTGGCGGCACTTGTCCTCGAGCTTGAGCACCATGTGCGTAAAGTACTTGGCGGCGACCTCACGGCTCACCTTGGCGGTGACGTTGGGGTTACCGTCGCGGTCGGAACCGATCCAGCTGCCGGGATGGAAGAACGCCGGGCACAGCGGCGGCACAGTACCGGCCTTGTCGCCCAGCACCCAATCGTCAAAACGACGATAGATAACGGGGATAACGTCGAACAGCGTGTTATCGAAGATGTCGATGATGGTATCGGCTTCCTCGACCGGCGTGGGCTTCTTGAGCGCGATGGGACTCGTACGCACCAGGGCGTCGATCTCCTGCAGCATATGGCGCTCGTTCTCCACCAGGTCGGAGCCGCCCAGACGCGGACGCTCCTCCAGCAGGTTGGAGATACGGCGGATCTTGCCCTCGACGGCCTTACGACGGGCCTCGGTGGGATGTGCGGTAAAGACAGGGTGGAACTCGAGCTTGTCGAGCAGCTCGTTGGCACCCTCGACACCCAGCTCATTCACCAGCTGGTGATAGGCAACGGTAAGCTCGTTGGCAGGATCGACCTCGGTATCGGTCGACGCACCGGCCTCGCGCTCGCGCAGCTGCGCCACACGGTAGTTCTCCTCCGACAGGTTTGCCAGATGGAAAAAGCTCGTAAAGGCGCGAACGATGACCTGCTGCTTATCGAGCGGCAGGCTGTCGATCAAATCGACGACCTCACGAAATGCCACGGCAGTGGGCTCGTCGGCGGTGGGCACGCCCTGCTCGTCGACGGCTTCGTCGGCAGCGCAGGTACCGGGGTTGCCGGCATTGACCACAATCTCGGCTGTCAAAATCTTGTCGAACAGGTCCGCGATCTCGGGATCATACTCGCTAAGCACACGGCGCTCCAGGCGCAAGAACAGCGCCAGATTGTCGCGCAGCTCCTCGGGGATCTCGATCTCGGCGAGACGCTCCCTGGACTCGGCATTCGAGCCGATTCGGTTAACGAGGCGGTTGACCACGGCAGCGACGCGCGCCGCGGCTTCGGGTACAGACTGGTTGCTTAGGTTCTCAGCCACGTTTCCTCCCATTCCTCCTTCTATGCACGTAACATGCGGTATTCATTATAGGCGCTTGAGAAATACTTTCGACACTGATTGCGCTTTACCACACAAAAGTATTTTCTGCATTGCAAAGGTTTTTGCCCTAAATGGTCGTATTTCTCGGTGGGCGGCATACGTAAACGGGGGCATTCCGCATAAAAGCGAAACACCCCCGTAACAATCGCTCTCCATGAGCAGGGCACGTTAGCAGGCCCGAAGCTCAAAAAGATGCGCTACAGGCGCTCGCGAACCGCCTCGACGACGTTGTCCAGATCGGCGAGCACCTCGTCATGGCTCTGCATGTCGCGCACTTTGACCTTGCCGGCGGCAAGCTCGTCGCCACCCAGGACCAAGATGAGCTTGGCGCCTACCTTATCGGCTTGCTTAAACTGGGCCTTGAGCGAACGACCCTGATAGTCGGCCTCGGTCACGATACCTGCGGCGCGAAGCTCCTGCGTAATGGCAAAGACGTTCTGGCGCAGCTCCTTGCCTGCGTTGGCGACATAGACGCACGGGGCCTCCTCGGCACCCAGATCGCTGCCAAAGGCCTGCAGGGCCAGCAGGGCGCGCTCAAAACCGACGGCAAAGCCGACGCCTGCCGTGGGCTTGCCACCCTCGAGCTCGACCAGGCCGTCGTAGCGGCCGCCGCCGCCGATGGAGCCGACGCCGGCGCCAGGGGCCTCGACCTCAAAGACAGTACGGGTGTAGTAGTCCAGGCCGCGCACCAAGGTGGGATCCTCGACATACTCGATACCGGCGGCATCCAGATAGCGCTTGACTTGCTCGTAGTGCTCGCGGCACTCGTCGCACAGGTTGTCGCCCATCAGCGGAGCGTTGGCCATGATCTCGCGGCAATGGTCGTTCTTGCAGTCGAAGGCGCGCAGCGGGTTGAGCTCGGCGCGCTCGCGGCACTCGTCGCACATCTCGTCGGCGTGGTCGAGAATGAACTGCTTAACCTGCTCGCGATAGGCCGGACGGCACTGCGCATCGCCCATCGAGTTAATGAGCAGACGGAGCTTGGAAAGATCGAAGCCCAGGCGCTTGTAGAACTCCATGAGCATGATGATGCACTCGGCGTCTGCCGCCGGATCGGGAGCGCCGAGCCACTCGATGCCCACCTGGTGAAACTGGCGCAGGCGACCCTTCTGGGGACGCTCGCCACGGAACATGGCCTCGGCATAGTACGCCTTAAACGGCGTGGAGCCCTGGGGCACTAGGTTGTTCTCCACGACGGCGCGCACCACACCGGCCGTGCCCTCGGGACGAAGGGCCAGGCGCTGCTTGGGCTTAAGCTTGGTGTCGGTGCCCTCGGTAAAGACGCGCTCCAGGTTGGCGCCGCTAAACACGCGGAACATCTCCTTGCGCACGACGTCGGTCGACTGGCCGATACCGTGGACAAACACGTCAACCTGCTCGATCGCGGGCGTCTCGATGGGCTTAAAGCCAAACGGCTCGAACACGCCGGCAGCAATCTGCTGCATCTTTTGCCAGGCGCGCATCTCGGCGCCGATAAGGTCGCGGGTTCCCTCCGCCTTCTGTGCCTGCATGGGCAAACACCTTTCTTTTGTATCGCGTCATAGGTAGTGGACATTATACGGCACAAACACAAACAGCGGCGGTGCGTCTGACCGAACGAGGGTATGGGGACTCGTTCGGCCTGACGCACCGCCGCTGTTTGCGATCCGCTTTCCTCCGTCCCCTTCGGATCACGTGATCTGTTGGGGACGGAGGAAAGCGGATCATTTCGTAGGCCCGTGACCGCCTTGGAAACCGAATGATGGTACGAGCATCTATTCGGCTTCCAGGGCGGCCACAAACAGAACGGGGCAAACAGAAAAGAGCACGTAGACCTGCCACAGTTCACCGACAAGGCTCATGCCGGCAAGAACGGCAGAGGTGGCGATTACAGTGAGGGAGCCCAAAACGCGACCGCTTACTTTATCGGCAACATGACCGATCACAAGTGAGCCGATAACGCTCACCACGGTGGAGATGGCGTTGGAGATGTTGTACTGCGCAAGCGTGATGCCCAGGTCGCTGACGACGAGCGGCTGAAACAGGCTCATGCAGTTAACGAAAATCGTGTAGCACGTGGCCATGATGACAAAGCCGGAAGCCACCACGAGCCAGCCGGGGAAGAACTTACGCTGCTGGGACATACTGCTCCTTTTTAAACAAACGAGTAGCAAGATTGGGTGCTACCGGTGGTCGGCGATGTAGCCCAAAGCGACTGCCGCATAAGCCGCGGCGCCAAGGGGAAGCTCGGCATCGCTAAAACGTGCCTTGGGATGATGCTGAGCAAAATGCTCGTCCGTATCAGTCACGGCAGCGCCCACGGTAAAGTACGCACTCGGGATCTCACTCGAGATCAACGCGAAGTCCTCACTCGCCATGGCGTGGAACAGCGGCAGGAAGGTGGCCTTGGGCAGTGTCGCACCCACATAGCCAAGTGAAGCCTGGGTCATATTGTCATCGAGTACCAGCGGTGGAACATCCGAGAGCGTCTCGATAGTCGCCGGCGTACGATAGGTCGTGGCAACGCCTTTGACGACCTCCGCGATGCGGGTCTTGAGGTGCTCCATGAGCTTGACGTCGAAGCCACGCAGCGTTCCCTCGAGCACACAAGTGTCGGGGATGACATTTGCGGCCTGACCGCCGGCGAACTTGCCAACGGTAAGCGCGACCTCCTTGGCCGCCGGCACCTCGCGGGAGATGAGCTCCTGAAGCGCCAGATGCACATGGACGCCGGCCGTGATGGGGTCGATGCAGATCTCGGGGCTCGAGCCATGGCCGCCCTTGCCCTGAAGCGTGACGCGAAAACCGTACACGCCCGAGAGCGCCGGGCTGCCGTAGAGCACCAGGCCAAGCGGCGACTGGCTATTGACATGCATGGCAAAGGCGGCCTGGGGGCGTGGGCTCTGCAGCAAACCGTCGACGATGGCAGCACGGGCACCCTCAAAGGTTTCCTCGCCCGGCTGGAACAGCAACTTAACCGTGGCGTTGGCGTCGAGAAGCTCGGACTCGCGGGCCTTGAGCATACGAGCCGCACCAAGCAGCGCCGTCGCGTGCATATCGTGACCGCAAGCATGCATGCAGCCATTGGTGGATGCAAAGGGCTCGCCGGATTCCTCGGCAACGGGAAGGGCATCCATGTCGCCGCGGAGCATGATAACCGTACCGGCCTGCTTGTCCGTGCACGTACCGTTACCCCGAGCAGCAGCTGCCGCGCCGGCACCGATAAGGCCAACGACACAGGAGCCGTCGACAAGCACGGCATAGGGAATATCCATCTCGTCCAGACGCGCCTGGATAAAGGCGGACGTCTGCGGAAGGTTGTTACCCAGCTCGGGCATCTGGTGTAGATCGTGTCGCCACACAGCAAGCTCGTCTGCAAAAGTCTGAGCTTCTGCAACAAGACCGTCACCGATAGCGGCCTGCGCCGCTGCGGTAGCCTTGGGCGCTGGTTGCGGTTGAAAATCGGACAAAGCTGGTGCCATAGATGCCCTCCAGTAACGTTTTTGCAGCAAGCACTTTGATAGCATAAAGTGCAAGGTACAACTTTAAGGGCGACGCATAAAAAATGCCGCCCCGGGAGGGCGGCGCAACAAGTTGTTTACAATTGCGGGCGCGGCTTTTTGCGCAAAAAATCGAAGTGAGTCTCACTCAAGATAATCGACAGGAAGATAAGCACGAAGCCGGCGAGCAGGCGCGAGGTGAGCGCCTCCCCCATCAGCAGCACCGAAAACAACACGCCCGAAGGCGACTCCATCGAAAGGAGCAGTGAGCCCGTCGAAGCCGGGACATGCGCCAGGCCGACGTTTTGGATGAGCAGAGCCACGCATGTGCAGCCCACCGAGAGAAACGCCATCACACCGATAAAGTTCGGCGTCCACACGGACAGAGGCGCCTGGGTCTCGAATAACAGCGACGAAACCAGGCTCAGCACGCCGTTGCCCACAAACATCCAAAACGTGATAACGTTGATGTCCATTTTGCGACCGTACTTGGCGGTCACCGCCATCTGGATGGCGAAGAAGACCGCGCCTGCCAGCGTAATGACGTCACCGATGTTGAACTCGACGCTATCGAGCGCCACCAAGCCAATGCCCGCCAAGCACAGCAGTGCCGCGCCCAGGTTATAGCGGGTGAGTTTTTCTCCGCTCAGAAAATAGCTCGCGAACGGCACGAGGATGCAATACGTGCCCGTCAAAAAAGCATTCTTGCCCGCCGTAGTATATGCCAGACCGACCGTCTGCAACGCATAGGCCGCCCACATGAGCACGCCCATACTCAGGCCAACGATCAGGTTGCGAGCGTTGAAATGTGCAGTGATGCGCTTGTGGAAGACGGCAAACATGACCAACGCTGCAGGCAGAAAGCGTACATAGAGCAGCTCGAACACCGGAATGGTGCCGAGTGCGTCCTTCATAGTGGTAAAGGAGTAGCCCCAGATGACCGCCACCGAAAGTAGCAAAACTTTCCAGAACAGCGGGGAACGTGCGCCGGCGCCCCTGGGAATACCGCCCGCGCCCAAATCCTCACGGGCCACAGGGCTATCGGGCATGTTTTCGATTTCGTTGGCAGCGTATTGGGCCATGGAACATCCTCACACTCAATCTGGGCGTGGTGTCCGCACGCGTATGGCTGCGTGCCGCCTCATGGTCAAATAAAAACGGGGCGCACCGGACCCCCGGCACGCCCCGCTACTGTAGCAACAACCAAGCAGCCCGTGCAATTCACTACGCTAAAGCGTCTTGTTCCGCCGTTCTACCGAACGGCGGACCAGTCGACGCTGCGCGAGTCGCATTCACACCAATCTGACGTTCAATTTCGAGGGCGCGACCAGAAGGTCAGCGCCCTCTCATTTCACGTCACCTTGGCGCAAATGCGGCTCGCTCGCTGGCATTAGTGCTACATCAGCGTTAAAGTTGCCGCACTAAATAAGCTTTGTCGACTCCAGCTTTTCGATGATCCAGTCGTTGGCTTTGATAACCGGGCGGCGGAAGACGACGCCCAGGGCCAGCGACGGAATCAGATAGCTCGCCAGAATGCCCAACTCAACCCAGTACTCCATATGGTAGGCACCGGCCATGGCGGCGTGCATGGCGTTGATGCCGTGGGTAAACGGCAAGAACGGATAGATCGCCTGGAACACAGGGCCGGTCATCTCGATGGGGAACGTGCCGCCCGAACCGCCGACCTGCATGACCAACAGCACGACTGCAAGCGCCTTGCCGATATCGCCAAACGAAACCGTAAGCGTGTAGACGATATTGGAGAACACGAGACTCGCGACCCAGCCCGCTAGCACAAACTGCAGCGGGTTGTCGCACTGAATGCCAAAGAACAGAATGTCGCCCGCGCACACGAGCGTTGCCTGCAGCAGAGCCAAACCGCCAAAGAACAGGTAACGACCCAGATAGATCTCGTGCAGGCGCACGGGGATGAGCTCGTTGATAAGCTCATCGTCAACCGAGACCTTCATCATGGCCGCCAGTACGATCGAGCCGACCCAGAGCGACAGAATCGTGTAGAACGGCGCCATGGCCGAACCGTAGTTGCGGATCGGATAGACCGGCTTACGGTCGAGTGCGACAGGGCCGGAAAGCGACACGGCCAGACCCTCGGGATCATTGCCGATCATCGTCTTGATCGTGGCTAGATCATCAGACATAAGGGCACCGTCGAGCTCGTCCTTAAACGCGCTGATCTTGCCCGACGCCTCGCCCAGCTGATCGGAAGCCTTGTTGACCAGCTTTGCAGCCTTAGAGAGGCCCTTTGCCAGCGAACCGGATGCGTCGGTCAGGTCGTCTACGGCACTATCCAGATCGCCCGAAATACCATTCAGTGAATCCAGAACCCCCGAGACGGTCTTCTTGAGCTCTTTGGCCTTGACCGAAAACGTAGAGTCGTAGTCAATCTTGGCGCCCGAGATACCAGCCTTGGCATCGGCGATGGCCTGATCGACCTCGGCACGCATGCTGTTGACCTCTGCCATACTGTCAGAAAGGGACTTAGCGGTTGCCGTTAGGTCCTTGGCGTTGTTTCGATACTCCACCGCGATCCTGCTCAGCGATGTTGCCACAGACTTGAGGCTCTCCTGGAGCTTTTCGTCACTGACCTGCTCGGCAAAGCCGCGGAGCTGGTCGGCCGTGGCGTCGATATCGTCGGCACGTGTATTGAGCGCCGTCGCGGCATCGTTGAGCTGTGACGCTGTAAGATCGACGTGCTGGTTTGCAGCGTCGAATGCCTTTGCGAGCTCGGTAGAAACGTTATCGAACGAACCCGCGCTCCCATCAATAGCGGCATCGATCGCATCGCTGGCGGACTTGAGCGCTTGCTCGGAATCGGCAATACCGCTCTCGGCATGCTGCATGAGCTGCTTCACCGACTCCTCGGTCGATCCGGACTGCTTGAGCATGCCGCCCGCCGACGTCAGCGAATCGGCCGTGGAGCTCAAAATGCCCGCAAGCGACGTTGCGCTGGCCTGAACGTCCTGCAGGTCCTGGACCGAATCGCCGAGCGTCGAGGACAGGTTGGCGATAAAGTTGCTGACCTGGTCGGTGCTCATGTAATCGAGCAGGCTGGACACCGTCTTAAGACCGACGCTCGTAATGGTCTCGGTAAAAGATTCGTTAACCTGGTTCTGAACGGCGCTCGAACCCTTCTCGGTCACGATCTGCGCGATGGCGTTGGCCTTCTGGTTCTCGTAAAACTCGATATCGGCGTGCTTCACGTCGGTCGAGAAAAGCGTCATCATGTCAGCGCTAAACGTTTTGGGGATAACGACGGCCGCATAGTACGCACCCGACTTTACGCCCTCGATAGCTTTATCGCGATCGTTAAGCACAACCCAATCGAAGCTCTCGTTGCCGCGTAGGGTGGCGGTCACGTTTTCGCCCACGTTAACCTCGACGGGGATCAGATCGCTCTCGTAACCCTCATCGGTGTTGACCACGGCGATCTTGAGGTTGCCGGTGTTGCCGTACGGATCCCAGCTGCCGGCGATGTTAAACCACGCGTACAGACACGGCACGATAATGAGGCCCATCACGACAACCAAGCCGATTACGGAGCGAGACACGTTTTGGACATCGCGCTTAAACAGATGCAGGATGTTCTTCATTTATGCCTCACCTCCTTTGGAGTGCTTGCCAAGCGGGGTGGTATCTCCATCATTTGTGGCTGTGCTGTCGCTGCCCTGAGATTTATGGTGCGAGCCTATATGCGGCAAGCGGCCCGTGGACTGATCGCCACCCTTGGCATCACGCTCGCTGGCGTTGAGGCCAAACATGCGGCGGGCGGCAGGAATGGCGGCCGTGTGCTCGCGCATCTCGCGACGCAGGTCCTCATCGGAAAGCGCCGAGATGCGCATCTGGGTATTGAGGCTCGCGCGGATATATTCGATATTGATAAGCCAGCCGCAGATGGCAATAACCGAGATGATCCAAATGACAAGCAGGATGATCTTGCCGTTATTGTCGATATCGAGAACCGTCGACAGGACAAAGAGCAGGACCTGAACGCCCACCACGGCGGCAAAACCGCCCTTGATGTAGTACGGGTAGCGATGTTCAAAGGCGACCGCATGATCGAGCAGTTCGCGACGGTACGAATCGGAATCGAGCACGACGCGCATGGCCGTTCGCAAGGAGTAGCGCTCGCGCGGCAGGTCGTTAGACTCGCAAATCATCATACCGGTCGTGGAAAGCTGTTTATCAAAGAGCAGGTTGAGGTTGAGCAGCAGCGGACGCAGCTGCAGGCCGATAAAGAGCGCCACGATCAAGAACACGCCCAGAATGCACAGGTTAAACAGGTAGTTGAACGAATACATGCCGCCGACCGTCTCACGCAGCAGATTGATGCCATAGGTAAAGGGCAGCAGCGGGTGCAGCCACTGGAAGAAGCCGGGCATCATCTCGATGGGGTACATGCCCGACGAACCCGGGATCTGCACGATGACAAGAATGACGCCGATTGCCTTGCCGATATGCTTAAACGTAGTGGACAACGCGTAAATGATGTTGACGTACGTAAATGAGATGGCGATGCCGCCCAGCACAAATAGGAGCGGACTGACGCACTGTACACCAATGACAAGATCTCCCACCGTAACGATAATGGCCTGCAACGCGCCCAGGATCACCAGGAGCAACCAGCGGCCAAAGTAGCCCTGACGCGCGGTAAAGCTGCCAACGCCTTCGCGATCGACCTCGAGCTTGTAAATGGCGATGAGCACGTAGCCGCCCACCCAAAGCGCCAGATTGGTGTAGAAAGGAGCAATGCCCGAGCCGAAGCTCTTAACCGGATAGATCGACTTGGAGGTCAGCTCGACCGGAGATGCCATGAAGTCAGCAACGTCATCGACGTCGACGCCCATCAGGTCGGCCAGCTCGCCCATGGACTCGGAGGTCTGCAGCGCCTCGATGTCGTTGGCGGCGGTGGCGAGCTTGTCCTGGACCTTGGCAAGCGAGGCGTCGGTCCGGGACAGCGTGGTCTTGGCCTGACCGAGCGTAGCGTTGAGTTGCGAAAGTGTACCGCGCGCACTTGCAATAGTAGGCGTGAGGCCAGACACGATTCCCGTCAGATCACCCGAGACGGCGGCAAATGAATCAAGCGCGCTCGAGGCCTTCGGCAGCGCGTTTTGACCCAGGTCCGTCTGGGCCTGGCCAAGGTTGGTCGTACCGGTCTGGATTGCGTTATTGATAGCGTCGCTGGCACCCGAGACAGCCGCGGCGTCATTCGCCATGGCGCTCGACTGTGCAGACAGACCGTCCTTGATGCTCTGAAGCTTTTCATTCTGCTTGCGGAGCAAATCGATGGTCGATACAATGCGCGCGTCAATTTCCTTGGAACCTGTCGACGTGTCATTGACGAGAATTTCCAAGTGCCCGATAACGGCCTTATTGTGGTCGATCGTCGCCTGGAGAGACTCGAGCGAGTTGTCGATGCGGGTGGTCGTAGATGTGATCGTGCCCGTCAGCTTGCCAATCGCAGCGTTCGCGGAGGCTGACGTCTTGGTGAGCGCAAGGCTGCCTTCCGAGAGCGCCTTGGAGAGCGAGGCGACAGAGTTACCCGCCGTGGCGCGAGCCTCGCCCAGCAGGTCGTTGCCCTGGGAGATCGCCTGCGTCAGCGACGGCGCCTGACCCTGCAGACCGGCAAGTGCTGCATCTGCCGAGGCAATGGAACCACTCGTCTTATCGATGGCGGCATTCATGTCGTCAATCGAATCGCGCACTTCGCCCAACGTGTCAGAAGCCTCTGATACCGAACCGGCCAACGAATCCTGAGCCTGGGTTGCCTTGTCCTTTAAATCGACTCCGGCATCCTTGGCAATACTGGCAACGGTCTCACCCACCGTGGAGACGAACTCCGAGTTAATCTGCTGCTCGATGGTGTTTGCACCGGTGTCGGTAACCTTGGGTGCAATAGCGCTCTTTTTCTCATTGACGTAGTACGTAAGCTTGGGCTGATGGTAGTTGCCGTCGAGCATCGAGACCAGGTTATCCGAGAAGTTCTTGGGGATTACGATGGCCGCATAGTACTCACCGCTCTCGACGCCCTCCTTGGCGTCGGCCGCCGAATCGACGAAGGTCCAGCCCAACTGATCGTTCTCCTTGAGCTGATCGACGACCTTATCACCCGCGTTGAGCTCACCCACCAGGTCGTTTTGGGTGCCCTGATCGTTGTTGGCGATGGCAATCTTGATACCTTGAGTGTTTCCGTACGGATCCCAGTTTGCCACGATGTTGTACCAGGCATACAGCGAGGGAATAACGCACACGCCGAGGGTAACCACCAAGGCGACGGGGTTCACAAGTAGTCGCTTAATGTCGCGCTTGAATATCGCAAAGGAGACCTTTGCATCGGATAGTTTGCTGCCGAGACTCACGCTTGGGCCATCCATCCTGTCGTTGAATCAAATCGTACTATCGACAACCATTGTACGTAGGCGCTTTAGCGTCTCAGGGCACAATGGTATTGAGTTTTGCGGGTAGCAATATACTACGAAGACGAATTAACGTACAGTTGTACAGTATCTTTAATTTCAGCAGCTCACAAAACCACAGCCCGCACAAATTAGCAAGCAACCAAGTGCCCAATGAGTACCTACACATCGAGAGAGGAAAATCTCCCACTTTTTACCCAAATACAGGCTCAATGTGGGAGATTTTCCTCTCTCGTTCTACTAACTAGCTACGGCGTTCGTTAGAACGGCGGAACCAAGTTACATAAGATTACAAATGGCGGCCGCGAAGGCAACGGGGTCCTCGGGGAGGATACCCTCGACCAGCAGGGCCTGATCGTAGAGCAGGCCGGAGTACTGCTTGATCTTGTCGGCGTCACCTGCCTTCTGGGCAGCGACAAGCTTGTCAAAGACCGGGTGCTTGGCGTTGAGCTCGAGCACGCGCTGGCTCTTGGGCATGCCGTCGGGCGCGCCCTCGGGTCCCTTCTGGAGCACCTTCTCCATCTCGAGCGAAAGCGGACCCTCGGTGGTGATGCAAGCGGGGGCATCGGTCAGGCGCGCGGAGACGGCAACTTTCTCGACCTTGTCACCGAGCGCCTCCTTCATAGCGCTAAAGAGGTCCTCGTTTTCCTTGGTGGCGTCCTCGGCCTCCTTCTTCTCGTCCTCGGTCGCCAGATCAAGATCGCCAGTCGCGACGTTCTTGAGCTCCAGGTGACGATCCTCGACCTCGGGCTCGGCACCGTCGGCAACGGCCTTCTCGGCAGCCTCGCGGGCGGCGTCGTCCTCGTAGATCTTAGGCATATCGGCGGCAACGTACTCACGCATAGCCTGGAACGTGAACTCATCCACATCCTGCGTCAGCAACAGCACGTCATAGCCGCGGTCGAGCACACCCTTTACCACGGGCATCTTGGCCAAGCGCTCACGCGAGTCGCCGGCGGCGTAGTAGATGGCCTTCTGATCCCCGGGCATGCCCTTGGCATACTCGGCCAGGGTAATCATCTTCTGCTCCTTGGCAGACCAGAACAGTAGCAGGTCGGCGAGCTCATCGGCCTTCATGCCATAGCTCGAGTAGATGCCGTACTTAAGACCGCGGCCAAAGTTCTCAAAGAACTTCTCGTAGGCCTCGCGGTCGTTGTCGCGCATATCCTCAAGATCGGCGGTAATCTTCTTCTCCACGCGCTTGGCGATGGCCTTGAGCTGACGGTTCTGCTGCAGCGTCTCACGCGAGATGTTGAGCGACACGTCGGCAGAATCCACGACGCCGCGGACAAAGTTGTAGTAGTCGGGCAGCAGGTCGTCGCACTTCTCCATAATCAGCACGTTGGAGCTGTAGAGCGCCAGGCCCTTCTCGTAGTCCTTGCTGTACAGATCGAACGGGGCGCGGCCCGGCACAAACAGCAGCGCATCGTACTCAAGCGTACCCTCGGCATGGAAGCTGATAGTGCGCGCGGGATCGTCAAAGTCGTGGAACGTGGACTTGTAGAACTCGTTGTAATCCTTCTGCTCAACGTCGGAGCTGCGCTTTTTCCAAATCGGCGTCATGGAGTTGATGGTCTCGAGCTCCTGGTAGTCCTCGTACTCGGGCTTGTAGTCGTCGCCGGCGTCCTCGGGCTTGGGTTTCTGGCGGCTCTTGCTCACCATCATCTGAATCGGGTAGCGCACATAGTTGCTGTACTGCTGAATCAGGCTCTTGAGGCCCCACTCGGTCAGGAAGCGATCGTAGGTCTCGGCCTCGCCGTCGGCGTCGAGCTTCTCGTTCTCGCGCAGCGTCAGGATGACATCGGTACCGTGCTCAGCACGCTCGCCATCCTCGATGGTGTAGCCCTCAAGACCGTCGGACTCCCAAACGTGGGCGGTGTCCTCGCCATAAGCGCGGCTGACGACCTTCACGTGGCTGGCGACCATAAAGGCGGAGTAGAAGCCCACGCCAAACTGGCCGATGATGTCGACATCGGAGCCCTGTTGCTCGGCGTTCTCGGTCTTAAACTCCTCGGAGCCGGAATGGGCGATGGTGCCCAGATTGCGCTCGAGCTCCTCGGCGGTCATGCCAATGCCGTTATCCGAGATGGTAATGGTGCGGGCGTCCTTATCAAAGGAGACACGAATGGCCAGGTCGCCCTGGTCGAGTTTGACACTCGGATCCTGAAGGCTCTTAAAGTTGAGCTTGTCGACGGCATCGCTCGCGTTGGAGATAAGCTCGCGCAGGAAGATTTCCTTATTGGTGTAGATGGAGTTGATCATGAGGTCGAGCAGTTTTTTGCTCTCGGTCTTAAATTGACGCATGTGCAGTCCTTTCGCGCTACCCCCGTCCGCAAAAACGGCCCGGTTGCCCGAGCCGCATCGCAGACCTGCTATGTCCAGACTTAGATTTTATAACCCATTAGCGCGCATATATACATACGGAATCGAAAAACTGTATGTCCAAACGCTCTGATACGCCAATTGCCAAGGAGTGTCCCCGACTGCCGGCAGGAAAGGAACGTCCCTATCTGCCATCTACGCGCTTGGCCATCCAAGCATGGGGCTGGCCCTCGTCTTCGTAGTCCACCGGGGCAATCTGCGTGTAGCCCGCCTTGGCATAGAGCGGCAGCACGTATTCCTGAGCATGCAGCTTAATGAGCTTGGCACCGGCATCACGCGCGCACGCATCACTGGCCTCGACAATCTTGCTCGCCAGACCGCGACGGCGCATGCTCGGCAGCACGGCCACGCGCCCCATAATGTAGGTCTCCCCCGCTGCGACGCCTTCGTCCAAGTCGCACGCCGGCGACACCGGGGCTTCCGCATCAGCCGCGCGCTCAAGCTCTTCGGGAAACACGCGCGAGCAACCGGCAAGCTCGCCGTCTACATAAAGCGTCACATGAATGCAGTTCGGATCCTCGTCGATAGCGTCGAACTCATTCTCGTAGCCCTGCTCGTCCATAAAAACGACGCGGCGCACCAACGCCGCGTCATCAAAGCATCCCGTCTTAAGTTGGATATCCATGGCTGCCCTTTCATTCAATGCGAACGTTAGGGACAGATTTTAGCGAAAATGAGCTCCGCGCACGCTAAACTTCGCGCGAGCCTTCGCCAGGCAATCGTAATGACCCACGTTATGGGCATCGCTCGCGATGAAGCTGTACAGGTTCTGATCGAACAGGCGCTGTGCCGGCTTTTTCTCGCGACCAAAGCGACCGCCGGCAATAAAGTCCGCCGAAGCTTGCAGCTTGCAGCCCATATCGACCAGGCGCTCCGCCACGCTTACATCCTTTTGAACCGCACGATAGCGCTCAGGATGAGCGATGATCACCTGGTAGCCACGGCACTGCAAATCGTAAATCGTGTTCTCGTACTCTCTAAACGCATACGCATCGGCATGCGTCGAAAGCTCGAGCAGAAACTCGTTGGTCCCATCGAAATGCAAGTGCTCCGCGGCATCGATACCAAGCTCAACGAGCTTTCGATGGTTGACCTCGAAGCCCATCTGGAGCGGAAAACCGTCAGCGTTATCGCGCAGCAGCTCAAAGGCATCCCACATCTTGTCGTAATCAAAATAGGGATCACGGCAGTGAGGAGTGCAAACGATTCTGGTTACACCGGCCCGCTTGGCAGCCTCGAGCATCGCCAAGCTCTCATCGAGATCGGCGGCGCCGTCGTCTACACCCGGCAAGATATGGCAATGAATGTCACGCATAGGTCAGCCTTAATCAACTAAACGTTTGCTCGGTTGGTAAAGATGCCCTTTTTGGAAGTGCCCTGACCGTCGGAGCCCTTCTTAACCTTCTTACCGTCCTTGGTGTAGTAGGAGTAGTAGTACTCGCTGGTCTCGGTCTCGCAGTAGTTCATAACGGTACCGATGAGCTTGACCTTCTCGGACTTCTTAAGCTGACCGATGGCGTTGAGCGCCTCTTCGCGCTTGGTAAAGTTCTCGCGCACCACGAACAGCGCGCCGTCGGTCAGGCTGGCAATCTCGGCAGCATCGATGAAGGTGCCAACCGGGGGAGCATCGAAGATGACGTACTGGAACTTAGCAGACAGTGCCTTGACCAACTTGGAAAAGCGGTGAGAGACGATGATGTCGGCAGGATTGGGAATATGCGGCTCGGCATCGAGGAAGTAGAAGTTCTTCTGACCCGTCTCGACAATTGCCTGGTCAATGGAGATCTGCTCGGAAAGGACCGCATAGAGTCCACCGCGGGAGCGGACGCCGAGCATATCGGCAAGGGACCTGCGGCGCATATCGCACTCGACCAGGAGCACGGACTTGCCGCTCGTGGCGATTGCCTGAGCAAGGTTAATGGAAACCGTAGACTTGCCCTCGTTGGGAATCGAGGAGGTAACGGTGATGGTGCGAATGGGGTCGTCCACGCTCGCAAAGCGGATGTTGGCCAGAAGGGTCTTAGCGGCATTCTGTACAACGAGCTTATCGGTGTTCTTTGCCTTAGCCATGCCTATTTACCACCTTTCATAGCCGGAATTCGGCCAACAACGGGAATGCCCAGGAGCTCTTCTGCCTCTTCGGCACCGCGGATGCGGGTATTGAGCATGTCTGCCAAAACGACATAGGCAACTGCGATAAAGATGCCCGCGAGGAACGCGACAGCAACGTACAGCATACGCTTGGGACCGCTGGGGGCTTCGGGGGTCTTAGCCTCGTCGATAACGTTGATGCTCTGGGCAGCGCCGACGTTCTGAGCGACCGTACTCACCGAGCTAGCTATGGCCTTTGCGACCTTAGCCGTCTCCTTGGCATCGGTACCGGTAACCGAAAGCGTAATGACACGCGTGGTGGTCTCGGAGGAAACAGACACTTTGTAGTCATCCAGATCGGTGAGGCCCAGTTCATTGGCGGCGCCGCTCTTAACGCTATCGCTATCCAGCAGCGTGGCGATATCGTTGGAAAGCATCTGGCTCGCCGAGAGATCGTTGTAGCTCATCTGACCGCTATCGTCGGTCTTGGCGAGAATGTACATGCTCGTCGTCGCGGTGTAGGTGTTGTCCATCGCAACAAAGGACACGATGCCCATGGCGATCGCGCAGACCACCGGAAGGGTGATGACCAGCTTGAGGTGCTTCTTCAGCAGCTGGAACAGTTCGAGAAGGGTCATGCAGCTTGCCTTTCATTTCCCCAGTTCGGATTGACAAAACTGTCCGTATGTTATCGCATCTTTTTACTGAGACCAAACTCTATACATAAGAAACAGGCTCTCCTGTAAAAATGACGGAAGCGATCGTAAAATTGCACAACAACGCCGCACCCGAAAGTCCGATGCGGCGTCTACATCATTATCTATGTTGTATCGCTATGCGAATGGCTCGTCCTGCTGTATGGGAAACGCCACCGTAATGGTGGTTCCCACGCCCAACTCGCTCGATAGATCGAGCGTGGCGTGATGATACAGGGCCGCATGCTTGACAATGGCAAGCCCCAGGCCGGTTCCGCCGCGTGCCTTGGATCTACTCTTGTCCACGCGATAGAACCGCTCAAATACCTTGCCCTGTTCTTCAGGCGCGATACCGATTCCCGTGTCGGCGACCGCGAGGAACGGATGGCCTTCGTCGTTGGTGCCGCACTGCAGCGTAACCGTACCGCCGGGTCGATTGTAGCGGATGGCGTTGCTTGCCAGATTGTAGATGAGCTCGTCAATCAAGCGCGACACGCCTTCGATGACCACAGGCTTGGTCTCATGACTTATCGTCACATTCGCCTGACGGGCGACCTGTTCAAGACGCTGCTCAACCGTGTAGATGGCACGCGAGAGCTCAATAGGCTCCGTGGACCCAATGGGCACCGCCTCGCCCTCAGTTGCACGCTCGGCCTCGTCCAAGTTAGACAGCGTAAGGATATCGTTGACAAGCGCTGCCAAGCGGCCCGCCTCACGATAGATGCGACCGCCAAAGTTGCGCAAGTCATCCTCGCCCTCAACCATGCCGTTTGCGATGAGCTCGGCATAGCCCGAAATCGCCGTAAGCGGCGTCTTGAGCTCATGGGTGATATTCGCCGTGAACTCGCGGCGCATACGGTCGTTGTCCGCTAGCACCGCCATTTGGCGCTTGAGTTCCTGGCGCTGCGACTCGATACGCTCAAGCATGGGGACCATCTCGGCATAGGCGTGCTCATAGCTACGGCGCGGGTGGTCCAAATCCACCTCTTGCAACGGCGCGATGATGGCACGGGACTCGCGGCGCGCCATGAAAAACGAGAGTACCGCACCCGCTGCTGCGATAAGCAGCATCGGCGCCACCATCGACAGCAAAATCGCCGCAACGCCAGGCTGGGCCTGCGCCAAGCGGACAACCTGGCCGTTATCAAGGGCGACGGCGCGATACAGCATAATCTCGTCGAGCGTAGAGCTTGCGCGCTCCGCGGAACCCGAACCACTCTCAAAGGCCTCGATGACCTCGGGGCGATCGCCATGGTTGGGCAGTGTGGAAGGCGACGCCTCGTTGTCGTAGGCAACCGATCCATCCTTGTTAATCAGCGTGATGCGTAAGTCCTCGCGATCGAGGCTACGCAAGAACGGGATGGGCTCCTGCTGCTCGTCGAGGGCGGCAGCAATGAGCTCGGTTTCCTGCGCCAGATTGGCACTCGTGGCATCCGCCAAGGTGTTTTGAACGAAGAACGCACCCAGCACCGTAAACGCCACGATAACCGCCATGGCGCAAACAAAGATCGTCACAAAAACGCGGTGCGATAGCGTTTGTTTTCCCTGGGGGGCGAAGACCACGGGCTACTCCTCCGATGCGGTGGACGCGGTGTCGTCACCTTCGGCACCATCACCGGCAGAAGGCTCAGCCAAGCGGTAGCCCACGCCGCGCACGGTCTCGATGGCGCTGGCATGCACGCCCAGTTTTTGGCGAAGCGTCTGCACGTGCACGTCAACGGTGCGCGAACCGCCGTCGAAGTCCCAGCCCCACACGCTCTGCAGCAACGACTCGCGGGTAAAGACCACGCCGGGCTTGCGCATGAGATACTCAAGCAGGTCGAACTCGCGCAGGGTGAGCTTAAGCGGCTCGCCGGCAACGGTCACCTCGCGATGGCTGGGCGAGAGCACAATGTCGCCCACACTGAGCACATCGCTCGCCTGCTTGACCATGCCGCCGCGACGCAGCAGCGCGCGGCAACGGCTCGCAAGCTCCATGAGCGAGAAGGGTTTAGTCAGGTAATCGTCGGCACCGCCATCGAGCGCCATCACCTTGTCGAGCTCGGTGTCCTTGGCGGTAAGCATCATGATGGGCACCGTCGCCGTCAGGCGGTCGGCACGCAGGCGACGCATAATTGCCAGGCCATCGGTATCGGGCAGCATGATGTCGAGCAGGACAGCATCGGGCACCCGTCGCGCCACAGCAGCCTTAAACTCGCCATCACACGAAAAGCCCTCGGCCTCGATCCCCTGCTTACGCAGCGCATAAACCGTCAAATCCCTGATGTTGTCATCGTCCTCGACGTAATAGATCATGTTGAACCCCTTTGCGGCCGGCATGACCGCATCTTAACCCTAAAGGTACCTTTACGAGATGGTATCAGCCAAAACGTCCCGTCAAATAATCCGCTGTGCGCGGGTCGGTCGGATTTTTGAAGAGCTGAGCGGCGGGCGCGTGTTCCACTAACTCACCCAGCAAGAAAAACGCGACCGAGTCCGAAATACGCGCCGCCTGCTGCATATTGTGCGTAACGACCACCAACGTGCAGGTCTCCTTGAGCCCGCAGGCAAGCTGCTCCACCACCAGCGTCGACACGGGATCGAGGGCGCTCGTGGGCTCATCCATCAGCAGGATGTCGGGTTGCACGGCAAGCGCGCGGGCGATGCACAGGCGCTGCTGCTGCCCGCCCGAAAGGCCCAGCCCCGACTCCTTGAGCTTGTCCTTGACCTCATCCCACAGAGCGGCTCGACGAAGGGAATCCTCGACCAGCTCATCCAGCACGGCGCGATCGCGCACGCCCATGCCACGGGGGCCGTACGCGACGTTGTCGTAAATACTCATGGGAAACGGGTTAGGGCGCTGGAACACCATGCCCACGCGCTGGCGCAGACGGCAGATATCATAATCGTCCATGATATCCTGGCCATCGAGCGCGATCTTGCCCTCGATGAGGCAGTCCTTGATGCCGTCGTTCATGCGGTTAAAGCAACGTAGCAGCGTCGACTTGCCGCAGCCCGAAGGACCGATAAACGAGGTGATCTGCTTGTCGCGGATCTTGATGGACACGTCCTTGAGCGCATGATGGTCGCCATAGAACAGGTCGAGGCCCTCGACGTCGATGCGCGTCGGCGAGGCGGCAAGGTCCTGCGCCGTGGGGCGCGTCGCGTCTCCGACTTCGCGCTCGTGCGCAGCCTCGGCTCGCGCCTCCATTAGCTCCTCGAGCTCCGTGGGCTCCATAGCCACACCAGCCGTCATACCGCATACCTCCACGTCGATATCAATTCAGCAGTATCGATAGTAGGAATCGCGGCTCATACGCACGTGAGCACATTGTCAAGTGTTTGTAAGGGCACGCTAGCTATGCGGCGGGCAGCTCGATGGTGAATATCGTGTGTTCGGGCGTCGATTCACATGCAACGGTACCGCCGTGTGTCGCGATGATCTCCTTGGCAATAGCAAGGCCCAAACCGGCACCACCGCGATTGGTCGCACGCGCCGCATCCAGGCGATAGAACTTCTCAAAGATCACCTTGAGCTTAGCCGCAGGGATAGGATCGCCCTGATTGATAAAGCGCACGCGCACGCCGCCATCGTCTTGGCGCCTGGCCTCAATCGTGATAGTCGAGCCCTCATAGCTATAGGCGACGGCGTTTTTCATGATGTTGTTAAACACGCGAGCCATCTTATCGCCATCCACGAGCACCGTCAGATCCTCGCAGATATCAACCTGGGCTTCTTTATGCTGTTCGTTGAGAATGGGATAGAACTCGTCGGCCACCTGTGCCAGTAAGAGCCCCAAATCGACGTAGCTGCGGGTGAGCACGATATCGTGGAAATCAAAGCGCGTGATGTCGAAGAACTCCTCGATGAGCGCATCGAGCCGGTGGGCCTTGTCGAGTGCCACGCCCGTAAAACGTGTGCGCTGCTCAAGCGGCAAATCGGGGGCCTCCTGCAAGAGCGAAAGGTAGCCCACCACGCTGGCGAGCGGCGTGCGCAGGTCGTGCGCCAGGTACGTCACCAGGTCATCTTTGCGGTGGGATTCGTCGCGCAGGGCTTGTTGAACCCTACGCTCGCAATCGCGCGCCCGGTTGAGCGCGCCCTCGACCTCGAGGAAGTCGCCGTCAATGTTGTCCCATGTGTCGGGGTTATCGATCAGACGGTCCTGAATGCGGGCGGCAATCACGCGGTCGGCGTGCAGCTCGCCCTGCTCGTAACCCTGGTAGTACAGGGCGCGTCCGCAGAAGAACAGGACGCACACGGCAAGCGCCAGCACAAATCCAAGCATGTTGAACACAAAGCCGGCGTCAAAGAATACGGGCTCGCCAATACCGCCAAGCGCCATGGACCCGATCGCCAACGTAATTGTCCACGCGGCGCCGCCGATCACCACACAGCGGCGAACGATTTCGAATCGATCAATCAGCAAAAAGCCAATGAGTAGAACTGCCAGGATGCCAACGATATTGTCAATGCCGATGAGCAGCAGACTCAGCAAAAAGAGCAGCACCGTCGCTAACGCACGGTTGTCAACGACCGCCCTTACGTATTCAAAGAGTCGATCGGGTACCTCGAATGCCCGCCTATCGTCTTTTGTCATATCTACTCCCCCACCATCAAAGGCGTTATTCGATTATGTAGCCGACGCCCCAGACGTTTTTGATAAAGCGCGGCTTCTGGGCATCGTCGCCGATCTTTTCGCGCAGATGGCGAATGTGCACCATAACCGTATTGTTGGAGCCGGGCATAAAGTCCTCGTTCCACACCGCGCGGAACAGGTCCTCCACGGGCACCACGCTACCACGATGCTCGACCAGATACAGCAAGATGGAATACTCGATGGGCGTAAGGCGCACCGGCGCACCGTCCACCGTCACAGAGCGGGCGTCGCGGTTGATCTCCAGTCCGTCGAGCTGGATGATCGGCGACTCGACCGCCTGTGCGCGGCTGCCGTAGCTGGTATAACGACGAAGCTGAGCATGAACGCGTGCAATGAGCTCCAGCGGACGGAACGGCTTGACCACATAATCGTCTGCGCCAAGCGAGAGCCCCTCGATCTTATCCTGCTGGGCATCGCGTGCCGTCAGCATGATCACGGGATAGGTATGGCTGGAACGGATCGTACGCAACAGCTCAAAGCCGTCGATATCAGGCAGCATGACATCCAGCAGCGCCAGATCAAACTCCTGCTCCAGAATCGCCTTGGCCGCATCGGCCCCGCTGTAGGCAATCTGGACATCAAAGCCCTCTTTTGTAAGGTAGATACCAACCAGGTCGGCGATGGCTTTCTCGTCATCAACTACCAAAATGCGCTCGTTCATGCGTGCTCCTCTCGCGCTCCATTATGCCCGAGGCGGCGCGTGCCACACACAACAAGCGCGGGCGATTAAGTCGACCTTAAGCACCAATGTGTCCGTTCGGGCGCGGATGTGGGCCACGCACGCACGCGATGATCGCCGATGCCGGCAAACGATATACTCTAGTTCCAGAAGAGACCATCCCGTCGAAAGCGAAATCTGTGAAGTCCCTCACCTCTTTTGCAAAGCGCTCAGCCCAGCTTGCCGCCGGCTTTGTCTGCGCTATCGCCCTTACCGCTGGCGTGCCCACCGTCGCCGGCGCCCAAGTGCTCACGACCGACAATGTCTGCGGCAAAACCGCCGATGCGCGCGGCATCACGGCCGAAAACCTGCCCGATATCGATGCGACCAATGCCCTCGTCATGGGCAAAGACGGCACCGTCTACTATGGGCGCGGCGCCGATGAGCAGGTCAAAATCGCCTCGATCACCAAGGTCATGACCGCAATCCTAACCGTCGAGAATTGCAAGATAGACGAGAAGGTCACGGTGAGCAACGCCGCAGCCACCGTGGGTAATTCGACCGCCGGCTTGCTCGAAGGCGACGAGCTTACCGTGGAGCAGGCGCTGCGCGGCCTGATGATTCCCTCGGGCAACGACGCCGCCATCGTGCTCGCCGAATATGTGGGCAAGAAGATCGACCCCAAGACCAAAGATGCCGAGGCCACGTTTGTGAAGGCCATGAACGAGCGCGCTCAAAAGCTCGGCTGTACGGGAACACTTTTTGAGAATCCGCACGGCTTGGACTTTGACGAGTGGGCTGGCGACATGCACTCGACCGCGCACGACGTGGCCCTGATGATGCAGGAAGCGATGAAAAACGACACGTTCCGCGAGATCGTGGAGAGCGATGACTCCTGGATTGAGGTCACAGGTGCCGACGGCTCCGACCATTCTCATTCCATGGACACGCACAACGAGCTGCTGGGGCAGGACGGCAATATCGGCGGCAAGACCGGTACCACCGACGATGCCGGCTATTGCTTTACGGGCGCCTACGACCGCGATGGCGACGAGACCTACACCGTCGTTTTAAACTCAAGCACCACCGACCAGCGCTTTGCTGATACGGCCGCCCTTGCCAACTGGTACTACGGTCACAAGGTAACGGTCGCGATCGCTAACACGCAGGTAAAGACCGCCAACGGCAATCCGCTCATCGCGCGTATTAGCCAGACCGACTGGACGGACAAGACGATCGATGCCACGCTCGCCGATCCCGCAGCTCAGGCAACCGTCTTTTCGCTTGCCGGAGAAGTGACCGAGAAGGTTACCTACGATGACCTTTCGGGCACGGTACACATGGGCGACAAGGTGGGTAGCGTCACGCTCAAGCAAGACGGCACCAAGATCGCCGTCATGGATTTGGTTGCCGACGAGGAAGGCTCGGGGCCGAACCCCATTGAGTGGCTCCTTGTGAAGCTCGACCGCCTGGGTCGTCGCATCGACAATCGCCCCCTTGTGGCAGAAAGCGAGACCGTCGCCAAGGCGCCCGAGGTGTAGGGCGCAAGAATAATAAGTCCACTGAAAGGAGGCGTCCGAAAGGATGCCTCCTTTTTTGAGGGTTCGAATCCCCAGCTAACGTGGTTCAACTAAAGAAGGGTCCCTTTCGGAACCCTTCTTTAAAGTCTTACTGGCGGAGAGCTGGGGATGTCCGGGCATGCTGCGCATGCCCTCCGGCTTCAAAACCTGGCGGCTTTTCGCCCACGGGCTACAAACGCTTTCGCGTTTGCTTAACGCCCGTGCCCTCTCGGGTTCGAACCCCCAGCCTCCTTTCTCCGCACAAAAAAGGGCCCCAAATGGGACCCTTCTTTCAATTCATACTGGCGGAGAGCTGGGGATTCGAACCCCAGATGCCCTTTTGGGGCATACTCGCTTAGCAGGCGAGCACCTTCGGCCTCTCGGTCAGCTCTCCGTAACAGCCGTTCTATAGTAACCAAACAGCCAAGGATGAGCAAGAGGAAATTTTCTAATTGCCTAGCAGCCTTTCCTTCTTGAAAGCTTCGCCTACCCCAGCGAGCGGTTGAGGGAGCCGAGCTCGTCGTTGCCCATGGTGCGCCACATTTGGAAGATACAACCGCGCGCCAGGAAAAAGAAACCGTTGTCGACCAGTTGCACAGCGGCATCTGCCAGCTGATTCGTCACGGCGGACACTGGCGGCAGCTCTAGTCCAGCCTTATGGATGGTCTCGACCGCTTCCTCGAACGTCGGAGGCTCGCTGACGCCCATCTCGTTCATAAGGCCCTGCATTTCTTCCAGCGCGCTGCTGCCCGACTCCTCGCCGCGCGGCACCAGACGGTAACAAGCCAGCGCCAGGTCGAGCTGATCGCAATTCCAATAGGCAAACGCCAAGCGATAGAACAGGTAGCCGATTGCAGAACGATCGCTGGCAATACGTAGGCCGTGGCGCGCCACCTCGATAATCTCGTCAAAGCGCTCCAGACGCGCAAGCACGTTGATGAGCGCAAAGTGCGACTGCATGGACGAGCGCGCCAGATCGTAAAGATGGCGCACCTCGGGCAGTGCTCGTTCAAAGTCCTCTTGCTCGGCGTAAAAGCTGCAGATCTCGTGCTGGGCAAAGTACAGCGCATCGGGCGCACGAAGGATTCGCACAGAGCGGTCTTCTTCCAACACCGGTAGCACCATGCGCACCAGCTGGTTATCGCAAAACTGCGTTTGAACCGGACCTGTCGCCAAAAGCTCGGCGACGGCGCACTTAGCCTCCAACTCCTCAACAAGACGGGAAAAGCCTTCAAAAGCACCTGTACGGTCGACTTTTGCCTGCTCGCGCAATTCAGCAACACGGGCCACGTATGGGTCGTCGTCCTCTTCCATGACCTCCAGCTCGTCAGCCGTATCGGCAAGCAGCAGATCGCGCAGCGCCGGCGGCAGCATGCGATGGTCATCACGCGGACGAGCATGAACCTCCGCCGGCTCAATCGTCTCCGGAGCGGTTGACTCATACGCCTCAAGCACACGCTTGCACGGCATATCGTCCATGTCCATGCTCTCAAGATCCTTGGCGACAGGCACGCAATCGGCCAGATAGGCCGCGCGCCCAAAGAAATACGTTGCGACAACGCACTCGCCCTGCTCACTGTCGGGAGCAGCAATCTGCACATAGCAGCGCGTGATGCAGGTGCCCGCGGCAAAACACGCTGCCGCAAGCGTGAGCGCCACGCGCGCATCGTGCTCCGCGGCCCAGATCGTGCGCGTGTCCTCGTCCAGCTCGTGCCAGGCGTCATCTTGAGCGTCGTATTCACGTTGCGGCATGGCATCAACGACAGACTGCCCAAACCGAACGAGCATAATCCCCTCGGCAACGTTTGCCCGATAGGTATAGTCGAGCCGCGTGACCACGTTAAGCGCCTCGACAATACGCGCGAAGCGGGTACGCACATCCCACTCACCGCCCGGTTGGCAAGCCACCGTACCCGGTTCGCCCCACGGGTTATCGCTCGAGGCCGTATCGAGCAGTCGGGGAACATCGTTGGTCGTCTTAGCGATATGCCACGCATCAAAGAGCGCGCAGCCCTCAAGGCTCGGCGACGAGGCCGCGGGGACCAATCCAGCCCCGATGCGCTCAAGGATGCCGGAGAGGCGGTTGAGACGGCACTCGATGGCGAGCAGCGTGTCAATCTCGTCCTGCTCCAGCAGACTACGATCAAAATTGAGATAGAAAAGCTTTGAGCGATCGATGCGAGCCAGGCTCATCTCGGACTTGGCAGCGATGGTGCGCAGGCGGGGCAAGTCAATTTCACTCATAAGGGCAGCGGCATAGCGCTCGATACCGCTCGGATTCTCGGCATGGTCAACGCGGTAAAGCAGCGTCTCGATAGCATCAGGGAGCGGTGCCGTGTTAAAGCCCAAAAACACCTCGACCGGCTCGGGCAACTTTACGAGCTTGATCTTGTCGATAACATTTTGCATACCCTCGTCGAGTCCGCCGGCGTCCGCCGTGCTCGCAATGGCATTTTCGGAGTCAGCGAATATCACGTAGCGCAGGAACATCGATGCCATGAACTCGCCGTAAGGAAGGGAGCGGGTCGAATTCCATGTCTCGTGGTCGGACTGCTCGCGCATGGGGCCTTCGGGAGAGCCGACGGTTCGCGCGCACGCGCGCATCGTGCCGTTGGCTCCCCGAACCACAATCTCACCAATACCGGAGTCCGACTCGTCAAGGACCAGTTCCATGTCGGGATCGTTGGGCAGCGGAGCCTCGCTAACGGGGCGGTCCACCTTGTACACCTCACCCGAAACGCTTACGTAGCCCAAAAGCGACACATGACTTTTGCCAACAAATTCGACGACATAACAAGATTCATGCCGATCCTCGCCAAAGAGTTTCCAGACCACGCCATATGAGCGTCCCGCAGGCTGCTCGGGCATCGCCGGAAAGCGCTTCTTGGGATCGAGAAACCTGAGCTTGTATGTCGGACGCTCTGCCACGAAATATCACCCTGATCGGTCGCTTGAGAAGGAGTGGTCGCGAATAAGTCGCGACATCTACTCGGAATCTTACACGAGTCGACAGGAAATCGTCCCTTTGGACGAAAGCACTCAAGCTGGCGTAAAAGAAAAGCCCCCGTTGCCGGGAGCTTTAATCTCAAATGGTGCGGCGTATAGGATTCGAACCTATGACGTTCTGATTCGTAGTCAGACCCTCTATCCAGCTGAGGTAACGCCGCGACTTGTTGATTATTATGCACATGGACTGAATAATGGTCAAGCATTTTTTCAAAAAAAGTTATCGAATTTGATTTTTACTCATTTGATGCAGTCGATCGAATCGATACTTTCAAACACGGCGAAAGCAACTCCTCAAGTATGTCGACATATAAGAAAAGCCTCCGTTACCGGAGGCTTTAAAGTTCAGTTGGTGCGGCGTATAGGATTCCGCGCATCCGCTGCGCGGATCCGCACCGGCTTCGCCCGCCTGCCGGCGGACTCGCCCGCTCGCTAAAAACGCTCCGCGTTTTCTTGACGCTCGCGCCTCGACCGAGGTTCGAATCCATGCGGTGTTGCCATAAAAGAAAAGCCCCCGTTGCCGGAGGCTTTCAATTTCAATTGGTGCGGCGTATAGGATTCGAACCTATGACGTTCTGATTCGTAGTCAGACCCTCTATCCAGCTGAGGTAACGCCGCAACGCACGGATTATTATGCACGCGAGCCCCCGATGGGTCAAGCGACAATTAGAAAAAATTTTACGGAGTGATAATTAAGTTGTTCGTGCCTCGACCGAGGTTCGAATCCATGCGGTGTTGCCATAAAAGAAAAGCCCCCGTT
>JAHYYM010000011.1:0-94195 GCA_019424985.1 Collinsella sp. | reverse complement strand
AAAAGCCCCCGTTGCCGGAGGCTTTCAATTTCAATTGGTGCGGCGTATAGGATTCGAACCTATGACGTTCTGATTCGTAGTCAGACCCTCTATCCAGCTGAGGTAACGCCGCAGCGCAAGACATATAAAACCACTTTAGCTTATTGGAGTCAAGCACAATTTCAAACTTTTTTGTGGAACGCAGTCTTGTCATGCTGCTCCGCATATACCGCCATTCCCCGTACGATCGATTGGCTTTTCGATCACGTCAAACTTAGCATCAAGTTCCCTCAGGAGCGATCTCACCCGCTGGGCACAATCATAATCGGCAAACGAGATGCTCAACATGCGAGCAACCTGATTAGATGTCTGGACCCCATAGAAATGCTCTAGGGCCACAAGCCCCTCGTGCGCCACAAACGTCTCAACCACATGAGGCGACTCCTCGTAGCACCATTGCGTCAACGGCCCCTCGCTCGTCTGTCGAACCACCAGGCCACCCATGCCAGACGGCTCACACGTCACAAGCAGGTACTCCCCGCCCTCGTCGCTCTCAAACAAAACCACCCGATCATCAAACAGCTCCATCGCGTCCCCTTTCTCTCGCTCTTATTTAGCAAAAGCATAGCAGGTAGATGGCTGCATACAGAACAGTTGTTCGTGTGTTTTCTATTGAGCTGTCCGCACAGCATGGTATGGACCTGCGCACGAAATAGGGCGCCCCCGAAGGAGCGCCCTTGCTTATCGCCTATGCAGCCAAGTTACGCGACCGGCTCGATCTTCTCGAGGCCGCCCATGTAGGGACGCAGGACCTCGGGGATCGTGATGGTGCCGTCGGCGTTCTGGTAGTTCTCCAGAATGGCAGCCATGGTACGGCCAGCCGGCAGGCCGGAACCGTTGAGGGTGTGCAGGTAGCGCGAACCCTTGAAGTTCTCGGGGTCGCGATACTTGATGTTGGCGCGGCGAGCCTGGAAGTCACCGCAGTTGGAGCAGGAGCTGATCTCCTTGTAGGCGTTGTAGCTCGGCAGCCAGACCTCGATGTCGTAGGTCTGACGGGCAGAGAAGCCCAAGTCGCCGGTGCACAGGCTAATCACGCGATACGGAAGGCCCAGCTGCTGCAGCAGGTACTCGGCCTCGGCGGTCATGCTCTCGAGCTCCTCGTCGGACTCCTCCGGCTTAGCGAACTTGACCATCTCGACCTTGTCGAACTCGTGCTGACGGATGATGCCACGGGTATCGCGACCGGCGGAACCGGCCTCCTCGCGGAAGCAGGGGGTGAAGGCGGTGTAGCGGCGCGGCAGGGTGTCGGCGTCGAGGACCTCACCGGCGTGCAGGTTGGTGAGCACGACCTCGGCGGTGGGGATCAGGAAGTTGTCGCCCGAGACGTGATAGGCGTCGTCCTCGAACTTGGGCAGCTGGCCCGTGCCGAACATGGTCTGACGCTTGACGACGATGGGCGGCCACCACTCCTTAAAACCACGGCTGGTGTGCGTATCGAGGAAGAAGTTGATGAGGGCGCGCTCAAGACGGGCGCCGGCGCCACCGAGAACGGTGAAGCGGCTGCCGGAGAGCTTGTTGCCGCGCTCGAAGTCAAGGATGTCGAGGTCGGTGCCCAGATCCCAGTGCGGCTTAAAGTCGAAGTCGAACTCGCGCGGGGTGCCCCAACGACGGCGCTCGATGTTCTCGTCCTCGTCCTTGCCGTACGGCGTGGCCTCGCAAGGAATGTTGGGCAGGTGAGCCATGAAGTCGTACTGCTCCTGCTCGAGGGCGGTGCGGCGCTCGGCCAGACCGTCAATCTTCTCGTTGACGGCGCGCACGGCCTCCTTGGCGGCCTCGGCCTCGTCCTTCTTGCCCTCCTTCATCAGGGCGCCGATCTTCTTGGACTCGGCATTGCGCGTGGCTTGAAGTTCCTCGACCTCGGTGATGACGGCACGACGCTCGTCGTCGAGCTCAAAGAACTTCTCGCGATCCCAAGACGTCTGGCGGTTAGCCATGGCGACATCGATGGCATCGGGGTTCTCGCGAACAAACTTGATATCAAGCATTAGATCCTCCGGCGATATACATTCCATTTAGGTTGCAACCTTGTACATGTATGGGCAAGTATATACTTATGAGCGTTTACGACCCAACTCAACTACGCAAGAAGGCACCCAATGGACGCAGTTTTTTCCTTTTTGTTTGGCACCCGCACCGGTTTTGCCATCCTTTTCGCCGGCGGCATCCTGCTGTTTGCGATTATTGCCTTTGTAATGGAAAAGCGCACCCATAAGATGTATGTCGACCGCGGCCCCAAGTCCGAGGACGAAGAAGACAGCTTCTGGGACTAACCCGCCAAAAAGGGACAGGTTTATTTTGGTCGGTTTTATCTGGGCAAACGCAAGTGCCCCGCAACTGGAATTGAACCAGTTGCGGGGCACTTTTCGCTAAAAGGACAAAACCGCAGGAAAAACCTGCCAAAATAAACTGTCCCTTTTTTGGTCGGTTTTACTGGAGGGTTGCGTCGATTGCCTTGACCAGGGCGCTGCGCATGCCGGCGTCCTCGAGCGCAACGACGCCCTTGATGGTGGCACCACCGGGCGAGCATACGGCATCCTTCATCGCCGCAGGATGCTGGCCAGTTGCAAGCTGCAGCTTTGCCGTACCCAGCACCATCTGGCTCACAATGCGATAAGCATCCGCACGCGGGATACCGTGCTTGACCGCCGCATCGCCCAGGGCCTCGATTGCCATGGCGACAAACGCCGGAGCGCAACCACCCACCGTGCCGCCCACAAACAGCAGGCTTGTGTCGAGCTCGACGACAGCGCCAAGCTTGCCAAGTAGATCGAGCACCACAGCGCGCTGCTCGTCATTGAGCGTCGAAGCCTTCTCGCAAGCGATGACGCCCTCGCCCACCGAAACCGGCGTGTTGGGCACCGTCGAGATATGCGCGACGCCCGGCAGGACCTGCTCCCACTTGGCACTGTCCCAGGTCCAGGCAACCGACAGAACGACCTTTTTGGCAAGAGTATCCTTGAGCGGGGCGAATACCTTCTCGATCATGTACGGTTTGACCGCAGCAACCACGATATCGGATGCGGCGACAACCTCGGCGGCATCGTGGCAAGCGACCGTCCCGCGCGCCTCACAGCGCTCAACCAGTGCGTCGTAGCGACCCGCACAGGCGCACATGTCGCTCGCAGCTACACCGGCAGCGATCCAGCCATCGGCCATAGCGCTCGCCATATTGCCAAAACCGACAAATCCAATCTTCATATCACATAGTCCTTTCAGACACATTCCTCAAAACGAAAGGTATTGTCCCACGCCATTGTTTCGTATTGCCGACCTATTTGTGATACGGCTCGCCACGGCTAATCTTGCAGGCACGGTAAATCTGCTCTAGCAGCACCACGCGCGCCAGGTTATGCGGCAGGGTAATGCGTCCAAAACTGAGCATCTCGTCGGCGCGTGCGCGCACGTCATCGCTCACGCCGTCCGAACCGCCGATTACAAAGGCAATGTCGCTGCTGCCTCGCAGCATAAGATCGTCGAGCCTCGCCGAAAACTCCTCGCTCGAGCGCTCCTTGCCCTCGATAGCCAGCAGGATCACATGCGCTCGAGATGGCAAGGCGGCAAGAATCGCCGCCCCCTCCTTGTCGCGCGCGGCATCCACGCCGCCCGCCTTAGCCGGGTCGATATCGGCCACCTCGCGGATATCCACCTTGGCATAGGCACCTAGGCGCTTGGTGTACTCAGCGCACGCGTCCTTCCAAAAGCGCTCCTTGAGCTTACCGACGCAAACGACGGTGTATTTCACGCGCGTCTACCCTTTCGAATCGTTTTGAACTTTGCCGGCGGCCAGCATCTGCTCGAACATCGAGGCCGACTGCGAAAAGTCGCTCGGCAGCACGACCGTCGAGGTTTTACCCGTGCGAGCGAACTCCGTCATCATCTCGGACCACTGCGTAAACATGAACAGTTGGTTGGCCTCGTCATTGCCGACACCCGTCTCCTGGATGATCTCGAGCGAATCTTTGATACCCAGCGCGATGGCCTTGCGCTGGTTGGCGATGCCCTCGCCCGCCTTTTCCATAGCCTCGGCCTCGGCGGTCGCCTCGGTGACGCGCTTGATGCGGTCGGCCTCGGCGAGCTCCTGCGCGGCAGCGCGCTTGCGCTGGGCAGCGTTGATGTCGTTCATGGAGTTCTCAACCTCGGTCGGCAGTGCGATTTTGGTGATGAGCGTCGACACGAGGGTGAAGCCGTAGGCGGCCATCTGCTCGGAAACGGTAGCGTTGACATCCTTGGCGATGTCATCCTTCTTGGCAAAGACCTCATCGAGTGTGTAGACGGGGATGGAGGAGCGCAGGGCGTCGGTGATGAAGTCGCGCATCTGGTCGACGGGCTCCTGCAGCATATAGTAGCTCTTGTAGATGCCCGAATCCGCCGGGCCAGCACCCATGTCATAGCTCACGTGGTACTGAGCGGATACCTCAAGGCCGATGGTCACGTTGTCCTGGGTCTTAACGTCGATGCCGAAGCCGTTTTTCATGGTGCGCAGACTCACCGTGGCAGCCTTGCGGTCGATCACGGGCACCTTCATGTGGAAGCCCGCGTTGACGATGCGGTTGAACTTGCCTAAGCGTTCGATGATCACAGCATGCTGCTGTTCAACGACATAGCAGGCGCTGGGAAGCAGCAGCAACAAGATGATGATGGGAATCAAAAGGCTGGTAAGGGCGGCGATGATACCGGAAAACAGCATGGTCTCTCCTCTGATAGGCACACGTTGGTACTAGGATACCCGTCCAAGGAGATCGTGCATAACAAAAAGAGCTCCCATTGCTGGGAGCTCTTTCAATCCATGGTGCGGGCGAAAGGACGTCCGCGTATCCGCTTCGCGGATCCGCACCGGCTTCGCCCGCCTGCCGGCGGACTCGCCAGCTCGCTAAAAACGCTCCGCGTTTTCTTTACGCTCGCTCCTTCGCAGGTTCAAGTCCCCGCGATGGGCACATAACAAAAAAGCTCCCATTGCTGGGAGCTTTTTCAATCAATGGTGCGGGCGAAAGGACTTGAACCTTCATGGGGTTGCCCCCATACGGACCTGAACCGTACGCGTCTGCCAATTCCGCCACGCCCGCGTGCAGGAATTAGAATAACGGAGCGCCAACGCGAACGCAAGAACTATTTTTGAAAAAGTTTGCAGGCATTTTCCCAAGCGGCTTGCGCGATTGTTTCGGCGTCCTCACCAGCGCGATCGACACGGTCGTTGACCAGTGCGTTTGCCGTGATGGAGATCATCGCCGGCTCGCACTCCAAACCTCGAATGGGCTCCGGAGCCATATACGGGCAATCCGTCTCGAACAAAATTCGATCGAGTGGGGTTGCCGCAAATGCCTCGCGCACGTCGTCGTTGCGCTTAAAGGTGGCCGCACCACCATAGGCGATATAGCAGCCCAGCTCCACAAAGCGCTCCATCGTGGCGCGGTCCTCACCAAAACAGTGCAGCACACAACCGGCCTGGGGCACGCCCACCTCACGAAGCACGTTGTAGGCGTCCACGTGCGAGGTACGCTCCTGGTCCATGTCCTCGTGACGCAGATGCAGCTCCACCGGCACGTTACGACACACGGCAAGCTCGAGCTGGCGCGCCATGCAATCAATCTGCACGCTGTGGGGCGCCGGCGTGATGTCGTCGTCGTAATCCATGTGGTAGTCCAGACCGATTTCGCCAATACCGGCACACAAAGGGTCATCAAGCGCAGCAACAACCTGCGCGTGAATGTCGTCGGTATAGTCCGGCGCGCCATACGGATGCACGCCGGCAAGATACTTGATCTGCGGGATATCCTGCATCGGCAGAATTTCGCGCACGAGCCAGTCGCTATAGTCCGTCACGCTGCGCTTGTCGGCGATGGGGTCGAAGACCGTCACCAACAGGTCGATGCCTGCCGCCTTGGCACGCACGAGTGTCTCGGGCACATCCTTGCCCCAGAACGAAAGCAGATGCGCATGTGTGTCGGCAAGCGGTGCCAAGGGCACGGGACAAGCAACCGTCTTCTTTTTCTTGGTAAACGTCACGCGTTCGGCATTAAGCGTCATGGGAAGCTCCCGAGCCAGGCACACAAAGTCGGCGACGCCGAGCGTCTCGGCGCGCGTGGTGGGTGCGATACCGCAAGCCTCAAAGGCGGCATCGAGCACGTCCTTGGCAAAGCCGTTGGCGCTCATGGAATTGCGGATGGTCTTGCGACGCTGAGCAAATGCAGCGTCAATCACGCGGGCCACAAATTCGCGATCGAGTCCTTCGGGCACCACACCGTCAACACGGTCGATACGCACGACGGCCGAGTCCACGTGTGGCGCCGGCATAAAGCAACGCGGCGGCACCTCAAAGCGACCCGTTACCTGCGCATACAGGCCAAGCTTTGCCGTATAGCAGCCATAGGTCTTGTTGCCCGGCACTGCGGCAATGCGATCGGCAACCTCCTTTTGCACCATGACGACGGCGCGCTTGAGCGCCGGCATCGTCTGGAAAAATTGCAAAATGATCGTCGCCGCCACGTTATAAGGCAAGTTCGCGACAAATACCGTCGGCTCACCGCCCGCAGCCTGCTCAATCTGCTCCGGGCCCACCTTAAGCGCGTCGCCCATGATAAAGCGGAAGTTGGCATAGTCGGCGGCGTGGGCGTCGAGCACCGGTTCGAGCTCGGGATCGGCCTCAATGGACGTAACGCACGCCGCTTCCTGCAGCAACGCAAGTGTCAAAGTACCGCAACCCGGACCCACCTCGAGTACGCGCTCGTCACCTGCAAGCTCGGCAAGCTCGCAGATACGCTCGATCACATGATTGTCGATTAGAAAGTTCTGGCCCAGGCGATGCTTGGTCGCAAGGCCAAACTCCTCCAGCAGCTCCCTTGTTGCCGTGGGGTTTGCCAAAGGCGAAGTTGTCATAGTTGCCTCCTTAGCATGATGGCGGCGTCTTGAAACGAAAGGGCATGGACCGTTGCGGTCATGCCCTTACATCTAAACAGCAAATTGCCGATATGGCGCTCGCGCGGTCTCTACGCCAGACGCGGGAACAGCGGATCGCCCTTCTCGACGGGCTGACCACCAGCAAGCAGGCCCCAAGCGCAAATGCCCTTGAGGTCGTCGGTCGCGGCCTCGTTCTCGCAGGACAGGCGGCGCAGGGCCTCGGCAGAGGTCTGAGGCATGAGCGGCATCAGCAGGTGAGCGGCAATGCGGATGGCCTCGAGCAGGTTGTAGATCACAAACGCCAGCTCGTCAGCCTTGGCCTCGTCCTTGGCAAGTGCCCAGGGCTCGGAGTCCTCGATGTAGTGGTTGGCGGCGTGGATGAGCTCCATGACCTCATCCTTGGCTCCGCCGTAATCGAGCACGTCCATCTTGGCCATGTAGCGCTCGACCAGGCCATCGGCGATCTTTGCCAGCGGGTTGTCGAACGCATCGAACGATGCGGGCTTGGCGGGCGCGCAGCCGTCAAAGTACTTTGCGCTCATGTTGAGCGAGCGCGAAATGAGGTTGCCCCAGCTGTTGGCCAGATCGGCGTTGTAGACCTGCTCCATACGATCGAAGCTGATGGCGCCGTCGGTGCCGGGGACCACGTCGGTCATAAAGTAATAGCGGTAGCCCTCGACGCCCAGCATGTCGATAACATCCTGCGGAGCGATGGCGTTGCCGCGGCTCTTGGACATCTTCTCGGCCTTACCGGTCTCGGCATTGCGCACGGTCAGGAAGCCGTGGGCAAAGACGTGCTCGGGCAGGGCCTCGCCGATGGCCATGAGCATCGCGGGCCAAATGACGCAGTGGAAGCGGATGATGTCCTTACCCACGATGTGGAACTGCGCGGGCCAGCGATAGGCCAGCTCGGCACGGGCCTCGTCGGTGTCGACACCGTAGCCGACGGCCGTCATATAGTTGAGCAACGCATCGAACCACACGTAGGTCACGTGACCCTCGTCAAACGGGACCTGAATGCCCCAGTCAAAGCTCGTACGGCTCACGGAAAGGTCGTTAAGGCCGCCCTCGACAAAGCTGCGTACCTCGTTCATGCGGAACGCAGGCTCGACAAAGTCGGGGTGCTCGTCATAGAGCTTGAGAAGCTTGTCCTGGAAGGCGGAAAGCTTAAAGAAGTAGGACTCCTCCTGCACGCGCTCAAGCGGACGGTGGCAGTCGGGGCACAGGTGCTGGCCGACGCTGCCGTACTCCTCGTCGCCCTTCTGGACCTGCGTATCAGTGAAGTAGGTCTCGTCAGGCACGCAATACCAACCGTCGTAGCTGCCCTTATACAGATAGCCGGACTCCTTCATGCGCTCCCACAGGTACTGCACGGCATGATGCTGGCGCGGCTCGGTGGTGCGGATGAAGTCGTCGTTGGAGATCTCGAGCTTGCTCCAAAGCTCCTTGAAGTGCGGGGCCTGGCTATCGGTCCACTCCTGCGGCGTCATGCCATGCTTGGCTGCGGCCTCGGCGACCTTCTCGCCATGCTCGTCCATGCCGGTCAGGAACTTGACGTTATAGCCGGCGGAACGGCGATAGCGAGCCTGAACGTCGGCGATGATGGTGGAATAAGCCGTGCCCAGGTGCGGATCGGCGTTGACGTAGTAGATGGGCGTCGTGATAAAGAACGAAGGCTTGCTTTGATCCATGGGGTTTGTCCTCCAGAAAAACGTTGCATACAGAGGATGATTCTAGCGCAAGGGCTGGATATCCTCCATCTATTGCATATCGAGCACCATGGCATAGACATCGCGCTTGCGGCGCGAATACTTCTGAGACAGGCGCTTGGCCACCGCAGACGCGGGCTCCCCCTCCTCGAGCGCGGCGCGGATATCCTCGCGCAGGGCCTCGTCGGGATCCGCTGCCGTGGCGCCGACCGGCACGATACCGGCCTCCTCATCCTCGCTCGGCGGCGCGATGACCAGCGCGATCTCGCCCTTTACCTCGCCGCGAGCGCGCAGTTCCTCGGCAAGCTGGGCAGCGAGCCCGCGCAAGACCTCCTCGTGCAGCTTGGTGAGTTCGCGGCAGACGGCAACCTCACGCTGGGGAAAGACCTCCGCCACGGCCTCGAGCGTCGCCACGATGCGATGTGGAGACTCGTAGAAGATGAGTGCGCCGGGCACCACGGCAAGGCGCTGCAAACGGCGCACACGGTCGCCGTGCTTTCGGCCCAAAAAGCCCTCGAAGAAAAAATGCTCGCAGGGAATGCCGGACGAAACAAGCGCCGTGACGCAAGCAGAGGGCCCGGGAATAACTTCGACGGGTACATCGGCCTCACGCGCCGCCTCGACCAGCGCCTGGCCGGGATCGGACACGCTCGGCATGCCGGCGTCCGAGGCAAAGGCGAGGGTCTCCCCCGCCAGCAGACGGTCGACCAGGCCGGCAGCGCGGCTAGCGATCACATTCTCGTCGCAACGGACAAGCGGCTTGGAAATGCCCAGGTGCATCAGCAGCTTTGACGTCACACGCGTGTCTTCGCAGCAAATGGCATCGGCGGCGGCAAAGGCCTCGCCAACGCGCGGGGACAGGTCGCCTAGGTTGCCGATGGGCGTGCCGACCACATAGAGTTTGCCCGTATGGGCGCTGTTTTGCGTCATATCAACCTATTCAATCATGCCGCGCTCAAGCGTACCGAGCGCCGCGCGGGCGTCCCATGCTGCAATGCGCTTCTCGGTCTTCCACGTTTGGAAGAACCAACCGGCAGCCGGCGCAAACGAAGCCAGCTGGTTGGCGATAAACACGCGCTCGTAGGCATTGCGACCCTCGGGCGTAACCGACGAGTTGGCAAAGATCGCCGCGCCCGACCATTCGCCCACCAGCACGGGGAACCCAGTCGAAATCGCTTCTTTAAGCTCGCGCTTGTTACGCGAAATCGCCGTCGTCAGCCCGCGAGGGCTCGTGATGTCGAGCGCATACTCGTCGCGGTAATGGTACAGGTGAAGGTCCATGTAGACGTTCTTGTACTTGGCGCCGCGCATAAAATGCTTCCACTCGCTGGGATGCCCCGACGACGAGAAGACGACGATTTTATCCTCGGGCATATACGAACGGACGAGCTCGTAGGCATCGCGATAGAAATTGCGCAGGTAGTGAGCAGGAATGCCATCCGTCATGGTGAAGAGGCTCTTGCGAACGCTCATCTGCGGCGTGTCCAGCAGCTCAATGCCCAGCAGGCTCTCGGCCTCGCCGTAGCGATCGGCCAGGCGCTCGAGCACGTCGAGTGCGACATGACGGCCGTTGGTGGACGAATGCCACTCGGCGACAGCCTCCGGCGTGGTGGGCGAATCGTTGGAATCGCCCTGGCCACCGGGCACGGTTGCCAGATCGAGCAGCACGCGGATATCGTACTTGGCAGCCCACTCAATCGCGCGGTCGATGTAATCGACAACCGATATGTAGGAGGCATCGGACTCCTGTGAGCCAAAGGCATACCAGGGCACCGGCAGACGCACGGCATTGAGACCGATCTGCGCCATGCGGCGAAAATCGCCCTCGCTCACAAACGTCTCGTAATGACGACGCATGCGCTCGTTGTAAGCGGCGGTACCCATGGCCTCCTGCAGCTCGGCTGCGTTGGATGCGCCGGTCGCCGCGTACAGCGACGGGGTCACCCAAGGCTCGGGAATAAACCAGCCAGAGAGATTAACGCCGAGTATCCTCTCCATCACTGCCCCCTTCGGATCATGCAGGTCGAACCCGCATCGTATTGCATAGGATAAGTATCGTTCTGAGTATACCCGCGTGTGCGGACAGGCGACCGAACGGTCTGCAAAGTGACGCGAAAGTGGGAGGAATGTCTGGGGCGGGCGGGCTCGGAATGGTGCGACGAGGTGTGTACGCGCGCCGGAGGCAGGCACCGGAAAGTGTGTCCCGTTCTGAGCCCTTATTCTGGGACGCAGTTTCCGCAGAACCCTACATAAAAGAAAAGGACCCCTTTGCAGAGGTCCTAGTCAATTCAAGGTGGCGGGGAAGGGAATCGCGTCCGCGCGCTGCGCGGACGGACCGCTGCGGCGCTTACGCGCCTTGCGAGCTGCGCTGGCAAACGCTTACGCGTTTACTCAGCTCCGCGCCCTCACGGGGTTCGATTCCATGTGGGGGCTGCATAAAAGAAAAGGACCCCTTTGCAGAGGTCCTAGTCAATTCAAGGTGGCGGGGAAGGGAATCGAACCCCTGACACGAGGATTTTCAGTCCTCTGCTCTACCAACTGAGCTACCCAGCCATTTGAAGTGTGCCTTGTTTCAAGGCTTGATTAGTATAACCAAGGACGCGTTCCGGTCAACCGAGAATTTTAAAAAAGTTTTTGAGCACAGCCTCGGTTCTTTAAATCGGCACGTCAGAGGCATCAGCCGGCAGCAAGAAGTTTTTCGCTCAGAGCCGCACGGGCAAACTCACTTGGAGTCATCCCCTCGGCAGCCGCCCGTCGACGAATGGCCTCCTTCATTCCCAGAGGAATCTTGACCGACAGCGTTGCCGTCCCCTCACCTGAGAGTGGGGGCCGTCCATGCACGATCCCACCAACGGTGTGTTCGCCATCCGGAAACTCTCCGCGCTCGTACGACTCGCACCACGCGTCAATCATTTCATCCGTTACAACCTGACCATTAGCGGCCGTATACGTCTTGCCCATCATCGACCCCTTTGCCGAGCCCGTTCAATCTCCTGCCAAAATTTCTTCTGGACTGGAGACAAGGCATGAATGATAAGCCACCCACGAACAAGCTCGACCGCGACAAGCTCCACGCTTCGTCCGTCTGGGAGCCATCCAATCGCAAGCCATCTCGGCGGCTCGTCCTTCGACTCGCGACGAATTCGCTCAGTAACCGCAAGCCAAGCGCTAAGCACCTGCTTTTCTGTCAGGTGCTTTTTAGCGTTGGGATGGATCTCAACATCCATGCATCTTCTCCTCCATCTTACCCAATTTCGTATGACGAAAGTCCGCTGTCGCCAATTCTTAAGCCGGCACGCGTTGGAGAGCAGGGGTCGAAACAATGATTGAAGGACGCTCTAGTACGGCCCAGGCGCCGGGGCAGGAGCACATACGCCAGGGACGTACGTTTTCGTAGCATACGAGGACATAGCCACGTGCATCGATAAAGGCGATGTCGATGGGATAGGCCATAAAACACGTGTGGACCGAAGAGCAGCGTGGAAACGCCATGACGAGCGGCAGGCCGTTGGCGGCAACCGGACGCCGTCCCAGCATGCCGCGCAGGCGCACGACAAACGACTCCGCCACCGCAAACTCGGCCGGCGTCCAACCCAGCCTATTGAGTGCCCGCGCGTAGGCGATGTAGGACGAGACCGCGGTCACATGACCACCCCCGGGCGCCATGGATCGACCGTCACCGCGCGCTCGTGCGACAACGTTGTCGGCGCCCCCAGCGGAACGCCAGCGATGCTGAGAGAAGTCGGCCACGGCTCATAGTGCATGGTGCAGGTGTAGGTCCTAAACGTACCGGATAGGGAGAGCAGGCCACCATCCGATGCCTCCGCGCCTTGCTCGCTCGACACTTCGATCTGCAAGTCATAGCCTTCCATGGCATTCAGAATTTGAGTCTGGACCGTCGCCGAGGCATCGACAGAGCTTTCGTCGCCCTCCCCCTCCGACGCCACGGCGTGCGCCAACACGATGTCGGGCACCACGCGGTCGAAGCGCGCGACAGCGCTGGCATAGATCATGACGTTGTACACGATGAGTGCCAGCACCAGCAAAACGGGCGTAACCACTGCCATCTCCACCGTCGCTTGGGCGCGCTCCTCGCGCAGACGCATGCGGATACTCATTACGACCCACCGCCCAGAGCGCCAACCAGCGTGGCGACATCGACGGTGAGCGGGATGGAGCCGCCGCCGGGCAGAGGAATCTCCGCAAGCGTGAACGTCGTGCCGCTGATGGTGCGTTCGACTTGATATTCCAACGCCTCGCAAAGCGCCTTGGGATCGGTCACGCCCAACGGAATACTTCGCAGCTTGTCTTGCGCTTGAGAGAAACCGGCAATGTCAGACCCCGGGCTCTTAATGACGTTGGCGGAATCGGTCAGCACTGGCTTTCGCAGGCGCAAGTCGCACGGTTCCAGACCCAGCGCCGCCACGGACGCCGAAACGGTATCGCCGAGCCACGATGCGATGGAGCCCAACGCGCCGCTGCCCCCTCCTAGGCCTTTAATCATCTCGCCCATAAGTTCGTCGGCCGAACCTTGGATATCACCGTATCCCACAAGCAGCCGTCCCCAAACATCCATGACGCCGTCGAGCACACCGGCAACGCCGCCCGAGCGTTCCTTCAATGTCGAGAAAAATCGCGAAAGCACGTTGTTTTGCGCCGTCGCCTCATCGGGCGCCAGCACCGCGGCAGAGATGGCACCGCGATCGCCAAGCCTGACTGCCGTGTTAAACGAAGAGTTGAGTTCATCGGGGCTCGAGATGGCACCCGAAACCGCAAAGGCAACCACGCCGTTGCGACCGGGCGGAGCGATACGCGGACGCTCGCCCGAAAGCGCTTTAATGGCCTGGTCAAACGCATTGCCCGCACGGTCGGCTTCGTCCTCGGTCTGACGCTCGAGCTCGAGCTCCTTGTTGCGACAGTCGACGTAGTCCTCCAGGGCGTCTTTAAACTTGTCAAAGTGATACTCGATGCCGTTTTCGATAGAGGTTGAAGGCGCCGCAACGGCACCAAGCGACAAAACGCCAAAATGGCATTTGCTGCATTTATCCTGTCCATCGTAATCGGCAACCGAAGCAAATCCGCTCGGCGTCCCTTTCTTATAGTTAGGGCAGGTCGTCCCGTAATGCAGATACGCCTTGTCATCGTTCACGCTAGTCGGCCACACCGCATCGGTATAGAGTTCCGTCGCCCGAACCTCATCAGAGTTGCGCGGCAGCAGCGGAATATAGGAGGAAACCCTGTCTCCGTTCTCGGTTATATGCGCCCGATCGACCTCCGCGCTCGCATAGGTATAAAACGCCTTACGCGCCGCAGACTCTGCCTTCATCTCGACACTCGAGCCGTGGGGCTTCTCATTTGTCAGACGCCAATGGTAGTAGTCCTTCGCGCGATCAAGGGCAACTTGGGGCTCCCACGTAACGCTCGATGAGTAATGCGGATTTTGAACACCGGAGAGATCCGTTAGGCTTTTCGCACGCTCCCACATGCAAGAACAGCTGCCGACCGAGCCCTTGTCAGACCCACCACAATCCGCCAGCCAAGCACGCTCTTTAGCCTTCGCCGTGTCCTCAGAAGCCTTCCGCAGCTCCTCGGCCGCACACTCTAAATCATCTGATGTGTCTTTAATGGCATCGGTCGAGATCTCGGACCCCTCGAGCGCAGCGAAGTCAGACTCGGATGTCCTGGGCACGGCAAGCGCCGTACCGGTATAGGTCACACTATCGGTATCCTGCGCCGACACCGCCTGCGTGGCACGCGCGGCGATCAGATACGGCAGAGCCGTCTCGATTTTCTGTAAGCCTTCCGATGCGCTTTTGGCAAACTTGTTGCGCGTTTTAATGATCTCAATCCCGGTGTCGACCATATTGCCGGCAACCGGCTCGGCACCCGGGATGAGGATGGCGACCAGGCCCGTCCCGATCGTGGCAAACCCCGCCAGCCCCAGACTCAAGATGCTCGCATCAACCACCGTGGCAGCCGTGTGATAGGACGACACTACGTTGGCACCCGCCAGCGCGCCACTATCAGCCGCCACCTGAGTATCCCCGGCACGCGACATGCTCCATATCGCCGCGGTCGACGAAAACAACAATGTGAGCACCACTAGGATGACCACGGCAGAAGAAAGCGTGGTATAGGCGCCGTCTTCGATAAACAGATCGACACCGGCTCGACCCATAAAGCCGCCTCGTTTGCGGAGAGCGCCTGGTCGACGGCGGGCCGCAAACCCTTGCGTCACCCGCAACAGGCAGCGCCTAATCCCATGCAGCAATCCACGAATCATAATCTCCCTCCAGCCATTCGGGACGCGATTGATACGAGACATCGACCTTGAGCTCAACGTAGCCGCCCTCGGCGGTACCACCCATAGCCTGCGCAAACGCACCGATCACAGGCAACGGCTTGACCTCGCCGGAAACGGACACGGACGAGACGCCACCCGCACCGGCCCGGCCAAGCTCGATATCCCACGACAACGGCCCGCCGGCATGAAAGATCGAAACGTTGGGCACTGCGGCAAGTCGGCGGCGGGTGAACTCCTTAAGATCGTCGTCCTCCGCCGTCGTCGTGGTCATGAGCCGCGCGGTCTCGGCGGCGGCAGACTCCATGACCGCGCGCGTATAGAGCAGGCACACCGGTTGCAGCGCGAGAAGGATGAGTGTCAGAAACGTCGGCAGCAAAAAAGCGGCCTCGACCGTAGACTGCGCCCGGTCCTCGCGCGCGGCATCAATACAACGCGATGTCCTTAGCGGCCGCAGCGGCGTCGATAACCGACGTCGAGGCAACGCCATGGGATGCCGCCCGCTCAACCAGCGCCGCCAAGCGCCCATCGGTGCCGGCACGCCAAAGTCCCGCGATCGCCAGCACGATCGATAACAGCGCCACCGTGACGATGGCGTATTCGACCGTCGCCTGGGCAGATTCCTCACGCAGGACATCATGCATTTCACGATCCCTCCTTTGAGTCCGTTGCCTGCGGGCTCAGGCGCACGGCGCGCAGACGACACGAAGCATCGCCAGCATCCGCGGCAATTGTCACCATATCGACCCAGCCGCGTTCGTCGCGCACGATGGCGCCCCACACGTTTCCCTTGATGTCGAGATAGCCGCTCAGAGCAAGTTGCGCCGTGGGTACCTCGCGATAGGCACGCAGCATATCCGCCGCCGCTTCGGTCATCGGTCGGTCCTCGGACCATGCAAGCCGGACCGCAATCGCGTTGCCCTCAGACGAATCCGTCGCAGTGCCAGACCGCTTGTCGAGCGTCCGCAGAAAGGTTTGCGCCGTGACAGCGACATCCGAATCGTCCGCATCTCGCATCTCATCTTTTTGAGACGCCACCGCCGAATCTGAGCCCAAATCGGAGGCGGTCCCAGGACGCTGCTGCCGCGCGGCGTTAAGCCCCCAAAGCACCGCCGCTATCGCCACGGTCAGGCAAGCAAACACCAGCAGCACCCCGATGGGGCGCTCGCCCTCTACAGGCTGTTGATGCCCTCGCTGATAGCGTTCCATAGATCTTGGACCTTGCCCTTAAATGCGACGATGGCGATAATCGCGATCACCACGAGCACGCCGACCAAGATGGCATACTCGGTGGTACCCTGTGCACTCTCCTCCTGCAATAGTTCCTTGGCGCGCTGACGAACATGTGCCGCCCGGCAAAACGCCCAGCCCTGGACCTTGCCAGCAGCGTCAGTCATCGTGTTCATGTATTCCTCCCTACATCATCCCGCCTGCTCCCAGCAGCGGGCCCAATATGGACAGAAGCAACGCCGGCAAGATGAGCGTGCCGGTGGGAATCAGCAGCTTGACGGGTGCACGCTCGATCTCGCGCTCGACCGCGGCGCGATGAGCCGCACGGATCTCGCGACTTTGAGCGGCCAGCGTCTCGGCAAGTGGGGCACCCAGGGCGAGCGCCTGCCCCACCGTGATGGCAAAGGTCTCGAGCGCTCGCACGTCCAGGTCGCGCGCGGCGGCCAACAACTCGTCCTCACGCGTGCCCACGCCCACCTGCCACGCCATGCAGGCGCGCTCAAGGCGAAGAGCCAGCACTGACCGGCGGTTGGCGCAGAAAATCTCAAGCGCCGCATCAAACGAAAGACCGGCCGAAAGACCCAAGCGCACAACATCGATCATCTCGGAAACTTCGCCGAGCGACACTCGCGCCGGGCCGCCCGCTCCAACCGCGCCCTTCACTCGCGCGGTCAGAGCATCGACCACCGAGCGACCCGCGGCAGCGACCAGCACCGCCTCGCGCTTGCAGGCCCCTGCGATCTTGCGTGCATCCGCCCGATCCAAACCCGTCGCGACAAATACACTCAGGGCGCACAGGCAAGCCGCAACTGCAACCGGGGCGCTCATAGCTCCACCCGCATAATGCGCCGGATAACCACCAGGGCAACGGCGTTGAGGGCAAGACCCAGCACCACAGCGCCCGCGCCGGCGGGCGTCGCAAGACCGCGACGAAAATCTGCCGAAAGCAGCGCCAACACCGCGCACATGCCCGCCGGCATCGCCGCGACCATATGCGCAGACATGCGAGCCTGCGACGTCTTAACATCCAGGCGGCGCTTGAGCTCAATGCGCTCCCCCACCATGCTCGACGCCTCGGACAGTAAGTCGGCAAGCGGAGCGCCGGTGCGCTGAGACACCTTAAGCGCCAAGGTCACAAGCGAAAGACCGGGGGCGTCGATACGCACGAGCAAGTCATCGAGCGCGTCGGTCGCCGAGATGCCGCAATCGATCGCCGCCGCCACCCGCAAAAACTCGGTATGCACTGGCTCTTGCGCATGAGCCCCCACAAAGCGCATGCCCTGGGCCAGCGAATGTCCCGAGGCAAGCGACATGGAAAGTGCGGTAAACGCCTCGGGCATTGCCTCTTCTGCATCGTGTTGCTCGCGCCGGCTCTCAAAGCCATCCCGAGCGGCACCAACGGCAAACGGAGCAACAAGTCCCAAGGCAAATCCGAGGGGCGATAACGACACCATCGTTAGTAAAACGCAGCAGACACCGCTCGATAGCAGCAGAAACGCCAAACGTCCCGAAGCATCTTCGATCACGAGGTCAAGGCGATGCGCCGGAGCCAGCGATGCCCACGAACGGGCGATCTTTTTCAGCAGATCGTTTTCCACCAGCTCACGCGGCAGCTTCTCTGCCACCGTCTCGAGCGCCTGACGTGCCAGCTCCGCCGGCGGTACCTGCGGCACACGAGGTTCCACTCCGCACGCCGTCGCGACAGAAAGCCCTGCCAAGCCCCCTACGACGAGGGGCACAGTGATCTCCATTCGTCCACCTCCTCTTGTGTGAGCGTCCCCGACCGCAGGCCTTCTGCGATAAACGGCGGCTCGCGGTCAAGCGTCCAGGTGCGCTCGGCGGCATCGAACGTCACATAGCGCTCGAGCTCTACGCCACCCGATGCGGCGCGTCGCACCCCCGAATACGAGGAGACGAAACGCCTGCCATCGGCGTGGCGCTCGGACATCACGATGCCGTCGAGCGCCATGGCAATCTGCTCCTCGATGAGCTCGCTCGGCAGATCGATGCCATAACGTGCAAGCAACGTCAGACGCACCACGGTCTCCTGTTCTGAACCCGCATGAAGTGTGGTGAGCGACCCGTCGTGGCCCGTGTTCATGGCCTGCAACATGTCGCAGCACTCGGCACCGCGCACCTCGCCCACCACGATGCGGTCGGGGCGCATGCGTAGGGCATTAGTTACCAGGTCGCGGATCGTCACCGCGCCCTCGCCCTCAATTGAAGCCTCGCGCGCCTCTAAGCGCACCACGTGCGGATGATGCGCAAACTTGAGCTCGGCAGAGTCCTCGATCGTCACGATGCGCTCGCCGGTGGAAATCTCACATGACAACGCGTTGAGCAGGGTGGTCTTACCAGATCCCGTGCCTCCCGCAACCGCCAGGTCCTGTCGCAGCGACACCGCACACGACAGCAGCTGCGCATACCAAAGCGGCAGCGATCCCAACCCCACGAGCTCGTCCAGCGAGCAGATACGGTCCGAGAACTTTCGGATGGTGAGAATCGGTCCGTCAATCGCCACAGGCGGAATCACCGCGTTGACGCGATAGCCCGTTTTGAGGCGGGCGTTGACGATGGGGCTGCGCTCGTCGATACGGCGGCCAAGTGGCGAGATAATGCGGTCGATAAGCACACGGATCTGCTCATCATCCTCAAACGCATGCTCGATGGGGTACAAGACGCCGCCGCGTTCAAAGAAAGCCGAGCGGCAGCCGTTGATCATGATCTCGGTAACGGTGTCGTCCTCGATGAGCGGCTGCAACGGCCCCAAGCCCACCACGTCATCCAAGATCTCGTCGATGATGGTCTCGCGCTCGGGCGTCGCGAGATCGGTCGACTCCTCAACATTGAGCGCCGCCTCCACCGCAGGACGCAATTCCGAGCGGGCAAGTGCCGGGTCGATATAGGCGCTGATACGCGCCACTTCGTCGTAACCCATGCGGTCCATCACGGCGCGCTTGGTGCGTCGTTTCACCGCGCGGCGACGCCCCGCATCTACAGGCGCTGCCGCCGCTGCAGCGCCGGCAGCCTTAATCCTCGTTTGCAGGCTCATCGCTGATCACCCTCGCGCGACCAGGGAAGGCGGATACGCGGGCGTTCGGTACGCGTTGCACGGTCGGCGACCATATCGCTCCAAGGGCCGACGGCGCACCCCAGTTCCACGAGCATCTCGCGCGTGGCCTCGCGCATGCTAGTCGCAAAAGCGCTGGTCTGCCCCACCGCCTCGTCAGCGCGCCCAAACGCCATGAGCGCGGCGAGATCCTGCCCGCCATCGGCGATACGAATCTTGGAGCTCAACGCACAGGCAATCTCAAAGCGCATGGCGACGTCCTCGTCTGCCCCGCGCGCACCGAACCGGTTGAACACGGCGCTCATGCGCGTGCGCGGCACACCTACTCGACTTGCCAGTTCGATGACGCGCGACGCCGATGTCGCGGACGACACCGCCGCATCGCCAACGACCAGGCAACGGTCGCTCGCCGCCACCGCAGCCGCCACGGCGTCGCCCCAAAAGACCGAGGTATCGATAAAGACCACGTCGGATTCGCGACGCAGAACATCAAGCAGTAGCTCCACCGGACGCGCCATGAGCTCGGCTTGCTCGGGCGCCGCGACGGGACCCCAGAGCGTAACGCCCGGCGCCACGCGCATCGATGTGGCTACGATATCCGGCTCGGTGAGCGTGCCCGCCGCCGACGGCTCGATAAGTGCCGCCATATCGCGCGGAGCATCGACGCCTAACAAGTCGTAAAGGTTTCCAAACATCAGGTCCAGGTCGAGCACGGCGGCACGCAAGCCCAACAGCGACGATGTGTGTGCCATGGCGGCAACGATCGTCGACTTGCCGCAACCGCCCGAACCCGAAATAGCGCAGATGACCGGAGCTCGATGCGGCGGAGCGGCAGCGTCTGCCGGCGGCATCGGAGGCGGCGGGGCGGGCGTCGGTGGCAGCGCACCCGTCTCCCCCGCCGCAACCACACGCTGCGTCCAAGCCGGCATGGCAGCTTGTTCGGTCTGCGAGGCAGGCTCGTTCTGTACAATCTGCTCATGCTGCATCAGCGACAACTCGCCGCACCCGGCAAAGCCCTCAACTTCGTCGAGTTCATCCGCCAGATTCACGCCGTGCACGTATCCCATATCTACAGCCGGGGAGTCGCCAGCATGCTGCGCCGGCCCTCCAGCGTCATCGTCTACAAGGGGGTTCCGGGGGCGCCGACCATGCTCGGCTTCCGCTTTTCCATAATCATCAACACGCGGGCCTCTTGTAGCGCGAGGCGCCCCGGGTTCCCTATCAACAAAAGCATCGGGCTCAATCGTCATGCGCCGATCGGAATCAACCGCTCCCTCGCCCGCACGCCCGTTGCCGCATATACTGTGTGCAGCGATGACCTCGGTCGCCCCCGCGCGAAACAGCCCCTCGATATCCGACGGATCGAGCGCTTCTATCAACACGACCACGCGACTCACGCGGCCTTCGGCCGTCAGGCGCGCAACAGTCTTGCGCACATCTTCAGTATCAAACAGAGACGCCGCGATGATGGCAGCCCCGCGGCGCGACGGAAACGCCCGCGCCATGGAAACCAGCCCGTCCAGGTCACCCACGCGAAGCACCTGTGCACCCACATCACGGCCCTCGACTTCCCGCTGCAACAGCCCGTAATCGCCGCACGCGCAGCACGCAAGCCAGATCGCCTTCATCACTCGTCGCCTCCGCTCTTTTTGCCGCGCGCCGTGGCGGGAATCGTCAAGCTGACCGTTCCCTTGCCCGAGGCTCCCAGCAGTTCCTTGACGTCTTCGGGGTCAGCCGCCAGCGTCACCCATTCGATCTTGCCCTCGCGCGTGGAACCGGAATCCTCACTGGTATCGATCACGTACGCACCGCACAGCCGATCGGTTACGCCGTCTTTTTGCACGTACACGTCCACGTAGCTGCCCACGCCCGCAGCACCGCCGACCGAGTGCTCGGCATCGACCGCCACCGAAACGGCGACCTTGCCCTTAGGCACCTCGAGCATGTGGCTCTCGGCCTTGGTGTAGACATTGCAGATCACGGCGTTTTTGGGAATACGCGAAGTCGTCACGTCGCCGCGCACCCGGCGTAGCTCGGTCGCCGCGTCACGCGGCAGCAGACTCGTCAACCACTCCTGGGTTATGACATTGGTCTCATCGAGGGTCTCGCCCACATCGATATCGCGCGCCGCGACGCATACCTCGACGCGATCGCCACCGTACTTGGCCAAGGTCTCAGCCTGGACCTGTTCGGCTTGCGAGCGGATCGACGAGCCGTAAACCATGCAGAGCAGAGCAGCGAGCACGCCCGCGACCAGACTGATGGCGATGCGCTTGCTCTTGTTCACGGCCGCTCCTCTCATGGCAGTGCCGGGCGAATGCCCGTACCACCATTGTCTGGGCAGCCAGAGTGCAAAGCGGCGCAATCGCAATCTTGGTTTTCGATGTCAAACCAATCGCTGACCAAAAGCTGAACAGCCCGTCAAGCTCGTGACAAGGTTTTGGTCAGCACGTCAGCAAACTGCATGTTTCGAGGCTTTTCCGCAGCAAAAAAGCCGTCTCCCGAACAGTTGGGAGACGGCTGTCATAGATAAATTCAATTACAGATGGACATCGGGATCGAGCATTTGAGCGCTCACGCGCATGGATGACGCCAGATTTTGGAACGTTTCCAGACGCAGGCCGTCGATCTGCCCGGCGTCCTCGGCCTCGCGAACGGCGCAACCCGGTTCGTGGGTATGCGTGCAGTCGCCAAACCGGCACGCACGCGATGCCTCGACAATCTCGGGGAAGGCGCGTGCCAGACCCCGCTCGTGACCCACGAGCGGCAAACTGCGCAGACCCGGGGCATCGGCGATCACGCCGGCGTCGCCCGGCAGCGCCACCATCACGCGCGCGACGGTAGTGTGACGGCCCTGGTCGTCGCGTTCGCGCACACCGCCGGTCGCCAACGTATCGTGGCCCAGCAGTGCATTGAGCAGCGTCGACTTGCCGGCACCCGACTCGCCCAGAATCATGGCGCAGCTCCCGGCGGGCACGCAGGCACGGACCTCGTCCAGACCGCGGCCCTCGGCAGAAGACGTCACGATCACGCGCACGTCCGGACCCACCAGACGACGCACGCGGTCCAGATCGCGCTCGAGCTCATCGGCCTCGCAGCGGTCGGCCTTGGTGAGCACCACCACCGGCTCGGCATCGCAATCGAGCGCCAATACCAGTGAGCGCGCCACGCGATCGAGCAGCACCTCGCCGGCGCCGAGCGCCTGCACGATCAGCACGCTGTCAACGTTGGAGCAGAGCACCTGGCGCTCACCGCGGGCACGGCCACGCCAACGCTCAAAGCTCGTACGGCGCGGCAGCACGCACTCAATCACGCCCATATCGTGCCCGGGAGCGCGGCGCACCGCCACACGGTCGCCCACGGCAGGCAGCAGGACCTCGTCCTCGCCGCGCGACTTGGCAAACCCCACGGCATGCTCGGCACGAAACGTGTCATCGGCAGTCGCCACCAGCGGAAACCCGCGGTCCAGGCGCACCACGGCGCCAAGCTGCATCTGCTCGGGCTCCTCGGCATGTGCGCAGAAATCATCAAAGGCAGTCTGCTGAGCTTCATCGACCGGCAGGTCATCAAACGCCGGAACATCCTGCAGCGCGTCAAGCCCCGGTACACTCGCCAGCAATTCCTCAGCAGATGCAGGGGCTTCGGTCGCGAGCTTCCGACGACGATCGCGCTTAGCCCGCGCCCCCGTCGTCTTTTTCTTCGCCTTAGCCTTAGCCTTGCCCACAAGCGCCTCCCAGCACCATAAATCACAACTGAGCAGGTATTTTCCCACAAAAAAGAGTCGGTCGAGCAAATGCTCGACCGACCCACACACTTTCCCTCAGCCTTTATCATCCACACGGGAGAAAAGTCAGCAACGTCACCGCAGGGCCCGCCCGCCGAGAGGGGTTTCCAAAGGGCACATCCCGCAGCCGCAACGCGGCGAGGACGTGCCCGTGGAAACCCCGCAGGCGGGCGGGCCCGGACAGGTACGTTACTCTTTCTCCACCGCGCGCATGATCGCCTTGTAGATCTCCATCAGCGGAATAATCAGGAAGGCAAGGCCCAGGGCAGCGACAACGCCCTTGAGCTCAAGCGTTACGGGGCCAAAGAACATCTCGGCAAGCGTCGGCTGCACGGTTACGATCACCGTCAGCACCAGCGCCAGCGCGGCGGAAGCCCACAGCCACTTGTTCTGCTTCTTCATGGTGAACAGCGACGCACGACGGCTGCGCATATTGAAGCAGTGGAAAATCTCGACCATGTTGAGCGTGATGAAGGCCATCATCACACCTTCCTCGTCGGCATTGCCGGCGATCATATCGGCGATGTGGATGTAGCCCATGTCAAAGTACACGCCCACAAAGAAGCTCGCCAGCACCAGCACGGTGATGATTAGGCCCTGGACCACGCAGTCCAGACCCATATGTCCGGCAAAGACACCATCCTTGGCGTTGCGCGGCTTGCGCTTCATGATGTCGCCCTCGGCGTCCTCCATGCCCAGCGCGAGCGCAGGGAAGCAGTCGGTAACCAGGTTCACCCACAGCAGCTGCACCGGCTGGAAGATGGTAAAGCCGATGAGCGTGGCGATAAACACCGAGAAGACCTCGGCAAGGTTGGCCGAAAGCAGGAACTGGATGACCTTGCGGATGTTGTCGTAGATGCGACGGCCCTCTTCGCAGGCACCGATGATGGTGGCGAAATTGTCGTCGGCAAGCACCATGTCGGCGACGTTCTTGGTGACATCGGTACCGGTGATGCCCATGCCCACGCCGATGTCGGCGCGCTTGATGGACGGGGCGTCGTTGACGCCATCGCCCGTCATGGCCACGATCTGGTCACGCGACTTCCAGGCCTCGACGATGCGGGTCTTGTGCTCGGGCTGGACGCGGGCGTACACGCCGTAGTCCTCGATGTGCGCGTCGAGCTCCTCGTCGCTCATGCGATCGAGGTCGGCACCGGTGATGGCATGGCTGCGATCGGTGACGATGCCCAGCTGCTTGGCGATGGCCACGGCGGTGTCGATGTGGTCGCCCGTGATCATGACGGTGCGAATGCCAGCGTCGTGGGCCTCGCGGATGGCTTCGGCGACCTCGGGGCGGACCGGGTCGATCATGCCGGACAGGCCGCAGAAGACCAAGTCGTGCTCGAGCGCAGCGGGGCTGCAGTCGCTCGGGACCTCGGTGTAGGTGCGGCTTGCCAGCGCCAGCACGCGCAGAGCCTCGTCGGCCATGGCCTTGTTGGCGGCCACGAGCTCGGCGCGACGCTCCTCGGTCAGCGGGACGACCTTTTCGCCCTCGTAGATATGGGTGCACAGGCCGATCACCACGTCGGGCGCGCCCTTGGTGTACTGCTCGTACTCGCCATCCAAGGTCTCGACGATCACGGACATCATCTTGCGGCCCGAGTCGAACGGGGCCTCGCCCACGCGCGGATGCTCGGCAGTCAGGCCGGTGAGGCCAGCCTTGCCGGCGTCGTTGACGAGCGCGCACTCGGTCGGCTCGCCCACGGCCTCGCCCAGCTCCTCGTCCCACTGAGCATCGGAGCACAGCGCCATGCCGGCCAGGAACTTCTCCTTGGGCGCAGCGAGCTCGTGCTTGACGACGGTCATCTTGTTCTGGGTAAGGGTACCGGTCTTGTCGGAGCAGATGGTCTGTGTGCAGCCAAGGGTCTCGACGGCAGAGAGCTTGCGGATAATCGCCTGGCGCTTGGCCATCTTGGTCACGCCAAGCGAAAGGACGATGGTCACGACGGCAACCAGGCCCTCGGGGATGGCGGCGACGGCGAGCGAGACGGCAACCATAAAGGTGTCGAGCAGGGCAGTCGGATCGGTAAGGACGTTGCCCACGCCGTGGCGGAGGATGTCAACGCCAAAGATCACGACGCAGATGACGATCACCATGATGGTGAGGATGCGGCTGAGCTCGGCGAGCTTCACCTGCAGCGGCGTGAGCTCTTCCTTGGCCTCGGCCAGGGCGCCGGCGATCTTGCCCATCTCGGTGTTCATGCCGGTGCCGACCACGACGGCGCGACCACGGCCGTACACGACGGTGGAGCCCATATAGCACATGTTCTTACGGTCGCCGAGCGGCACGTCATCGGTGCCCGCGGCGAGCTCGATCACGTTGGCGTGCTTCTCTACGGGCACGGACTCGCCGGTGAGCGCGGCCTCTTCGATCTTCATCGTGGCGCTCTCGAGCACGCGGCAGTCGGCCGGGACGGAGTCGCCCGCCTCGAGCATGATCACGTCGCCGGGCACGAGCTCGGCGCTCGGCAGGTGCACGAGCTTGCCGTCACGCAGCACCTTGGACTGCGCCGCGCTCATCTCCTGCAGGGCCTCGAGGGCCTCCTCGCTCTTGGCTTCCTGGACCACGCCCAACACCGAGTTGACGATAACGACGAACATGATGATGGCAACATCGGCAAAATCCGCCTCGCCCTTGACCATGCCCGTGAGCGCGCTGATGACGGCGGCAACGATCAGCATGATGACCATGGGGTCGGCCATCTGCTCAAAGAAGCGCTTCCACAGCGGCGTCTTCTCGGCTTCCTCAAGCTTGTTAGGGCCTGTCTTGGCGAGGCGCGACGACGCCTCGTCGTTGCTCAGGCCGAGGTTCTCATCGACACCTTGGTCGCTGAGTACCTCCGCCGCGGCGGACAGGTATTCCTTTTGCATATAGAGTCCCCTCCTGGGATTCGGGCCACTCAGCAGATTGATGCCCGATCATAATTCCCAGGAGAAGGGCAAGGGCTCATCAAGGCTGCCGTGCTGAGCGGCAGTTGATAGTGGAGCTATGGTACCCCAAAGCGGCGGGTCTAGCCAAAACAATCCATTTGGAAATAGGGTCCGTTCGCAACGATGCAGACCGTGTGATGTTCAACATTGATAAAACGTTTTTTCTTCGGCGCATCATCAAACTGAAATATCGCCCAGATAGCAGCGGTTAGAACGGTTGGTACAGTTTTTGCATATACCGTTTTTTCGCAAAAAATGAACTTCTAATTCGGCATACGGTCGATTTTTTGGGGTATTCGGTCGCCATTTCGTTATAATCATCTCAGTTTTATTTCTTATGGTTTATCTATCAGCGCAAGACGATGTCAGATGGAGGTCTGAATGTACAAGCGCACCAAGATTGTATGCACCATGGGTCCCGCCTGCGATAGCGACGAGACCATCCGCGAGATGATCAAGGCGGGCATGAACGTCGCCCGTTTTAACTTCTCGCACGGATCCTACGACGAGCACCACGGTCGCATCGAGCGCGTCCGTCGTATTTCCAAGGAGCTCGGTTTGCCCGTCGGCATCCTGCTCGACACCAAGGGCCCCGAGGTCCGCACCGGCCTTCTGGTCGACGGCAAGAAGGTCGCCGTCAAGACCGGCGATAAGATTGTCGTCACCGCTCAGCCCACGTCTGAGGATTTCCACGGCACCTCTGAGCACATCTCCCTCGACTACCTGGCTCTGCCCTCCGAGGTCGAGAAGGGCTCCCTCATCCTGATCGATGACGGTCTGGTTGCCCTCGAGGTCGAGTCCGTCAGCGGCCAGGACATGACCTGCGTCGTTAAGAACGACGGCCTGATTGGCGAGCGCAAGGGCGTCAACATGCCCAACGTCAACATCTCGCTGCCCGCCATCACCGAGCGCGATCGTCAGGACATCCTCTTTGGCCTGACCGAGAACATCGACTACATCGCCGCTTCCTTCATCCGTGACGGCGAGTCCGTCCGCGGCATCCGCGAGCTTTGCCGCGAGAACGGTGGCGAGCACGTGACGATCTTCCCGAAGATCGAGTGCGCCCTGGGCGTCGAGAACTTCGACGAGATCCTCGAGGCTTCCGACGGCATCATGGTCGCCCGTGGCGACCTGGGCATCGAGATCAAGCCCGAGCTCGTTCCGCACATCCAGAAGGAGATCATCGCCAAGTGCAACGCGGCCTACAAGCCCGTTATCACCGCTACGCAGATGCTCGACTCCATGCAGCAGAACCCGCGCCCGACGCGCGCCGAGGTTGCCGACGTTGCTAACGCCATCTACGACGGCACCGACGCCGTCATGCTCTCTGGCGAGTCCGCTGCCGGTAAGTACCCGGTCGAGGCCGTTAAGATGCAGGCCAGCATTGCTCTCGAGACCGAGAAGTACCTCCCGGCCCACGCTCCGCTCGAGGTTCCGGCCGATGCTCACGGCACCCGCGTTGTCAACAACGTTGTGGGTATGTCCGCTGTGAACATGGCTACCACCGTTGGCGCCAAGTGCATCACCGTGCCGACGACCACCGGTCGTACCGCTCGCCTGATCTCGCACTTCCGTCCCAACATGCCGATCTGCGCGTTCTCCCGTCACGAGTGGGCCGTCCAGCAGATGATCATGTACTGGGGCGTTATCCCGCACCAGGCCGAGATTACCCAGGGCACCGTCAACGGCACGATCGTCAAGGCGATCGAGACCGCTAAGGAGCTCGGCTACGTCGAGGCTGGCGATTTGACCGTCGCTACCGCCGGCGATCCCCGCATGAGCGTCCAGCTCGAGGACAAGGTCTCCTCGACCAACGTCGCTTACGTCGCTCAGGTGCGCTAAATCGCACTTGCAAGTACACGTGCATTGCAAAGGGCCCGGAAGGCTTCGCCTTCCGGGCCCTTTTTCTGTGCCAATGCCGGCACACGGCAAAACACGCACTCATTTCTTTACCAAAAGCGCGAAATCCGCCCTTCGAGGCCCAAAATTAAGGCCTCAGGCGCTAAAAGTGTTCGCCCGATGGCAAAACCACACCTTAACCGACGCTGCTAAATCGTTTTAGCAAGAGCCAGATCGACCGCGTTTTCGGAAGTATGCGGCAAATTCCGATACCTCCGAGCACACCCTGTTTTTTCACAACAAAATGCCTGATAAACTAGGCTCAAAAGCCAGGTCTGCTCACAGGGTTCAGATTTTGCCGCATACTTCCGAATTGACGCTGGCATCGCACGGTCCAAAAGCACATTTCGACCTGGAGGACGTCATGGACCTGACGCTATGTGGTCAATCCGCTTTTTACTATTACCGTATCCCGCCGCAGGTATTAGGCCTCTACCCCGCCATTAGCCTTGGCAATATGGATCGCAGATGTTGCAGCCTCGGAAGTCATGCAGTCGTAAAAGACCTGCTTCACGCACCGCTTCACAGGCTTGTATTCACTCGGGCACAATCCGGATCGCGAAGCCTGTTTAAATCGCACCTCCTGACCCAAGAGCCGCCTCCTGGGTCGTTTAGGCAGACTGAACATGGGTTTGATGTCACTTCATCGGAGTTCACGCTGCTCAGCCTTGCTACGCAGGTCTCCCGCAACCAGCTACTCATGGCTTGCTACGAGATGTGCGGCTCCTTTGCAGTGTTTAAGCCCTGCGAGCGAACGCAACAACAACTCGATGAAGCTATTTCGCTTAAGCTCATTCCACCCAACTGCGGCTGGGAGCGAGTTAACGATGTCAACGGCAATGGCACCAACTTATGGAAGCGCCCACCGCTCCTCAGCGCGGCGGATATCGCCGCGTTCGCCAAGCAGGTCGCAGGCCTACGCGGCGTTAAACAACTGCGCTGGACGGCCGAGCACATGACGGGGCAGACCGCCTCGCCCTTCGAAGTACAGACCTCCATGCTTGTCTCGCTCCCCCGCGACGAGGGCGGCATGGGCATCAACATCGCAAATAACGTGCGCATCCCACTCAGCGACGCCGCGCGCTCACTGTATGACAAAACCTGCTGCTACGCCGATATCCTCATAGAGAGCAACACCGACAGCATGGGCGTCATCCTTGAATGCCAAGGCCGCTCCGCCCATGACAGCGAAACCGCAAGCCTCTCCGATGCCGAGCGCACCACCGCGCTCACCAGCATGGGCTACGATGTCATACAAATTACCTACGACCAGATCAAGGACAAGAAGAGCTTTGATAGCATCGCCGAGCTCATTCATAAAAAGGCGGGACTCCCCTACATCCCAAAGACCGATCAGGAGCGTACCGCCGAAGATGCCCTGCGACGGGAGCTGTTGGTCAATTGGGATGAACTGTTCACCGTCAAGCCGGCCGGCTAGCAGCTAGCGATCAGGGGGGCTGCGGGAACGTCAGAAGCAGCAACGCGGGCCGCAAATCCCGCCTCGGTCAGCTCGATGACCTCGGTAAACGTTGCGTCGAAGAACTCCTCGGTTAGCAGGCGATACGGCGGATGATCGGGCTCGCCGGGGTTTTCGCGTACAATCTCGTGCATGACGCCGATGGTCTTGAGCACATACTCCTTATGGATGGGATACTGCCCAAAACGCGTCGCAGCGGTATACAGGCGATCGGTCGCACGCGGGATGGAAACAATGCCCAGCGTCCTGCCAAACCAGTCAAAGTCGCCTTGCTTTTTAATGCGGAACTCCTCGCACGGCTTGCCGCCGTGTGCTTCCAGATACTGGTTCACACGCGTGTTCCATACCGTGTCGGCCACTAGATGCGACCAGACGCCCAGCGTTAAATCGAGCAGCGACTGCGCCACATCTTCGGACGCAAGCGAGAACTCACAGGCGCCGGGACCGGCAACCGGCTCGGCATCCTTGTAGCGCTGGGGATAGTGTACGCGGTTCAGTCGCTCGCGTTCCTCGATAATCGAGGTCGCCGCGGCTGGCGCACCGGTGGGCGAACTTTTAAGCAACGGTGCCACATAGGTATCCCAGAACTCATGCTCACGAGGCTTAGGGATGGGCTCAGGCTTGGCAAAGTGTGTAATGCGGTACGGGATGGGATCGGCGATGCCCGGGACCATATAGCCCACGAAGATATCCGGAACCACGCAGCCAAACAAAAAGGCATTGCGGTCGCGCACGCTATTGGCAAGCGCACCGGTGCGCTCCAGCAAACGCTCCGTCTGAGCGATATGAATGTTCCAGCTTGGCATAGCCACCCCCATAAAAAACCTGGATAACTATACCATCACGGCAAAGCCGCGCGGGCGGCTACGCACGCTCTACGCAGCAACTATTCCGCAGCGCCGCTCTCGGTTCCATACGACGACACCGGCGCCTCGACCACATGGTGATATCGATCGATATAGATGGCGCGGGCACCCAGGCGCCGCACCAAATCTTGATGATGCGTGCTCATCAAGACCGTCTTGCCGGCAGCAACATAGGCCAGTAGAAAGTTGACCACGATGTCGCATGAATCCTCGTCGAGCCCATTGGTAGGCTCGTCGAGGACCAAGATATCCGGGTTCATCGACACGACGGCCGCCAGCGCCACACGCTTCTTTTGCCCACCCGAGAGCTGATAGGGCGAGGCATCGACCAGATCGGCAACCTGGAACAGCTCCATGGCATCGCAGACGCGGCGCTCGAGCTCGTCTGCCGGCAGCCCCATTTGAGCCGGGCCAAACGCTACCTCCTCGCCGACCGTGGCGCAAAAGAGCTGCGCATCGGCGTTTTGGAACACAAAGCCCACGCGCTGATGGAACCGCTGGGCCGTCGCGGAATCCTTGAGATATGCCGCATCGACCGCATGTCCGTCGAACAGGTATGCCCCTGCGTCCGCGAGTTCGAGGCCGTTAATAAGGCGCATAATCGTCGTCTTGCCGCAGCCGTTGGGACCGAGCAGGGCAACGAGTTCACCACGATCGACCTGCAGCGACACACCATCGACCACCGTATGACCCGCATAGGAAAACACCACGTCGCGAAACTCGATGAGCGGCGTGACCTCGGCGCCGGCAGCACCGCTCGCACCCATCGCGTTATTCGTATCGTTTGCCAAAACGCCGCCCTTCCCTACTCACATCGACAGTTCGACCGTCCGCGCTACAACACCGCGCACAACACGACGAGCAACGCCACAACGGCCGCGTAAACGGCATCGCGCCAGCCAAAGCCGCTCCGTGCAGGCGCCGGATACACGCCGGCGAAGCCGCGGCACAGCATGGCCTCGTCCATCGCGCGGCTGCATTCCATCGCCTTGATAAAGGTCATGCCCATGATACCCGCCAGCGAGTCGGTGCGCGAAAAACCCGCAGGCGCGGATCCGACGCTGCGCAGCATGACCGATTCGCACAGATCGTGCGCCGTGCGTCCCAGCACCTCGATATGCTTGAGTGCCATATCAAACGTAAAGATAACTTCGTCGGGCAGGTGCAGCATTTTGAGCGCCGCCGACATGCGGCTCCAGGTAAGCGTCCACGAAACGCCCAGTACCAGCGACACATTAATGAAGGTCTTGAGCGCGATCTTGAGCATGGCGCCCGTGGCAGACGCGCCCAGCAGCAGGGCAGGCAGTGCCAGAACCACCGCAAGCCCCGTGGCGCCGAGCGCCGGTACAAAGGTCGCACGCAGCCCGCGTACGGGGCGCACGGCAACGAGCGCCAGCGCGATAGCCGCCATCAACATGAGGTACAGCGGGCTCTGCGTCAGACACACGCACAGGACGCAAACGAACATCCCCACCAGGCGCACCGGAGCCGAAACGCAAGAAAGGGCGCGGTCGACCATCGACCCGCCCTCGTGCGCGCCTCCACCCAGACGAACCCGCTCAAGCAGGCTCGCCAGGTGCAGGACATTCTTTTGCATCACGCGATGCCGAGCCCCCGCAGGCTCGTAACGCTGCTCGACCGCAAGCCAACTAGGCAGCTCGGCTATTGCCATGAGCACCGCTTTCCTTGACCGTCAGCGAGACCAGGCGGAATGCGATGGTGAGCACCGCCACGCCAATCACGCCCGAAAGAATATACATCGCAGCCTGGCCGGCAAAGCCAAGGCCCTGCTCCTCGGAATAGGCCTGCAGATAATCGCCTGTGGGCAGGGCGTCGGCAAAGGTCGGGGTATCGAGGCCGACCGAAGCCTGCAAGCTGTCGTCGCCAGCCTCCTGAACGGCGGTCGCGGCGCCCTCGGCGTCCCACTCGCCCCAGGCGTCACCCGTGGCCAGCAGACCCAGCGGCGTGGCCACAACAAGCACGGCGACCAGGATGAGCGTGGGAATCAGGGAAGTCTTCTTGGCAGTACCATCGGCAGCAAGCTGGCCATCGACGGCCTCGGGCCCGACGATAATGCTCGGCGCCGTCTTCTTAATGAAACCGTAGATGGCGGCCGTCGCCACGCCCTCGATCACGCCGGCAACCAGCATATGCGGGATCAACATGGCCGGAATAGCCACGGACAGCGGGAAGGGGCAGTACAGCGGCGCGCCCGAAGCGTTGGTAAAGAGCATCGGCTGAATACCAAACTCGATTGCCGCGCACAGGGCCGCCAGGCACAGGCCGACCCAACCGCTCACGATGGCAGAAACCGAGGTGCCCCAGCTCTTGTCGTGCAGACGGCTGTTGAGCGCACGGAACACGATAGCAGCGACAAACGGCAGCACAAAGGCCATGTTAAAGCAGTTGGCGCCAAACGACAGAACGCCGCCGTCGCCAAACAGCAGCGCCTGCAGCGCCAACGCGACCGAGACAGCGATAGCCGCGGCCTCGGGGCCCAGCAGCAGCGCGATGAGTGCGCCGCCGACGGCGTGGCCTGTGGTGCCGCCGGGCAGCGGAACGTTAAACATCATGAGCAAGAAAGAGAATGCGGCGCAGATGCCCAGAAAGGCCATGTGCTCGCGATCGAGCGTGGCGCGCACCTTCTTAATGCAGTGAACCCAAACGGGAACCATCGCCACCGCCATGACGGCATCGGTCTGCGGGGACAGGTAGTTGTCTGGAATGTGCATATACGCCTCCCGGTTGCCGGCGCATGGGATTGCAGCGCCGCCTGAAACATTTCATCAGTGTTACGAGCTAGATGATTCGTAACACGCCGCAGGCTATGATAGCAAAACGGCGCGCCGCCACAAAAGCAGCACGCCGTTTTGTAATGCGCGTGTCATATATGCAGGGTCAGCGATGCCTTATTCCGAACACCGCGGTCGCGCAGAGCTCCGCAGCAACCGCCATCAGGCCCTACACTCCCATCGCAAGCCCTAGCCGCGGACCTCGCCGTTTACGCCCTTGCACACCTTGGTGACGATCTTCTGGTGCGCCTTCTCGACCTCTTCGCTGGTAAGCGTGTGGTCGTCCGAGCGATACGTGAGCGCAAAGGCCATGGACTTCTTGCCCGCACCGATGCGGACCGGATCGCGGTAGACATCGAACAGGCGCACGCCCTCGAGCAGCTTGCCGCCGGCACTGGTAATGCGACGCTCAAGATCCTCGCAGGTCACAGTGTTGTCGACCACAATGGCAAGGTCATGCTCAACAGCCGGGTACTGCGAGAACTCGCGATAGTTCTCCTGGTTGCGGGCGCCCTTGATCAGCTTGTCCAAATCGAGCTCAAAGGCAACGACGACCTCATCGATGCCCATCGCCTCGCGCGCCTCGGGGTGAATCTCGCCGACCCAGCCCAGCACGGTTCCGCCGGACAGAACCTCGGCCGCACGACCCGGCTGCAAGAAAGCGTAGCCCTCGCCCTCGACGGGACGGAAGCGAACCTTCTCGATGCGCAGCTGGGCGAGCAGCTCCTCGACAATGCCCTTGCCAAAGAAGAAGCGCAGCTTGCGGTACTTCATGTTCCAGGACTGCTCGCTCCACTGGCCCGAGAGCACACCCGCCACGGACTTGGTCTCCTTGGGCAGGCTGGCGTTCTCGCGACCGTGGAACAGGTTGCCGACCTCGTACAGGTGCACGTTGGCCGTGCCGTGGGCCTCGTTGTAGGCAACGGACTGCAGCAGGCCCGGCAGCAGCGAACGACGCATCTCGGTCTGCTCAGCTACCAGCGGATTCATGAGCACCACGGGGCAGCCGCGGCCCTCGGTGGCCATGCCGATCTTCTCCAGGTCGCCCGGGGCGGCAAAGCCAAAGGTCGTGGTCTCGTTGAGGCCGCAGGCGCGCAGGATCTCGCCGACCTTGCGGGTGAGCTTCTGCTCGCGGGTCAGGCCGCCGATGTGGTTCTTGGCAGCCGGGATGGTCGCCGTCACGCGACCCATGCCCCACAGGCGCAGGACTTCCTCGATCAGATCGATCTCGCGCGGCAGGTCGGGACGGAAGCTCGGCGGGGTAACCATAAAGTCCTCGCCGTCGCGCTCGACGGTGCAACCCAAGCGGGTGAGCGAGCGCTCGATAAAGTCGGGCTCGATGTCGGCACCGCAGATGGCATGCACGCGGGCCAGGCGCAGCTTAATGCTGTCGATGGTCTTGGGCGCGGGGAAAACATCGACATAGCCGGGAGCAACCTCGCCGCCGGCGATCTCCTCGATGAGCGCGCAGGTAACGTTGGCGACATCCACGCAGCCAGTCTCGTCAACCTGGCGCTCAAAGCGAATGGAGGCGTCGGAGATCAGCGACAGATCGCGGCTGGTGTGCGAGGTGCGACCGGCGTTGAAGCAAGCGCTCTCGACCATCACGTCGACGGTGTCGTCCTCGATCTCGGAATCCATGCCGCCCATAACGCCGGCCAACGCCACGGGGCGCTCGCCGTCGGTGATAAGGCCCATGCCGGCGTCGAGCACGCGCTCTTCGCCATCGAGCGTCGTGAATTTCTCATCCTGCTGGGCGGCGCGAACCACCACGCGACGGTGGCCATCGCGCTCGGCAAAGGTGTCCAGGTCAAAGGCGTGCAGCGGCTGACCGGTGAGCATCATCACGTAGTTGGTGATGTCGACGATGTTGTTGTGCGGACGCACGCCCAGGGCGTTAAGGCGCTTGACCATCCAGTCGGGCGACGGGCCGACCTTCACGTTGCGCACGATGCGAGCGACATAGCGGTCGCACAGGCCCTCGTCGGCAATCTCGACGGAAAGCTCGTCGTCGGTCGCGCGGCCGGTCTCGGCCTTGATGGCGGGCAGCTCAACGTGGAAATCGCGATCGAAGATGGCGCCGGTCTCGCGGGCCATGCCGATCATGGACAGGCAGTCGGGGCGGTTGGGCGTGATCTCGCAGTCGAGCACAGTATCACTCGAGCCCACATACTCGGCAAACGGCATGCCGCAGGGCGTATCCTCGGGCAGGATCATAATGCCAGAGTGGTCGCCGCCCAGGCCGAGCTCGCGTGCGGAGCAGTTCATGCCCATGGACACGACGCCGCGAAGCTTGCTCTTCTTGATCTTGACGTCGCCGGGCAGAACTGCGCCGATCATGGCCGTGACGATGTGATCGCCGGCCTCGAAGTTCTGCGCGCCGCAGACGATCTGCAGCGGAGCGGGATTGCCGTCGGCGTCGAGGTTCTTGTCACCCACGTCGACCGAGCACACATACATATGGTCGCTATCGGGGTGCGGGGTCTTGGTGAGCACCTTGGCGGTCACCACGTGGTCGAAGGATTCTCCCACGGTGTCAATCGCCTCGACCTCGGTGCCGGTACGGATATATTCGTCCGAAAGGGTCTTGGGATCCTCCGGAATATCGATCATGGTCTTGAGCCAGTCGTAAGAAACGCGCATCTAACTGGTCTCCTTTCATAAATGCGGCTTTGAGCCAAAAACTGCAACGGAGACGGGTTTTCCAAGTGCCGCAGATTGCCTTGAAAGAGGAGGGCCGCGTACTTAGGTACGCAACCGACGATTGAAAGGCAAGGTGCGGTGCTTGGGAAAGCCGCCGGGCCTAGAACTGATTTAAGAAGCGCATATCGCCTGTCATGAGCGTTCTGAGGTCCGGCAGGTCGTAGCGCAGGGCCGCGACGCGCTCGGCGCCAATGCCAAAGGCGAAGCCGGTATACTTCTCGGGGTCGATGCCGCAGTTGATAAGAACGTTGGGGTCGACCATGCCGCAGCCCAGGATCTCGATCCAGCCGCTGTGCTTGCAGAAGTTGCAGCCCTTGCCGCCGCACACGTGGCAGCTCACGTCCACCTCGCAGCTGGGCTCGGTGAAGGGGAAGAAATGCGGGCGGTAACGCGTCTTGCGATCCTCGCCAAACATGCACTTAACAAAGTAGTCGAGCGTGCCCTTCAGGTCGCCAAAGGTGATGCCCTCGTCGACGACCAGGCCCTCGATCTGGTTGAACTGCGGCAGGTGGCAGGCATCGGCCGTGTCGGGACGGTAGACGGTGCCCGGGCAGATCATGTAGATGGGCGGCTTTTGCGACTCCATGGTGTGGATCTGCACGCCCGAGGTCTGGGTGCGCAGCAGCACGTCGGACTCGCCGTGGGCGTGAGCCTCGGGGTGCGCGACGCTGCCGGGGTTGTTGTCGACCACGTAGAAGGTATCGCGGGCCGAGCGGCTCGGGTGATCCATGGGGGCGTTGAGCGCGGTGAAGTTGTAGTAGGAGGTGTCGACCATGGGACCGGACTCGACGGTATAGCCAATACCGCAGAAGATGTCCTCGGCCTCCTCGATAATCTGCTTGATCAGGTGCTGGTGACCGATCTGCGGACGGATGCCCGGCAGCGTGATGTCGACGGCATCGTGCTCGAGTGCGTGTTTAAGGGCGGCGGCCTTCATCTCGGTGGTGCGCTCGTCGAGCATGCCCTCGATCAGCTGACGCATCTCGTTGGCGCGCTTGCCCATGACGGGACGATCCTCGGGGGCGAGCTTGCCCATCATGCGCATCAGGCCGGTGATGCGGCCCTTGCGGCCGAGCAGCGCGACGCGCGCGGCCTCGAGCTTCTCGGCGTCGTCGGCGCCTGCGACGAGCTCCTTGGCCTCTTCCTCGAGTTTGACCAGATCATCAATCAGACTCATGTCTTCCCTTTCGTCTCTCGCGCATCCACTTGCCGCGGCGGCTGGAGCCACCCGGAGCTGCGGATGTGCGGCCCGGTTCGGTAACAAAAAAACCGCCCTCGGGCATGTGCATTGCCCAAGGACGGTTGAATTCCGCGGTACCACCTTGTTTGACCCGGCGGATGTCTGGCCCGCCGCGCCCACTCTGTGCCCCTTGTCGCGAGGCTCACGGCTTCCCTACTGGGGCTTCGCCGCCGCTGGCCGCGTGCCCGTTGAGGTCGCTGCTCGGGAGTGAACGCTTGGCCCTTGTCACCGCAGGAAGGCTCGCAGCCCATGACCTTCCCTCTCTTGCCGGCGACGCGGCGGGCAAAACCCTCTCCGTCAACGCATTGGGCTATAGGATAACACATTCTGCGTGTGCATCGCCGCGTTCCGTTTTGTTCGCACTGGGTACAAGGCAGGTAGCTGTGCAAACTGGCCGCGCGCCCACCCGAAGCGCTCGGCTCACGAGATCAAGGATATGGTATGGGAAAGAAACTCGATAAGAAGGCCGAGCCTGCAGCGGGCAAGACATCCAAAGGCATGAAGGTCGATAAGGCCGTCAAAAAATTCCGCAAGCTCGAAGGCAAGCTGTGGACTCGTGAGTACCTGCTCAAGATTGCCGAGTTTGACGGCGCGACCATTGCCCCCGCCAACGGCGCAGCAGCGCGTGCCGACGCCATGGGCACGCTTGCCGGCGAGCATCACAAGCTGCTGACCAGCGAGAAGTCCGTTGAGCTCGTACGCTCGTTAGCGCGCGAGACCGTCGCCGGCGGCAAAATCGACGACCCTCAGCTGCTCGACGAGATCCGTGTGCTCGGCCGCGATCAACGTGAGGCCAGTGCCATCCCCACCGAAGAAGCCGAGGCCTGGACCAGGCTCACCTGCGAGGCGGACGCCGTGTGGCGCAAGGCCAAGGCAGCCAACGACTGGGCGAGCTTTGAGACCTATGTGGATAGAATCGTCGCCCAACTTAAGCATCAGGCCGAGCTCATGGACCCCAAGCGCGATCCATACGACGTTTGGCTCGACCAGTATGAGCGCGGCCTTTCCGCCAAGAGCTTCGACGCGTTTTGCGACGAGGTCAAGGCCACGGTCGTGCCGCTCGTGCACGCCATCGGCGAGCGCGGCCAGCAGCCGGCTGCCGACTTTTTGCACGCCCACGTGCCCGAGGCTGCCCAGCGCGCCATGAGCTTCGACCTTATGAAGCTTGTCGGCCTGGACCTGGACGACACCACGCTTGCCTTTACCGAGCATCCGTTTAGCGAGGGCTTTGCCGTGGGTGATGCGCGCATCGCGACGCACATCTACGAGGACGACTGCATCTCCAACGTCTACAGCATCATCCACGAGGCGGGGCACACCATGTACGAGCTGGGCGTCAATCCCGCCTACGCGCGCACCTGCCTGGAGGGCGGCACCTCCATGGGCATCCACGAGAGCCAGAGCCGCTTTTTCGAGAACACCGTGGGTCGCAGCCGCGCCTTTATGGGCCCGCTGCTCGAGGTGCTGCGTCGTCACGCGCCCGAGGTCTACGGCGACGTCGACGAAGACACGCTCTACCGCGCCGTGAACATCGCGCAGCCGTCGTTGATCCGCACCGAGGCCGACGAGCTCACCTATCCGCTGCATATTATGGTGCGCTACCAGATTGAGCGTATGCTGTTTGCCGGCGAGGCTGCGGCCAAGGACATCCCCGCGCTTTGGAACCGCTTTATGGACGAGTACCTGGGCATTCCCGTTCCCGACGACACGCACGGCTGCCTGCAGGATACGCATTGGAGCGGCGGTTCGTTTGGCTACTTCCCCACGTATGCGCTGGGTAGCGCCTACGATGCCATGTTTGTGCCGGCCATGTGCCGCGACGGCGTCGACCTTACCGGTGCCTGCGCGAGCGGCGATCTGGCGCCCGTCCGCGCCTGGCTGGGCGAGCACATTTGGCAGTGGGGCCGCGCCAAAGACGCGCCGGAACTCATCAAGGGCGCCTGCGGCATGGCCTTTGACGCCCGCTACTACTGCAGCTACCTGCAGGACAAGTTCACCACACTGTACGAGCTGTAAGGATTGACCAGCACGCCATCGCCAACGCCAACTATGTTGACGCCAATGTCTTGGCAACGTCAGCGAAAACGACCCTAAGCGAGCAAGGTGACGTGAAATGAAAGGGCGCTGACCTTCTGGTCGCGCCCTTGAAATTGAACGTCAGATTGCCGCTTAGGGGCGTTTGCAGCGTCGAGCAGTTACGCGGTTTGGTAAAACCGCGTAACTACAGAGCCTCGAGTGCGTTGGCGATGCGCTTCATGGCGGCATCGGCGGATGCTTGGTCGGGCGCCTCGGCCAGCACGCGGATAACCGACTCGGTTCCGCTCTTGCGTACGAGCACGCGGCCCTCGCCTGCCAGCGCAGCCTCGGCCTCGGCGATGGCGTTCTGCACGCCCATGTTCTCGAGCGCGGCGTCCTTGTCCGCCACGCGCACGGCCACCTGCGCCTGCGGTAGCAGCTTGCACGGAGCCGTGAGCTGCGAGAGCGTCTCGCGCTCGGCGCGGATCACTTCCATCACGCGCAGCGAGGTCATAATGCCGTCGCCCGTGCGCTCGATATCGCCAAAGATCGTATGGCCCGTCTGCTCGCCGCCCAGGCTGTAACCGCCCTCGCGCATCTTGGCATACACGTGGCGGTCGCCCACACCGCTGGTCACGGCACTTAGGCCGGCAAGCTCCAACGACTTGATCAGGCCAAAGTTGCTGGCAATCGTCGGAACCACGGTACCGCCCGAAAGGCGACCGTGCTTGTTCAGGTACACGCCGCACACGTACAGGATCTGGTCGCCATCGACCACGCGGCCGCGCTCGTCCACGGCCAGGCAGCGGTCGGCATCGCCGTCATAGGCAAAGCCCACGTCCAAGCCCTGCTCCACCACGTGGCGCTGCAGACGCTCCATATGCGTGGAGCCGCAGTCGACGTTGATGTTAAAACCATCAGGCGCGGCATTGATCACGCGCACGTCGGCGCCCAGCGCGTCGAACACCGGCTTGGCCACCGAGGACGCCGAGCCGTTGGCGCAGTCGATGCCGATCTTGACGCCCTGCAGCGAAAAGTTCGCGCTGGCGATGAGCGAGGCAATGTAGCGGTTGCGGCCCTGCATGTAGTCCACCGTGGCGCCGATGTGGTTGCCCGTGGCCAGCGGCACCTCGCTCTTGCCATCGACGTAGTCCTCGATGAGCTCCAGTACGTCCTCGTCCATCTTAAAACCGTCGCTATTGACGAGCTTAATGCCGTTATCGCAAAACGGGTTGTGGCTCGCGCTGATCATGATGCCGCAATCGAAGCAGCCTTCCACGGTCTGATGCGCTACACCCGGTGTGGGGATCACGTGCAGCATATAGGCGTCCGCACCGCTCGCGACCAGGCCACTCACCAGCGCCGCCTCGAACATATAACTCGAGCGACGCGTGTCCTTACCCACGATGACGCGCGCCTTGCGCTCGCGGTTGGCGCCGTAATACCAGCCCACAAAACGGCCAATCTTATAAGCGTGCTCTACCGTCAGCCCAACGTTAGCCTCACCGCGAAAGCCGTCGGTGCCAAAGTACTTCATGCGCTCTCCTTACAAAATAGGGGCGAACAGATTGCCTGTCCGCCCCAAAATGGTACTCGATTATCTGCGCTACCAGAAAAACCCTACGCCGACGCGCTGTCGCGAGCCGCCTGGCATGTAGGAGTCTGACGCAGCGTAAGCGGCTTGTCCCCCGCCTCGGCTGACGTGGTCAGCGTATATGTGATCGTCGTCGTCTCGCCAGCATGCAGGTCAACGGTGCCCGAATAGAAGGGGATTCCATGCCACGTAGCGGCGCCAAGACCAAACTGGGTGCCCTCGACGGTCAGATCAGTAATGTTGCCGCCCGTCGGGGCAAACAACGAGACATTCAGACGCTCGTCGTCGCGCGCGGCATCGGGCGCGCTCGCCGCGACGTAGTCGGGCAGCTTGCCGGCCTCCTCCTGCGTCATGATGTTCGTCAGGGTAACGGTGATGCGATACGAGCATGTGCCGTCACCGTTCTTGATGCCCTGGCCAATCTGCGTATCGGCATTCAGGTACCAGTCGAGCTTGGAGAAGCTCAGGTTGTTAAAGTAGACACCAGCAACGGGATCTTCACTCGGGTCATCCGGATCGGGCAGCGAGGCGTCGATGTTCATCTCCTTGATAGCGTTCTGCTCGTCATCGTTTTTCATCCACGCGATCAGGCGGCCCTCTTCGGCACCGCGCTCAACGGCGCTGACAAGCTTCGTAACATCGACATCGCCGATACCGCCAAGGATCTTGTCGAAGGCAGCGCTGGCGACGGATGCAAAGATGCCGTCCGACTCCTCGACCGGATAGTTCCAGTACACATCGTGCACGAGGACCTTTGCGGCGTTGGTGCCGTCGACAACCGTTCCGTCGGGCAGCGACACGTTACCGACCAGGCCCAGCAGATACTGCAGGAACACCGGGTCGATACCCACGACGCCGTCAACGTCCTGGCCATATTGAGATTTCCACAGGGCTGCGACACGCTGCGAGTTGCGGGGCCAATCAGGCGAATAGGTATTGCCCGAGTTGTACAGGTTACTGTGGTTGCCGAACAGCGCCTCATCCTCTTCGTCGACGCTCTCGACTGCCTCATCCTCGCTGAGTCCAATGCGGGGAACAAACTCGCCGATCGACATCTGGCCGTCGGTGACCGAAATCAGGCCCTGCGAACCGCCAAAGCCGCCGCAGGCACGAATCTCGACGTTGTTCATGGCGTACATAAGGTAGTTGCGCGTCTGGCCGTTGGCGCCGAGCATCTGGGGAAGGACGGGGGCGACCTTCTCCGCCGCGTCAACCGCGCCGTTGAGGGTGGCAAAGCCGTCCTTGGCCTTATCGACCAGCTCGGTCACCTGGGAAATATGAGTATCGCCAATGCCCTGGATCTTTTCGTTGGCGCTCTTGAACACCTTCGAGCTGTTGGAAAGCGAATCGGCGACCGCCTGCAGCGCGGACACGTTAATCATGCCATCCTGGAACAGCTTGCCGGGCGTTGCCCGCGAGAGGTTGTCGGCCATGGGAATCAGCGCGCCGCTAGAGACATCGGACAGGGCGTCGATCATGGTGCGGGCAGCATTGATGTCGCTGCCATACACCGGGATAAACGAAGCCGCCGTCCACAGCGGGCTCGAGGTCTCCGCCTTCATGCTGTCGCAGAGCTCATCAATCTTCTTCGCGTCGTCAGGCAGCGTCGAAAAATCGCCCGACGTGACCTTGTCCTTAAGGCCACCGACGATCTCGACAGCCTCCTTCGCTTCGCTCTTTACGGTCTTTGCCGAGTTAAGCAGCATAAAGCCGCTTGCGCCAAGCGCAACGAGAAGCACCGCGACTACAGCGGCAATAATGGCGCCAGTGTGACGCTTTTTGCGCTCGCCCTTGCGATGGCGATGACGGACCAGACCGTCAGAGGTCGAACTCGACGAAGCGTCGCTACCGTAGTTCAAGCCAAAATCGTAATAATCTTCCTTGGAACCCGAGCCCGCAAACTCGGCACCGCTATCATCCAGGCGGGCGAACGTGCCAGTCTCGGAGGCGCCGGTGTAAATCGTGCCAAGGTTACCCGTAAGCCCCGCGCCACCGGCAGAGGGAGTATTGTTGGCGGCCTTGCCGGCATTAACGTTGCCGGCGGTATTCGCGGCGTTGGCAGCACCTGCGTTGTTCGCAGGTATCGAAGGGGCCCCGCTCGGCTGCGACGTGGAGGTTGCACCGCCCGCAAAGACATTCCCTCTTGCACGGCCGGTCTTTTTTGCCTTTTGAGACTGCTCGTACAGAGCGGTAAACATCGCCGTCTCGCCCGGGGACACGCGCTTACCGGAACCGCCCTGCCCAGCGCCGCCCGGCGTGCCGGCCTTACCAGCCCCGTTCGGACGCGGCGGAACTGCAGGACGGCCGCTATCGCTGCCCTTAAAGTGATTACCAGCCATAAAGAAATCCTCGCAATTGAGTCGCAATGAAAAAGTCCATAACGTTACTAGTTTATGGCATTTTGAGCATCGACAGCTAAACTCCAGACACGGACATCAATTGGCGAAAATGTGGCACAACGCCTTTTCCGTCTTGGCGGCGGCGCCAGCTACACCGTGAGGAACATCATCACGATGATCATGGCAAAGCCGATAAGGTCGGTCGGCAAAAACACCGTGCCCAGCATAACGGCGCTGGTGATGGTCGCCGAAACCGGCTCCACAGTTCCGATGAGGCTCGCACGCACCGAGCCGATGTCCTTAACGCCCTGCATATAGAGCATGTAAGCAAAAAACGAGCCGATAACCACGAATACCGCGAGCGCCTCGACGCCGGCAGCGTCGAGTGCCGGCATATGCGCCCAAGGCTGCACGAAGACGCACGAGACCACGCCCGCCGTGAGCATTGCCGAGCCCGTGACGATGGGGCTGCCGTATTCGGGCAGGATCTTGGCGGGAATCACCGCCATACACGTGGCGCTGACCGCACACATAAGGCCTGCGACCAGGCCAAGCGGCGATATGCTCAGACTGGTAGGGTCGCCGCCGGTAGCGATTAAAAAGGTGCCGCCCAGGGCCAACCCAATGCCAACGGCCTCACGCACGCGAGGCATGCGATGGTCGATCACGCAGGTGTAGCCCATAATGATGACCAGTTGCAGGCATTGGAGCACCGTCGCGGTTCCGGCATTGGTCAGGCGCACGGCCGAAAGATAACAAAACTGGTTGAACAGCAGACCAAAGGCGGTAAAGAGCAGCAGCTGCTTGCGATCGGCGGGTGTGGTCCAGAGCTTAATCAGGCGCTCGCGGTCGCGCGTAACAACCACGGCCATAAAGAGTAGACCGGCGAGAATCTGACGCACGCTCATAAGCCACAAGGTGTCGACGTGGTAGGTATCGAACAGAAAGCTCGCGCTGGTGCCCGAGAAGCCCCAAAACGAACCGCCCACCAGCGTAGCCAAGACGCCCGTGATCATCTTGCGCGTCGAAGCGCTGTTCAGGCGCTCGCGCCAAGCGCGGCGGGTGCTACGGCTGAGCTCATCGGTGCCCTCGGGCACATCAATGTTCGATATATCGGTCATCGGCACCGAAGCCCCTGCGCCTTCGACCTGCTCGACACGCTCTTTGCTCATTCCATTCCCTCGAAGCAGCCTGGAAACAATTCGGCTTACCTTACCACGGCGAAGGCACCAGCTGGAGGCTTGTCCGCTTATCGGTAGGACAATTCCGCAGACGTCTTTCCATAGCTCGATACCGCAATGGCCTTGCATTATGCGACAGTCAAATCGCGGCAGCAGGCTCTTTTGAAATGGATATGACAAAGCCCCCGAATTCCACAATGTAAGCGATTTTTAAAAATGTTCTTGCCACCGAGTTCAGGCTCCGTTATATTATCCCTTGCGCGCTTGCGCACCCTTGATCGGGCGTTTAGCTCAGGGGGAGAGCGCTTCCCTGACACGGAAGAGGTCAGAAGTTCAAATCTTCTAACGCCCACCAAATGTTCGCAGCTCAGAGGCTATGTCCTCTGGGCTGTTTTGTTTTTTGTCGCTAAATCCGCTGGCAGTTCCAACCGTCATCGCAACGTAACAACAATTCACCTGACGAATGGCAGCCAAATATATTCAATACCCCAACATCAACAATAGCCAGGCACAAAACTGCGCCGCAAGCTGCTCCAACCGCCCAACTGGTCAAAAGCCGACCATCTACTTGCCAATTTATCTAACGGCGTAACCAAGCAGTCCGCGCCGCAACTTCTCAACAAAACGCCGCGATGTCTGCGCCCTGCGGTATCCTTGAGCCACTCGCACCTGCAGCACCAAGGAGCCGCCATGCGCACCGAGCTCGATGTCCCCTTTTCGCACAAAGAAGAAGCCAAGGCGCTGGGCGCCAAATGGGACCGGACCAAGAAGATCTGGTATGTACCCAGCGGCGTCAACCCCGAGCCCTTTGCCGAGTGGCTGCCCGGTGTTGACCGATCCGACCCCTCAGCGCCGTATATATATCTAGTACTGGGCAAGCGCGAGTGCTGGAAGTGTCACAAAGAGACCTCGGTCGCGGCCTTCGGCATTCCCTATCGAATCGATGACGACAAGGGCATCGCCATCGCGCACGCGCCCAACGAAGCCGGGCACATTACCATCGACACGGCCAATGCCAACGCGCTCGCCATTGTTCCCGCTCTTGGCTGCGTGCCGGGCGAGATCCGCGACTATCTTTCTAAGCGCTGCGGCTACAAGCCCGTAGGCGCGCGAGCCTCCAAAGCCCCGTCGCTCGGCAACACGTGCACCAGTTGCGACGCGCTGCAAGGCAGCCGCTATCTGTTCGAGGAGCCCTCGTCCCCGTTTGCCCTCACTGCCATCAACAAACTGCCGGCACTGGAGTTTGTGCGCGTCGAAGTTGCCGGCGTCTTCGGCGTCCCGGCCACACGCACCGACTTTGACCAGGCGCTCTTTACCTGGGCACGCGACCATCACGCCAAGTTCCACAAGCAGCTCGGTGAGGGGATTTATTTATAGGGACAGAGATGCCTTCACAGCCAGCTCCTCCGCATCACCTATCCCTCGTCGCCGGCGTCGTACACGATATCGAGGCCACAAACAGGGCATTTCTCCTGATACACCGGCATATGAACGCCTGTCCGTTTTCTCACTTCGTCGCTAAGTCTGTCGCACGCATCGATGAACCGAATGTCGAGGCACGGTATTTGCGAGCCGCAGCAAGGACAGGCGACGACAAACGACCCGCAATCAACTTCTACGCTCGGAAACATTTTGTTGTCTATAAGGGCGCACGGCAGTTTTCCGTACTTCCCCATCGCAATATCGCCTCGCCAGCTCACGTTCGCTCCCCTCTCGCTATACAAATCAGGAAGAGCATGCACCGGCAGGCGTGTGCGAGATTGCATCGCCACGCGATCCGATCAAACAGCACGATCGTAAAAGACCGCCAAAGCCAAATTTCATCGTCGGTCGCACCCTGTCCGGCAAACTCAATATCGACGGGTATGTGCTTCAGATAACTCATGTCGGGCGCAAAACGAGGGTCCGGTCCGCCTTTATGAACAGGACCGTGCAGAACAAACCATCCGTTTTCGGGCTCGAACCGCTCAACAAACGCAAGGCCGAGCACCTTATAGCCCACCTCGGTTGCAAATATGACTCCGACTGGGACGTCACATTCCATGCAGTTGAGCATTTTACGGTTGTAATTCTGGTCTCGAAAACCAACGGTACCCGACGCTTGAACCGAGTACTTAATGACCCACGTACCATCGTCCAAATAGAGCGGAGGCACATTGTTGATGCTCTCGGTTTGCCGCTGGCGCGCTTGTACCCCGCTACCCCACTCCCCTGTATACTGATGTAGCACGTGTTTCATCCGGGCTTGTTGGACCGGGTCGTTCATGGGAGGGTCTTATGGCTGCTTCGAATCCGCCTAAGGGGAGCGTTTCTTCTTCGTCCATCAAGCCGGTTACGCGCAAGGCCGTGCGTTGCCAGCGCGAGGTCGCTTGGCTTGTCACGCAGGCGGCGGGCAGGCTTGTGGCGAGCACGGAGGACGTCAATGCGCCTACGCCGAGCTTTGTGTTAGCGGCGGCGCTGGATTTTGTGCGCCAATTGGAGCTTGCCGCACAGAATGCCAGCGGCCACCTCGACTACCAGAATGGTATGGCGCCCGACCTGCAAACGTTCTGCCACATGGCCAAGTTGCCCGCCGCGCCCAATGCGCTTTCGGACGTAGGCTACATGTTTACGCTTTCGGGCGCGGACCTTATCCGTGACATCTATGCATACTGCAGTGAGCTCGCCGAGCGTCACGTCTTTGGCACGGCTGAAGTCAAACCGGGAAATGTCATCAAGCTGGTTCTTAGGCTGTTCTTGATGGACGGGTTCGGGGCCATGCCGGCGTAAGCCGAGTCTTTAGCACCACCGTCGACTGAGCAACAACCGCTTTACCTTAGTGGGCGCCAATTGAGGGTCAATTATTGGGTTGCCTCGTCCACTAACGCATTTATTCCACGCGCTCTGATAGTCGATATTTGCGGTTGCGGCTCGTCGCCGGCGCCGTGGGCTCAAGCTCGCCTTGAGCAATGAGCGCGTTGACGCGCGACCTAACCTGGGAAATTGTAAGCTCCGTGCGTTCTGCCAGCTCACGCGTCCCCAGCTCGCCGTAATGTTTGAGTGCCGTCACAATTAAGCCCCCGCCATGATCGACCGGCTCGATCTTTGAACGGTAAAGTACGACCTTGAACCGATCGAACCCCGGGCAGAACAGGGGCTCGGCCAGACCATGCGCGCGCATGGCATCGATCATCATCGGGATGCCCGAGCCATTGCCCTCAGCCGGCGAACCTGCGCCATCCGGCAGCGGGACAATCGACATGAGTTTCACGAGCGTCGCGTTACGGCATCGGGAGCTGCCGTCAAACAAGTTCTCGCGAGTCTTCCCTCCATAAAGGCCGCCGGGATTCGTCACCTCGATACGGTCGTCAAAAACGTCGACGGTGATCGATTGCCCACAGAACCGATCCCCGTATTCCCTGTGGATAACCGCGTTGGCGACTGCCTCGCGCAGGACCTCCTCGGGAATCTCCAGCGAGTCGATACGCGAGATGCCTTGGACGGTCGAGGTGCGGCGCAGGTTTTTGGCGACAGCCGCGACAGTATCCGAAATCATCTCGCCCAGGGTGCCCTCGCAGACTGTGCGGTCCATAAATCTTAGCGGTCCCGCAGCGCCCTTTTGAGTTCCCGCATGGACAGCCACATCAATGAAGAGCTTGGGATAGAACTGCTGAGGGTAAACGCCCGCGGCAAGGAGGCCGGCCTTGGTAACATTGCCCTGGAAGTCGAGGAGATTCAGGCGCTCCATCTTTGTCTTCTTGTCCGTCGCACCACGCATCGCTCGAGGCGTCAACGAATAGGCGCGTTCTATCGTGCGGTCGACCAGCGACTCGTCGAGATCGCCCACACTCGTGCCGGGCACCGCATCGCGATCGCTAGGACTCGTCCGTTCGTATGACGACAGTGCCAAAACCTCGGTCGACGAAAGGGGCACGTCTTTGTCATCGACGCGCTTGTAGCTGCCGCCCTGGGCGCCCCGCTCTATTACATAGCAAGGCTTGCTCGACGGGTCGAGCTCCTCAATCGTGATGACCAGAACCACGGTGCCCTGGAGCTCCACGCGCTCAATGGTGTATTTGGGCGGATTGGCCAGCTTTCCGCGACCGCCGGCATTGCCCATGCCCGCCACGAATTGGTTGAGCACTTTCTCGGTCTCAAAGTTTGTAACTGGGACAAAACCCGCGTGCTCGCTCACTCCGAGTACGATGATGCCGCCGGCGGTGTTTGCGAAAGCGCTGACCGTTTCCCATACGTCGCGGGAAAGTGTCGTGGCGCTCTCCTTGACCTCGACGTTAAGATCGTCCGAGCCCATGCGTCTTAAAGACTCGAGCAAACCGGCCAGCTCGTTTTCGTTCATCTGCACGTCCCTTCGCTTGGTCCTGCGGAGAATGCCGCAGACGGATTTCCCTCGTCTCTCAGTTATCTCTCGTAATTATCTCTCGTCTTTCTGTTATCTCTCGTATTAGATATGAGTGAAAGATGAGAGATAAGATATCTCTACCTGCTTCATTAAATCATGTTTTTGCTGGTGGAACAATCGATATTGAGACAATACCATGGTTGCTTGTCTCTTTGCTGCTGAGCTATCTCTCGTAATTATCTCTCGTCTTTAATCTATCTCTCGTGTTAGTGACGAATGAGAGACGAGAGATGCGTGAGTGATGCATGAGCGTGGATTATTGGACGGTCGGAAAATCCCTCAAACAAAAAACGGGGTCGGCCTTACGCCGAGCCCCGTTTTCAAACGGTCAGTTAGTTATCCAACGCGCGAGCATAGCAGTCAACATTACGCCGCCGCGAACACTCCCAAGCCCGTTCCGATGATGCAGATTGCGAAGATGCCCAAGATGATCCAAATGGTCTTGACGCCCTTTTTATAGAGGGCAACGCAAGCGAACGTTGCCAGCAAGGGCAGCAGACCGGGGAAGATCGAATCGAACAGATCCTGCAGGACAATCTCCGAACCACCCACGTCAAAGGTCAAAGCCGTGGACAGCGAGACCTGTGCCGCAATCATGGCGCCGATAACGGTCATTCCGAGGACACCGGCAGCATGCGTCATGCGAGACATAAGGTTGCTCTCTTCGGACTGCTGCAAAAACTTGGTTCCCAAGTCGTAACCCAGATGGGCGGCGACGATACGCGTTGCAAAGTTAATCACGGAGTAGATGAGCGCGTACACGATGGGGCCGAGCGGGTTGCCCGTCGAAGCGATGCCAATACCAATGCCGGCGGCAACCACGCGGAACGTACCCCAGTAGAACGAATCGCCGATGCCGGAAAGCGGTCCCATGAGGCCGACCTTCATGGCGTTAATCGAGGACGTGTCGAAGTTCTTATCGGCAGCCGCCTGCTCTTCCATCGAAACCGTTAGGCCGGCTACAAACGGAAGCACATGAGGCGTGATGTTAAAGAACTCGGTATGGCGATCGAGCGCCGCATAGTAATCGTCGTCGTTGGGATAGATCTTTCGCAGGGGCTTCTGAATGGTGTACATGAAGCCCATTGCCATCATCTTGTCGTACGACTGCGAGCACTGGCTCGTAAACTGGCGAAGGAACATGCTCCGATACATATCGGGAGTCATAATCGCGTCCTTCTTGGCCTCTTTGAGGTCGGTGTTCTGGATAGCCATTAGAAGTCCTCCTCTTCATCTGCAGCAACCGTCTGCGGACCGGACGAGCCCTCGCGGAAGGCCAGGAGCAGCGCGACGCAAATGGCAGCTGCGGCGACGCCGACCACGTCCATCTTGAGATAGATGACCATAATGAAGCCCAGGAACAGCCAGGGAAGGAGCTTGTTATCGCCCATGGTCCTGATAAGAAGTGCGAAGCCGATGCAGACCATGACGCCGGATGCAACGTTGAGGCCGTCCATCACAAACTGCGGAATCGCGTTGAGCGCATTGTTGATGAGGTCGGCACCAAAGAACAGTGAGCCAAACACCAGCAGTGCAGACGGAATGCCAATCGACAGCGGCACGATAGTCAGATGGTACAGATTCGCCTTGGCAAGATCGCGATTTGCCAGAGCGGTCTCAATCTTCTTGCAGGCAAAGGCACCCGGAACGGCGTAGCAGAAGTTGCGCCACACCTGAAGGAAGACGGAGACGGGAAGGGCGAGCGCGACGGCAGTTGCCGTGCCCGTACCCGTAATGACGGCAAACGCGCAGCCAAGCACGCCGGAGGCATAGACCTCGGGAGGAACCGCCGCGCCGACCATGATGGCGCCCATGAACATGGACTCCAAAGCAGCGCCGACGATAACGCCCTGCTGGACATCGCCAAGGATCAAGCCGACAAACAGGCTCGTAAACAGCGGACGACCAAGCATCGTAATGCCAAATAATTGCTCGTCCATGGACGCAATAAATGCGACCAGTGCAACTAGAAGATACTGGACAACCATTTCGATCAACCCCAGAAATAGGTCTGCAGGCGAGGCATTCTGCGCAGCTCGCCTGCAGACAACCGCAGCAATTTGAGAGGATTAGTAGTTCATCTGGTGATAGTAACGACGCGTGGTGAGCGGGTGGTTACGGACGTGCTCGAGATGGCAGCTCAGACGCTCGGTGATGGTGTAGGTGACCATCGGGGAGACGATCTTGCGGAACTCGGGGTCGCTGAACGGCAGCTCGACCTCGGCGGTGTCAAACTTGTTCACGCGGACGTTGACGCCCTTCTCGTCGGCGAGCATGTGAGTGAAGTTGTCCACGCGGTCCATAAGCTTACGGGTGTCGTCCTCGCCGTAGAGCATGATGAGGCTCGTGCCCTCCTCGCACAGCTCGATGGTGCCGTGGAAGAACTCGGCGGCGTGGATGGACTTGGTCTTGATCCACTGCATCTCCTCGAGGATGCACATGGCGTAGTCGTAGGCCTCGCCCCAGAGCATGCCGGAGCCGATCACCATGTGGTAGTCGGTGTCCTTGAAGTCCTCGGCCATGGCGGCGCAGCGCTCGTCCTGGGCGTCCTTGGCCTTGATGAGGAACGGAGCGATGTTGCCGAACTCCTCCATGAAGGTGTCGTACTTGGGGAAGGCGCCGGCGTTCTTGAGGAAGCGGGCGACCAGCGTGATCTGGTAGGTGTAGATGGCCTCGCACAGAACGTCGTCCTCGGCGAAGCTGAAGAACTTGTAATCGGCGTACTCGGTGGCCGGGGTGTTGTCGTTGGAGACATACATCAGCGTGCGGGCGCCCTGCTCCTGGCAGAACTTGGCAGCCTCAATGATCTCGGGGGTGGTGCCGGTACGGGTGGAGAAGACGCAGACCGAATCCTTGTTGAAGGTCTTGGGCGGGCACGCGAGGAACTCGGCGGCGATCTCGCAGTGGACGTCGACGTCGGCCGTGGTGGTCTCGACCCAATACTTCATCGGGAGCGTGTGGGCCCAGGTGCCGCCGCAGCCAATGAAGAAGATGTTGGAATAACCCTGCTCGCAGACCTCGTCCACGGCAGCCTCAATCTGAGGACGGAGAGCGAGGGCATCGCTCACAACCTTCTCGTAACGAGGCTCATCGAAATTGAACATCCCTTACTCCTAACTCACTTGGATGAACCCTTCATTCATCCCATGACGTTATAATACTTTATATAACTAACTATGCAAGAACTATTTCAATTTTTTTTGATTTTTCTTCAATAAAAAGCCCGTCGATCAAATGATCGACGGGCTTAGACATAGAGTATCGGTTCAATAAATACCGAGCACCAGCATGTTTTCGGCTAAAAAACGTCCTTGGCAAACACCTTAGCGTCATTGGGAACCTGACGGATTTCGATGGCCACGCCATCGCCCAGGAGTTCTTGGATATGCTCGGCATCTTTCTCGGTCGCGAAGATTGCAGGGGTCGGATGAAGCGTGGTCTCGGGGGTCTTTCGGGTTCCACCCAGATTGATCTCTTTGATGTCTTTGCAACCCTTAGCGAGACGATAGACATCTTCAATCGTCTCAGCGATGATAAACAGCGAATACTTGTCGGTAACGCCGCTGTTGAGCGCCTCGATAGCAGCGTCAACATCCTTGATGACGAGTTTAACGCCGCTGGGGCGGGCGAGCCTCAAGGCCGCCTTCCTCATGTCGTCTTTTGCCACAGCATCGCTGGCGAGCAGAATGCAATCTACATCCAAAGCGTGAGTCCAGGACATGGCAACTTGGCCGTGAATCAGTCGGTAATCAACTCTCGTAAGCTTAATCATCGTTATCATCTCCGCACGTGATAAAGGGAATGACAGGTGCGACCCCTAGCTAGGGCTCGAACCAGAACTAACTAGAAATCTTCTTCCTCGGCGCCGGCAAGCATGTCCGCCGCCTCGCAAAGCTGAATAAACGAACGCGATCCCTCGACCGCGGCTTTGGCCTTGTCCGCATCCAGAGAGTCCAGCTGTGTAACCATTTCCACCAGCAGCGGCAAGTTCATTCCGGCGATCAACGTAAACGATCCGGCAGTCTGCCTCTGAATGAATTCGTTGTTTACAGAGCCGCCAAAGATGTCAGTCACGACAAACCAAGAGTCGGCAGGGTCCCTCGTCTCCATCCATGCATCAATCAACGCCGCGACGTCCCTTGAATCGTCATCGACATAGGCGCACAGGCACCCGATTCGGTCGTTGGTGCCCATCAGAATCTCCAGAGAGCTTTTCATGCCTTGGGCGAGATAACCATGACTCGCTAGCAATATCTTATTCATAGTTCTCCAATACCAATAGGACGTACTATATTGTCATAACAAAGTATATTAGCAATCTACCCTACGTGGTGTGTCTATTTTCCAAATCCGCGAACGGTAACAATTGGTCGGTAAATCGACCAATCTATCTCTAATTTACAAATAGAACTTCAGTCGCTCGGTGCAGTACACCTGACGGGAGATGAAAAGCGGCTCGCCACTTGGGGCATAACGTCTATCGACAAACAGAAGCAGCGAAGAGTCCAGCTCCACGTTAAGGTATGCCGCCTCGAGCTCGCTCGCATAGCAGACCTCGAGCGTACGCGTGTTGGGACCCATCTTGATCCCCTGACGATCGAGTACCGCCATCAGCGAATCATCGAGGGACTCATGCTCCAAAAAAGAAAGCGCAGCGGAATAGCTATTGGTTTCCAGCATCGTGGGCTTGCCATCCACAAGGCGCAGACGACGGCTACGCAATACCTTTTGGGTATCGTCTACGCCCAGGAACTTCGCGTCTCGCAGACTTGGGAAGTCCCAGCCCATTTCGAGAACCCTGGTAGACGCCTGTTTGCCCGCAAGCTGGCACGAATGGGTAAAGCTCTCACGGTCGTCCGCGGCATACATCTGCGTGTCCGACGAAACGAACGTGCCCTTGCCGCGGGCCCTCTCAACAAGCCCAGCATCTTCCATTTCTTTAATTGCGGAGCGAACCGTTATTCGGCTCACGCCAAATTGCTCGATCAGCTCCGCCTCGGTCGGAAGCTTATCTCCCGGGCGGTACGTGCCGTTGGCGATTGAATCAGAAAGCGCACGAACAATCTGTTTGTACAGGGGGATAACGCTATTTGCCTCAACCATATCAACCATACCTTTACAAGGAATCAGCAGCTTATAGATAAATGACTTATATTGTATTAGAACTTTTTAGCACTCCACGCCATTTCCTATAATGTTTCAGCAAACGAGGGGTTATTTTGCGTAAGCGGTGTAGAGTCCATCCATTTCCGCATACAGCTTCAATCTGATGGCGGTATATGCATCCGATAAGCCGATTGATTTTTATCTTCTGTCTGTCTCTCAGTCATCCCTCGTCGTAGAAATGAATGTGAGGTGAGAGACACGTAGTTGACGCACGAGCGTGGATATTTGGACGGTTTTTGAACTTTTGACGGCCGATTTCGTCCGAAAATCCACTGTCATTTGGCGGGCGTCCGAATTTCCACGCTCGTTTGTCCGAAAATCCACGCTCGTGCGGCAGATTGGTCGAAGGCCCCATATGGGTATACTCTCGGGGATTCGACTCGATTCGCCCCCGCTGGGGCGTCAAAGGAGACTGCATATGCCCACCACTTCAACCGACCCGCGCGCCGCGGCCGCCGCGCTGCTGGTGCCCGGCACCACCTGCCATGGCTTTGCTGTCGAGCGCTGCGAGACCGTGCCCGAGCTCGACGCCGACGCTTACGTGCTGCGCCACACCGCCTCGGGCGCTCGCCTGCTGTACCTGGCGTGCGACGACGAAAACAAGGCCTTTGCCATTGGCTTTAAGACGCCGCCGGCCGATTCCACCGGCGTGTTCCATATTCTTGAGCACTCGGTACTGTGTGGGTCGGCCAAGTTCCCCGTCAAGGAGCCGTTTGTCGACCTGATCAAGAGCTCCATGCAGACGTTCCTCAACGCCATGACCTACCCCGACAAAACCATCTACCCCGTTGCCACCACCAACGAGCAGGATCTGTACAACCTGATGGACGTGTACCTGGACGCGGTGTTCAACCCGGCCATCTACACCAAGCCCACCATTTTTGAGCAGGAGGGCTGGCACTACGAGCTGGACCTGCCGGAGGGCACCGAGGGCGAGGGCGACGGCGGCTCCGCGAGCCTGCGTGAGGGCACGCTGCGCTATAACGGCGTGGTGTTCAACGAGATGAAGGGCGCGCTGTCCGACCCCATGAGCGTGCTTGACGACGCCGTCAACGCCGCGCTCTATCCCGACACAGCCTATGCGCACGAGAGCGGCGGCGACCCGCGCGCGATTCCCGCGCTCACCTACGAGCAGTTCCTGGACACGCACGCGCGCCACTACAATCCTTCCAACTCCTACATCACGCTCTACGGCGACCTGGACGTGGACCGCGCCCTGGCCTTTTTGGACGAGCGCTACCTGTCGCAGCCGAGCGCTGCGAGCCGCCGTATGGACGCAGCCGTTGCCGCCGGCGAGGACCCGTCCACGCTTGCGCCCAATCCGCTGGGCGTGCAGGCGCCCGTGACCTGCGAGTATAAGCGCGTCGAGATGGCCACCACGCCCGAAAACGCCCTGGTGGGCCTGGGCCTTGTGCTGGGCAGCGCGCTCGACCGCAAGCGCACAATCGCCGCGGATATCCTGTTCGAGGCGCTGCTGGGCTCCAACGAAGCGCCGGTTAAGAAGGCCATTCTGGCCGCCGGCCTGGGCGGCAACGTGGTGAGCTACACCGCGGCCGAGAGCCTGCAGCCCTACGAGCTCATCATGTTGCAAAACGCGCAGCCCGGCGTGGCGCGCGAGCTGCGCCGCGTGTTCCAGGACGCCTGCCGCGACCTGTGCGAGCACGGCGTTCCGCGCGAGCGCCTGGAAGCCATCATCAGCAGCAACGAATACGACCTGCGCCAGCGCGACTACGGTATCGCCGACGGCGTGGCCATTGCGTGCGACGCGCTGAGCACCTGGCTCTACGATGACGACGCCGCGACGTTGGCACTCAAGTACGGCCCGGTGTACGAGGAGCTTCGTGGCGAGCTGGACGGCAGCTATTTTGAGGACCTGCTGCGCGAGCTGGTGCTGCAGAACGACCACATGGCACTGGTCGAGCTGGCGCCGGTGGACGCCGCCGAGGGCGCAGAGGGTGCCGAGGCCGCCGAGCTGGCAGCCAAGCGCGATGCCATGACCGATGCCGAGCTGGCCGATGTGGTCGAGCGCACGGCCGCGCTGCGTACCGCGCAGGAGGCAGAAGACACGCCTGAGGCCAAGGCCACGCTGCCGCGCCTGCGTGTATCCGACATTGGCGAGGCGCGCCCTGAGCCGCCGCTGGTCGTGGACACGACCGCGCCCATCCCCTGCCTGCGCCACGGCATCCCCACCAACCGCCTGGTCTACGCCATGCAGTATTTCGACCTGAGCTGCGTCGCGTTTGAGGATCTGCCCTATATGACGCTGCTCTGCCGCCTGCTCAAACAGCTGCCCACGAGCGAGCACTCGGCCGAGGAGCTCGACAACCTGCTTGCCGGCAAGCTGGGCTTTTTGAGCTTTACGACCGAGGTCATGACCCAGCCCGACGTGGACGGCGTGCGCCCCTACCTGCTGGTGAGCGCCGGCGCCCTGTCCGAGAAGATCGATGCGCTGGCGAGCCTGCCGCGCGAGGTGTGGTCGAGCACGCTTTTGCTCGATGCCGACGCCGACCGCGTGCGCGATGTGCTCACGCAGATTCGCATTGGGCTCGAGCAGGGCTTTATCAACAACGGACACTCGGCGGCGCTCGGTCGCGCGATGAGCTACAGCTCGCCTTCGGCCGTGGTGCGCGAGCAGCTTTCGGGCGTAGACTTCTACCTGTTCCTGCGCGATCTGCTCGACCACTTTGACGAGCGCGTGGACGGGCTGCGTACCAAGCTTGCCGAGCTGGCAGGCCGCATCTTTGTGGCCGATGGCTGCATGGCGAGCTTTACCGGCAGCGACGAGGACTTTGACGCGTACTGGGATGCCGCGGGCGACCTGGGGCTGGGTGCGGGCGATGGTGCCGATGCCGGCCGCGACGCGCTCGTGGTGCCGACGCCGCGCGACCGCCACGAGGCTTTCGTCATCCCCAGCGATATCTGCTTTGCCGCGCGTGCGTGCGATCCGCGTCGCTTGGGGCTCGACGTGACAGGCGCTTGGGCCGTGGCTGCCAACGCACTCTCCTACGACTACCTGTGGAACGAAATCCGCGTGAAGGGCGGTGCGTACGGCTGCGGATTCCGCGCAGCCGGCGAGCGCCAGGCGGCGTTCTACACCTACCGCGACCCGGCGATCGATCCCTCGATTGAACGCGTGGCGCGCGCGGGCGAATGGCTCGGCAGCTTTGAGCCCGACGAGGCCGCCTTTGAGGGCTTTATCGTGAGCTGCGTGAGCGGCATGGACGCGCCGGTGAAGCCGTACGCGCTCACCAAGCGCCGCAACACGACCTACCTGGCCGGGCTCGATCCGCATGCGCGCGAGGAGCGCCGCGCCCAGATGCTCGCCGCCACGCCCGGTGAGCTTCGCTCGCTCGGCGCCGACGTGACACGCATTGCGGCCGTCTCGCCCACCTGCGTCTTTGGCGGCCGAGACGTCATCGCCAAGAGCAACGCCAACTTCAACGTAGTCGACCTGCTGGGCTAGCCACAGCAAGCAAAACCACCACAAAGGGGACAGGCACCTTTGTGGTGGTTTCGACATTTGCCCAGATAAAACCTGCCAAAATAAACCTGTCCCTTTTTGGTAGGTTTGGGGGAGGGGGCTAGGATGGATAAGGCTGAGTTGCGGCGGGCGGTAATTGCTCGGCGCGATGCGATTGATTTGGATGTTCGGAAGGCAAAGTCTGCTGTCATTTGCACGCGGCTGGCTGAGCTGCTGGGCCGCTTGGATGCCGCGGCGCCGCGCACCGTTGCCGTCTATGCCGCGATGGGTTCCGAGGCAGACCCTGCCGCGTTTGCCGCTGCGGCCGCCGCGCGCGGCTGGCGCGCAGCCTATCCGTGCATGCTCTCGGCAGCCGAAGCCGCAGCTTGTGGCCAGCGTATGTGCATGCGGGCAGTTGCCGCCGACGATGCGTCCGCGGCTCCGTTTATCACTCATCCCACGCGAGCCTTCGCTGCCGCGGACATCGGCAGCAACCGCTTCCCCATCGTGCCTGCCGAAGCACTCGACATGATTGTTGTGCCGCTCGTGGCCTTCGACCAAACCGGCGCGCGCCTGGGCTACGGCGGCGGCTGCTACGACCGTTACCTGTCCATGCTCTCGCCCGCATGTCAAATCGTCGGCATCGCCTTTGACGAACAGCGCATCGACCACGTCCCCACCGACGTCCACGACCTGCCGCTGCCCAACATCGTCAGCGCCTAAATGTCGTTGTATCGCACCCGCAAGATAAGCGTGGAAAAACTCCCACTTTGGGACTGTTCGGGGGCAAAAAACGGGAGATTATCCACGCTCATTATTCAAACGTCCGATAATCCACGCTCGTATGTCTGAAAATCCACGCTCAATCAACGCGCGTCCAGATTTCCGCGCTCGTGTGTCCGATTATCCGCGCTCGTGCAGCTTAACGCCCCGCAACCGCCTCAACATGCACGCGGCACGCCGGCAACTTTGAGCTTGCGATCGAGCTTTGCCGGATCCCTCAGATCATCCCAGCACAAGCGCACGATCCTGCAGTTATCAAGCAGCGAAAGCCTCGACTCGCGCTGGCGCTCATCAAACTGCGCCTTTGCGAGCTTGCCCTCCTCCGCTGCCTTCTCGCTTTTAACGAATCCGTCAAATTCCCCGATGATCAGCCGATCTTCCACGCGCCACAAGTAGTCGACGCGATACGGCCGTCCCGGCTCAACCGGGTCGAACAGCTCAATTTGCAGCTCCGGCGTCTGCCAGCCGCGCTCGATCATCAGGGCGCGCGCCTTGGACTCGCCACCGCTTTCCGACAGGCCATCGGCATACCGTGCAACCCTGCGCGCCGTCACAACACCGCGACGATTTAAGCCAAGCTTGTTGACTGCCTCAACGAGATGCTCCTTCGACAACAGCTGCTCATGAAGCGCCGAGTCCGCAATGATCAGTCCCTCGACAAATGATGCATCGACCAGGCAATCCGTAATCGTTTGATCGATATCGGTCACGGCAATGTCCATCTGGGTGGCCCGTGTTTGACGAACATAACGATGGCGAACGACCTGAGAGTCCGGCGTCGTTGATTGTGCCGGTGCCACGGCGATATGGATGTGCGTCAAATTGGCATGCGAAACCGAAAGGCCATAGATAACAGCCGCCGTATAGGAGCAAAACGTCCAGTCGGGATGCTTTTGCGCAAGGGCCCGCACCCGATGCAGATAACGCTGTCGAAACTTGAGTTCGGACCAATATTCCGGACGCGCATACAGCCCTGGCATGACCGCCTCGAGACTTCCCGCCGCCACCCGTCGCTCAATCTGCTTTGCCTCCGCCGCAGTTCGCGCGTACACGCAGCTCATCTGCTGTTCGCATGCCTTAATGTGACCTGCAAGTCTTTGATTCGCCGTCATGTTTGCCATGTCGCCTCCAAACTCTTGGAACGGCGCCAACGTACCAGACGGTTTCATGCGAAGTCTGACCAAATGCTGTCCAGCAGCTGACCAAATGCTTGACGGTTTTGGACGTTTTAGGCCAATGCTCTATATCTGCAGGTAGAGCGGTTGTCCAGAGGTCCCTGTCTCCACATCTTTATGCCTCAAAAGCCGTCGATTTCCTTAAAAGAAAATATGCTGTGGCTCGAAACTACCTAGTTTGCGATGCTGTCCGTAAACACTCGACGCGTGGTGCTGCCGCCTACGACAGCCGCAGAAAAATCGAGCGTGGAAAATCTCCCACTTTGGGCCTGTTCCTCGACCAAAAGTGGGAGATTATCCACGCTCATTCAACATGCGTCCGATTATCCACGCTCGTCGCGTAGCGGCCACGATAACCGCCGCAGCCACAGCCACGACAGCGGCCTAGTGCTCTTCGCCGGCGCGGGCCAGGTCGTAGGGCGTGGTCTGGTAGACGTAGTAGTTGAGCCAGTTGGTGTAGAGCAGCTGAGCCTGGCTGCGCCAGACGTTGCGCGGCTCGGCGGTGGGATCGTCGCCCGGGAAGTAATGCGCCGGCACCTGAGGGTTGAGGCCGCGCTTCACGTCGCGCTCGTACTCCAGGCGCAACGTGTCGGTATCGTACTCGGGGTGGCCAAATACAAAAAAGCGACGGCTGTCGGTCGACTTGACAATGTACAGGCCAACCTCGTCGGACACGGCCACGACCTCAAGCTGCGGCTCGGCCTCCACGTCCTCGCGGCGCACATCGGTGTTGCGCGAATGCACGGCATAGAAACGGTCATCAAAGCCGCGGACCAGCGGGCTTTGCGGCTTCACCAGATAATGCTCAAATACGCCGCTCGCCTTTGCCGGCAGGTCGTACTTCTGGATACCGTAATGATGGTACAGGCCGGCCTGCGCGCCCCAACAAATGTGCAGCGTAGAGTGCACGTGCGTGGTGGACCAATCCATGATCTGGCAGAGCTCGGGCCAGTAGTCGACCTCCTCGAACGGCATCTGCTCCACCGGCGCGCCCGTGATAATCAGGCCGTCGTAGTGGATGTCGCGGATGTCGTCGAACGTGCGATAGAACGTCTCCAGGTGGCCGGCGCTCACGTGCGTGGCCTCGTGCGTCTTGGTACGCAGCAGGTCCACCTCTACCTGCAGCGGCGTGTTGGAGAGCTTGCGCATGATCTGCGTCTCGGTGGCAATCTTGGTGGGCATGAGGTTGAGGATGAGCACGCGCAGCGGACGAATGTCCTGGTGCAGCGCGCGGTACTCGGTCATGACAAAGATGTTCTCGCTCTCGAGCTGCGCGGCGGCAGGGAGGGCGTCGGGAATACGAATGGGCATGGATGCTCCTTACGAGTCAGTTGCAGCTATGGTACAACGACCGGCCCCATCCGCGCGAGCGCATCGCCCAGCGATGCCGTCAGCGGCCCAAATCACTCCAAAAGTAGAGATTAAGGCATGTCCCAAAATCTACTGCACTTTAGCCTAGCAAAGTAACAGCAGAACGCTACAATGGTTCAACGCGAAAAACTCGGCCGAAAGGATACATTATATGTACCAGACGCGTAAGATCGGTGTGGTCGGCCAGGGCCACGTAGGAGCACATGTCGCCAACAGCCTACTCATGCAGGGTATTGCCGATGAGCTGTACCTGTGCGATATCAACGAGGCCAAGGTGACGTCCGAGGTCCAGGACTTGCGCGACTCCCTTTCGTTTGTCCCGTACAACACCAAGATCGTCAACTGCTACGACCACTACGAGGAGCTGGCCTGCTGCAACGTCATCGTCAACGCTGCCGGTAAGGTCGCACTGGCCGCCGGCAACCGCGACGGCGAGCTGTTCTTTACCACCGACGCCGCCCGCACCTTTGCCAAGCGCATCGTCGACGCCGGCTTTGACGGCATCTTCGTGAGCATCTCCAACCCCTGCGACGTCGTGTGCACCGAGCTGTGGCACCTGACCGGCTACGATCCCAAGAAGATTATCGGCTCGGGCTGCGGTCTGGACTCCGCCCGCCTGCGCACCGAGATCTCCAAGAAGGTCGGCGTAAGCCCCAAGTCCATCGACGCCTACATGATCGGCGAGCACGGCTTTAGCCAGCTGGCCGCCTTTAAGTCCGCGACCATCGCCGGCAAGAGCCTTAACGAGCTTCAGGCCGAGAACCCCGACAAGTACGCCTTCGACCACATGGAGGTCGAGGAGCTTGCACGCAAGGGCGGCTATGTGACCTACCAGGGCAAGCAGTGCACCGAGTACGCCGTCGCCAACTCCGCCGCGCGCGTCTGCGCCGCCGTGCTGCACAACGAGCACGCCGTGCTTTCCGCCTCCACGCTCATGACCGGTCAGTATGGCGAGGAGGGCATCTTTACCTCCCTGCCGTGCGTGATCAGTGCCGAGGGCGTCGAGGAGGTCTACACGCTCGACCTTTCCGAGCACGAGCTCGAGGGCTTCCACAAGAGCTGCCAGCACATCCGCGACAACATCGCCCAGCTCGACTGGTGGGATGCCGAGGCCTACGACGCCAAGTAAGCGTCGGTTGCCGCGACACCTCGCGAATCTAAGCGCGATACCAAGCGGGCCGCGCCGGAAATCCCCGGCGCGGCCCGCTTTTTTGACTCGCGCTGCGCCCTTGCGAATCGAAGGTGAATGGTTTTCCCGTTACTTAGTACTGCTCGATGCCCATGTAGCGACGAACCTCGGGGCTGTGGTCGAACACCTTGCCGCGGGCGGCGCGCAGCTCGCAGCTCATGTTGTAGAAGAAGATCGGCTCCAGGTACGAACGCACGCTGGCAGGCACGTCGCCCACGCCGTACTCGAGTGCGTCGAGCACCATGACCGTATCGGTGTGCGTGTTGAGGAACGCCAGCGCGCGCTCCTCCATGGGGCGGCACTCGCCCGATCCGAGCTGTACAAAGTAGAACACGCCGGGCTCGGTGGCTTCGAACGGGCCGTGGAAGTACTCGCCGGAGTGGATGTAGCAGCAGTGCTGCCACTGCATCTCCATGAGCGAGCAGATGGCCATGGCGTAGGTCTGGCTAAAGTTGGGGCCGGATCCCAGGATGTAGAAGAACTCGTGCTGCTGGCAGAGCTCGGCAAAGCGATCGCCCAGCTCGGCATTGACCTTCTCGCGGGCAGCGGGCAGCAGCGCATCCATCTGCTTAAGGCCGGCGTACATATCGGCGAGCGCCTCGTAACCCTCCTGCTGGTCGAGCAGCTCGGCAGCCATCAGGACGCCGATGCCTTGCGGAACCTCGGCCTGCGGCACGCCTTCGCCCCACGGATAGACCCAGGTGGTCCACTTGCCGTTATCAATCTTGGAGCCCTCGCAGTCGGTCATGGCCACGACCTCGGCGCCGGCTGCCAGCGCCATCTCGCAACCGTCGACGACCTCCTGCGTATTGCCGCTGTGGCTGCAGGCGACGACGAGCGACTTCGGCCCTAGGCTCTTGGGGGCCATCAGGCAAAACTCGCGCGCTGTGTAGACCGTCGAGGTAAACGTGGTGGCCTCGCGCTTGAGCAGTTCGTTAGCCGGCATGAGGTCGATCATCGAGCCGCCGCAGGCGATCCAAAAGACATTCTCGACCTTGCCCTTGCGCTCGATGATTTCCTGAATCAGATCGTGTGCGTTCACGGTGACGCTCCTCCTTGTGTGGCGGCTTTGAACGACAGCAGCTCGTACCTGCGGTCGTTCTATGTTGTCCTATTTATACCACGCAAAGCTTCACCGGTGAAGTCATTTCGGCAAATTTGTTCTATGTTGTTCTATCTATGAACGTTAGATGTCGAACACGTAACGCGAGCCCACGATCTTTTGGCGTCCGAGCAGCAAGGGCCGCTCGTCCTCATCGGTAAAGTACGCCTCCATATAGAAGAGCGGTTCGCCGACCGGCACCTCCAGCAGCGAGGCCACCTGAGCATCGGCAAGCGCAATCTCCACGGTACAAGGATCGGACTTGAGCGGCGCGCGGCCCGAATGCTCGGCAACGAGCGCAAAGATGGAATTGTCCGTGAGGTCCTTGTCGGCAAGCGTCTGCAGATAGGGATGGTCGGCCAGTACAAAGGCATTGTTCTCGAGCATGACGGGCACGCCGTCTGCCGTGCGCACGCGCTCGACAACGATGAGCTCGCAGCCGGGTTCCACCCCAAAAAACGCCGCGTCCTCGCGTGTCGCCGCGACCACCGTGCGCGACACCAGGCGTGCTCCGGCTACCATGTCATTGGCAGCGCAACCCTCGGAAAAGCTCTGAACGTCGCCTTTCTGGACAATCTTGCGTTTGAGCTTGGGCGCGCACACAAACGTGCCCCTCCCCTGCTGGCGGTTGAGATACCCCGCGCGCGACAGCTCCTCGACGGCGCGGCGCACGGTGATGCGTCCCACGCCGTAGTACTTCGCGAGCTCCATCTCGGAAGGAATGCGCGAGCCGGATGCGTACACGCCACGCGCGATCTCGCCTTTTAGGTCGTCCATTACCTGCTGGTACAGCGGCACGGCGGACACCTCAGTGCGCTCGGTTTTATCGTCGGATGCCATCATTACGCTCCATCCCGTGCATGCTCGGACTCAAACTCTTCAATCGCCGCCATAAACTGCTCGCCAAAGGCGTCGGCCTTTTTCTCGCCAATGCCGTTGACCTGGACAAGCTCGTCGCGCGTCTGCGGGCGTAGACGGCACAGACCGCGCAGGGCCTTGTCGGAAAAGACCATGTACGGCGCCATCTCCAGTTCGGTCGAAATCTCCTTGCGCAGGGCACGCAGGCGCTCGAACAACTCGGCATCGTCGCCCACGCGCGGACGCTGATCCAGCTCGGCCTCCTCGCGCAGCAGATCCACCGCACGGCGGGCGCGGGCCGAGGCCTTGCGCTTGGACGCGCGACGCTTAACGGTAAAGGCAAACGCCTCGTCCTCGACCTCGCCGGCACGCGGGCCCAGTCCCACGACCGGGTACTGCCCCTGCGAGGTAGCCAGATAACCGCGGCCGCACAGCTGGCCGATAATATCCTTGATGCGCCCAACCGATTCACTCGACAGCCCACCGTAGCCGCGATCCTCGTCCAGATGCATCTGGCGGATGCGCTCGGTGTTGCCGCCGTGGAGCACGTCGGCGATGAGCGACTTGCCGAAGCGCATGGGTCGCGTGGCCACATAGCGCACGGCGGCGCGGGCCATAGCGGTGACGTCCTCGACCTCAAACTGCGTGAGGCAGTTGCTGCAGTTGCCGCAGCCCCCGGCGTCGTCCGTGGCGGTGGCGCCCGCACCAGACGCAGCCGCATGCTCGGCCGCGGCCTCGTCGCCAAAGTAGCGCAGCATGTATTCGCGCAGACAGCCGGTGGTATTGCAGTAGCCCTCCATCTGGCTGAGCAGGCGATAACGGTTCTGGAGCGCCCATGCGCGCTGCTCGTCGTCGAGCGCCTCGTCGGCCGCATCGCCGCGGTCGATCAAAAAGCGGCGCATGCGAAAATCGTTGCCGTTCCACAGCAAGTGGCAGCTGGCTGGATCGCCATCGCGGCCGGCGCGGCCTGCCTCTTGGTAGTAGGCCTCGATGCTCTCGGGCACGTTGTTGTGGATCACGTAGCGCACGTTGGGCTTGTCGATGCCCATGCCAAAGGCGTTGGTGGCAACCATCACCTGAATATCGTCGTCGATAAAGGCGCGTTGACTTTGACGACGGGCGTCGTTGCCCATGCCGGCATGGTAGCGGCCAACGCGAATGCCGCTGGGGCCCAGCGCCTCGGCAAGCTCACCTGCCAGCGCATCGACTGTCTTGCGGGTCGAACAATACACGATGCCGCTCTCGCTCGAATGCGCGATCACATAGTCGCGCACCCACGCGGCCTTGGCCTTGTCGCCCATCTCCTCGCAGCCAAAGTAGAGGTTCTTGCGATCGAAGCCCGTCACCACCGTCGCGGGGTTTTGCAGGCCGAGCATCTGCTGAATATCCGCACGCACGCGCTCAGTCGCCGTGGCGGTAAAGGCCGCCACGATAGGGCGCTGCGGCAGGGAATTGATGAACTCGCGAATCTGCAGGTAGGCGGGACGGAAATCCTGGCCCCATTGGCTTACGCAGTGGGCCTCGTCAATGGCCACGAGCGGCACGCCAAGGCCGCCGTCCGCCGCGGCCTCCTGCGCAAAGGCTAAAAAGCGCGGCTCGAGCAGGCGCTCGGGTGCCACGTACATAAGCTGGTAGCGGCCCTCGCGCGCCCGCTTGAGCACGGTGTTTTGCTGGGCCGGAGTAAGGCTGGAGTTGAGATAGCTGGGTCGCGCACCCGCCGCGAGCAACGCGCGGGTCTGATCCTCCATAAGCGACAGCAGCGGACTCACCACAAAGGTGATGCCGGACAGCATGAGCGCGGGTACCTGGTAGCAAATGGACTTGCCGGCGCCCGTGGGCATAACGCCCAGCGCGTCGCGACCGGCAAGGATCGCATCGACCATGCGGTCCTGCCCCGGGCGAAACGAGGTGTAGCCAAAATAGTCGCCGAGCGTGTCGAGCGCCATCTGCTGCATGCTATCGATCATGGTTTCCTAACGTCCAGGTCATCTGCCGCCGATTATACGCCGCCACGCGGACCGGTGCCGCACGGCTGCCGGCCACGCTCATTCTGCGGGTAGCCGTTGGGGACGTTCTTGAATGACTAGTCGTTTAAGAACGTCCCCAACGGCTAAGCTCTTGACAGGCGTGGAAACGTCGCAGGTTGAGCATAAGTCAGCGAAAACGCCCCTAAGCGAGCAAGGTGACGTGAAAGAGGAGGGAAGCGTACTTCGGTACGCGACCGACGATTGAACGTCAGATTGCCGCTTAGGGGCGTTTGCAGCGTCGACCGGTCCGCCGTTCGTTAGAACGGCGGAACCAAGGGCGCAGCGTCGAGCCGTTGCGCGGTTTGGAAAACCGCGCAACTAGAGCTACATCACCATAACGTAGCGCGATCCCACGTAGTACTGCTTACCCATCAGGACCGGCTCGCCATTGGGGCCGGTAAAGCCGGCGCGTAGATTGAGCAGTGGATCGTGCGGAGCAATGCCCAACTCGGCCGCTTGCTCGGCGTTAGCGCGAACGGCCTCGACCGTACGGTAGCCAACCGAGACAATCGGCGTTCCGCCAACACGCTCGACCTCGGCAAAAATCGACTTGTCCTCAAGATCGGCCGTCAACAGCTCACGGTATGTATCAAACGGCACAAAGATGTTTTCCTCAAAGATGGGCTCGCCGTCGGCCGTACGCACGCGCTTAATGTGCAGTAGCAGCGCGTCCTTCTGCAGGCCAAAGAACTCCATCTCGTTTTGACGTGCCGGCACAATCTGGCGATCGACCACGTGTGCACCCGCCTTCATGTCATTGTCGGCACACAGCGCGGTAAACGTCTGCAGCGTCGAGGCGTGGAACTGGCGGTTGATGTGCGGCGTGGAGACAAAGGTGCCGCGGCCCTGCTGCTTAACCAGGTAGCCATCGGAGCACAGCTCCTCAACGGCGCGACGCACCGTAATGCGGCTTACCTCGTACTGCTCGGCAAGCTCAAGCTCGGACGGGATACGCTCCTTGGGTGCATAAACACCTTTCTCGATCGCATCCTTGATTTCGTCGTAAATCTGCTGGTAAAGTGGTGCATTTTTGGGTGCGGGCATATCTGATCACTCTTATCAAAATAGCGAAATAACTAATACGTATATAACGTCTTTTTATATGTTATCTCAGTTTGATAAAACGATACACCACATACAGCAAATCCTTACTTGCCGTCGTCCTGCTGCAGACTGTCCTGCTCGCTGAGGCGCGCCTGCCTGCTGGCCATGCGCGCGGGCTTGTCGGGATCGGGTACGGCCGTGGGCATGGGCTCGTCGACATGACCGCCCCACCAGCCGCCCACGAAGTTGAGCGTGTGGAACACATTGATCACGGCGCCGGGATCAATATCGCACACCAGCTTGATAATGTCCTGGCTCTCGTAGGTCGAGACAACGGCGTGCAGCAGATACATCTTTTCGCGGCTGTATCCGCCAATGACCTCGGCGCAGCTAATGCCATGCTGAAAATGGTCAACATAGGCTGTCATGACCTCGTCTGCCTTGCGTGTCGTGATCTGCAGCGTCACACGGTCGTAGCGTCGGTAGAAACTGTCGATGGTCTTGGTCGAAATAAACTGGAACACGATGGAATACGCCGCATTGTCCCAACCAAACATAAAGCCAAAGATCGCCAGGATAGCGCAGTTAAAGCCAAAGATGACGCCCCAGATGGTCTTGCCTGTATGGTTGGAAACCCACAGCGCGATAAAGTCGGTGCCGCCGGTGGATGCGCCGGACTTAAGCGCGATGGCGGCGCCCAGGCCCGAGACCACGCCGCCAAAGATGATGAGCATGATCTTGTCGCCCAAAAACGGGGCGAAGTGAAAGATGTTGAGGAACAGCGACGAGAGCATGACCTGCATCATCGAGAAGATGACGAAGCGCTTGCTGATGCCGCTCCAGCAAAGGAGCGCCACGGGGATGTTGAGCGCGAGCATGCCGAGCGAGATGTCGATATGAACGCCGCCGAGCGAGGTGACGCGATCGAGCAGGACCGCGACGCCGGTGAGGCCGCTCGGAAGCAGGTCGGCGGGGCGAATGAACGCCTGAATCAGAAATGTCTGGAGAACGGCGGAGATGGTGACCGCCACGGCAGTAATGGCGCGGCGGACGATGGTGAGACGGCCGAGCACGAGCACGCGGTCCGTGAGCTGATCGATGGCGTTCGCCACGTAGGCTCCTTTCGAAGGCAGATGTAATTGTGGGGCATGCCGGCGATTGTAGCATGGAGCGCGAGAGGGCGCTTCAATTCACCCTCTCTCGACAACCAAAACGGGACCGGTAACCCCACAACCAAAGGCCCAAATTCTAAGTGAGTAGACTTTTCGCAACCTGCCGAGCACAGCCAATAACAGCCACCTCTGTGACCTGCGGTTTTACTAAGGCAGAAACGCTTTGTGCTCTGCCTGAGCCGAAAAGTCTACTCACTTAGTCTGAGTCGGAGCCAAACGGATCAAATCGAAGCCAAAATGAGCCGATCTGCCGCAAAAGACGCGTGAATCGGTACTTCTCGTAGCGAATTGACGCTATAAAGCGGTCAGAATGTCGACGAGGCTATCGATGATGGCATCAGCGGCGGACTGATCCAGGTTGACGCCCTCGTGCGGACGCAGTGCCAGGACGCGGGCGCCGGAGCGCTTACCGGCCTCGATACCCAAAGGCGAGTCCTCGATAACCAGGCACTCGGACGGCTCAACATCCAGCGCCTCCATGACACGCAGGTAGATCTCGGGGTCGGGCTTAAACGCGCTGCACTCGTGACCACTGATGGTGTAGTCCAGTACGTCGGCGATACCCGCAATCTCCACCAGCTCGTCAATCAACTCACGATACGACGAGCTCGCGATGGCACACTTCACGCCGCGCTCGTGCAGCTCACGCATCACCGGCTCCGTCTGCTCGTTGAGCAGCTCGGCATACGGAACGGGGTGGTCCGGGCTGTAGACTTGCTTGTACTCCACGCGCAGGCGCTCGCGCAGCTCAATATCGTCGGGAACCAGCGCCTCCCAAATGGCAGGCTCGTTAGACCCCGAAAGATCGGGGATCTCGTCAAAGTGGAACCCCTTCTCCTCCATAAACGCCACGCGGCGACGGTTATAGAACCACTCGGTATCGACCAGCACACCGTCCATGTCAAACAGCACTGCCTTGATCATACGCATCTCCTCCCACCTGCCAAAAAGGGACAGGTTTATTTTGGTAGGTTTTATCTGGTGTTTTGCGACGCGACAGACACGCCCTCCCCAAAGCAAAAAAGGGGACGGGGCAAAACCCCATCCCCTCTCAATCAACCCGTAAGGTCTACTTACTTGTGATTAGTAGGAAAGCTTCCACATGTAGCGACGCATGGTCAGCGGGTGCTGACGGGCCTCGGCGATCTGGTTGCCGTACTCGCGCATAACGGCGAGGTGCAGCAGCGGGTTGAAGTAGGTGACGACGCTTGCCGGCACGGCGTCGGCCAGACCGTAGTCCTTGGAGTCGATCAGAGCGACCTTGGCGCCCATGCGCTTAAGGAAGGTGAGGGCGCGGGCGTCCATCGGACGGGTGGCACCATCGGACATGAAGAAGACGTAGGGCTTACCCTCGGTGGAAACCTCGAACGGGCCGTGGAAGTACTCGCCGGTGTTGTAGGCGGCGGCGTCGATCCACTGCATCTCGGTGAACAGGAAGGCGGCGTGAGAATAAGCCATCTTCTCGGAGGCACCAGAGGCCATGAAGTAGATCATCTTGTCGTCCTTGAAGTCCTGGGCGAACTGCTTGGCGAGGCCCTTGGCGGACTGAGCGGCGTTCTCGCAGAGCTCGAAAACGTTGGTGAGGCCGGTGATCATGTCCTCGTAGTGGTCATAGCCCTCGGTCTGCTGAAGGATCTCGAGAGCAAGAGCGATGGCATAGCCGGGCTTCTCGCACTTGGCAGCGTAGTTGGCGTGGAAGCCGTGGACGATGACGTGGTCGGCGTCGACGGTCAGAGCGGAGCCGGCCTTGTTGGTGAGGGAGACGACCGGGCAGTTGTGCTTCTTGGCGGTCTTGTTGGCCTCGACGGTCTCGGGCGTGGAGCCACCGAGGGAGCAGGTGATCACGAAGGTGTGCTCGTTGACCCAGGAAGGCGTGTCGTAGTTGAACTCGTTAGCGGTGAAGATCTGAACGTTCAGCTTGTCCGTGTTGTTGGCCAGGAAGTACTTGGCAGGGTAAAGGTCGGACATGGAAGCACCGCAGCCGACGAAGGCGACGCTGTGGATCTCGTGGTTGGACAGGACGTCAGCGACGATCTGCTTAGGGAGGTTAAGGTCGATCTCGTACATCTGACACATTCCTTTCGATTTTTTGCGGCGCCACATTGCCGGGCGCTCGCAGGGTTACCGTGGTTTGGACCGAGTCGCCGGCCCGTTGAGGATGTGTCAAAGGAACTGTCCCTTTGACACATCTAGGGATGGAAGCCTGCCTGGGGTATGGGATGCCAGGCAGGCCCCCGGGGGAAAGCGGTTAGGCGCTTGGTCGCGACTAGGCCAGGATGCCGGCCGCGGAGAGGGCGATGCCGCCCACGATGGCGATCACGAGAAGCCAACCGGTGTTGACGTTCTTCTTGATGAGCCAGTACATAAGGCCGGTGAGGCCGAGGGAGATCATCTGGGGCATCATGCCGTCCAGGATGTCCTGGATCACGACGGTGCCGTCAGCGAACTGCAGCGGGGTGGTGGCGCCGATCAGCGTGGCGATCATGCCGCCCACGGACATAAGACCTACGATGCCGCAGACATACATGAGCTTTTCCATGAGGTCGCCGCCCTGAAGCTTGCTCAGGTACTCGTGGCCGCCCTGATAGCCCATCTTGGCTGCGAACCAAGTGATCAGCACAGAGGGGACGATGGAGATGAGCATGGCCAGGATCGGGCCCATGATGGAGCCCTGCTGAGCCAGCTGAACGCCCAGGCCAAAGGCGATAACGCGGATGGTGCCCTGGAAGAGGGAGTCACCGATGCCGGAAAGCGGACCCATGAGGGAGGTCTTGACCGCGTTGATCGAATCGGGATCGAAGTTCTCGGGATCCTTGGCGTACTCCTCCTCCATGGAGGCGGAGAGGCCCAGGATGAAAGCGCTCGTCTGCGGGGTGCAGTTGTAGAACGCCATGTGACGGTGGTAAGCCTCTTTCTTAGCAGCGAGCTGCCTGGGGTCGGACTCATCCGGATAGAGGCGATCGAGCGTGGGAACCATGCCGTAGAGGAAGCCCATGTTCATCTGACGCTCGTAGTTCCAAGAGGCCTGGATGGCCCAGGAGCGCCAGAAGAACTGGCTGACCTTCTTGTTCAGGGACACGTCCTTGGTTGCGGTTGCCATAGTGTGTTCCTCCTTAGTCTTCGTCGTCTTCGAGCGGATCGTAGTCGGAATCGACACCGGCGGCTGCATGGGAACCGTTGAACTTGAAGCCCATGAAGACGACAGCCAGGCACACACCGATCAGAGCGACCGCGATGACGGACAGGTTGAGGTAAGCGGCGAGCAGGAAACCGATGAACAGGAACGGAGTCATACCCTTCTTGATCATCATGGTGAGCAGCAGGGCCAAGCCGTAGGCGGTCATGATCTTGGTCGAAACGTTCAGACCAACGGACAGCCACTCGGGAACCATGTTGACGATGGCCTGAACCAGGTCGGTGCCAACAAAGACGGCGAGGAAGATCGGCAGGAAGTACATGACGGCGTACAGACCGGAGCCGGCGCAGATGTGCATACGGTAGGCGGTCTTGAACTTTCCGTTATCGATCGCGTTATCTGCCACATGGGTGAGGGCGGCGATGATGGAACGGAACACGATGCCGAGGAGCTGACCCAGGACGGCGACCGGGATGGCGATCGTCATGGCGGTCTCGGCGGAAGCATCGGTCAGGCATGCGAAGGCAGCGGCCACGATGCCGCCCAGGACCATATCGGGCGGAACGGCGGCGCCGACCTGCACCAGGCCCATGGACACGAGCTCGACGGCGGCACCGACGGCAAGGCCGGTGGGCACATCGCCCAGCAGCAGACCGACGAGCGTAGCGCCAACGAGGGGCTGCTCGAAGTTAAGACGACCGAGCAGGCGGGAGTCCCACATGCAGAACACGCCGACGAGGCCGACGAGCACCGCACTGATGAACGTATTCATACCCTTCTCCTTTCAGTCAGGCAAAAGCCTGGTTGATTACAGCTTGGCGTCGATGTCGACGCTCTGATACGTAGGGGTCTGCTGGACATAGAGCTTGATGCCCATGTCAAGCAGCTGGTTGACGTCGGCCTTCTGGGTGGCGTCGAGGAAGACGGAGCTGTCCTTGCCGCCAATCTGATCGGCACCGTCGTGGTTGGCGGTGGCGCCCAGGTTGATGGCGTCGAGCTTGTAGCCCTGGCAGAACTGCAGCATCTCGGCCGTGTTGCCAAAGACGAACATGACGCGCTCACCGAGGGTGTTGAGCTTGTCCATCTTGGCGAGGGCACGCTCGACGGTGAAGACGTTCAGGCGCACGCCCTGGGGCTTGGCCAGCTTAAGAGCGCCCTTCTTGATGTCATCGTTGGCGGCAGCGTTGTCGACGACGATGATGCGCTCGGCCTGAACCTTGGTGGTCCAGGTAAAGACGACCTGGCCGTGCAGCAGACGGTAGTCAAGACGTGCGAGGACGATCTTGGCGGGACCGGAGCTGTGACGGGATGCCTTGGCCTTCTTGGCGGGAGCCGCGGCGGCCTCGACCGGTGCGTTGGGGTTGGTCAGACCGGTGCGGGCCTCGTTGATGAGGGCTGCGAGCTCGGCACCCTTGACGGGGGCGGGGCTCATGGCAAGCGTGAGCGCCAGCGGGATGTTGAAACCGCTGACAACCGTGAACTTCGTGCCGTTCTTGGAAAGCTCGACCATGTTGTTGTTGACCGAGCTGCCGAGCATATCGGTCAGCACATAGACGGTGTCGTCCGCGTTGAACGTGGCGATCATGGCGTCCACCTTATTGGTGATGGGCTCCTTGTCGTCACGAGCAAGCGACACGACGTGGACGTTCGACACGTCGCCGAGAACCATCTCGAGCGTGTCTTTGGCGCCTGCGGCCAGGCCGCCATGAGATGCGAGAATGATCTGATTCATCTTGCCTCCTCCTTTTCGTTATGGTCATTATAACGTCTTATACGTTGCGGATATTGATAATTAGTATATAAACCGTTCGCGGGTGAAAAACGACCGTTGGCGGGTTTAACGCAATCGAAACGATGGTCTTGGGTAGGCCGGCGCTGGCTGGATAACCCCAGGTCGGACGCCGCGCGCAACCCCCTATCGCACGAAGTACCAGGGGCTTTCCTGCACGGTGGGCTCCAGCGCAATGCCCGTGCGCTCGCGGAACAGATCCATGTCCTGCGATTTCTCCGTCCACCACGCGTTGGGCTTAAAGGTCATGCTCTCAACGACATGACCGACAAACACACTGTTGCGCAGCTTGGAAAAGTCGGTGTTCATAATCACGATGGACGCGAGCACCAAAACGATGCCCAGAACTTTGATCGCGCCGGCGGGCTCGGCGTAGACACCAATGCCCAGCAGTACGGTGACGACTGTCTCGAATGACATTACGACGGGAACTTTCGACGTCTCGAGCCCCATGGACAGACCCTGCATATATAAGATGTAAGCCACGGCTGTGGGGATGAGTCCAAAGCCAAGGAACAGCAGCAGCAGCTGTGGCGACATTGCCGCGGCGACATCCGGCCACGGAGCCGCGATAGCTGCCATAACCGCACCGCCAAAAACAAAGCCCCAAAACGTGACAGCCAGCGGGTGGACCGTCTTGGTTGCTATCCGGCTAAACACCGCGAGCGACGCACCACAAAGGCCTGCAATCACGCCCGACGTGACGCCCCAAACCGAAAAATGAAAACCGGAAAGGTCGCCATTGGTCACCGCAAGCACACAGCCAATGATGTTAAAGACAATGGCGACGAGCTTGTTGAGGGTCACGTCCTCGCGATAAAGGACGCGGCCGAGCGCGACGCCAAACACCGGCGACGTGTAGAGCAGCACCGATGCCGTGGACATGCCCACCTCGCGCATGCACTCGTAATAGCAGGTGTTGGCGGCAGCCAAACCGACGATACCGACAAGCGCGCAGGAAACAAGCTCTTTAGGGCTTGCCTTGAACAGGGTCAGCGGACCCTGAACCACGGTAGACCCCTCACCCGGACGGCAGCCCATAAACATCAGGACCGGCGCCAAGATAAGCGCTCCGACCAACAAGCGAAAGGCAGCCATGCTCTGGGACGAAACGCCCATGGCTGAGATGCCGTTTACAAAGATTCCGATGCTGCCCCACATAAGCGCGGCGATCAGCACCAGCACATAGCCCAGATTGCTCCTCTTCAACGCAGCCTCCTCAGTATATTTCCAATATGTTTCATGCTACGTTATAGTCGTTATATACATTTTTCAAGGCACAAATCGGCGAACGGGAAATCTCTCGACACAAGGAGTGTCCCCAACTGCCGGCAGAAAGGGAACGTCCCCAAGTGCCGCTCTAGCAGTTGCAGTGAAATAGTTCTCAAACAGAGGCTTCACGCCCCCAAACAGGAACTATTCCACCGCAACTCATGAGGGGTATTGGGCTGTTAGGCCGCTCTATCCCTTAGTAATCCAGCTTCCACATGTAGCGGCGCGTCATGTAGTCCTTGTGGGTGACGGCGGAGAGCGCACGCATGTAGACGTTGTTGAGGATCGGGGCAAAGATCAGGTGGTTGAAGTACTCGCTCACGCTGTCCTTGATGTCGTTGAGGCCGAGCTCCTTGGCGTCGAGCTGGTAGACGCGCTCACCACCGTACTGGTTGACAAAGCGAATGCCGCGCTCGTCGTTGCAGCGGCTGCGGCCGACGCTGATGAGCTGGAACAGCGAGGTACGCTTGTCCAGGATCTCGAAGGGACCGTGGAAGAAGTCGCAGGTGTTGATGGTGCAGGAGTCGATCTGCAGCATCTCCTGCACGTTGCAGATGCTAAAGACGTAGGCGGCACCAAAGAGCGGACCCTGAGCCATCACGTTGATGCAGGGCTTGTCGGCGTTCTGCTCGGCCCACTTGGCTGCGAGCGGACGGGTGTACTCGACGGCCTTGCGATAGATGGGATCGACCAGGTCAAAGGCTGCCATAGCGGTCTCGTACTCGGCATAGCCCTCGGTCTGCTGCGTAAGCTCCATAGCGATCATGGTCACGACGGCGGAGTTGGTGCGGCCCATGCAGGACTCGTCGACAGCCAGGCTGTCGTACTGGATCTTGTAGTCGCAGACCTCGGTGAGGGCGGACTCGTCAACGTAGATGGCGATGGTGCTGGCGCCGTGGTCCTTGGCGACCTGGGCGGCAACGATAGTCTCCTTGGTGCCGCGCATGGACACGACAACGGCCAAGGTGTTCTCGTTGACGTAGGCGGGCGTGGCGTGCACGAACTCGTTGCTGGTGTAGCTGGAGCTCACGACCTGCGTGGCCTCGTGCTCCATAAAGTACTGGGCAGGATAGTTACCGCCGTTAGATCCGCCGGCGCCGATCCACACAACGCGCTTGATGCCGCCCTTGTCTGCCTTGTCAGCCAAAACCTGGGAGACGACATCCTTAACCTGTTCCTGAGTAGTCATCGCGCATCAGCCTTTCTTCTCATTTGATGCTCTTGACGACATACAAGTTACATACATGTTTTAGCGATGTCGACTAGTTGTATGCTATATTTGTCTTAGATTTTTTGCTGATACGGTTTTCGATAACTCGTTACCAGCAGTTTTGTTGTTGTATTGGATACATGCTTGATTAGGTAAGCATACAGGTTAGATACAGGTTGATCGCATGAGCGCTTCATCGAAAAAGAAACTGACCCAATACGAGCGTCTGGCGACCACACTTCGCGACCGCATCGCTGCCGGCATCTACGCCTGCGGAGACAAGCTGCCGTCCGAAATGGAGCTCATGGACGAATCGGGGCTGTCGCGCAGCACCGTGCGCCATGCCCTTAAGGTGCTTGTTGACGAAGGCCTGATTCGCACCGAGCGCGGACGCGGCGCCTTTGTGGCCGACACGCCGGCGCTCCACGAGAACAACCTGGTGTTTTCGAGCTACACAGCGCAGATCCAGGGTCAGGGCATGAAGCCCACCACGCGCACGGTGGACTCGGGCTTTGCCAAGGCCGCCGGCGACGTGGCCAAGTTTTTCGATGCCGCCGTGGGCAGCAAACTCGTCAAGCTCGTCCGCCTGCGCTATCTGGACGAAGCACCGCTGTGCCTGGAGACCACCTATCTGCCGCCAAGCTTTGAGGCGCTCATCGATCGCGATATCAACGGTTCGCTCTACGCCACGCTGCGCCAGGAGTTCCATCGTGCGCCGGCGCAGGGGCATAAGACCTTTGAGGTGTGCTATGCCTCGCAAAACGAGGCGTTTTTGCTCAACGTTGAGCGCGGACAGGCGCTGATCCTGATCACCGACTACGTCTACGACACCGACGGCCGCCCGCTCCATGTCTCCAAGCGCATCCAACGCACCGACCGCGCCAAATACACCGAACCCATCGGCTAACCACCGCAAAGGGGACAGGCACCTTCGTGGTGGTTTTAGGCGAGGAGGTCGGGGAACCAGGTTGGTTTGGGCTGGTTGGGGGTGCGCTCGGCCAGGACCAGCTCCATCCAGCACATGTCGTACCAGCGGCCGAACTTTTGGGCACAGCGGTCGAAAGCACCCACCAAGCGATATCCCATATGGGCATGGAAGTCCTGGCTGTTGTGCGTTAGATACTCGTCGTCCTTGTCGTGCGGCACGGCGATGAGCGCGCACATGTTGGTGATGCCCATCGCGATCAGGCACTGCTTGAGCGCATCGTGCAGCTTGCGGCCCAGCCCGCCGTGGCGCACGTCGCGTGCCAGGTAAATCGACGTCTCGACCGACCAGTCGTATGCCTCGCGGCTGTTGAGCGGACTCACATAGGCATAACCCACCGGACGCCCGTCCAGCTCCATCACCAGATACGGATAGCGCTTGAGCGTGTGCTCGATGCGCCCGGCGAACTCCTCAACGCTCGGCACCTCGTATTCGCAGGTAATCGCCGTCTGGCGCACATACGGCTCATAGATGGCAAGCAACGCCGGCGCGTCTTCGGGCGTCACCAGGCGAATCGCCGGCTCGGACATCTCGGTCATACAACCCTTCTCTCTCAAAAACAAAGGCCGCCTTGCGCCAAACCCAGCGCAAGGCGGCCCCTCGTCATTACATCAGGCTACAGGACAGCCGCCAGCGCGTCGATGTCCTCCTGCGTCGTGGCCCAGCTGGTGCAAAAGCGCACCACCGTGTGGGTATCGTCGTACTTTTCCCAGTACTCGATCGCCGCATGCTCGCGAATGCGGGCCATGTCCTCGTTGGGCAGAATCACGAACTGCTGGTTTGTGGGCGTCTCCAAAAAGAACTGGTAGCCGCGCTCGTGCAGCACACGACGCAGCGCCTGGGCCGTCTGAATCGCCTGTCGACCAATCTCAAAATACAGGCCATCGGTAAAGAGCGCCTCAAACTGCACGCCCGTCAGGCGGCCCTTGGCCAACAGCGCGCCGTGCTGCTTAATACGCGGAATGGGATGCGCCGGAGCGTGCATGCCGCAGAACACCACAGCCTCGCCGCAAAGCGCGCCGCACTTGGTGCCGCCGATGTAGAACACGTCGCACAGCTGCGCCAGCTCGGGCAGAATGAGGTCGCACTCGTCGGCTGCCAGCGCATAGGCCAGTCGGGCGCCATCCACAAACAGCGGAATCTCGCGCTTCTGGCACACCGCGTGAATCGCCGCGAGCTCGGCCTTGGAGTACAGCGTGCCGTACTCAGTCGACAGGCTCACGTACACCGCGCCCGGAAACACCGTGTGCTCGTAGCTCTCGTTTTCGTAGAACACTTGGATATAATTCTCGAGGTCCTCGGCATGCATCTTGCCCTCGTAGCCAGGGATGGTGAGCACCTTGTGGCCGCCAAACTCGATGGCGCCCGCCTCGTGACAGGCGACGTGGCCAGTCTCGGCAGCAACGACGCCCTCGTACGGCGCGAGCAGCATGTCAATCACCGTCGCGTTGGCCTGCGTGCCGCCCACTAGGAAAAATACGTCGGCATCGGGCGCCTGACAGGCCTCGCGGATAAGCTGCTTGGCACGCTCGGTGTGTGCATCGGTACCGTAGCCGGGTTGCGGCTCCATGTTGGTGTCGACGAGCGCCTGCAGCACTGCCGGATGTGCACCGTGGGAATAATCGTTGTTGAACGCAAGCATGGCAATCCTCTCTAGCCGGGCACGAGCCCGATGATTCAGGTGCCGCTATTGTACGCCGCCCGGATAGGCAATGCGCGCGGCAAGGCACTCAAGCGCCAGCACCAAGGCAAAGCCGCAGCTCACGTCAGTCAAAAAGTGCGCACCGATCACGATACGGCCAAAGGCGACGAGCGCCGCGACCACGGCAGCGAACCAAAAGACCACGCGGCGGCGCGACGGCTTTTCCTTAAAGGCCGCCGCGGGAAGCCCGGCGAGCATAAGGCCGATCGCCGCATGCGCCGTGTGTCCGCTCGCAAACGACTTAAAGCCGTCCTTGATCACGCCGGCGGCGATATAGGCCCACTTGTCGGGGTTACCGATCACCCACCACGGCTGAAAATCGAGTCCCCGCGTCGCCTCGATCACGCGCATGCGCGGGCGCGACCACAGCGGCTTGACAACCACGTTGAGGATGATGGCCTGAGCGACCCACACGGCAAGCACCATCAACGCCCAGCGCGTGAGCTCGTCGGGCTCGGTGTCGCGCGTGAGGCGATAGACGATAAGATTGGCGACGATGGCCAGCGCAAACGTCAGCACCAACTGAGCTGCGATGAGCTTGCCGCCAACCCGCAGGGACGAGACGATCTCGTAGCCGGCCAGGCCGACGTTGACGAGGATACCGAGTACGGCGAGCCATTTACTCCCCCTGGAGTCGGGGCGCACCGCGCGCACGAGCATAACGCCCGCGATGCTCGCCGTCAGCTCGAACGGCAGCTCGCCGGCAGCCTCGATAAAGCGGCCGTACATGCTGCCGATGTTGAACAGCGCGCTCGAGATCTGATAATCGAAAAAGCTGCCCACGCCCAGACAAAGGCACAGGACAACCGCAATGGCAGCGGCGTCTTTCTTGTAGATGTACCCGAACATGCTTTCCTTTCCATCGGGCGAAGGGTCGACCCGCAACGTGGTGGGACAAAGTTATCAGTAGTTTTGTCCCAGGGTCGCTTGCGTTGACAGGCTCGATGTGACTATCGCACCTGGGACAAAAACCACTGATAACTTTGTCCCACCGACTTACTTGTTAGTCATCGTCAGTAGCGCCCAGCTGCTGCAGCAGCATGAGTGTGGCCGCCACGGGGCCGGCGCCGTCGTTGGCGTCGAGGCCGCGACCCAGGCCGCTGCCCGCGCCGGCGCCCGCCTTGTAGGGCACCGACAGCTTGCGGCTCTTGGGGAAGTTCACCGCGCCATAGCGATTCTTGAACTCAAAGGCTACCTTCTTGGGAACGTCAACCCCCAGGAAGGTAATGCGCCCACCGCTGAGCGTGACGCTCTCGAGCCCCAGGCGCTCGCCGCGAATGCGGATGCGCGCGCGGTTGAACAGGTTGAGTCCCGCCAGCGGCAGCTCACCATGCGCGGCCTCGGTCTCCTCCTGCACCTCGTCGACACTCTCCAGGTCCTCAGCCGCCGCGAGCTTGCGGTACACGAGCACGCGCTGGTCCACCGCCGGCATGTACGCCTCGGACAAGAAGTAGTCGGCCGGCAGGTTGATGCCCACGCTCGCCGCCTCCACGCCGGCATCGTCATCGCCGCGAGCCTCGGCCACGGCCTGGCCCAACATCTGCGTAAACAGGTCAAAGCCCACGCTCGACAGGTTGCCGTGCTGCTCAGCGCCCATCAGCGAACCGGCGCCGCGGATCTCCAGGTCGCGCATGGCGATGCGCATGCCGCTGCCCAGGTCCTGGAACTCGGAAAGTGCGGTCAGACGCGCCGTGGCCTCCTCGGTGAGCGGCAGCTCACCCGGGAACATAAAGTACGCGTATGCCTGCGTGGCCGAGCGGCCAACACGGCCCTTGAGCTGGTAGAGCTGTGCCAGACCCAGGCGCTGCGAGTCCTCGATGATGAGCGTGTTGGCGGTCGCGTTGTCGATGCCGCTCTCCACGATGGTCGTGGCGATGAGCACATCGATCTTTTTGGTCGCGAACTCGATCATCACGTCCTCGACCTCGCGCGGGCTCATCTTGCCGTGCGCCACGCCCACGCGCGCCTCGGGCGCGGCCTCGTGCACGCGTGCCACAGCGTCATCGATGGTCTTGACGCGGTTGGACACGTAGTACACCTGTCCGCCGCGACCCACCTCCAGGCGAATCGCCGCGCTCACCACGTCGGGGTCGTACTCCCCCACGTGCACGATCACGGGGCGGCGCCCAGTCGGCGGCGTGGTGATCAGGCTCATGTCGCGCACGCCGCTCGTGGCCATCTGCATGGTACGCGGGATGGGCGTGGCCGAAAGCGTGAGCACGTCGATCTGCTCGCGCAGGTTCTTGAGCTGCTCCTTGTGCTGCACGCCAAAGCGCTGCTCCTCGTCGATGATCACCAGGCCCAGGTTCTTGGGGTTCACATCGGCCGAAAGCAGGCGATGCGTGCCGATCAGCACATCGATCGTGCCCTCGGCAAACGCCTTGAGCGCGCGCTTTTGCTGCGCCGGGGTGCGGAAGCGGCTGAGCACCTCGACCTCCAGGCCAAACGGGGCAAAGCGCTCAAAGAATGTCTCGTAGTGCTGCTGGGCAAGAATAGTCGTGGGGCAGAGCACCATGACCTGGCGGCCGGAGTCCACACACTTAAACGCCGCGCGCAGGGCGACCTCGGTCTTGCCAAAGCCCACGTCGCCGCACAGCAGGCGGTCCATGGGCTTGGGCGCCTCCATGTCGGCCTTAATATCGGCGATGGCCTCTAGCTGGTCGCGCGTCTCGTCGTAGGGAAAGCTCTCCTCCATCTCGATCTGCTCGGGCGTATCGGGCGGGCAGGCGATACCGGTAATCGACGAGCGGCGCGTATACAGATCGACCAGGTCAAACGCCAGCTTTTTGGCGTTCTTGCGCGCCTTGTTGGTGGCACGCGTCCAGTCGGCAGTGTTGAGCCTAGTCAGGCGCGGCTTGTCGCCGTCGGGGCCAACATAGCGCGTGATGCGGTCGACCTGCTCAAGCGGCACATAGAGCTTGTCGCCGTCGGCATATTCCAGCAAAAAGTAGTCGCGCTCCTTGCCGCCCACTTCCTGGCGCGCGATCTCGCTAAAGAGCGCGATGCCATGCGTTGCATGCACCACGTAGTCGCCTGGCTTAAAGGGGAAGGTGATCTGCGTAATATCGACCTTGCGGCGGCTGCGGGCGCGGTTGGCGTCCATGCGAGCGTTGAGGTCAGCGATCGAGAAAACGGCCAGATTGGCATCGGGCACCACCACGCCCTGCGGCAGGGCGGCGTCCACAAAGGTCACGCGCCCGCGCGAGATGGTGGGCACGGCGGCGCCGGCGGCAGCCTGGGCCGCACCCGCCTCGAGCGAGCGGGCGTTGAGCGCGTCGGCGCGGCGCTCACGAATTGAGGCATGGGCCTGTTGGCGGGCAGCACGGTCGGCAGAATCCGCCGCCGCCACGCGCACGCGGTCGCCGATAACGCCGGCGTTTTCGGGGGCGGCCGTCAGCGACTCCTCAAAGGTGATGCCCTCATCGCCAAAGGTGAGCTCCATCGACTCGCGCGCACCGCGGTCGGGGATGGCAAATACGCAGGCATAGCGCTTGCCCACGACCTCCTGGATGCGCGTCATAAAGCGATTGTCCGAGCCCGCGATGGCCGGCTGCTCAATCTTGAGCTCTGCCGTCACCGCACCGCCGGCACGAATCAAGCTCACGTAGTTAAGGCGCTGCTGGGCACCAAAGTCGAGTTGCTGGGCACGCACGTACAGGCCGTCCAGACGGTCGACCCCCGCCTCGCCGGCACGTGCCTCGATATCCTCGTAGGCACGTAGGCAATCGTCGAACAGCGAGCGCGGCTCGGACAGCACCACGAGCGCCTTGCCGCTCACGTGCGCCAGCGGGCTCACGGTCTGGCCGTACATCACCGGCAAAAAGCGATCGAGCTCGGGCGTGACGATGCGCGCATCCACCATCTCGAGCAGCGCCGCCAGTTTGCTGTCGTCCTGGCTGGCACGATAGAGCGCCACATGCATGTTGTGGACGGCGTCGTCGGTGAGTGCGAGCTCGCGACAGGGGAAAATCTCGATGCTGTCCTCGTTGCCGATGGTCTGGCCCGTGGAACCCACCATGCGGCGGATGCGGTCGATCTCGTCGCCGAAAAATTCAATGCGCACGGGCGCCTTTTCCTGCGCGGGAAACACCTCGACGGTGTCGCCGTGCACACGGAACAGGCCGGGCGCGTCGGCGGCGCCGGCATTGGTGTAGCCCATGCCCACCAGACACTGCGGCACCTCGTCAAAGGGAATCTCCTCGCCCACCGCAAAAGTAGTGGACTCCCAGTAGCGACTCTCGACCGGCGGCACGCAGCGCAGCAGTGCGCGGGCCGAGGCGACCATAATGCAGTTGTCGCCGCGCACGATGCGCCCGAGCGCCTCGCAGCGCTGCGCCACCACGACGTCGTCGGGCGCCTGCTCGCGCCACGGATAGTCCTTGCGCTCGGGGAAGCGGCACACGTGCGCCAGCCCCACATAGGCGGCAAGGCTGCGGGCGGCACGATCGGCCGCGTCCTCGCCGCTCACAATGTAGACCGTGGGGCGCGGACGGCGCGCAAACTGGGCGGCCGCCATGAGCGTACGGCCCGACTGCGACACGGCCAGCGTCACGTCCTCGCCGGCATCGAGTCCGGCCTCGACGGTCTGCAAGGCCTCGGCAGTGTAGAGCTGCGCGGCTATACGGTGAATGAGCATGCTGTTCCTCCGGCATCGCAACGCCAAAAGCCCGCCGGGGCAAGCTCGGCGGGTCGTACGTCAAATACATTGTCTGTCATGGTAGCGCATGGAGAGGACTCCAGCTCAAGCGTACGCCCAGCCCCGCAACAAAAACGCCAGATAGAACTGGACTCACCGGCTTCGCCAAAATTTCCCCGTCACGTCGAACGCCGCAACCACGGAAGGTGCCCCAAGAAACGGCTATTCCTCAAAAAAGCTCGCAACGTTTAAGCGGCTCGTCCACTCGCCTATGGTGTTGGCAAAACCGACGCGTGTATACACGCCCGCAAAACGGCCGCGATACAGGTACAGGCCTTCCATATTAGAAGCGGGCGCAAAACCAAGATCATCCACAAGTCCTTTGGGCGCCTCTCCTCGATGCGGCCCATCGACAAGCGTTCCGCGCAAGCAGGGAGTCTGATACTGCTGAGCATACTCCTGTACAATCGCCCCAGCGGCCGCAGCGCGAGCTAGCACCTGGGACCATTCCTGTTCCGTGACATCCAAACCAGCGACAACGCCAACCGCATTGTAGCCGCCGCACGGCTTGACGATCCATCGATCCTTTTCGACAAATCTCGACAACTGGGTGCTTTCGTCCAAAATCTCGGTATAGGGCACATGCTCCCGTACAAACGATTGCTCCTCCGAGCTCAACAAGGACTGACCGGCCCGAGACCACAAAAACGCAAATACGGTCTTAGTCGCACACGGCCACGTTCTAAAACCACCGACGATACATGCAAGCCCTTCTTGGGCAGCCTCGATTAAGGCCGAGCGTCCGTCGCACGGCTTATCCCACAGCTCGCCGGTCACCGCGCGCCGCCAAACGCAATCAATGGGACCAGCGGCATCGCACAGGCGCCTAGCACCGCCCTCTTCTTCGGCAATCCGCAGGTCGCGCACGTCCGCAAAGCGTGCGACTACACCCCGCCGCCTCATAAGGTCGGCAAAATGAGCCGCATCTTCCAAGTCGATGCTTTCCGAATAGTCGACGATTGCCACCGAAGCGGGATAGATCTTTGATTGCGGTGCATGGGGTCCCTCGTCAACGCGGACCCCGTCGTCCGATCGTGCACTATCCTCGGTGCGGCGAGGATGGGCCAGCTCCCACTCTGCATAGGTCTCAAACAATGCATCTATCCAGCTACCGCACAAATCGTACTGTCGAAAGCCGGGGTGCTCGGATGCAAACTCCTCAAAGGAAGGCGTCATTCGCACTGCCTGACAGACCGCATCGGTCACTACCATTCCAGCACTGCCGTCGGTATTGAGCTCGCAAAACGTATACGAACCGGTGCCCTCGTCAAGAAAGATATCAACGCGTGCAAGGGGAATCTGGCAATCATAGCCGGCATCCATAGCGCATAGGTCAGCAAAAGCCGGATCCATGCGAAACCACGCACGCACGGACGCATCGGAGCAAAACGCCCGCGTCACCTTGTCCATGATGCCATACATACGCTCGGCGGCCTCTTTAAGAAGCGCCGTCATGTTCTTGTCGAATATCTTTGGCGTCAGAGCCCAGGGCGCAGGATCGCCGTGGTAGAGCGCATGGGTTTGAGACAAGTATTCGTCGCCTTTGCGACGACCAGGTAGGTCACCTTCGCGTGTGCGCACGATGCGCTCAAAGTAATCTTCAAGCTCTCGCGTCTTCAATGTTGCCACGTTGTCCTCCATTGCTTGATTTTTTTGCTCATGCTACGCCAGCACGCCACGACTTCGGCACGCTTGAATAGCCTTCTAAATTAGCAACACATTTTTGCATGAGGCAGCGGGAGGCAACATATACTCCAGCTCAAGCGCACACCCAGCCCCGCAACAAAAACGCCAGACGGCCGAGCCGCCTGGCGTGATGGAGACAAATTCTAATTCCGAAATCTAGTCGTAATTTATGCTTTGCAGGGCGAAGGCAGGAGCACCGTCACCGGCGGCGACCTTTACCACGGCAGTTCCGGACATCGCAGACGTAGAGTCGACTCCAATCGTCGCCTTCAGCTGATCGGCAGGCAGCCCGTAAACGCTCTCGGGGACATCCGAGACCAGCGGGGATGGGCCACCGTTATAGCTCTGCGCAACATATGCCTCAAATGTCAGGCGGTACGTGTTGTTTCCAAGGTCCTCCGCCGCTGTAACGATTGCCGGAACGGCTATTTTCGCAACCCCGTGTTCTTCGTTGAAATACAGGTATCCGTCTTGGACCGTAGCCCTCGTCCCAAGCGCCTGAATAACTTCGTCGTACTTCCCCTCATTGTCATCAAACTGCATTTCGTCATCGGAAAGCGTCATTCCAAAAAGGCGATTCATTTCGCTATGTACGGCATCTATCGCGATTTTAAACCCGTATCTTTTCCCGCCGATGTCGCTTCCCCGCTCTACGCGCTTTGAGCCGTTGTCAAGAAAATGGTTAAAGATGAAAAACGTCATGTCGCGTTGCTCTTCTGCAGACAAGCCATCCGTTACGTCAAACAGCGAACTCGGGTCATTCTTGTTGTAGCCAAAGTCCTCCTCCGTAAAGTTCGACAGGAACAGGTTCGTGGCGGCATAGGTTGCCTGGTCATTGAGGTCGACTTTGACGCTGCTGCCCGTCTGCTCGGGTTCTTCCGGCTCTTCTTGCTCTTCGGCAGGCTTCTCTTTGGCGCTTCCCTTGTCCTTGTGTTCGCCCGAACCCTCGTCGGACCCAAGTACCGTAATCTGCGATGAATTGCCCTGCCCAAGCGGTCCCAACACGCCGGTCAGCGCCAGCGCAGCGCCACCGGCCACCAGCACGCCCGCTACACATATGCCGATAATCACCGCTCGCTTATGCGATTTCTTCTGCACGGGAGGCATTCCTGCCGCCGGAGAAGCGGCGCCCATGCGTGCCCCGCAGTTCGTGCAAAAATCGGTTCCGTCGGGCATCTCGGAGCCACACTTGGTGCAAAACATATTCGGGTATCCCCTCACAACAAACGGCATCTGTCGCCATCATATTGAGCCCTCGCGACCCAAATGTGTTGCGCAACATTGGCCAAAGCCTTCGAACGCTGGCAAAACGTGCCGGGCCCTACCCCGTCACGCGCACGCTGGGGCACAAATCCGCCAGCGGACACTCGTCGCACTTGGGCTTACGGGCATCGCAGATCTCGCGGCCAAAGGTGATCCACTGGTGGTTGACCGACTCCCAATACTCGTGCGGCAAGATCTTGAGCAGATCTTGCTCGGTCTTGAGCGGCTCTTTGGCGTGCGTCTTGGGACTCAGCATCAGGCGGTGCGCGATGCGGTTGACGTGCGTATCCACCGCGATGCCTTCCACGATACCGTACCCCACGTTGAGCACGATGTTCGCCGTCTTGCGCCCCACGCCCGGCAGCTTGACGAGCTCCTTCATGTCGGCCGGCACCTCGCCGCCGTAATCGGCAACGATCATCTGCGCGGCCTCCACGGCATGCTTGGCCTTACTCTTATAAAAGCCGAGCGACTTAATGGTGTCCGCCACGTCGGCCACGCTCGCCCCCGCCATGGCCTCGGGCGTGGGCCACTGGGCAAACAGCCGCGGCGTCACTTTGTTGACCTGCGCGTCAGTCGTCTGCGCCGAGAGCAGTACCGCGATGAGCAGCCTAAAGGGATTCTCGTGGTCCAAGAAGCACTCGACCGGGCCATAGCGACGGTTAAGGCGCTCGCACACCTCGATGGCGCGTTCGCGTTTGGCGGCATTGGTCTCGCGTGGCATAACGACTCCTCGGCTCGGCAGAAACATAACTTCACGGAAACGATTGTCCCACGTACGGGGGCCTTAAGCCTCCAAAAATGCGCCGGTCTGGCGGCTCCACAGGCTTGCGTATTCGCCGCCCGCCTCGACAAGCTGCGCATGCGTGCCGTCCTCGACAATCTCGCCGTCTGCCAGCACCACGATGCGGTCGAGCGCCGCCACAGTGGACAGGCGATGCGCCACCACAATGGAGGTGCGCCCGCGCATCAGGTTCTCGAGCGCCTCCTGCACCAACGCCTCGGACTCGCTGTCCAACGCAGACGTCGCCTCGTCGAGCACCAGAATCGGCGCGTCGGTCAGGATGGCGCGGGCGATGGCCACGCGCTGGCGCTGGCCGCCCGAAAGCTTAACGCCGCGCTCGCCCACCATGGTGTCAAAGCCATGGGGCAAGCGGTCGATAAACTCAGTCGCATTGGCCAGGCGCGCGGCCTCGCGGATCTGCTCGTCGGTGGCATCGGGACGTCCGTAGGCGATATTCTCGCGAATGGAGCGGTGGAACAGCAGCGCCTCCTGCGGCACGTAGGCAACCTGGCGGCGCAGGCTCTGCTGCGTGCAGCGCGAGACGTCCTGGCCGTCCACGAGCACGCGGCCGCCCTGTACGTCGTCCAAGCGCAGCAACAGCTTAGTGAGCGTCGTCTTGCCCGAGCCCGATTTACCCACCAGGCCCACGCGCTGGCCCGCCGCCACATGGAGCGTCAGGTCGTGAAACACGCTCTCGCCCACCGCGGCATCACGGTATGCAAAGCTCAGGTGCTCAAAATCAATTGCGCCCTCGCTCACCTTGAGCTCGGGGGCATTCTCGTCGTCCGCCACCAGGCGAGGCTCGTCCAGCACGCGCGTCATCTCAGCGGCCTCGCCCAGCGCGCGGTTGATGCGCTGCATCATGGAGCTCACGTAGTTCAGACGCATGGTGAGGTTGTACGTATAGGTAAAGATCATGACGAGCGCGCCGGCCGAAATGCCAAACCACGCGTTGCCGCCCGCCACGAACACGCTCACCACAGCCATGGTGATGACGATAAGGCCCGAAGTCGTAAAGTTGCGCTGCATCATGGCGTGCATCGATACCGTTTCGGCATCGCGCGCGGCACGGTCGGCGGTATCGAACAGGTCGCGCTCAAAGTCCTCGCGCCCGCAGGTCTTGACGGCCAGAATGTTCGTGACCGCGTCGGAAAGCACGCCCGACAGCTTGTTCTGAGCGGCGGACGTCGCGGCCGAAAGCGGCATGATGCGCTTGTACATAAGCCAGACAAACGCGATGTAGACGACCATGATGCCCACCAGGATTACGGTAAATGCAGGCACCACCGGAGCGAGCGCCGCCACCGTGCAGACAACCGAGGTGATAGTGGGGATAAACGAATACACCGTCACGTCCACCAGACCCGTGTAGCCGCTCATAAAACGGCTCGTCTGGCTCACAAGCGATCCTCCAAATCGGCTGGTGTGGAATGTCATGGATTGATTGGAGAGCGTGTCGAAGCACAAGCGCGCCAGGTGGTAGTTACCCGCGATCTCGAGCTTGTAGACGGTGTAGTCTTGCAGTTTGGAGAGGATCTGGCCTACCAGATTAACGAGCACAAGCGCCAGAATGTAAGGACCAAAGACCTCGAATACTTGATTGCCCGCCACGGGGCCCGCTTGGACGCGGTCGACGATGAGGGCCATCACGTAGGTGTTGGCAAACGTGAGCAAAAAGATATAGCCCGCCGACGAGAACACCGAGAGAAAGACGATCAGCGGCTGCGTGCGCGTGACGTCCCAAAAACGCCGCAGCGTGCGGCGCACGGTGGAGCGCTTGAGCGGGCTGGTGCTTCTCTGAGACATGGGCTTCCTTTCGCATCTGATAGGGCGAAACGCCATTGTTGCACATTGAAGCGCACTCCAGGCAAGCACGATGCGAAAAGCGTCCGCGCCCCGCGTTTACGCCGGCGCCCCGCCGTCCGTTGCGGCTAGTCCTCGTCTTCCTGGCCCGCGAGTATGCCTGCGGACTCCAAGCCCAAAATCTCGTCGGCTTCCCGCGCGTCTTCCAGCGCATCGATATCCTTGAGCTTGCGCTCCATAACGTTGGTACGTGTGGTGATAATGCCCTCGACCGTTTTACCCGCGGTCTCGATCTGCTGCTGGGCGCGGCGCAGCGCCTTTTGATAGCGTGGCAGCTCGGCCTTGACGGCGGAAAGCACGCGCAGCACGTCATCGGTGCGTTTTTGCAACTTAAACGTCTGGTAGCTCATCTGCAGGCTGTTGAGAATGGCGGCCATGGTGCTGGGGCCGGCAACGTTGACGTGATAGTCGCGGCCCAGGGTCTCGATAAGCCCGGGGCGACTGACGACCTCGGCATACAGGCCCTCAAACGGCACGAACATGATGCCAAAATTGGTCGTCGCGGGCACGCTCAGGTACTTTTCACAGATATCCTTGGCCTCGCGCTTCACCATGGCGTCAAGCGTCTTGCGCGCGGTGGCCACAGCCTCGGCATCACCCGACTCTTGCGCGTCGAGCAGGTGCTCGTACGCATCGCCGGGAAACTTGGAGTCGATCGGCAGCAGCACGGGGTCGCCCTCGTCCACCGGCAGCTTGACGGCAAACTCAACCCGCTCCGAGGCACCAGGCTTGGTGGCGACGTTTTCCAGATACTGATCGGGTGTGAGGATATCCGCCAGAATCGCGCCCAGCTGCACCTCGCCCAAAATGCCGCGCGCTTTTACATTGCCCAGCACGCGCTTAAGATCGCCTACGCCGGTGGCAATGGACTGCATATCGCCCAAACCCTTGTACACAGCCTCGAGCTGGTCGCTCACCTGCTTAAACGATGCCGACAGGCGATCGTTGAGCGTGCGGGAGAGCTTCTCGTCCACCGTCGCACGCATTTGATCGAGCTGCACGTTGTTGTCTTTGCGGATGGCGCCCAGCTGGGCATCGACCGTCTCGCGCACTTTGTCCAGACGGTGTTCGATGCCTTCGCGGTTGGCGCCCAGCTGCTGGGCCGTCTCGCGACGCAGGTCGTCCATGCGGTCGCCGGCCTGCGAGAACTCGCGCGCAATGGTCAGGTAGCGTTGCTGTTCCACGGCGGCGTCGGTCGTCTGTTGCTGCGCGATGGCATTTGTCGTGCGGCGGGTTTCGGACAGCGCGACGTTGAGGGTGTCGAGCGCGTTGTTGGCCTGCTCGAGCGCAGCCAGCATCTCTGCCCCGCCATCGCCGCGCTCCCGCAGCTCGGCGCGAAGGCCCTTAAGCTGCAGGGCACAAGCCACAGCAACCCCCACCGCCATCAAGGCGATCACAACAAGCACGATATCAATAGCAGACATAGACTCCGCCCAACAAACTCAATCGACCACCAATCAAAACCGCGATCAATCTTACCCCGCCACACGCACCGGGCGCTCCACGGCAATCGGGCAAATGGATTTTGGGCCACAGGCATCAAAACGCTAACTCTCCCAGCCGGCGCGGATGGTTGTTATGACATCGCCTAGGCGCTGGCCGAGGGCTGACAGATGTTGGAGCACTTCGCTGGGCGAAGCACCGTTGAGGATGCAGGTGAGCGCATACGAGACCAAGAAAATCGCCGCAAGTCCTAACGGAATGAGCACAATCATCGCTAACGTGCGCAGGCGCTGGCCCACGCGACGGTGACGCGTGCGGCGCTTGTCAAACGCAAGCTCCTGTGCATACGAATCTTGTTGTACGGAATAGTTCTCTGGCGCCGATCCGCCCGCAAGCGAAACCGCGGGCGTGGCATTTTGCGCAGGGGGCTGGGCGACTACCCCTTGCATTTGCATCTCCATGAGCCGCTGCTGTTGGCGCAACATGCGCTCGGCTTGCTGCTGCGGGGTCTCAAGAAACAGGTCCATGCTGGCCTCCTCAATCGGAGCATTCGACGCTTGCGCCCAGCATCCCGCACCGCCAAGGCCACGGCAACGCAATCCGTAGCAATAGCCGCAAAGTTTCTTGCTGACAAAAGCTGTCGAAAACCTCAACAACTCCCCTACCAGCACTTTCTTTGAGCTTTTTATCGGATGATCTTTTGCCCTTCCGCCAACCCGCCAACTGACCAAAATCTAACCAAAAGCTTGACGAAAAGTGTGGAGACAGGGACCCCACACAAAAAGTGCCGCCCCAAAGGGGCGGCACACAAACTTATTGTCAGCTTTTCTGTAACGAGCATGCGACGACTCAACGCCGGAGCGCAGGGCGGGGAAACCTTTGCCTCGCGCGACCCTGCGGAGCCGTGAGCGAGAGGGAAAGGTTTCCCCGCCCTGCGCTCCGTGGTCGGTGAGGACAGACTACATGCCCGCGAGACCGCGGGCGGCGGTGGCACACATAAACGCCAGGACCAGGATCACGAGCGAACCGGCAATATCTGCCAACACGCCCGCAACACGGCGCTCAAACAGCCAGCTCTCAAAGTGCGGGGCAACGTTGCGCCAAACACGCCACAACAAGATGCCCATGCCGATGACACCGGGAATATTGAGCAGCAAAATCTCGGAGCACAAGAGGCCGATCAGGTTGCCGGCGGCAAAGCCCGCATCGCCCTCGCAGTACTTGCGATAAATCATGTACAGCATGTACGCCACAAACGGCTGCAGGCACGCAGAGATAAACGTGACCACCATCGAGGGGTCCTGAGAAAAGACGTCGGTGAGCTTATCCACGCTCGCGGCATCCTTAGAGGCCAAGAACAGACCGATGACCACCACAGGCACCACGCCCAAGATGACCTCGACCATCGTAAACAGCTTGGCAGTCAGGTCTTCGCTCGCCGTATTCAAATGAGGTGCCCACTCAGGATGAGCATGCGCGCCGACCTTCTTGTCCTTCTCGGCACGATCGGCCTTTTTGCCCTCAGGAACCCGACGACCAGGATCCTTGCGAGTCCCCGCCGCAGCCACCCGAGCCCGAGACTTCTTACCCATACAAAAACACCCCATCAGGTAGTAGATAAACTAAAAGTCGCTACCCAGTGTACCCCACCCATGAACGGCGCCGTCCCAACCAGCCCCCATACAAAAAACGTGCCGCCCCAATAGGGGCGGCACACAAACTTTTTTATCAGCTTTTCTGTAGCGAGCACGCAACGACCCGAAGCCGGAACGCAGGGCGGGGAAATACCTTTGCCTCGCGCGACCCTGCGGAGCCGTGAGCGAGAGGGAAAGGTATTTCCCCGCCCTGCGTTCCGCAGCAGCCAGCGCCAAGCGCTAGTAGTTCACCACCTGCTCCTCAAAGTACGCCTTCGGGTGGTTACAAACCGGGCACACCTCGGGCGCCTCGGCACCCACATGCAGGTGCCCGCAGTTCAGGCACTTCCACACCTTCACGCCCTCGCGCTCAAACACCTCGCCCGACTCGATGCGCTCGACAAGCTTGTTGTAGCGCTCCTCGTGAGCCTTCTCGACAGCACCGACGCCACGGAACTTTGCGGCAATCTCGGCAAAGCCCTCCTCCTCGGCGGTCTTGGCAAACTCGTCGTACATCGTGGTCCACTCGTAGTTCTCGCCCGCAGCGGCATCACGCAAATTGTCCAGGGTGTCGGGAACGGCGCCGTCGTGCAGATACTTAAACCACAGCTTGGCATGCTCGGACTCGTTGCCTGCGGTCTCGGCAAAGATATTCGAGATCTGAACGTAACCATCCTTCTTGGCCTTAGATGCGTAGTAGCGATACTTGGTGTGCGCCTGGGACTCACCGGCAAAAGCGGTCTCGAGGTTCTTCTTGGTCTGAGAGTTTTCAAAATCCATAGGTGTACTTCCCTTCAACACATGCCGCCCGTAGGCTTCGAGCGGCCTTGTCTTTAGGATGCCCTCATCTCGAAAATCTAAACCTTACAATCCTGTTCTTCAGATTCGGGTGGGCTACACGCTTAGCCAGCGGTCGCCCTCCACGCGGCAAAAGCCCTCACGCTCCAAGTCGGCCAAAATGCCTGCGACGAGATCGTGATCGACCGGCTCGCGGCCTGCCGCCGCCTCCATTTCGTTGACACCCGCCACGGCCTCGGCGAGTGTGATGCCCGCCGGCCGCCCATCGCGCGCAGCCAGCAGCATGCGCACAATATGGGCGCGCTTTTGACGGCGCGAGCCCTCAAACTTGGACTGACGGCTATAGCTCGCCGAGCGCCTGGACGGATTGGGCAGCGTCTTCTTAAGATACGCGCCATAATCCAGCAGCGCGTAATACCATGCGCGCGGTGTGTCGGCATCATCGAGCGGCACGGCAAAGGGAGCGATCTCATCCGCCGTCGTACCGGGAGCCGCCGGACAGGCGGCCTGAATCAGCGGCACCAGCTCGCGATCGGGAACGGCGGGCACATCGGGAAAGAAATGATGCAGAAAGACCGTGCGCACGTTGGTCTCCAGATACACACCCGGTAGATCGAACGCAAACGATCGGATGCCCTGCGCCGTCGCCGGGCCAATACCGGGCAGGGCAACCAGGTCGCGCGTCTCACGTGGAAACTTCCCGTCCCAGTCCTCTACAACGCGCTGAGCGGCCTTGTGGAGCGCCAGGGCGCGTCGGTTGTAGCCCATCCCCTGCCAAGCGTCCAAAACATCGGAAGGCGCGGCCTGGGCAAGCGCCTGCACGGTTGGAAAGCGATCGAGCCACGCGGGCATACGCATCTCCACACGCTGCACCTGCGTTTGCTGCAGCATAACCTCGGAAAGCCAAATAATGTACGGGTCGCGCGTGCGGCGCCACGGAAGGTCGCGATAACGCAGGACCCCTTCCGAACGAATCGTCGAACGAAAGGGGTCCTGAATCATGGCTATGCTCCTTATGCGGCGCTATTCCTCCCGGCAAGCGCACGCACAGGTGGCGTACTCGGGAAACGCATCGCGGTCGGCAAACTTGGGGTCGACGGCCGGGAACTGGCGGTGAGCGACGATATCGCCCAGCGAAACGGAATCGAGGTAGTCGCGCATCAACGCTTGAGCTCCGGCCCACAGAGGATGATAGCAGCACGTGCCCATGCGTGCGCAGTCGCCATCGGGCGCGGTGCAATCGTTCATGACCATGGGGCCCTGAACGGCCTCAACGACCTGGCGGATGGTGACATCGTCGGGGCTGACCTTAAGACGCATGCCGCCATGGACGCCACGCAGGCTCTCCACAATACCGGCCTGAACCAAACCATGCTGGATTGAACGGGCAAACGAATACGGGACATTGACCTCTTCGGCGGCGGTGCGAACAGAAAGCAGACGCTCCGGGTCCTCGGCAAGCATCGCGAGCATGCGAAGGGCGTAATCAGTCTTCCTCGATATGTCCATTTTTCCCCTTTCAAGGAATAGGAACAGCTCGAACGAGCTCCGGGGCCGAGCTTACGTCGAGACGCCAATGACCGTATGGACGCTCAAATAGCAAAACGGGTGCCCACTGAATGCCGCGCTTGAAGCCTCTTGCATCAAAAACGGCACACAGTGCAATTCAGTATAACCTAACCCCCTGCTTCGTTGAACAGGTGTTGCGCAAAAAACGTCTTGTTTGAACACTTGTCTCATACGGAGCTTGTCCGGGAATTGGAAAGATCTGCTTTTGGGCGAAAGGAGCCGATGGGATCAAGGTCCTATCAAACGCAAAAAACCACGTCCGAAGACGTGGCTTTAATTGCGTTGGCGGGAAGTACGGGGCTCGAACCCGCGACCTCCGACGTGACAGGCCGGCGCTCTAACCAAACTGAGCTAACTCCCCAGGCAGTCGTTCGCGTTTGTTTCCGCTCGCGTGCGCTGCGGGGATTAGTATACACAGAAGTCTGTCCGGTGCGCAACAACTTTTTTGAAAATAATTTTTTGGCCCTCCGGGAGGGTCTCCGGGGCCGGCTGGCGCGGGTTAAGTTTGCTGCTCTACAGTCCTGCGCAAGACGGAAAGCACATTAAGTGCTTTC
>JAHYYM010000010.1:0-2153 GCA_019424985.1 Collinsella sp. | reverse complement strand
GCCGCGCGGCAAGGAGATATATTGCCAGACCGGAGGGGCGCCGGGGGCGGGAATCTGGGCGTACACATTTCCTACACAATTTGGGATTTTCAGCTGTATTTACTAGTTATAAAGAGGGGACCTCGTTTCCGAGATCCCCTCCTCCGTCTATCTATAGAAATAGGCTTTCAAAGCCTTAGGCCAACAGCTTGCGACCGGACTCCTCAATCGCGTCAAGTGCTGCATCAGCCTCGGCGGCATCCGTGCCCTTGGCAAAGATATACAGCTTGATCTTGGGCTCGGTGCCAGAAGGACGGACGATACCCTTGTTGCCACCCTCGAGATCGAACTCAATGACATTAGCCTTCGGCAGGCCGTTCACGCAGGTGTTGTAGTCCACGACGGCCTCAATCTTGGACCCAGCAAGCTCCGCAGGCGGGTTCTCGCGCAGACCGGCCATGATGCCGGCCATCTTTGCCGCACCCTCAGCACCCGGATAGCTCAGCGAAATCGTCTTATTGTGGTAGTAGCCATACTTCTCGTACAGCTCGTGCATCGCGTCGGCGAGGTTCTTACCCTGCAGCTTGTAATACTGAGCCATCTGGCAAATCAGCAGCGAAGTGCTCACGGCGTCCTTGTCGCGCACGTGATCACCAGCCAGATAACCGTAGCTCTCCTCAAAACCGAAGATAAAGCGATCGACTTCACCGGCATCGGAAAGCGAGGTAATGATGTCACCGATGTACTTGAAGCCCGTCAGGCAGCGACGGAGCTCAAAGCCATATTCCGCGGCCAGAGCATCGACCATGGCGGAAGAAACAATGGTAGTAACCGCGACCTTCTTAGTGAGGTCCTCGCCGCGGGCGGCACGGGTCTTGCAAATATAGTCGAGCAACAGGACGCCCATCTCGTTACCGGTCAGCAGCAGATAGTCATCGCCATTCTTAACGGCAACGCCAACACGGTCGGCGTCGGGATCGGTCGCAAGCAGCAGATCGGGGTGAACCTGCTCGCAGAGATCGATGCCCTTCTGCATGGCCTGTCGGATCTCGGGGTTAGGATACGGGCAGGTCGGGAAATCGCCGTTAGGTTCCTTCTGCTCGGGAACAACCGTGACATCAGTGATGCCAGCGCGCTCGAGCACCGTGGTGACGGGAATGAGGCCGGTACCATTCAGCGGCGTATAGACAAGCTTGAGCGGTGCGCCGGCGATCTCCTCGGCAGAAAGATTCGTAACGCCGCGAGCGAGAACGGCGTCGTAATAACGCTCGAGGCACGAGTCATCGATCCATTTGACCAGGCCCTGCTCAAGAGCCTCATCAAAGTCCATGGACTTCACGCCGGTGAATGTATCGGTCTCGGCGATAGCCTTAGAAATTGCATCGGCGGCCTCGCTGGTGATCTGGCAGCCGTCGGGGCCATAGGCCTTATAGCCGTTATACGGCGCCGGGTTATGGCTAGCAGTCATGCAAATGCCACCGGAGCACTTAAGATCACGGACGGCCCAGGAGAGCGTCGGCACAGGAGAAATCTTGGGATACACGAGGGCAGTCACGCCGTTTGCTGCAAGAATGGCAGCCGTCGTCTTAACGAACAGCTCACCTTTATTGCGGCTATCGCGAGCGATGGCGACCGTCGGATGCTCAAAGGTCGCATTGAGGTAGTCAGCGAATCCCTGGGTCGCACGACCGACCGTATAGATATTCATACGGTTAGTGCCCGCACCGATAGTGCCGCGAAGACCGGCAGTACCGAAGGCGAGATCCTGGAAGAAAGCGTCGGTGATGGCGTCCTCATCACCCTGCTCCTTCATCGTGTTGAGCTCAGCGAGGAGCTCCTCGTCCTTGACATTGGCAATCCAAGTATCAAGCAGCTCATGAACATCTGCCATGTGAGTCCTTCCGTCACAATCAATAAAACGACCCGTGTAAAAACAGGACAAGCGCAGCAGTGCGCTAAAGCAAATATTAGTCCATTGAGAACAGAGAACCGACCAAAGAACGGTGAACGTCTATATTCAGCGGTGGATGATTAAATTGATTTAATTGCATAAGGAATGTTGCTCGTAAACGCAAAAAAGGGGGAGGCCGCGAGGCCTCCCCCTTCTCAGTTCAAGCGTACGGCTCGGTGCCGTCCACCGGTCAGCGGCGCCCTGGCCTCCCACGGGCTGGCCC
>JAHYYM010000001.1:0-43259 GCA_019424985.1 Collinsella sp. | reverse complement strand
AGCTGCGGAAACGCGGGGCCCGTTCAGGCTGTTGCGTTGAGATTGAAAATCAACCCTTTTCCCCGGTGGCACTCATATTGTCGATTAATCCAGGCCCTCGGCACCGTTGGACTTGATGATCTTCTGGTAGGCGTAGAAGCTGTCTTTGCGGCGTCGCTCGTAGGTACCGGTGCCGTCGTCGTACTTATCGACGTGGATAAAGCCGTAGCGCTTGCGCATCTCGCCCGTGCCGGCGGAAACCAGGTCGATGGGGCCCCACCAGGTGTAGGCGATCAGGTCGACGCCGTCGGCAATGGCCTCGCCCATGGCCTTGACGTGGCTCTGCAAGTAGGCGATGCGATACGGGTCATGGATGGAGCCGTCCTCCTCGACCTCGTCGTAGGCGCCCATGCCGTTCTCGACCACCATCAGCGGAATCTCGTAGCGGGCGTAAATCTCGTTGAGGGCGATGCGCAGGCCCAGCGGATCGATCTGCCAGCCCCAATCGGTGGACTCCAGATAGGGGTTCTTGCCGCCAAAGGTCATGTTGCCCTCGGTCATCTCGTGATCCTTGTGGGTGCCCACGGTGCCGGACATGTAGTAGCTAAAGGTGTAGAAATCGACCTTGCCGTCGGCGATATCCTGCAGGTCGCCGTCCTCCATCACGAGCTCGACATCGTTCTCGGCCCAGAAGCGCTTGGCATAGAACGGATACTTGCCGCGCACCTGCACGTCGGAGCAGTACCAGTTCATGGTATTCATCTCCTGCTGCGTGGCGAACACGTCGGCCGGATCGCACGTGGCGGCATAGGAGAGGACGAAGCAGTCCATGTTGCCCATCTTAAACTGCGGATAGTGCTCGTGGGCATAGCGCACGACGCGGCCGCTGGCGACAAACTGGTGGTGCAGGGCCTGGTAGCGCTGCTGAGCGGTGGTCTTGATGGCGCTTGCCGGACCCTCAAAGCCCTGGATCAGACCGGTCTCCATCATGGCACCTATGTCCATGGTGCCGCAGTTGATCTCGTTGAAGGTGAGCCAGAACTTGACCTTGTCCTGGTAGCGGTCGAAGACGGTCTGGCAGTACTTCTCAAAGAAGCCGATGAGCTCGCGGCTCGCCCAGCCGTTGTATTTCTCGACCAGGTGATAGGGCATCTCGTAGTGGCTGAGTGTGACGAGCGGCTCGATGTTGTGCGCGCGCAGGCAGTCGAAGACGCGGTCGTAGAAGGCGAGGCCGGCCTCGTTGGGCTCGGCATCGTCACCGTTGGGGAAGATGCGGCTCCAGGAGATGGACATGCGGAACATGGTAAAGCCCATCTCGGCGAACAGCGCGATGTCCTCCTCGTAGTGATGGTAGAAGTCGATGCCGTCGTGGTTGGGGTAGAAGCGGTTGGGGTCGATGTCGATCGTAATCTGGCGCGGCTCCTTGTAGCTGCCGCCCAGGAAATGGTCGTCTACGCTGGGGCCGCGGCCGTCCACGTCCCAAGCGCCCTCAAACTGATTTGCGGCCGTGGCGCCGCCCCAGAAAAATCCCTTGGGAAATCCCATAGGTGCCTCCTCGCAACGGGTTTTATGTGCTGAGTTGAGTATCGCGCGCACTTGGGCGCCCAAGGCGCGGAGGCGCTGCATTGGACACTTCTTTTCGCCCCGGCACGTCCGCCGGCTGACACTTTTTGATACCGAGGCCTAGACGAGGCAAAAATCGACCTGACGGCCACCTTCCAACCCGGATGGATGAAACGAAACATGAGACACAGTATTTAGGTGTGGCATATCGATAGCTAAAAGCCCGTTCCGTCTTGCTCATCCACGGTATTTTGCCGGGGTGCAGCCGTAGGCGGCGCGGAACTTGCGGTAGAAAAAGCTCATGTTCTCGTAGCCAACGGCACGCGCCGCTGCCTCGGCCGTGGCGCCCGCGCGCAAGAGCTCCGCGGCACGCGCGAGCCTGCGCTCCTGGACCAGTTGCCGATAGGTCTTTCCCACCTGCTGCTTGAGCAGCGCCGACGCGTAGTTGGGGCTCACATGAAAGTGTGCCGCCATCTCCTCGAGCGAGCAGGCGGCAAACGAGCGCTCGATGTAGCCGAGCATTCCCGTCACCAGGGCAGTGGGCCCCGCCGCGCCGTCCGCCACGCCGCGCACCAGCTCGCGCTCGTAGCAATCCATGAGCTCAGCCAAAAACAGCTGAAACAGGCACAGAACAATCTCGGCGCTGTTGGGGCTCGGCTCGTAACGCTCGCAGAGCATTTCCTGCATGTAGCGCCGCACGCGCCGGCTCTCCCCGCAACGAAAGTGTACGTGCCCGCGATGGTCCGTCTCACTGTTGAGCGCGTTGAACAAAAACCGCGAGACCACGCTCTCGCGCGAGAGGCTCGACTCCAGGCTCCGGCGCAAAAATGCACGTGAAACGGTCATGCTCAGCATGATGTCGTCCTCGCCGAGCGACGACACCGCGTGTGGACAGGCGGCGTCGAGCAGCAGCACCTCGTTGCGGCCCAGCTCGAGCCTCTCCCCCGCCACCGTCTGCGGGCAGTGCCCGCGATACACATAGCTCATCTCAACGTAGTCGTGCACATGCTCGGGCACGGCATTAAAACGCGAGTTTGTCCTTATCGTCAGGCCACGTGGCATGCCGGGCTGGGCGTAGGCAAACCCGACCTGCCCAATCTTTCGCACCGGACGTCCGTCGATTTCGACATGCTCGGTCATAATCGACCAATCAAACGCCAAGCCGTCTCTATACGCAATCTCGCTGGCACTCAGTTCGCTGAGCCTACGCTCGAGCTCGTCGATCTCCATCGCTCACCAATCGTTGATTTGGTCATAGTTCGTTGTGATTCGGATATTAGCAGAGCGCGCTGACACGTCCATAATCTGTGCCATGCAGCTAATCGACCGAGCCGAGGAGGATCCATGACCGCGTACTACCAGCAGGTGCTCAACGGCGCCTACGACAACCACGTGCTTCCGTTTTTGTGGATGAAGGGCGAGAGCCATAAGACCATTGCCGAGTATCTGGAAAAGATCGCCGGCGCCGATATCCACGAGGTCTGCCTCGAGAGCCGCCCGCACCCCGATTTTTGCGGCGAGGGTTGGTGGCGCGACCTGCGCTTTGCGATCGACATATGCAAGCAGCTGGGCCTCAAGATCTGGATTCTGGACGACGCACACTTTCCCACCGGATACGCCAACGGCGCCGTCAAGGAAGCCGCGCCCGAGCTCCGCAAGATCGTGCTCACACACCGCACGCTCGACATCGTGGGCCCCACGCCGCAGGCGAACATCGTGCTCACCAACCTGTTCGACAAGACGGAGCGCTTCTATGGCGTAACGTTTATGCAGGAAGGGCACGCCGTCGAGGTAGAGCACCGCGTCATCGAGGACGAGCACGGCATACCCTACCGCCTGGTCTTTGACGCGCCGGCCGGCATCACGCAGGCGTGCGTGATGTTCACGAGCGGCAAGACCTCCTACAACGAGGACTACATCAACATGGTCGACCGCGCCTCGGTGGCACAGCTCATCGACGCTGTGTACGAGCCGCACTTTACGCATCTGGGCGATGAGTTTGGCAAGACCATCCTGGGCTTTTTCTCCGATGAGCCCGGCTTTGCCAACGAGAAGGGCGTCACCGGCGCCGACGGCATCTCCGACACGCTCATCGGCAAGGCCACGGCTCCCCTGCCCTGGTCGGCCGAACTCAAGCGCCGCCTGCGCGCGGCGCTGGGCGAGCGCTACCTGGACGAACTCCCGCACCTGTGGGATCGCGAGCCGGCGGGCGCGCACGTGCGTCATGTGTACATGGACATCGCAAGCACGCTCTACAAGGAATGCTTCTGCGACCAGCTCGGCGGCTGGTGCCGCGCGCACGGCGTGCAGTACATCGGCCACGTGATCGAGGACAAGGACTGCCACGCGCGCTTGGGCGTGGGCGCCGGACACTACTTCCGCGCCGTGGGCGGCCAGGACATGGCGGGCGTGGACATCGTGATCAACCAGCTCGTCCCCGGTATGGACCAGGGGTTCCACTCCTACGGCCGCGGCGTATGGGACCTGGAGTTCTACAATTACGTGCTACCCAAGCTGGGCTCCTCGGCGGCGCATCTCGACCCCAAAAAGCAGGGGCGCTGCATGGCCGAGGTCTTTGGCGCCTTTGGCTGGCACGAGGGCCTGCGCGAGATGAAGTGGATCGCCGACCACTTTATGGTGCGCGGCGTTAACTGGTTTGTGCCGCACGCCTTTAGCATGGCTGCCTTCCCCGACTGGGACTGCCCGCCGCACTTCTACGCGCACGGCCAAAACCCCCAGTTTGCGCACTTTGGCAAGCTCATGAGCTACATGAATCGCACGGCGAGCCTGCTTTCGGGCGGGCGGGCCGCCACACCGGTGGCGCTTCTGTACCACGCCGATGCCGAGTGGGCCGGCGAAGCCTCGTTTATGCAGCACGCCGCCGCCGAGCTCATGCGCGCGCAAATCGACTTTGATATTGTGCCGGCCGAGGCATTTGAGGATGCCGAGCGCTATACCGTGGCGTTTACCGCGGACGGCGGGTTTACTGTAAACGGGCAGGCATACCGCTGTCTGGTCATGCCCGGCGCCGAGTTTGTCGGCGGGGCTGTACTTGACTTTGCCGCGCGCGCCGCGGCCGCAGGCGCTGCCGTGTATGCCCTGGATAAGCTGCCGAGTAAGCGCTATGACGGCGATATTGCAGGACGCGAGGGCTTTGCCTCCGTGGATGCCAGCGAGCTTGCAGGCGTTTGCGTTGTTGCCACTTCCAAGCTTGCGAGCGTGCTTGCCGCGGCCGGCATGCAGACCGTGGCATGCGCCGAGCCGCAGCCGTGGCTGCGCGCGCTGCGCTACGATCGCGCGGGCGAAAGCTACCTCATGCTGGTAAACGAGCATCCCAAGCAGGGCATCTCCACTCAGATTGCGTTTGCCGACGGCACGCCCGTTGCAGGCGCGCGCCTCGACCTGCTCAACGGCAGGGAGCCTGTCGCCTTTGAGGGCACGCTCGAACTTGCGCCCTACGAGAGCTGCATCGTGGTGCTCGGGGCCGCAGGTTCCGCGCGCGCAGCAACAGCAGGAACTGAAGCCGCATGCATCGACGGGCCCTGGACGGTCGCCTTCTCTGCCCCCGGCACCGATGCCTTTGACGAGTCTATTGAGCTTGCAGGCCTGCACGACCTTTCCTTTGCCGAGTTCCCCGGCAAGGCGGGCACCTTCCGCCACCAGGCGAGCCTCAGCGTTGACAAGGGCCTCACCAGCGCCGCGCTCGATCTCGGCGAGGTCTTTGAGACCGCAACCGTCACCCTCGACGGCACGCTCCTCGGCACGCGCATCTGTCCGCCCTACCGCTTTGAGCTCGGCACCCTTGCCGCCGGCGAGCACGGGCTCACGATCGATGTGATCAACACCCTCGACCACGCCATCCCCGACATGTTCGGCATGACCGAGCCCTCCGAGCCCAGCGGCCTGCTCGGTCCCGTCCGCGTGCTCGGGTAGCGACCCCGCGCAACAGCCCCTTACGAGACGCCCGGCTTGCTTTCCCCAGCCAAGCCGGGCGTTTTATTTACCGTTATGATTGATACATCGCGATACGAATGCATGGGAGCCATATGGATATCAAGCGCAAAATCACCCAGGGCAAGGGGCTCACCCCCACCGAGCAGCAGCTCGGGCAGACGGTTCTCGCCATGGGCGAGAACGTTCGCGGGCTCTCCATCAAGGAATTTGCGCGCCAGGCCAATGTCTCCGTTGCGAGCATCCACCGCTTTTGCAAAAAGCTCGGCCTTGAGGGCTTCAAGGAGCTCAAGGTCGAGCTGGTGCGCGCAGCCTCGTACGCAGACTCCGCCCCCGAGGTGGATATCGACTTTCCCTTCGATGCCACTTCCACCCCTGCGCAGGTGATGGAGCGCATGGAGGGGCTCTACCAGACCACCTTGGCCGAAACGCAGGAGCTGCTCGACCCTGCACAGCTCGACCACGCCGCCAAGCTCATCATGCGCGCCGGCACCGTGGACATCTACACGGGCTCGCATAACCTATATCCAGCGGGAATGTTCCGCGATCGCCTGCTTTCCGCCGGCAAAAGCGCGACGTGCCACGACAGCGTCGAGGCGCAGGTGCGCACGGCGCTCGCCTCGGGTCCCGACCATGTGGCAATCATCATCTCCTACAGCGGCCTTGCCCCCAACCTCAAGGAGATCTTGCCGATCCTTAGCAGTCGACATGTCCCGGTCATCGTCATCGGCACGCCGTACTGTGCCCGCATTCACCCCGGCTTTGCCGCCTATCTCACGGTAAGCGACCACGAGAGCATGACGCACCGCATCACGCAGTTCGCCAGCCATATCGCCGTGCAATACGTACTCGATTCGCTCTATAGCAGCTACTTTGCCAAAGATTACGCCCGCTGCTCCGAGTTCTTAGAGCGCTCGTTCCCCTACACCCGCCTCCCCGGACTCAAGTAACAACGAGCGAGGATTATTGGACACTCAAATAACGAGCGTGGATAATCTCCCGTTTTTGACCTGGATGCAGGCTCAAAGTGGGAGATTATCCACGCTCATTTTGCGGGTAGTCATTGGGGACGTTCTTGAATGATTAGTCGTTTAAGAACGTCCCCAACGACTACATCAGGAGTGTCCCCAGGTGTCGGCAGAAAAGGAACGTCCCCAAGTGCCGCATCTGGACCAGGACAACGCCGATGTTTTGGTAGCGACAGCGAAAACCCGCCAGAGCGAGCAAGGTGCCTTGAAACGAGGCGGCATTGACCTTCTGGTCATGCCGCCGAAGTTGAAAGGCAGATTGCCGCTCTGGCGGGTTTGCAGCGTCGAGCCGTTACGCGGTTTGGTAAAACCGCGTAACTAACGGAGGCGGAACCTACTTGACGCCGTACTGCTCGTAGTAGGCGTCGATGGCGGTCTTGAGCTCGTCGTCGATGACGACTTTGCCGTCGATCTCGTGGTTGTAGAGGGTCTCGACGACCTCAGCCATGGAGACGATGCTCGCGACGGGGAAACCGTACTTGGCCTCGATCTCCTTCTGCGCGGTGGTCACGCCACCCTTGCCGACCTCCATGCGGTTGAGGGACACAATCAGGCCCTTGATCTCGACATCGGCAGCAGCCTTGACCTTGGGATAGGTCTCGTCGATGGACTTACCGCTGGTGGTGACGTCCTCGACCATGACCACGCGGTCGCCGTCCTGGGGCTCGTAGCCCAGCAGGTTGCCCTTGTCAGCGCCGTGGTCCTTGGCCTCCTTGCGATCGCAGCAGTACTTGACCTCCTTGCCGTACAACTCGTGGTAGGCAATTGCGGTCACGACGGCCAGCGGAATACCCTTGTAGGCCGGTCCAAACAGCACGTCAAAGTCGTCGCCAAAGTTATCGTGGATTGCCTGGGCGTAATACTCGCCCAGCTTCTTGAGCTGGTAGCCCGTCACGTAAGCGCCAGCATTCATAAAGAACGGGGACTGACGGCCGCTCTTGAGCGTAAAGCTGCCGAACTTAAGAACGTCGGACTCAACCATGAACTTGATGAACTCTTGCTTGTAAGCCTCCATGCGGGCTCCTCTCGTAATCGCGTACGTGCCTTCCAGTTTAGCGCAGGCAGGGCGCGTTGCGGGCGCGCTTTGGGGCCTCGGCATTCTGTAAAGGCTTTGTCAGGGGCAATGGTTTTCCAAACATTGGGGTTGACACGGCAAACCCCCTCATCAAGAATACGGGCGGATTGTAACGGGTACGAGATACCCAAAGCGCGCCGCGCCCGGCCTTAAGGAGGTGTGCCATGGAAGGCAGTCATAGTCGAAAAACCTGCATGTCGCCCTCGGCACGCCGCGAGGATTCCGCGCACGCATAAGCGCCAACAGCCGATCGTCAAAACCACCACAAAGGTGCCTGTCCCTTTGTGGTGGTTCGAAAGCATGACGTGAGCGACATCTAGGTTTTTTGAAGCACATACGACACGTACGCTAACTCCCTTCAACAAGGAGGACCCTATGCTGATGCTCAAAACCGCCACGGTACTCGAAGCCATCTCCAAGCGCCGCCGCACGGCGCGCCCCGCCGCTCATACCGGCATGTCCAAGAACACCATATTCGCCGCCACCCATAGCGCCGAGGATGCCCTCGTGCTGCTCGACGCCACAGCCGACGGCCTCACCGCCGAGCACGCCGCCGAGCGCCTGAGCGCCGTCGGCCCCAACACCATCGAAGCGCCGACCAAGACGCTCGCCCGCCGCATCGCCGACGCGTTCGTCGAACCCTTCGCTGGCATCCTCGCCGCCCTCGCACTGGTCTCGCTCTACATCGACGTGCTCGCCGTGCCCGAGCTGCAGCGTGACCCCTCCACGGTCATCGTCATCGGCATCATGCTGCTGGTATCGGGCGGCATGAAGTTTATCCAGGAAGCCCGCAGCGGCAATGCGGCCGAGGCCCTTAAGGACCTGGTCTCCAACACCTGCTGTGCCCTGCGCGACGGCGAGCGCGTCGAGATCCCCTTCGACGAGCTCGTCCCCGGCGATGTAATCCGCCTCTCTGCCGGCGACATGGTGCCGGCAGATGCCCGCATCATCACCGCGCGCGATCTGTTTGTGATCGAGTCCGCACTCACCGGCGAGAGCGAGGCCGTCGAGAAGACCGCTGCCACAACGATCGTCGAGGGCGCCGACAGCTCCGCGCTGCCGCTCTCTGCCTGCAAGAACATCGTCTTTACCGGCACCTCCGTGCAAAACGGCACCGCCATGGCGCTTGTCGTTGCCACCGGCTCGGACACCTACCTGGGCGGCATCGCCAAGATGCTCAACGGGCGCGGCGAGAAGAGCGCGTTTGACCGCGGCGTCTCGAGCGTTTCCGTGCTGCTCGTACGCCCCATGCTCGTTATGGCGCCGGCCGTCTTTGCCATCAACGCCGCCACCAAAGGCAATGTCATCGACGCGCTGTTGTTCGCCACGAGCGTGGCTGTGGGCATCACGCCGCAGATGCTCCCCGTCATCGTGACCACGAGCCTGTCGCAGGGCGCCAAGGACCTCGCCCGTCGCCAGGTTATCGTCAAGGAGCTGCCGGCGATCCAAAACCTCGGCGCGATGGACGTCCTGTGCTGCGACAAGACCGGCACCCTCACCGAAGACCGCATCGTGCTCGAGCGCTACCTCAACACCGACGGCAACGAGGACGTGCGCGTACTGCGCCATGCGTTTTTGAACAGCTTCTTCCAGACTGGCCTCAAGAACCTTATCGACCTGGCCGTCATCGACCGCGCCGATGTGACGCCCTCGGCAGCAGCACCCGATTCCATGCTGGGCCAGAGCCTGCGCGACCGCTATACCAAGGTGGACGAGGTGCCCTTCGATTTCTCGCGCCGTCGCCTGAGCGTAGTTGTCGCCGACGCCCAGGGTAAAACCCAGATGGTTACCAAAGGAGCTGCCGAGGAAATGCTCGAGATCTGCTCCTTTGTCGAAGTCGATGGTGCCGCCCAGCCGCTCACCGAAGATAAGCTCGCCCAGATTCGCCAGCAGGTCGCCGGGCTCAATGCCGAGGGCCTGCGCGTGATTGCCGTGGCGCAGAAGACCAATCCGCGCTGCGTGGGCGAGTTTGGCATTGCCGACGAGTGCGACATGGTGCTGATGGGCTTTTTGGCCTTCCTCGATCCGCCCAAAGCAAGTGCCGTGGGCGCCATCGCCACCCTCGAGGCCAAGGGCGTGGCAGTCAAGGTCCTGACCGGCGACAACGACCGCGTCGCGGCCACCGTCTGCGAACAGATCGGTATCGACGCGAGCAACGTCTTGCTGGGCTCCGAGATCGATGCGCTCGATGACGCCGAACTTGCCGAGCGCGCCGAGAACACCCACCTCTTCGCCAAGCTCTCGCCGCTGCAGAAGGCGCGTCTGGTGCGTGTCATGCGCGAGCTGCTCGGCCACACCGTGGGCTTTATGGGCGATGGCATCAACGACGCCGCCGCCATGCGTGCAAGCGATTGCGGCATCTCGGTCGATTCGGCCGTCGACATTGCCAAGGAATCTGCCGATATCATCTTGCTCCAGAAGGACCTGGGCGTGCTCGAGCGCGGCATCATCGAAGGCCGCCGCACCTACGGCAACCTACTCAAGTACCTCAAGACCACGGTGAGCTCCAACTTTGGCAACGTGCTATCCGTGACCGTCGCGAGCCTGTTCTTGCCGTTCTTGCCCATGAGCGCTCTGCAGTTGGTGCTGCTGTCGCTGGTCTACGAGATCGTGTGCATCGCGCTGCCGTGGGACACCGTCGACGACGCCTGGACCGCCCGTCCGCGCGCCTGGGATGCCGCGTCCATTAAGGGCTTTATGCTCGAGTTGGGTCCCGTGAGCTCACTGTTTGATATCGTGACTTTCGCCGTGCTCTTCTTTGTGGTGTGCCCCGCCGCCGTGGGCTCAAGCTGGGCAGAGCTTGCCGCTGTAGGCGACGTCGCAGGCATGGCGGCCTTTACGGCGCTCTTCCAGAGCGGTTGGTTTGTCGAGTCCATGTGGTCGCAGACGCTCGTGATCCACATGCTGCGCTCCCCGCGCCTGCCGAGCGCGCGCGACCACGCCGCGCCGGCACTGTGCGCTCTCACCGTGCTGGGTCTGGTACTCGTCACCTGGCTGCCGGCAAGCCCCATCGCCGATGCGCTAGACCTCATGCCGCTGCCGCCGAGCTTCTTCGCGCTGCTCGTCAGCATCGTCGCCGCCTACATCGCACTCACCCAGCTGGCCAAGCGCCGCTACATCGCCCGCCACGGCGAACTGCCGTAACTCCACAGGCGCTCCCGTCAAAACCACCACAAAGGTGCCTGTCCCCTTTGTGGTGGTTCGCGCTGGCAGTGGCTGCCCAAAACAGCTAAAAAAGCCCCGTCCCAAATGGGCTAGTCCTTGGGCGCCCAGGACCAGAAAAAGTTGATGAGGGCCACACGTGAGGAGGCGCCGGTCTTTTTGTTGATCGAGGCGATATGACGGTAAAGCGTGGAGCGCGAAAGGAAGAGCGTTGCGGCGATGTCTTGAACACTCTCGCGCGATGCGACCAAGGCCTCCAAAATATCGCGCTCGCGCTGCGCAAGCTCAAAGGCGACGGCGAAGGTATCGAGACGCTCGTCGAGTGTGGACTCCGGCACCTCTGCGGGGGCGGGCTCGCTCTGGGCGGATACGGGATCCGTGCCAAGGTCGCTAGCAGCAAACGCCAGGTCGCCGCGCACTTCAACGTCATAGACCTGATGCCCAGACTGTCCCAGCAGCGAGATCGCAATGCCCACAAGCAGTACAAGCCCCACGCCCACTGCCAACAGCACGTTCTGGCTCGAGACAATCGCCACCGCCGGTGCCGTCACGAGCATCGCGCAAACGTTATTGATGACGCGGCCCATGCACGGCCACAGATACGACCAATGCGCATACACCGAAATGGCGGCAAACTTCGCCGTGAAAAACACCACGAAGAAGCCCGCACCCAGATAGAAGATGACGGTGGCGGCAAGTATGTTGGCGCCGTTGGCATCGGTGATAAGCACAGCGAATGAGAGCGTGGACAACATGGCGGCGCAGGTCATGATGATGTTCATACACGAGCGCCCGCGCAGGTCAAATAGGGCGCCGGCGAGCAGAGCGCTCACGCCCATCAGCAAGCGCGACCAATCGCCCAAGTCAACGGACCCGGCGGCGTGCGAGATCGTGAGCCCCGCATTGAGGGCGGCAAACACCCCGGTAAGGCAGGCGGTTGCAATCGTCAGACGCACCACGGCGCGCCGAAAAGCCGCCGTTGACTCGGGATCGTTTCGCCATTTGGCGCCAAACTCCGATGCATCCACCGAAAGCTCGGAGATATCGGGTTCAGGCCCAAACTCAGATTCGCCGCGCAGCTTGGCACGGCGGACGCCGTGGAGGAGCGCCACCTGCGCGACCGCACAGGCAACAAAAACAAACTGCTGCGGAATCCCCGCGGGTATCACCATGTGGCTGAACACCTGAAGCAGGACGCCCAGAGCATATGAAAGCGCCGCCGCGCGCGCCAAGTACGGCGTCCGCGCAAAGCGCCGCGCAAAGTTGGCGTGAGCGGTCGATCCGCAGTAGCCCAGCGTGCAACACGCCATCAAACCGCCGGCAATTACCACCTCAAACCGAACCGCCATAATCATCAGCAGCAATGCCGACACCAGCAGCACGCCCGTGATGTCGCTCGTCGTATCGATCGCGCGGGGGCGGCGATAGTACAGAATAGGACGCACAAAAAAGCCGATTACGCTCGCACCGACGATGAGGGTCTCGTAGGTAGCAACCTCGCTCGGCGGCACAAACTCGGCCACGCGCATGTCGAAGAGGTACTCGCCAGCCAAAAACGTAAAATAGAACAGCGCCAGGCATATAATCTCCCGAATGCCCCAACGCAAATACGCTGTTGTGTCTCCCATACCTTTCATGAATACCCCCCCCCCGCAGTCGCTTAATGGCCTGCAAACTCATTCTATTAGAGAACCAGTCCTAATATCGAACCTATCCTCAAAATGTCGCTAATTTGACCCCAACAGCCCACGGCGTAAACCGATTTTGAGCCGCAAGGCCCAGAAGGGGCGCGCACGGCTTGCAGCTCGGCAAGGAGTGTCCCCAACTGCCACTCATTTAAGTACGTCCCCAATGAGTGCAAGTGCCGCAAGTGCCAATCAAATGACGAGAGCGGATAATCTCCCACTTTGAGCCTGTATGCAGGCCAAAAACGGGAGATTATCCACTCTCATTCTGTGGGTAGCCATTGGGGACGTTCTTAAACGACTAGTCAAACAAGAACGTCCCCAATGATTATGTCCAATGCGCTACACCAGGCGCATGGCCTCCTGGACAGCACCGTAAAGGTTGGCGTCGTTGCCGAGCTCGGCCGCCTTTATCTGCGGCACAGGAATGCCGGCAAGGGTCCCTTCGTAACTCGAGAGGGCCAGCGGCATCTGCGCACGCAGGGCATCGACGAGCTCGGGATGGCACGAGATGCCGCCTGCGATCACAAAGACCTCGGGGTCGAGCACGGCCTGCAGGTTGATGAGCTGTCCGTCAAATGCGCGAGCGTAGCGGTCGAGCGCGCGCTGCCCCGCCATGTCGCCATCCGCGATCCACTCAAAGACGCGGCGGCCGTCCACCGGAGAATCCGCAGGCAGGCCCTTCTCGGCAACGGCGGCATCGCGGAGCGCACGCCAACCGCCCGAACCCGCAAAGGAGTTTTCCATGCTCGCAGCAGTCGTGACATCGTTGCGCAAGAAGCTAAACTCGCCTGCAAAGCAGTGCGCGCCGCGCAGGACCTTGCCGTCGATGACGATACCGCCGCCGATGCCCGTGCCGATAGCGAGCACCACGCCAAACCGCGTCCCGCGCAGAGCGCCAGCCGCATACTCACCGAGTGCACAGCACCTACCGTCGTTATTGACGGCAATCGGCACCCCCAGAGCCTCGCGCATGAGCTTTCCGAGCGGACAGCCATCCATAAACGTGAGCGCACCACCGCGATGGATCGTTCCTGTGACATCTCCCTCGTAGATGCCGCCGGGCGCACTCACGCCCACGGCGCTCACGCGCTCGCGATACGGCTCGACGAGCGAGATCAGCGCCGCGACCGTCTCATCAGCCGTGGTAAAGCCCGTCGGCAGGCTTCCGCGCTCGCGGATGGAAAAATCCTCGCCCAGCACAGCCCATTTAACGGCCGTACCGCCCACATCGATTCCAAAAAACTCCTGCATGTTCACTCCTTACAAGCGTAGCCCCGGACGCGCATCGCCGCGACCATCACAGGGGCCACCCCCCTGCGATGGTCGTGCAGCAAGTCACACCCGGAGCCGATTATCTCTGTTTTACGCCTCTAATTTGGTCAGGCGAAGCATCATATACTGCTTACTTGGGAGATCGATGCGGAACTTGCCCTCAAAGGTTCCGGGAAGCTCCTCCTCCGTCATGCCTCATGTGTCCACGACACGCACCTTGTATCGAGCGCCCGCCTCGCCCACAAACTCACGAGACCACTCATTTAAGTACGTCCCCAATGAGTACCCAATGAGTAAACAAAGAGTGCGACGGAATGGCTCCCCTTGGCAGCTTAAAGCCGTCATGCAGGGACCATTCCGTCGCAGCCTAATGAAAGGGACTGGGTTGTAAATGTTGGAGAAGAGCCGTTAGCGCCCGGGGGCCAGGATCACCAGCGCGTCGTGCTCAAAGGGATGCTGAGCCACGCGCACGGTGCCGTCACCGTTATCGCGGACGGGCAGCTTGGCGATGTGCTTGTCCTCCATGTCGAGGGCCGTCGCCGTCCAGCCGCGCGCGCCGTCGAGCTTAAACTTGAGCGCCGTGGTGCGCGGCAGGTACGTGACGACGCGATCGCCAACGCGCGCCACACGAATGGCCTCGCGCGCGTCATCGAGGAGCTCCTGCGCCGGAACCACGGCAAGCGCGTCGTCGGCAGCCGTGGCACCCAGGCCGGCAAGCACATGCTCAATCGCGCCAAAGTCCCACACGCCCGCAAACTGCAGGCACTCTTGCCAGCGGAACGGCATGTCGAAGCCCTCGCCCAGCACCGAACCTTGACTGCGCGATGTCTGCCAGTTCCAAACGCCGTGTGCGCCGTAAGTCACGCCGGCACTGGCGCCGGCAAGAATCGACGACCATACGCTCGCGCGGCAATCCTGCGCGGTAAAACGCCAGTAGACGTTGCGCGACGCACCCATCTGCTCGTAGCAGGGCTCGGAGTTGACCATCGGCTTTTTGGGATAGTTGGCGATAAAGTCCTGCGGCAAGTGCCATGCCTCGGGCTGGCCCTCGTAGTTGTGGCCAGGCTGGAACATGTAAAAGTCCAGACGATCCAGATACTGCGCCGGAATGGTGCGATTGCCGCGGTTGATGTGCATGGTGCGCAGCGCCTCGGGCGCACGCTTGACGACCTCGTCGAGCGCGTCCTCGTAATAGGCGATCGCCTCGTCACCGGCAAAGTCGGTATCACCCGTCACCACGTAGACAGGGTCGAACTCGCCCAGGTTCTCGACAACGCGGGCAACGTGGGCGCGAACCTCCTCACGCGGCATAATCTCGGCACCGCAACGCTCGGCGATCTTGGCACCCCAGGTACCGGGCACGTAGTTGCACCACATGAGCACGAGCGCCGGGCGAATGCCGTGCTCCACGGCTGCCTGGCACATGCGGCGGGCGCGGTCCCAGTACTCCTGGTTGGGTGCGCTCCAATCAAAGTGCACGCCGTCCTCGCTCGCGTAGGGCCAAATGCCCAGGTCGGGCAGGCAGCGGTCCCACTGCGGCAGGGTGTTGACCTGCAGTACGTTCATGCCCTGCTCGGCACGGCGGGTGAGGTAGTAATCCCAATCGTCCTCGGTGATGCTCGTAAAGGCGCTCCAGCACGTATCGGCAAACCAAAAGAATGGTTTGCCGTCGCAGAGGAACCCGTCCTCACGGGTATTGACGGTCAGTTTTCCCAAGCTCATATGGCACCTTTCTCTTGGGGAGACTTGCTAGGAGGGAGGTAAAGAAGTCGCCTGTCGCATTATCACAGTAGGGTCTGCGGCTGCAGTTGCTCAGCTCAAATTGAACGCACGTGAAGCACAGGGCCCTTACGTCTCTCCTAAAAAGTCTACAGGAAGGCCCCGCCGGGCTTATGCCAAGCGGGGCCCTGTCGTGTAGGGGGTCTTATTTAGACCAAGGCCGGGGCGACTAGGCCTCCATCTCGGCGAGCTCCTCCTTGGAGAAGCCAGTGAAGTAAACCACGACGGCGGACACGATGCACGCGACAGCCAGGCCGGCAACGGCACAGATGGTGTTCTCGAGACCACCCTGGAGGTAACAAAGGAATACCAGGAAGTTCGTGGCCATGGCACCAACGTAGAGAGTAACGTGGAGCAGCGCGGAGACGAGGGCGCCAGCGGCACCACCGATAATCATGCCGATCACGGTGCGACGGAAACGAAGCACGGTACCGAAGAGCGCAGGCTCGGTAACGCCACCGAGGAGTGCGGAGACGACGTAGCCGGCGCACAGGCCCTTCTCCTCCTTATTGCGGATGCGGAGGAAGGCACCGATGGCACAGCCCCAAACGGCGGTCATGGCGCAGTTAGTAGCAACGAACAGGAAGGGGTCGTAACCAACCTGCATGATGTGGACCATGGCGATCATGAGGACCGGCATGTGCATGCCGGCAACGACGAACAGCTGCCAGAAGGCACCAAGGATCATCATGGCGAGGATGGTAAACACACCGCCGAAGTTCTGCAGGCCGAAGAGGACGGCAGCGACGCCCTGGCCGAGCAGGTCGCCGATAGGAGCGAGGCACAGGAACATGATGGGGACGACGACGATCATGGTGAAGAAGGGGGTGAAGAGCGTGGACAGAACGTCGGGCACATGCTTCTTCATGAACTTTTCAACCACATAGAGCACAGGCACGGTGAGCATGATGGGCAGAACCGTCTGCGAATAGTTAGCAGCAGCGATCTGGATACCGTAAACGCTCATCATCGAGCCCTCGGCAGCAGCCGAGACAATGCTCGGGGCAACAAGGATGCCACCGCAGAGCAGGCCGAGCATCGGGTTGGTGCCGAGCTTCTTTGCGGCTGCATATCCCAGGTAGATCGGCAGGAAGTAAAAGCCGGCCTCGTACAACGTGGTATTAAAGAACGTGTACGTGGGATCGGTTTCAGACAGAAGACCGAATACCTGCGGACCGAGGACGACAGCAAAGGTACGGAACAGACCAGCAGCCATAACCAGCGGGATAAGCTGGACCATCGTGCCGGAAAGGTAGTCGAGAATCGCATTGCCGATACCCTTGAGCGTGAGCTTCTCCTTGGGAGCGTCGTCGAGGTTCTCGTCAACGGCGGCACCGCGTGTAACACCGGAGATGGCGACAAACTCTTCAAGAACCTTGGGCACGTTCTGGCCGATGATGACCTGGAGCTGGCTGCCGGAGAACTGGCAACCCAAAACGCCCTTGATCTTCTTAATCTTCTCGACCTCGGCCTTGTTGTTGTCCTTGAGCGTAAGGCGCAGACGCGTCATGCAGTTGGTGGCGATCTTGACGTTCTCGGCGCCACCAACGAGCTCGAGGACCTCGGTGGCAATCTGCTTGTTGTCTGCCATGGGACCCCTCCTCAATAATTATGCGGCGTACCTAACGCCGCGACTTGCATGGACCCTTACCGCTATAACCCCTTACGGCGGCCCGGGCTTTAACGTTGCAGTAAACAATTTGTTTACTGAACGTTTACGGGCTTTAGTTTACACGGAGTGCCTGATTTGTGGCAATTTTGCCGTCTGAAGTCCGGTGAACGGTAGGAAATGGGGGGTAAGCGTATTTAGACGGTAGAAGATGTCTATTTGACCAGATATTGATATATGGCTATTTACGTGGGCTTTTATTTTGATAAACACCTTTGTAACGAGCTAGCTCATCAACAAAAGTCCTGCTAGTTAATAGTAAACGTCTGTTTAGTAGTTCATTGCGTGTTCAGTTTTACCGTTTACCGAGTTCATCTGCTCATTCTACAGTTCTGCATTAAACTAAACATGTTTAGTCTGTATTGCCGCCCTTGTTTAGTACTTGCGGCACAAAGGAGTAGCTCATGGAACTCAAATTGTGTACCTACGCAACCGTCACCACCTTGGGCGACTTTGGCCCCTGGATCAGCAAGGTCGTACTCGACCTGCCCTGCACCGTGCGCGCCAACGACATCGACGCGAACACCTTCCATATATATGTAGAGCGTCACGAGCGCTCGGGCGATGTTCTGATGCGCAAGGAACGCGGCGCCGACCATGCCGCGCCCTCCGTGGGTTACATCGACATTCTCGCCGCATATCCGTGCGACGAGAACGGACGTAAGCTCGCCGTGGGCACCCATGTGGCGCTCGAGGTCGCCGAGCAGCGCCTGACCAAAAAGATCGAAGGCGGCGTCATGGGCTCGCGCATGCTCGATGACCAGTTGCACATCACGCAGCTCGCGGCTCTTCCCGGCAACGACGGCGACGATCCCACCTGCGGCCTGGTCTTCGACACCTGCCGTGGCGATATCTGCCCTGCGCTCAAAGGCTGGAGCAACGACACGCAAAAGACCGCCGTCGACGGTATCGCGCTCGAATACGGCTTCTTTGAGCCCAGCTTTAAGGCCGAGGACTCGGCATGCTTCAACCCCTTTGCGCCCGAGGCCACGGCCGTGCCCCAAAAGGCACCGCTCGTGGTGTATCTGCACGGCGCCGGCGAGGGCAAGGGCGCCACGCAGGGCGAAGGCGCCACGCGCGCCTATATCGGCAACCGCGTGACGGCCATCAGCCAGGCGCAGATCCAGCGCTACTTTGGCGGCTTTGCCTGGGTGCTCGTACCGCAGTCGCCCACGTTTTGGATGGACAACGGCGTCGAGCAGCTTGGTCACTCCAACCAGAGCATCTACTCCCCCGTGCTCAAGGCACTTATCGATGAGTTTGTCGCCGAGCATGCCGACCGCATCGACACCGACCGCATCGTGGTCGCCGGTCTTTCCAACGGCGGCTTTATGACCCTGCGCCTGTGCGCCGACTACCCCGATTTCTTCGCCGCGGGCCTTCCCTGCTGCGCCCCGTGGTACAACGCCACGGACGAGGACGTGGCCGCGCTCGCCAAGACGCCGCTGTGGTTTACGCACTCCAAGGGCGACGAGCTCGTGTCACCGCAACAGACCGTGCTGCCGCTCACGGCGCGCCTGCGCGATGCCGGCGCCAACGTGCACCTCACCTACTTTAGCCATGTCGAGGACCTGACCGGCGTGTATCGCGAGACCGACGGCTCGGCCAAGAAGACGTTCAACCACGGCGTGTGGATCCACCAATTCAACGACCTGTGTTATCAAGACTTCGACGGGGGCAACGTACTCATCGACGGCGAGCCGGTGGGCTGCTGGGAGTGGTCGGCCAGGGTCGACCGCTAAGCCCTCCCATCGCGGGGACCGGGGTTTAGTCTTGCCTTGCGCGTAACTGGCTGAATTGATTTTGATTGGAGCTGTTCCTATGTCCCAGAAGTTGACTCGGGTGATTGTTACCACTGATATGGAAGTCGATGATATGAACTCACTTGTTCATTTGGCTCTGTATCTCAACTTGCTTGATGTTCAGGCTGTGGTGTATACGGCTTCGCAGTATCACTTTCTTGGGGATGGGGTTCATACGCTCGGCGAGGTGAATTCGCATTGGCGGACCAAAGGGCGGCGCTCTTATGAGTGGGCTGTTGTGCCTCATGAGCCCGATCCGCTAGCCGGCGAGCTTCGTGAGTATCGGCCGTTTCCCGAGCATTGGATTGAGAGTCTCTGGAGTAATGAATATGCCCAGGCTTGGCCGCAGTTGCAGGCAAATGCGGACGCCGCCGGTGAACCGCCGTTTCCCACGCCCGCCCAGATGATCGAGCGCACCTTTGTGGGAAATGTTGCCTTTGAGGGTGATGTGACTGAGGAAACTGAGGGGTCTCGCGTAATTGCGCAGGCGATTCTGGATGATGATCCGCGTACGTTATGGTTGCTCAGCTGGGGTGGTATGAATACGATCGTTCGCGCCCTCATGAGTATTGCCGAGCGCTATCGCGCCACGCCCGAGTGGCCCGCCGTGCAGCAGCAGGTCTATCAGAAGGTGCGCGTGATGGGCGTTGCCGATGGCGTGGGACAGGACAACTCGTGGCTCGACCATGGGCGCGAGCTCTTTCCCGAGCTCATCTTTTGGCGTACGCCCTATATGTATGGCAACTATTTCGACGCCAAAACAGCTCAGCCCGATACGCTGCCGCTGTTTAAGGCTCCCTGGCCTAAGCGGAATCTCACGCAGGGCAACGGACCCCTCATGGCACGCTATATGCTCTATGGCGATGGCAGGGTCTACGAAAACGAGCCCGAGCGCTTTCAGTTTGGCAAGCATGCCCGTCTGGATTGGGGCCTAGAAGGCATGCCCGCAGTGCAGTTTGAGCGCGGCGATTTTATGGCCGAAGGCGACAGCATGACCTATATTCCGCTGCTTCCGTTTGGCCTGCGCGGTATCGACGACCGCGACTTCGATACGCTGCTGGGCCGCATGTTTCTTGATGGACACCCCGATGCGAGCGCGCCCGCCGGTTTTGCCGCCATCGGCACGCCCGCAGACGACAATCCCAATCCCTACCTGCGCGCCTATCAGGAAGACTTTGCCGCCCGCGCGCAATGGTGCGCCCATGATCCGGCAGCCTGTTCGCATCCGGCACATGTTGTCGAGGTCACGGCCGACCGCAGCGTCGCAGCCGGCGAGCGCGTCGACCTTACAGCGACCATCGTCGACCCCGACGACAAGGGCTTCGATGCACATTGGGATGTGACCGTAGACCCATCGAGCTATGCAGGCGTCCAGGATCTGTCGATGTGGCAAGAATGCACGGTAGACACCGCTTTCGTCGTGCCCGCCGACGCACGACCCGGCGACCGCTTTGTGCTCACCCTCACCGTGCAGACGCACGTCGAGCGCCCCTGTACCCGCTACGCCCAGGTCGCCCTGACCGTGGCATAGCAAGGACAACACCAATATTCAACAAAGAGTGTCCCCAGGCGCCAAACGAGCGGGGATTTTTGGACACCCAAACAACGAGAGTGGACAATCTCCCACTTTGAGCCCACAAGCAGGCCAAAAATGGGAGATTATCCACTCTCGTTCTGCGAGCACTCATTGGGGACGTACTTAAATGAGTAGTTTCACTCATTTAAGTACGTCCCCAATGAGTAGGAAAAATGGGCCATGTGTCCCAGTTGTGGAGACTCGTTGAGCCGTCTGGGTATCGTGAAAGGCTGCGCACTCCCCCATCATCAAAAGTGACACACGCTACCAGTTGATGGGAGGCAGCCATGGGCTTCTTTGACAAGATGTTCGAGAAGAAAGAGTGCGCGATTTGCGGTACCGAGCTGGGACTTCTAGGTAAGACAAAAATCACTGAAGGCTACCTGTGCAAAGAGTGCGCCGGCAAGCTCTCCCCCTACTTTCACGGCTATCGCTCCAGCACCGCGGACGATATCCGCGAGCAGCTCGCCTACCGCGAGGCCAATGCCGAGCGCCTGGCGTCGTTCAACCCCACGCGCACGCTTTCTGCCGGGCGCACCAACATCATGCTCGACGAGGACGCGGGCCTGCTGATCATTACCTCGCAGAGCCGCTGGCGCGACGCCAATCCCGACATCATCGAGTTCTCGCAGGTACTCGGCTGCGATATGGATATCGACGAGCATCGCACCGAAATCTATCGCGAGACCAAGGACGGCGAGCGCGAGAGCTACAACCCGCCGCGCTACGACCTGGATTACGACTTTAATCTGACCATCCACGTCAACACGCCGTACTTTACCGAGATCAACCTGCGCGTGAACGACTCCACCATCGATCAGCGCGGCTCCATCGAATACCGCGAGGCCAAGCGCCAGGCAACCGAGGTCCGCGACGCGCTGGTGCAGCTGCGCCAGGAGACGCGCGACAGCGTCGCGGCCGCCAAGGCCCCCAAGACCGCGGTGACCTGCCCCTTCTGCGGAGCCACCACCATTCCCGATGCCAGTGGGCGCTGCGAATACTGCGGCGGCGCCATCGGCGCATAGCCTCCGGCACGGAAAGGACCGATCATGGCCTTCGAGAGCGTTAACTATCAGTGCCCTGCCTGCGGTGGTCCCCTGCATTTTGCCAGCGCCGAGCAAAAGCTTGTCTGCGACTACTGTGACTCACGCTTTGAAGTCGAAGAAGTCGAGGCCCTCTATCGCGAGCGCCAGGACAAGGCAGATGCCAAAGCCGATGCCGCAGCCGCAGCTCCCAAACCTGCTGCCGACGATGCCGTGCAGGAGCTCGCCCAAAACGCCGGCTACATCTGCTCGTCGTGCGGCGCCGAGCTCGTGTCCGACGGCACCGTCGCCGTCACCACCTGCCCGTACTGCGGCAACTCCGCCGTGGCGCCCGGCCAGCTCTCTGGCGACTTCTCGCCCGACCTGGTGATTCCGTTTAAGCTCGGGCGCGACGACGTCACGGCCGCACTCAAGGAACACTACAAGGGCAAGATCTTGCTGCCCAAGAGCTTTGTCACCGGCAACCACATCGACGAGGTCCAAGGTGTCTACGTGCCGTTTTGGCTCTACGGCGCCCGCGTGGACGGCGAAGTGTACTTTGACGCGACCAACGAGACCGTGACCGAGGAATCCGACCGCACCGTCACGACCACCGACCACTACGATGCCTACCGCAAGGGCAATATCTCGTTTAAGCGCGTGCCCGTCGACGGATCGTCCAAGATGCCCGACGGCCACATGGACGCCATCGAGCCGTTTGACTACGACGCGCTGCGTCCGTTCTCGGTCGCATATATGCCCGGCTACATCGCCAACCGTTACGACGAGGACTGCGAGACCTGCAAGGCGCGCGCCGAGCGCCGTATGGAAGAAAGCACGATCTCGGCCCTGCGCGAGACTGTCGTCGACGAATACGACGATGCCACGGTCGAAAGCAAGCAGCTCGACTACACCTGGGAAGACAGCGACTACGCCCTGTTCCCCGTCTGGATGCTCTCCACCTCGTGGAACGGCAAGAGCTACCTGTTTGCCATGAACGGCCAGACCGGCCGCTTGGTCGGCGAGCTCCCCTGCTCCAAGCCCAAGCTCGCTATTGCCTCGGTGCTGTTCTTTGTGATCGGATTTATCCTCTCCCAGATTCTCTTTATGGGTGAGAACGCCTTCGATCCGGATTACCTCGCCTTTGATATCGAGGGCATCCTCATCAACATCGTCGCGCCGCTGATCATCGTGATTATCGGAGACGTGCTACTGGTAGGCCAGCTCAAGACGGCCAACGAGGCCACCAACGCCGATTACTACTGCGGCGAGCTCGACCTGACCGAGAAACACGACACCTTCAGCCACACCGAGACCACCGTTGTCATGAAGGACAACAAGGACGATTAGCCATTCTGACCAATACCACCCGGCCTTTGACGAGAAAGGAAGATCACCATGGGACTCTTGAAAGCTGGATTGGGAGCTGCCGGCGGCGTCATGGCCGACCAGTGGAAGGAATTTATCTACTGCGAATCGATGCCTGCTGACGTCTTGGCCTGCAAGGGCAGCAAACGCACCGGTGGCCGCAGCTCCAACACGCGCGGCGAGGACAACGTCATCTCCAACGGCTCGGTCATCGCCGTCAACGACGGCCAGGGCATGCTCGTGGTGCAAAACGGCAAGATCATCGAAGTCGCGCTGGAGCCCGGTGAGTTCGTCTTCGATACCGGCAGCGAGCCGAGCGTCTTTAGCGGCAACCTGGGCGATTCCATCAAGGAGACCTTCGCCAATATCGGCAGCCGCTTTACCTTTGGCGGCGACGCGGGCAAGGACCAGCGTGTCTACTTCATCAACACCAAGGAGATCATCGGCAACAAGTACGGCACCGCCTCGCCTGTGCCCTTCCGCGTGGTCGATAACAACATTGGCCTGGACGTCGACATCTCCGTGCGTTGCAACGGCGAGTATTCGTACCGCATCACCAACCCGCTGCTGTTCTACACCAACGTATGCGGCAACGTGACCGATAGCTACACGCGCGACAAGATCGACAGCCAGCTTAAGTCCGAGCTTCTCACCGCCCTGCAGCCCGCCTTCGCCAAGATCTCGGAGATGGGCATCCGCTACAGCGCCATCCCCGGCCACACCACCGAGCTCGCTCGTGCGCTCAACGAGGTCCTCTCTGCCGACTGGCGCGACCTGCGTGGTGTCGAGATCGTGAGCTTTGGCGTCAACTCCATCGCAGCCTCGCAAGAAGACGAGCAGATGATCAAGGACCTGCAGAAGGCCGCCGTCATGCGCGATCCCACTATGGCGGCAGCCAACATTGCCAGCGCCCAGAGCGACGCAATGCGCGCGGCAGCCGCCAATCCCAACGGCGCGATGGCAGGCTTTATGGGCATGGGCATGGCAGGTGGCATGGGCGGCATGAACGCCAGCCAGCTGTTCGCCGCCGGCCAGGCACAGCAGCAGGCCGTCCCGCAGCCGGCTCCGGCACCCGCTCCCGCACCGGCTCCTGCCGCTGCTCCCGCGGCCGGCACATGGACCTGCAGCTGCGGCGCCACCAACACCGGCAAGTTCTGCTCCGAGTGTGGCAGTCCCGCACCCGCCCCGGCACCGGCCAAGTGGTTCTGCCCCAACTGCGGCAGCGAAAACGGCGGCAAGTTCTGCAGCAACTGCGGAACGCCCAGGCCCTAGCCCCTCTATCTGGTAATTGGCGGGGGATCCGCCACCCCCGCATTTGCTTCTATGGGTTTCGTTCGATAAAGGAGGACACCATGAAGACAACGTTCAAAAAGTCCGTACTCGCATTTCTGACATGCGTCCTTGCGCTCGCCTTTGCCCTGACGGGCTGCAGCGGCGGCGGCAAAGACCCCAAGGCCAACTTCGTCGGCAGCTGGGAACTCTCGGGTGGAACCATGGAGGGCGAAGAGCTGACCGATGAGTACATGAAGATGCTCGAGGATTGGGGTGTGCACTGCGTCCTGATTCTCGATGAGGACGGTACAGGTGCCCTCGACCTGTTCCTTGAAGTCGTCGACCTTAAATGGGAGGCAAAAGACGCCACCACCGTAACCATCACCGCCGAAGACGAGTCGCATGACATGAAGCTCAAGGACGGCAAGCTCATCCTCGAAGAGGATGACGGCAATCTTGTCTTTACCAAGTCCGACAAGGACCTGTCCGGCACGGTGAAGAAGGATCGCGAGGCGGCCGAGAAGGAAGAAGAGATCGACGAGGCCGTCGAAGACGACGACGTCCAGAAGATTGAAATCTCCCCCGCCGTCACCGTTGCCGATGACGACCTGTGCACCATTACCATCACCGAGAAGTTCAAGGACGAGTGGGGCGACATCGGTTTTGTCGTCAACATCACCAACAAGAGCGACAAGGACCTGACCTTCTACGCCCCCAGCGGCAAGACCAACGTCAACGGCACCATGAAGGAACCCTGGTTCTCGGCTCACCTGATGCCCGGCACCAACGCCACTGAGGAATTCACGTTCTCGAACGGCACGCTCGATAGCCTTGACGACCTGGTCAACACGACCATCGGCATCGACGCCTACCTGACCGATTCCTACGAGGACGTCGCCTCCTACAGCGCAACCATCGCGTAGCGGTAGACCACGACAGCCGCGGATTGGCGGACACATCCGCGCACACCAGACGGGGCCGCAGGAGATGATCCTGCGGCCCCGTCGCTTTTATGCCGATGCGCAACGAGCGCTAGCGCTCTATGTTGGGAACGATGCTGCCCTCGGTCACCGCATGTACGGCCAGACGCATGATGTTGTCGTAGCCGGTCTTGCTCAGGATCTCCGAGATGCGGCGCTTGATGGTGCCCTCGCTCATAAACAGCTCGGCCGCAATCTCGCGGCGGCTTTTACCCTCGCAGGCAAGGCGCAAGATCGACAGCTCGACATCGTCGAGGGCCGCCGTGCCCGAGAAGATGCTCTCGGGCGGCTTGGGAAACGTGCAGTAACCCGCCAGCGTGGAGCGCATCACGGCGAACAGCTCGTCGATACCGACGTTCTTGTACACAAAGCTATCGACGCCCGCCTCGCGGGCCTGATCGACAAAGGTGATCTCGGGCATGCCTGTCATGATAATGATGCGACACTCGGGCAGCTGCTCCTTGATGCGTGCCGCCGCCACGATGCCGTTTGAATCGTGCTCGGCGCACACGTCCATCAGTATCATGTCCGGGCGCTCCTTGAGCGCGACACCCAAGGCCTCGGAGGCATCGGCGATCGCGGCAACGACGGTCATATCGGGCTGGTCGCCAACGGAGCGCGCCAGGCTCTCGCGCAGGATGGCCTGATCTTCGACAATTAACACGCGGATCATGAGTTTCTCCTTTGGGACGTGTCGCTAGCGTTAAGCGGAATGGATACCGTAAGCGTAAAGGGCGGGGTGGCGTGGACCTCTAGGCTGCCACCCAGATCTTGCGCGACATGCCTCATACCTGGGATACCCGTTCCCTCGCGATACGATACGGGGGCCGGGGACCCGTCGTTAGAAATCGTCATGTGCGCGACGGCGTCAGCATCCGTCCTCTCCTGCCACAAGCGCACATGGACCCGATGCGCCTGCGCATGCTTGGTGGCGTTGGTCGAGGCCTCGCGGATAATCTGCAAAAAGGCAGCGGCGACACGCGCGTCCTCAGGCAGCGCACCCTCAACATCGATCTGCACGCTCACCAGGCCAAAAGCATGGACGATATCGCCCAGTTGCTCTGCCGGTTCGGTGTCGCCCCCGCTGCGCAGATCGGCAGCGATTGAGCGCAGCAGCGGGTCGATCTGCTCGAGCGACTCGTCGTCCAAGCGCCCCTCCTCCAAATAGCGATGAAGGATTGATAGGCGCTGGCCGATCACATCGTGAACGCGGGTGCGCATGCGCAGATAGGCCGCATTGTCGGCAACTTTTTTGACTTCTTCGATCTGGGCCTGGAGCTCTTGGCCCGCAAGCTCAAGCAGGTGATTGGCCTGCGCCAGGCGGTCATGCGCATGCGCATACTCTGTCACGTCCAGACCGATTATGCGCTCGAACGAACGGCCCGAGACCATAACGTCATCGCACACAAACAGGCGAATCTCGGCGGGAGAAACCTCGACCACCGCACGCGCCTCACCAAAGCGGTCCAGGTTGATCCGCACGCGGTTCTTACCGCCTTCGGGCATTTGCATGCTGAGCTTGCGCAGGTCGTTCCATGTACCGCTCATATCGCCTAGGTCGGTGGGCATATGAAGCTCCGCCAGGTTTTTGCGCATGCAGCGGTTCATGAGCAGTGGACGGCCCCTCGAGTCCAGATACAGGATGCCCACGGGAATCACGTTGATGGTTTCAATCGTCGAGAACGCGGTGATATCCTCTTGGCGGTTACGGACGTCCATCAAGAGCGCCGCGACGGAACGGAACAGGAAGAACGCTCCCTCTGCGATAAGGACAACGGCCCACACCGAGCCCATGGCAAAAACCACCGGCGGTGTCACGGCGCCAACAAGCAGCAGCTCGGCCAGCATGACAGGGCGACGATAGCGCACCATAAGGACCACGCCATAGGCAAAGATCGCGGCATTGAGCCACAGCACTCCGCCCATTGCCCTGGCGCAAACGTCAAGCGACGCCACCAGATACGAGCCAGACGACGCGAATAAGATGAGCGCCGAAATCATCAGGTGAAGCACCAGGCTCGTCTCGTAGGCGCAAATCACCTTACGGTTATAGGACGAGCGGCGCGATGCGATGAGCGGGACGTGGATCATCTGCAGACACGCAGCCAGGGCAAAGACAACATCGAGCGCAACGATTTGGGGAAGGATGAACGAAATCTGCATCGTCACTCACCCGCCCTCGGCATCAAGACGATCATGCGCAGCTGGCCGGGCTCGCCCTCAAGGCGGTATGCCACGTTGCGCCCTTGCAGAGCGCTTTCGAGCTCTTGCGCAGCGGGCGTCTGCGAAAGATCTTCATCATCGTTGGAAAAAAGCGTGGCGCGCAGCTCGACACTGCACCGGTCATGGTCGCCCAAGTGATACATAAGCGCCGGATGGTCGGTGGTGTAGGCAAAAAACGCAAAGTCATACACGCAGTCGTACAGGGCGCTTACCGTACTGGCGTGCATCGGGCGCCGTATGGCGATAATCGAGGCGCAATCGACATCGATGGTGCGTAGGTCACTTGCAAGCTCGTTGGCGATGAGCTGAATGCGGTCGCGGTCAAAACCGCTCTCCCCGTGCTGTGCCAACGTGAGCGACCCCTTGCGTTTGCAATAGGCGACGAGCATCTTGGCGCGCTGCAGCATGCGGTAACGCTCGTGCGAAGATGCCTCATCGGTCAACGGCGGCAGCGAGCTCAGCAGGTCGTACATCTCTTCGAGCGCGCGGGCAAGCGCTTGGTCCACGTCTTGGACCAGTAAGGTCTCGGCCTCTTGGTCTGCCAAATGTGTCTTAAGGTCGTAGTCGGCGGCAAGCAGCTCATTTTGGCGTTGCAGCTCCATGCGACGATGCGCCAGTTCGCGATTGAGTTCGTTGAGCTCCGAGACGTCCTGGGCAAGGAGAGCCGATCCACCCAGCAGCGGAAAGGCGCGATACATTACATCGGGATCGGACGCCACGGCAAAGGCGTGAGCGTGCCCGTGCTCTTGGACCCGCAACTCCTCACGCACGCCTACCGGCATTGGCTTTGACACCGGCGTGACATAGACTTCCTGCAGGTCACGCGTTAGAACTTTGAGGTCAAGCGGCAAGGTGCCGAAAATACCGGCGATATCGTGGTACGACGGGATGACACCGCAATCGAGACAGATTTCCATCGCCACCACGCACAGGACGCAGTAGACAAGTGAAAAATTAAGCCTCCATGCCCAGGGCACACGCAGCGCATATGAAATGGCAAAGAACGCGCCGCCCAATAGGACAAGCGCGGCCGTGCCCGAGAAACGCTGAATACGAAAAGACGAGGACCGACCCACCAGGATAAAAAAGGCCGCGAAGTTAAAGGCCGTCCACACCAAGACAGCAAAATAGCCCCAGCCATATGTGTAATCGTTGCTCCAGGTGTCGCTTGCACGGTCAAAGTGGAATACCTGCCGGTGGAAATCGTTGGTGAGCACAAAACCGATAAGTAGGATGGCCACGACCCACAGGATGCTGCGATAGCGACGGCCCGCACGGTGTTGTTCCAGCCCCGCAAGGCGCAGGCCGCACAGCTGGTAGAGCAGCGGAATGAGCGTCATGGGCACGTAGTACAGGTACCACAGGATCGTGGCGTAGACCGGTGTGAACGACTTGTATTTGAGGATGACCTCAATCATCCAGAGGGCGCAGATGGTGGCGACGGCAACAAGGCGGCGGCGCAACACATAGTCCAAACAGCGCAGATAGACCGATACGCCCCAGATCGAAAATATAATTGCGGCGACAAGCAACGGGAGAGAGCTCGAGTGGACGAGCGCATCCACGACCTCTTCGGACACCTCGCTATAGGCGGGCACGGTGTTGGAAAGTTTGGGGTCGGAGGCGAACAACGCCGGCAAGACTGCCAAAAGCATAAGGAACAGCGCGGTAATGGCGCCGGCGATAACAAAGACGCGGCGGCGATACACGCCATGCGATATGCCAACAAGGAATCGCGGCATGGCGAAGAGCCTGCCGCCCCTGGGATCCGCCACGGGTGCGGATCGGGCGGCCGCGTGGCCGATATGTCGCTCGCAGGTACCCATAGTGCTTTTAGTGTACCGACAGGCGGGCCCAAAAAGCGTGCCACATGTCCCAAAATCCGCCGACGGCGAGGGACGTCGCCAGCGACTAGTCGTTTAAGAACGTCCCCAATGACTAAGACAAAACGAGCGAGGATTTTTGGACGCCCAAATGGCGAGAGTGGATAATCTCCCACTTTGAGCCCACAAACAGGCTAAAAACGGGAGATTATCCACTCTCATTCTGCGGGTACTCATTTAAGTGCGTCCCCAATGAGTGCTTTCACTTCTTAACAAAACGCCCGGCGGGCATTAACTGCTCGCCGGGCGTTTTGGTTAGGAGGCTATGGTCGTTGGGAAGCCTTAGGCCAGGTCCTCGCCGTTCGTCTCGATGACGTGTTTGTACCAGTCGAAGCTCTTCTTTTTGGAACGTTTGAGGGTGCCGTTGCCCGCATCATCGCGGTCGACATAGATAAAGCCGTAGCGCTTGGACATCTCGCCCGTGCCGGCAGATACCAGGTCGATCGGGCCCCAGGTGGTGTAGCCCAAAAGGTCTACGCCGTCCTCGGTCACCGCATCGCGCATAGCGGCGATGTGCTGGCGCAGGTAGTCGATGCGGTAGTCGTCGTTGATGGAGCCATCCTCCTCGACAACATCCTTGGCGCCCAGGCCGTTCTCGACCACAAACAGCGGCTTCTGATAGCGGTCGTACAGATCGTTGAGGGTGATGCGGAAGCCCAGCGGATCGATGGCCCAGCCCCACTGGCTCTGCTGCAGGTAGGGGTTCTTGGCGCCGGCGAAGGCGTTGCCCTGGGTCTTCTCGACATCGGGGTTGTCGGCACCGGCAGAGCAGCGGGTGCTGTAGTAGCTAAAGCTGATGAAGTCGACGGTGTTGGCGGCCAGGACCTCGCGATCCTCGTCGGTCATGCCCACATCGATGCCTAGGCGCTCAAGCTTCTTGATGGCATAAGCCGGGTAGTAGCCGCGGCTCTGGACGTCGACGAAGAAATAGTTGCTCTGGTTGTCAATCTGCGCCTGGCGCACATCGCCCGGACGGCAGCTGTAGGGGTAGTAGCTACCTGCGGCAAGCATGCAACCGATCTTGACCTCAGGGTCGATCTCGTGAGCGATCTTGGTTGCCCAAGCGCTGGCGACGAGCTCGTTGTGGGCGGCCAGGTACTCGACGGCCTCCTTGTTCTCGCCCTCCTCAAAGACCAGACCGGCACCCATAAACGGCAGGTGCAAGATCATATTGATCTCGTTGAAGGTAAGCCAGTACTTTACCAGGCCCTTGTAGCGGGTGAAGATCGTGGTCGCGAGGTTCTTGTAGAAGTCGATGAGCTTGCGGTTGCGCCAGCCGCCGTACTCCTTGATGAGGTGAATCGGGCAGTCGAAGTGCGTGATGGTCACAAGCGGCTCGATGCCGTGCGCCTGACACTCGCGGAACACGTCCTCGTAGAAGGCCAGGCCGGCCTCATTGGGCTCGGTCTCGTCGCCGTTGGGGAAGATGCGGGTCCAGGCCAGGCTCATGCGGAAGGTCTTAAAGCCCATCTCGGCAAAGAGGGCGATGTCCTCCTTGTAGTGGTGATAGAAATCGATGCCGGTCTGCGCGGGGTAGTAATAGCCGTCCTCGAAGTCGAGCATCTTGCGCTGGCCGGAGACCACCGCATAGCGCTCGGGGCCGTGCGGCGCCACGTCCACGTTGGCCAGGCCGCGGCCATCCACGTCGTAAGCGCCCTCGCACTGGTTGGCAGCCGTCGCGCCGCCCCACAGGAAGTCTTTACGGAAAGCCATGCATCAATCCTTTCACACGCTGTTTGTCGTGGTTTCAGTATCCCCGTAAGCAGCGCGCTACTCAACGGCAACGACGCAGGTCGGCACTTCTTTTCGCGCACAGACGCCCGGCAGCCGCCCCCGTCTGACACTTTTTGATACCTGCCCGCCCAAACCGCCAACCACCACAAAGGGGACAGGCACCTTTGCGGCGGATTGGGGCGGTTTGTCTCGATCTGTAACAGGTAGGCAGCCAAAACCGGGCTTGGTGTTACAGATCGAGATTTTCGGGCAGTCCCCCGCAGTTTGTCTAAATCTGTAACAGGTAGAGACGATTTAGCCCGCTAGATGTTACAAATCGAGACGGAAGATGCTAGTCGCAGGCGATGTCGAGGCTCTTGCCGACGAGGCCCACGTAGCCGCCCTCGGCAGCCTTGGGGCTATCGGCGTGGCAGAGAACCCACTTGTCGGCCTTCCAGTAGCAGTAGCTGTCGCCGGCGGCGGGCATGTCGGCTGCGGCCTCGGGGCGCGGGCCATTGGTGCCCGCCGGCAGCGCCACCATCACCTGGAAGCCGCCGTCGTCGACCATGCAGGGCGTGTAGTGGAGCGTGGTGTTGAAGACTTCGACGACCGTACCCGCCGGCACGCGGAACGCCTTGACGCACGCAGTGTCGAGCTTGCCGTCCTCGATCTCCCAGCGATGCGCCACGAGCAGGATAAAGTCGCGGGCGCCCAGGTTAAACTCGCTGGCGCGGTGATACTCCAGGCAGTTGAGCTGCGTGTTGTGGCCGTTGCACCAGCCCAGCTGGAAAGGACGGCCGCCAAACATGAGAAAGCCCAGTTTGTCGGCACCCTTGACGCCCTCGAGCTCCGACGCGCTTGCTACGTACTTGCTGCCCTCGGGAATGGGCGTGGCAGAGAGCGCCTCGAGCACGGGCGACGTGAGCTCGGACGGAACGTCATCCCAAACGTTGCCATAGGATTTGAACTCGGGATCGTTGACAGAATAGATATGCATGTTCGCTCCTGTTCGTAAATGTGACTATACGAACATTCTAGAACAAGCATGAGCGATTTTGAACGCTCGTCCCGACCACTCAACAAAAAGGCGCCCCGCATAAGCGAAGGCGCCCAATGTGCGCGCTTTGGGCGATAAAGCCCTTACGCCTGCTGGTAGTGCAGGTGCTTCTCGTCGATATCGGCCAGGTCGCGGTCGAGATAGCGACGCGCAAGCCAGTTTGCCATGGGGAGGTTCTGGTCCAGGTAGTTACCGCACTCCTCGGGAGCAGCACCGGGGACATCGCCCTCAAAGCCCGCGACAAACTCGAACAGCTCACGCACGAGCGGCAAGATCTCCTCGCTCGTCACCTCGCCAAAAACGACGAGGTAAAAGCCCGTGCGGCAGCCCATGGGCCCAAAGTAGACAATGCGGCTCGACCACTCGGCATGATTGCGCAGGAACGTCGCGCCCAAATGCTCAATCGTGTGGCACTCGGCCGTGTTCATGACCGGCTCCTTATTGGGTGTGGTCAGGCGCAGGTCAAAGGTGGTGACGGCGGCGTCGGTCGCCGGATCGCGGTCGATGCGGCTCACATACACGCCGGGCTCGAGCAGCAGATGGTCAACGGAAAAACTCGCGATGCGCTCCATGGCAGATCCTCTCGGTAGTCAATTTAGGACGGGGCTCTTTTAGCTGGTCACAACAATCGTCACCAATAATAGCAGTCAAAAAAGCCCCGTCCCAAATGAGCTACGCGGGACGAGGACCGAGTGATTATTTAATCCCCGTCCCAGAAATATCATTCTAGGCGGTGTACGCGATTGTAGATTTCACGGCATGGCGCCAGCCGGCGATCTTTTTGGCTCGCACGTCGGCAGGCATGGCAGGCTCCACGATGCCGCGGGCGCCGTAGACGTCGACGACATCGCGCGTGTACATGCCCAGCGCAATGCCGCAGGCCCAGGCCGCACCCAGGCCGCTCATCTCGTCGTTGCTCGCGATGCGGATGGGCGAGCCAACCAAGTCGCTCTCAAACTGCATCAGGTACGCGTCGCGCGTGGGACCGCCGTCAACACGAAGCTCGGCCAGCGCCGCACCCGAATCCTCGACCATCGCATCGATGACGTCGAAGATCTGATAGGCGATCGACTCATCGGCGGCCTTTACGAACTCCGCACGGCCCGTGGTGCGCGTCATGCCAAAGACGCAGCCCTCGGCATCGCTCGCCCAGTGCGGCGCGCCCAAGCCGGTAAACGCCGGCACAAAGTAGACGCGGCTCGCCGGATTGGCGGCGTAGCACAGGTCGGTGACTTCCTCGGGATTGTTGATGAGCTCCAGGTCGTCGCGCAGCCACGTCTTGACGGCGCCGGCGTAGCTCACGTTGCCCTCGAGCACATACTCGGTCACACCGTCCATACGCCACGCAAGCGAGCTCGAAAGCCCGTGCGAGCTGGCAACGAACTCGTCGCCGACGTTCATCATGACCGAGCTGCCGGTACCATAGGTCGCCTTGGCCATGCCGCGGCTATGGCAGCCCTGGGCAAACAAGGCGGCATGGCTGTCGCCGAGTACGCCGTGAATGGGCACGGGCGCCGGCAAAAAGCCGCCCAGGTCCGTCATGCCGAACAGGCCATCGGAATCGGTCACCTGCGGCAGGCAGGCCACGTCGACGCCAAAGGCCTCGCACACCGGCTCGCTCCAGCAGCCACGGCGCAGGTCAAAGAGCTGCGTGCGGCTGGCATTGGACCAGTCGCAGCGAAACTCCGCGCCGCCCGTGAGCGTCCAGACCACCCAGGCATCGATGGTGCCCAGGCACAGCTCGCCTGCCGCCGCGGCCTCGGCAGCCGTGGGAACGTTCGCAAGGATCCAGGCCATCTTGCCCGCCGGATAGTAGGGCGAGAGCACCAGGCCCGTCGTGTCGCGCACCAGCTCGGCCACACCCTCGCGCGCGGTCAGCTCGTCGCACAGCTCGCGGGCGCGGGCGCACTGCCACACCACGGCGTCGCACAGTGGCTCGCCCGTCGTGCGGTTCCATGCAACGGTGGTCTCGCGCTGGTTGGAGATGCCGATGCCGGCGACGTCGGCCGGATCGACCCCGGTCTCCTCCACCACGGCACGCGCCACGGCCAGAACATTAGCGGCAATCTCGGCCGGATCATGGCTCACCCAGCCGGCCTCGTTGACAATCTGGCGGTGCGAGCGATCGGCACGATGAATCAAATGACCGCCCTCGTCCACCAGCAGCGCCTTGGTGCCCTGCGTGGATTGATCGATTCCGATGATGTATTTGCTCATGTACTCTCCCATTCCTTCCGCCAAATCGAAGACGACCCGACGGACAAGGAGCGAGCGGCCGTCAAGTGCCGCAGATTGCCGTGAAAGAGGAGCGCCGCGTACTCTGTGTACGCAAGCGACGGTTTGAACGGCAAGGTGCGGTGCTTGGCGGCCGCGCAGCGTCTGTTTCTACTAGTTGCCGAGGAACTCGGCGACCGTCTTGGCAATGCCTTCGCCGGTGAGGCCGTAGTGCGCAAAGACCTCGGGGCTCGTGCCGGTGATGACCGGCGCGTCGGGCAGGGAGAGGCACTTGACCGGACGCGGGCAATGCTCGCCCACCACCTGCGCGACCATAGAACCCAGGCCGCCGAAGGGGCTGTGCTCCTCGACCGTCACGACGGCGCGCGTGGCACCGGCGGCCTCAATCACGGCCTCGGCGTCGAGCGGCTTGACGCAGTACATGTCGAGCACCGTTGCCGAAATGCCCTGCTCGGCCAGCAAATCGGCGGCATCCACGGCATGGCGGACCATCTCACCGGTGGCGACAAGCGTCACATCGGTGCCGCGGCGAACCCAGGTGGCACGGTCCATCTGGAACGGGCACTCGTCCTCGGTATACACGTCCTCGACCGGGTTGCGCCCCACGCGGATGTAGGCCGGCTTGTTATCGTTGACCAGGGCGCGCACGAGCTCGGCGGTCTGGAAGCGGTCGCTCGGCAGATACACGCGCATGTTGGGAATCGCGCTCATGGCGGCGATATCCTGCGCGGAGTGGTGGCTCATGCCCAAGGCGCCGTAGGACACGCCGCCCGAGATGCCGATGAGCTTGACGTTGGTGTTGGAGTACGAGACGTCGACCTTGCACTGCTCATACGAGCGCGTGGTCACAAAGGACGCCGGCGAGGCGGCCCAGGCCTTCTTGCCGCACGAAGCCATGCCGGCGGCGATGCTCACCAGGTCCTGCTCGGCAATGCCGACCTCGACGGACTGCTGGGGATACTGATCAAAGAACGGCGTGAGCGACGCGGAGCCGCGGGAGTCGGAGCACAGGACGACGATGTCCTTATCGGTCTTCGCGGCCTCGAGCAGCGTGTCGCAGATAACCTTGCGATTGGCGATCTTGTTAGCCATTGATGGCCTCCTTATGGGCAGCGAAATCGGCGATGATCTGGGCATATTCCTCATCGTTGGGCAGATGATGATGCCAGGAGGCCTTGTCCTCCATAACCGGCGAGCCGTAGCCCTTCACCGTGTTGAGGATGATGACCGTGGGCTTACCCTTGGTCTCGGCGGCCAGCGTCAGCGCGGCGTCGATGGCCTGGACGTCGTTGCCCGGAATGGAGAGCACGTTCCAGCCGAAGGCGGCCCAGCGCTCCTCCTGCGAGTCCTGCTTCATAACGTCCTCGGTGCTACCGCTGATCTGCAGGCGGTTGCGGTCCACGAGCGCGCACAGGTTATCGAGCTGGTAGTTGCCGCCGCTCATGGCGCCCTCCCAGACCGAGCCCTCGGCAAGCTCGCCGTCGCCCATGATGGTGTAGACGCGGTAATCGCGGCCGTCCATCTTGCCGGCGAGCGCCATGCCCACGGCCACGGGCAGGCCGTGGCCCAGCGAGCCCGAGTTCATTTCGATGCCCTTGAGCTTGTTGTTGGGGTGACCGATGTAGGGGCTGCCGAACTTGGAGAAGCGGGCCTTGACGTCGTCGAGGTCAAGATAGCCCTCGTGGCAGAGCACCGCGTAGTAGGCTTCCATGGCGTGGCCCTTGGAGAGCACGAAGCGATCGCGGTTGGGATCGTCGACGGTCTCGGGCGAAATGTTGAGGTGGTTGGCATAGAGGGTCATGAGGGCGTCAATCACCGACATGTCGCCGCCGATGTGGCCGCCGGCGCCAGCCATGATGATATCGACGCAATCGCGGCGAAGGTCCCAACGCAGGGACTCAAGCTCTTCGATAGTTGCCATTTCTACTCTCCTCGCAGGTAGGCTTTGACGTCTTCTTCAATCGGGTCGTATAAGTCGGGGGCAATGCCGATGTACTTGCACGCCTCATAGAGCACCGGCACCACGTTGGCGTGAATGGCGACGCAGTGGTGGATGTAGGGACCCTCGACGATCTTGGCCTCGAGGCGCTTGAGGTTGTCGACCTCGACCCACAGGTAGGTGCCCATGCCGGCCGGGCCGTCGATGCCGCGGGCGTTGCCCAGTAGCAGCGAGTACTCGCCGTTGTCACCGTCAAAGCGGGCAAGGGTGAGGTCGCCGTGCTTGGCCTCGGCCGTCAGCGCGCCGGGGTGATCGAAAGCCAGCGGGTAGGTGAGCTTGGGCTTGACGGCCGCGCAGCTGCAGGGCCAGGGGCCGCAATGCTGCAGCAGCTCGCCGTTCTCGTTATCGGGATGGCGCACGGTCCAGTCGGCGAACATGCCGCGGTGACGGCCCAGGTCGGCGGCCTCGACCATCAGCGCGGTGATGGCGCCGTGGATATCGGTCTCGCATACGATAGGAATGCCCATCTCGTTGAGGATGGCGTTGGCGGCGCAGGGCATAATGCCCAGCTCGTCCTGCAGAGCGTTCCAGCACTGAATGGCACCGGCGTTGCAGCCATACTTCTCGACCAAGCGCTTCATGGCGATGGCAAGACCGGCGACCGCGGGGACCTTGTCCTCGGGGATGCAGATCTCAAAGCTGTCGTTGATGTGGGCAAGCATGGCGGCCATGGCCTGCTCGTCGGCCTGGGCGTCGCGCACAGCCTGGACAAGTTCGGTCATGGGGATAGGCGAAAGCTGGATGTTGAACTTCTCGAGCAGCTCGCCCTCGTTGCACATGATCGACCAGAAGTCGAACGGACGGGTGGCCATCTGCAGGATGCGGGTGTGCTTGAAGGTCTTGACCACGTTGCAAACGGCCAAAAAGTCCCAAACGCCGCGCTCGAACTCGGGGTCGGTCAGGCGGCAGTTGGTCATGTAGGTGAAGGGAACCTGGAAGCGGCGCAGGACCTTGCCGGTGGCGAACAGGCCGCACTGGCTATCGCGCAGGCGTGTGCCGTCGGGCTCGGGGCGCTCGTCGCGCGGACCCCACAGCAGTACGGGTAGACCGAGCTCGCGGGCAAGGCGAGCGCAAACGTACTCGGTGCCAAAGTTGGCGTGGCACAGCATAATGCCATCGACGCCCTCGGCGCGGAATTTCTTGACGATGGGCTCGATATGGCTGTCGTCGAACAGCAGGCCCTCTTCATTGATGTCGTCGATATCCACGATGTCGACGCCGATCTCGCGCAGGCGATCAGCCGTCAGGCCGCGATACTTGATTGCGTCCGGCGCGCTAAAGATGCTGCGGCGCGTGGGCACAAAGCCGAGCTTGATCTTGTCCATGTACGTCCTCCCCTAATCACATGTTCAGTAAACAGACGCATGTTTCGTTTTGTTCTGTTTACTAAATGTTTTACTCTTTTGTTTAATAGTCTAGCGCGAAAGTCCCGTAAACGGTAGAGAAATCAGCCTAAACGGTATGTAAACAAACTGAACATACAAGGGAAACAAAAAGAGGGCCCCGAAGGACCCTCTCTTAGTAGCGTTAGATATGGCTGCCTTAGCGAGCTTTGCCGCCCTGCGCCCCGGCGTTTTCTTCGCCTAGATCTCGCACACGCTCTGGCGCTCGACAAAGTAGGTCGACACGGCCGTCTTGCAGGTATAGCTCTTGGGGTTGCGGATGTTGCCCACCAGGCGACGCACCGCGATCTCGCCCACCTCGTGCTTGGGAACATGCACCGTGGTGAGCGGCGGGTTGGAGAAGGCGCCCAAAGACAGGTCGTCAAAGCCGATGATCGAGACATCCTCGGGCACGCGAATACCGTGCTCGTTGAACGCGCGCATGGCGCCCACGGCGAGCACGTCGTTCTCGGCAAAGAAAGCCGTCGGCAGATCGTCGCGCGAGACGTTGTCGAGCCACACGCCCATGTCGCGATAGGCACCCTCGAGCGTGGTGCCCAACGTGACACGCCATGCCGGATTGGCCTCGAGGCCCGCGTCCTCAAGCGCTTGGCGATAGCCGCGCTCGCGGTCCTTAAAGTTGCGGATCCGAAGGTCGCCCGCCAGATAGCCGATTTGCCTGTGGCCTTTCTCGATAAGGTAATCCACGGCACGCAGCACCGAATCGGTGTTGGCGATGACTACGGCATCGAAGTACTGGCGATCGCTCCAGCCGTCGAGCACAATCAGGTGGGCGGCAGCGTCGGCGAACAGGGCGTAGTCCTCCTCGCCCAGCTCGGTGCCCATCAGCACGATGGCGGCCGACGGGTCGGCGATCAGGCCCTCGACCTGCGGGCGCACGGCGTCCAGGTCGCTAAAGTCGAGCGAGACAAAGCTCGTGCTCATGCCGTGGCGACGCGCCTGGCGCTCCACGCCCTCGATGACCGCGGGATGGAAGGTGCTCTCGTCCAGGATGGCGCCCGTCTTGCGCGCAAGCACAAACTGGATGCTCTCGAGCTGCGTCGACTGCTGATAGCCAAGCGACTGCGCGCACTCCAGGATGACCTTGGCGGTCTCCTCGCTCACGCTGCGCTTGCGGTTGAGCGCGTTGGACACGGTTGCGGGCGAAAAGCCGGTAATGCGGCTGATCTCGCGGACGCTTGCTTTAGCCATCGTTCCCCCTAGCATCGGTCGCGGCCGAGCATCGTGGCTTGACCGCCCCGTGGCTCGGCAACTAAACGACCGCAAATTCAATCTAAACAGAATAGTAAATGTTTATTAGCTAGTTTAGCCTGTTGTCAAGCGAAGTGGCACGACTATTCCCCCAACGGGCGCATTTGTCCATCTTAACGTTATTACGCAAGGTCTTCGCCATTGCTTGCTATTACGCGTCGGTACCATTCGAAGCTTTTCTTTTTACGTCTCTCAAACGAGCCCGCACCGCTATCGTCTCGATCGACATAGATAAACCCGTAGCGCTTACGCATCTGTCCTGTGGCGACCGAAACCAAATCGATCGGGCCCCAACAGGTATATCCCATGAGTTCCACCCCGTCGAGCTCGACGGTCTCCCTCATCGCCTCGATGTGGGCCCGCAGGTATTCAACTCGATAGTCGTCTTCTATTTCACCCGAATCTTCCGGCACATCAGGAGCACCCAAACCGTTTTCGACGATGAACAGCGGCTTTTGATAGCGATCCCAGATTTCATTCATGGTGACGCGCAGCCCTTTGGGGTCGATAAACCTCCCCCAAGGCTCCTGTTTTAGATACGGATTAGGCGCCGAGCGAAGAAGGTTCGAATCGAACTGACCTTCCGCATGCGCTTTTGCGACGCGCGTCGAGTAATACGAAAACGAGACGAAATCGACCAGGTTTGCAGCCAGTACTTCGCGGTCATCATCCCGATAGGGCACCTCAAAACCATGGCGGGCGTATTCCTTGAGAACATAGCTCGGGTACGCACCGCGCACCTGGACGTCGGTAAACATGTAATGGCTGCGATTCTCAGCCTGCGCAGCCAGCACATCGTCCGGATCACATGTAGCCGGATAGAAGACACCTGCGTTGAGCATGCAACCGATCTTCGCCCCAGGGCACAGTTCATGACACGCCCCGACCGCACGGGCGCTCGCAACCAATACATGGTGCACGGCCGTGTGAACCGTTGCATAGCGATTCTCCCCTTGCTCGAAGATGATCCCCGCCGCCATAAAGCACGCCTGCGTCATGATGTTGATCTCGTTAAAGGTCAGCCAATAATTGACCAATCCCCGATAGCGCTCGAACACGGTACGCGAATATCGCTCGAACAGGTCGACCAACCTGCGATCGCGCCATCCGCCATACGCATCGACGAGATGCATGGGGACATCATAGTGGTTGAGCGTCACCAAAGGCTCAATGTCATGCGCGCGACACGTCCTAAAAACATCCTCGTAAAAGGCAAGGCCTTCTTCATTGGGCTCGGCTTCGTCTCCTTTGGGAAAAATGCGGCTCCAGGCGATTGATAAGCGCAGGCATTTAAAACCCATCTGGGCAAACAGTTCAATATCCTGCTTGTACCTATGGTAAAAATCAATGCCCTTGCGAGCGGGATAGAAGCTGTCGGGTGCCAACGCACGCGGATCAAGGTCTCCCCGCATGACGTCCATGCGTTGATCGCCAAACGGCAGCATGTCGGAATTGGCTAAACCGCGACCGCCTTCGTTCCATCCTCCCTCGCACTGGTTTGCAGCCAGAGCCCCGCCCCATAAAAAATCTTCTCTAAACATTATGGTGTCGTCCTTTCTATCAAATTCCCGGCCCACACTGTCGAACGCAACGGACTCGGCAAGTGCCGCGCAACAGCACAGTACCGTTGCGCGGCCAAGGGGTCGGACCGCGCAACGGCTGGGGAGCATATTTGTGTAGTAGCCTCTTATGCCTCGACGGATTCAACGGCCTCAGAATCGCCGCTCTTGGACTTCAACGGCATCTTCTCCTGTCCTTCAAATCCAAAAATCATCGCCAACGCAAACGTCACGGCACCGCCAGCAAGACACCCGATGGTGCCAGGGATGATATCCTGAGCAAACATGAGCACGTTCATCCATGGGAAACCAACGCCAGTGAAGATATAGACGTTGGCATGAAGAAGGCTTACCAGCAGACCACCGACAGCACCACCAATCATGTTCCAGGCAAGAGCCTTCTTGTCGCGAAACAGGATGCCGTAGATGATGGGCTCACTCACGCGACCGAAGGCATAGGTGATGAACAAGTTCCAGCCCGTGGCTCGACTCTCCTTGCCCTTAGCGCGCAGGCCATAGGCGAGCGCGATGGCAAGCGTGGTGTAGGCTACAACCGCGGTGCCGGGGTATAAGATGGCGTCGTAACCGTTCTGGAGCGCGGCGGGCAATATGGCGGTATAGATCGGCACGTGCATGCCGGTGGCGATGATCAGATTCCAGAATGCGCCGATAACCGCGGTCGCAGCGGGACCGGCAACAGAGGCGAGCCAAATGATGAAATCGGCCACAAGGTCCATGACAAATTGGACGGCAGGGCCGCAGAGGCACAGCGCGACCGGCAACATCACGAGCACCGTACCCACGGGTACGATCAGAATGCGCAACATATCAGGCGAGATCTTCTTAAAGAAGCGCTCAACATAGGACTGGGCCCAGGTGATCAAGATGACCGGAAGAACAGCCTGGGTGTAGTTGACGAGCTGCATGGGGATGCCGAAGACGCTGAAAGGCTTTCCGTCCTCAACAATAACGAGCATGTCGGGATAAATCATCACAACAGCGATGAGCAGTGCCAGCACAGGACTCGTTTTGAACTTCTTAGCCGAGCTATAGGCGGCAAACACCGGGAAGTAGTAATACGCCGCATCGCCCACCAGGGAAAGGATCCGATACAGGTCGCTCGTTTCGGACATAAAACCGGCGCCTTCGGGCCCAAACAGAATAACGAGCATCTTGAAGATACCGGCGACACAAAAGATCGGAAGGATCGGGGTGATAGCGCCGCTCACGGCATCGAGCAGCTGATTGAAGAGGTGCTTGGGCGCCAAGCGCTCCTTCCAGCTAAGCTGAGGGCCATCGAGTTCCTCGTCAATCGATACCGTGACCTCGAATCCGCCCTGCTTACAAACCTCGTCGTAGACCTTGTCGACCGTGGGCCCGACCACCAGCTGCACCTGCCCTCCGGCGTGCACGACGCTGATGATAGACGAGATGTCCTCAAGCTTCTCATCATTCGAGAGGCTTTCATCCTTGAGGTTGAAGCGCAGGCGCGTCATGCAATGCGTAACCGAAGCCACGTTTTCCGCCCCGCCCACAGTGGAGAGAATCTGCTCTGCCACCTTTTTGTAATTTGCCATCATTGGCTCCTTTGCACAATCTTGGCTTACTGTTCGAATCGGCAAAGGTCATGCCCCGAATGGCTACGGGTTACAATCCTTTTTTGGAGATGATCCGGTTGAGATGGATCATCAGATAGAGTTCCTCCTCCTCGGAGAGCGTGGCGTCCCACGTTTCACGACAATAGGAACCGATATGCTTCACGCACTCTGCCAACTGCGGAAACTCCTCACGAAAGTTCTTGTACATCTGCATGTTGGCGCTGTTCAGCGACTCGCCGGCTTGAATGCGCTTGAACAGGTACCGCAGATGCGTGGCATAGCGAGTGAAATCGTAGGAATCGCGGTCAACGATGATGCGAAAATCACTCTCGACGATCTCAGTGACATCTTCTAGCATATCGTCAAACTGCTTGGTGGGTTTGCTCGCGGTCTCGATGGCCTGAACAACCCGCGCATTGACGAGATTCATGGCAATGCTGGCAATCTCATCCTTGGGAAGCCGCTCTCCGAGCTCCTTCTCGAGTCGCATGACGATAAACTGGGCAGCCTTGTATTCCTTCGGATACGTCTCCCGCACTTCATAGGCAAGAGGCATCGCGATGCGGACCCCCTTTTGGGCTCGCGCAACGGCAAACGACAGGTGATCAGCCATGAACAGCGTCGCATTGGTCGAGAGGTCGTAGGGCAGTTCGTTGGCAACGATGTCCATAACTTTCGCCGCAAACATCACGATATCCGAGGGAAGATCCCTCATGACATCTTGTCCTTTAGGATCAATGTCGTAAAACGTATGCTCGATTTTAGAAAGAGGGAGCTCTCGAGGAAAATCTCCGCCGAAACCGACGCCCCTGCCCATGGCGATGACATCTCGCCCCTGTCCGTCACGGCAAAGAACCGCGTTGTTGTTAAGCTTTTTAATTGCAAGCATGGTGAACCTCCTTTCAAGAACACTCACAGAAAAAGGCATGATAGCCAATAGCAGTGCTATTGCGGTCATGCCTTACGTAACAATCCGTGTTGTATTGCTCTTGGGCATGCCTCCACACAGGAGTAACAATCCAAGATGCAGAATGCATTATAGCGCTCTCCCCGCCCCGGGGACCATCGGGCTGGCGAACGGTAGATGTCGGCCCGCCAGCCTTGATTCTCATTTTCATTGCAACAGCCTCAGGACTCAGCGCAACGCGTTGC